>JAOUOS010000077.1 GCA_029880285.1 Spirochaetia bacterium
AACCAACCTTACTGCTTCTTTCTTAAATTCATCTGTGTAATTTTCTTTCATGGTAAACTCCTCATATTAAGTTCACCTAAACATACTGTCCATTAAAACGGGGATGATTCAAAGCTTTCTTTTTATTATTTAATATCCATAACTTAAAAATGGTAATTTTACGGTACAGTAAAAATCTAATTAATTTTTAGAAATTCTTATTTTTCAGTTTAACTTAATTATTATAATAATTTTTATAATTTTATTGACATATTATGTTTTATACTGTTTTAATACATAAAAAATTAATGGAGGGTGAAATGAAAAACTTATTTATTTTAAATTTATTAATAATATTTCTGTTAAATTGTGGTACAGGTGCGATAATTAGTAAAAATGATGGCCAAAAAATAGAAGGGAAAATTCTTCGAAATGATAAAGAAAATATGTATATTAAAACTTATAGTGGTGAAGAGCCCATAAAAAAATCTGATATTACTGATATTGATCATCCTGGAAATGGTGTCCTAATTGGTGGTTCAATTTTATCGCTATATGGTATACTTAATATATCCGTTGGTTTACCTCAATGTCAAGAACAAGGCGCGGCTTTTTGTACTGGAGTTTTCTTGCCAGCATCCATTGGTATACCAATGGCAATTTGGGGATATTTTGTTTGGACAGATTCCGTTTATGCAGCTGAAAGTTCAAGCTTTGATACTAGTTATTTGTTTATTCCAAACATTAAATTAGCAAATAATAATTCTTATTATGGTTTTCATATGATTTCACAATTTTAATAATTATAATTAGAGAATTATTTTTAATTATTGTGACCTATGACTTCCGATAACAGCACTTACCTGCTCGCTTCCCTTTGGTCGCTCGGGTCTCGCAACGTATTATCTTCTAAAATGTTATTTACAAATTAGGTAATATAGTGACAATAGATTTTTGTAGTTGCTCGACCAAATTTTTGAATGCCTCGCCTTTTCCGATAAGGCTCGCACAGCAATAGAGGTTTATTGGTGCTCGCTTATCGGGGCTCTGCATTCAAAAACTTCAGGTCAAGCGCGTAACGTTAGTCGAAAAACACCGCATATTCTTTTTAATGTCTTATTTTGCATTTTATATAATTATCTTTATTTTTTCTATTTTTATAATAATCGATATAGAACGTAATCTAATAATATAATTACTCAGATTTGGAATGAAAATATAGTTTCTAGTAAATAATTCAATATTCATAAGGCTATAACAAAATTATTAGAAAATATTATTTTAACTTTTTTGTAAATATCTATAACGATTTTATTCATTTACTTATTATACTTTTCAGATTTTGTTTCCTAATTTGGGTAATTAGCTGAATTATATATAATCCATTTTTATATATAATATACTTTTTTAAGATAGAATAATTCTAATTAACATTAGCTATTATCACTATCTTTTTTAGAAAAATATTTTTCAAAGACAATTCTCTTTTTTTTATGGTTTTTTAATTTAATTCCTAATCTGGTTAATTAAATATGAATAAACAAATCAAAATAGCAATATCTAAACCTATTTTACCAGTTATCATTTTCTCTGAAAATAAACTATATTCTGCTGATAAATATGTAGATTTAGAAAATATTTTGATTAAAATAATTAAGGATATTAAAATAAATGATATTAAAATTATTGACTCAACAGGAGGTGAATATTTCTTTATGGAAAAAATATTTTCGATTATGCCTGATTTTTTTGGGCATAGATTTTCCAAGAAACAAATTATAGATTTATTTAATAATAATTGCAAAAATAAAGAAAATCGTTATGAAATTAAATCATTATCCAATAAAAAGATAGCTGAGATTGTTAAGCATATAGCAGAACTAATTAGAATAGATAATAAGAAATAATCAATTATTATTCTTTGCGGTGTTCATCGACTAACTAATCTTTTAAGCTGCGCGCCCACTTCGTGGGCTGCTCGGTTTTGCGTTTTATGGGCATCAAGAAAAGCTTTACTTTTTATAGATAAATTGTAAAGTTGTTTTTAAGGCGAACCGCAAAACTCATCGTAAATCGTTTTTGCTTTACGGCCATCTTCGCGCATGAATTGAGGTTAATTCGCGCTCATCAGGCCTACAAAAACGATTTACGACGACTTAAAAGATCGAACGTTATGCGCTATGACAATTATATTTTGGTCTAGGTAGGACATATACCTTAATTATTTTATATTTTATATGTATTTTATTCTTGCTATTCTACCATTAGCATATATTTTGGCAATGCTAAATTATAAAAATATATTAATATTTTGGGGCTAAATATAATTTAAATCTATTCAAGGAGAAAATAACATGGAGTGTAAATATTGTGGCAAAAAAATAGATGGTTTTAACAAGGTTGGCGATTACTGTCAAAAAAGTCCTAGTGAAAAACATATTATTATTCCAGATGGTATTCACTGTGTATTTTGTGGCATAAAAATAGATAGTTTTAACAAGGTAGGCGGCTCATGTCGCATAAAAGGCAAAAATCATCAAAAGGCTGAATAAGTATTTTAGATATTATTATTTATAATTTTTATTAATAAAATCATCGTAAAATATTTATATAATATTTTTGAATTTAGTTTTTCTTATATTCAAAAATTTTTTTTTATAAACTTATTAAATTATTATTGTAAAAATATGACACCAAATGAATTAAAACAAAAACAAATAACTATTAATAATGAAATAACAAGTTATTCAAAAAATAATCATGAATTTCATGACCCAATTTTTGATGGTGTTGTCAATGAAGAACTATTTCTAAGCTCAAAAACCAAACCTAAAATTTTATGGATTCTAAAAGAGCCTTGGGAAAAACTTGAAGAAAATGAAAAAGGTGGTGGCTGGGATCTTGTAAAAGATTTATTAAAAGATGGATGGCATTCAAATAAAGGTAGTTATGCAATAATGGCTTATGTATCATATTCAGTTTTTAATGATTTTAAAAAATACAGTAATATTTCATATCTTACACAAGATTCAAGAGTCGGCGATTCATTAAAATATATTGCTTATATTAATATAAAAAAATTTCCAGGTAGTACTTCAAGTAATAAAAATGAGATTTCTGAATATTTTTATAAGTACAAGGATATTCTCATAAAACAAATTAAAATCATAAATCCTGATATAATAATTGGCGGTAATACACTACCTTTTTTTTATGATTATTTAGAAATAGAAAATGATTATTTTAATAAAGAAATATCTTCCGCATGGTATTTTAAAAAAAATAATCGCTTATATGTACATGCTTATCATCCTGCTCAAATTTCTATTCCTAAAGAAAAATATGTTGATGATATTGTAGAAATTATAAAATTATATTATTAATTAAATGAAAATTATTTTTTATATATATTTTTTCTATGTTAATCCCTAATTGTCACAAGCGCATAACGAACCTGTAGAATAACCCTTAAAAAATATAATTTATATCTATTGCCATCATTAGACATCAGATATTTTTAATAAATATTTTATTCTCTTTCATTTTTTATATTCAATCAAACTAATTCTCC
>JAOUOS010000005.1 GCA_029880285.1 Spirochaetia bacterium
TACGGCGAAACATCATGTACTGTATGCGATTCTACTTGTAGCTCAGTAGCTGGCGTTCTTACCGGATATTGCGGCGACAGCATAACAAACGGGCCGGAAGGCTGTGATGACGGCAATACTATTACAGAGTCATGCCTTTACGGCGAAACATCATGTACTGTATGCGATTCTACTTGTAGCTCAGTAGCTGGCGTTCTTACCGGATATTGCGGCGACAGCATAACAAACGGGCCGGAAGGCTGTGATGACGGCAATACTATTACAGGCGACGGATGTGATTTATGTGTGGTTGAAACAGCTACACCTGTATGCGGCAATACTATAACTGAATCAGGTGAAACTTGTGATGACGGCAATACTATTACAGAGTCATGCCTTTACGGCGAAACATCATGTACTGTATGTGATTCTACTTGTAATTCGGTGGCCGGTGCGGTTACCGGTTACTGCGGCGACGGCGCTATAAACGGCGGCGAAACATGCGATGACAGTAACACTGTGACAGAATCCTGTGTTTACGGCGAAACATCATGTACGGTCTGCGATGCTACTTGTAATTCAGTGGCCGGTACTGTTACCGGTTACTGCGGCGACGGCGCTATAAACGGCGGCGAAACATGCGATGACAGTAACACTGTAACTGAATCTTGTGTTTACGGCGAAACCTCTTGTACCGTTTGTGACGCTACTTGTAATTCAGTGGCCGGTGCGGTTACCGGTTTCTGCGGCGATGGTGCTATAAACGGCGGTGAAACATGCGATGACAGTAACACTGTAACAGAATCTTGCGTTTACGGCGAAACATCATGTACCGTTTGTGACGCTACTTGTAGCTCAGTAGCTGGCGCTCTTACCGGATATTGCGGCGACAGCATAACAAACGGGCCGGAAGGCTGCGATGACGGCAATACTATTACAGGCGACGGATGTGATTTATGTGTGGTTGAAACAGCTACACCTGTATGTGGCAATAGTATAACTGAATCAGGTGAAACTTGTGATGACGGCAATACTATTACAGAGTCATGCCTTTACGGCGAAACCTCTTGTACCGTTTGTGACGCTACTTGCAATTCAGTAGCTGGCGCTCTTACCGGATATTGCGGCGATGGTGCTACAAATGGGTCAGAAGAATGTGACGACGCAAACGCATCCGATAATGACGCCTGCTTAAACAATTGTACAGCGGCAACATGCGGCGACGGATTTATACAAGCGGGTTTTGAAGAGTGCGATGATGCCGATCTTGATAATACTGATATTTGTTTGGATACTTGCCAACTGGCAACATGCGGCGATAGCTTTGTACAACTTGGCGTAGAGGCATGTGACGACGGCAATGCGCTTAATACCGATGCCTGCTTGAATACTTGCGAAGCGGCGTCATGCGGCGATGGATTTATAGAGAGCGGTGTGGAAACCTGCGACGATGCTAACACTGTAACAGAATCTTGTGTTTACGGCGAAACCTCTTGTACCGTTTGCGATTCTACTTGTAATTCGGTGGCCGGCGCTGTTACCGGTTACTGCGGCGACGGCGCTATAAACGGCGGCGAAACATGCGATGACAGTAACACTGTAACAGAGTCCTGTGTTTACGGCGAAACCTCTTGTACCGTTTGTGATTCTACTTGTAATTCAGTGGCCGGCGCTGTTACCGGATATTGCGGCGACGGCGCTATAAACGGCGGCGAAACATGCGATGACAGCAACACTGTAACAGAGTCCTGTGTTTACGGCGAAACCTCTTGTACCGTTTGCGATGCTACTTGTAATTCAGTGGCCGGCGCTGTTACCGGTTACTGCGGCGACGGCGCTATAAACGGCGGCGAAACATGCGATGACAGTAACACTGTAACAGAGTCCTGTGTTTACGGCGAAACCTCTTGTACCGTTTGTGACGCTACTTGCAATTCAGTAGCTGGCGCTCTTACCGGATATTGCGGCGATGGTGCTACAAATGGGCCAGAAGAATGTGACGACGCAAACGCATCCGATAATGACGCCTGCTTAAACAATTGTACAGCGGCAACATGCGGCGACGGATTTATACAAGCGGGTGTTGAAGAGTGCGACGATGCCGATCTTGATAATACTGACATTTGTTTGGATACTTGCCAACTGGCAACATGCGGCGATAGCTTTGTACAACTTGGCGTAGAGGCATGTGACGACGGCAATGCGCTTAATACCGATGCCTGCTTGAATACTTGCGAAGCGGCGTCATGCGGCGATGGATTTATAGAGAGCGGTGTGGAAACCTGCGACGATGCTAACACTGTGACAGAATCCTGTGTTTACGGCGAAACATCATGTACGGTCTGCGATGCTACTTGTAATTCAGTGGCCGGTGCTGTTACCGGTTACTGCGGCGACGGCGCTATAAACGGCGGCGAAACATGCGATGACAGTAACACTGTAACTGAATCTTGCGCTTATGGTGAAACATCATGTACGGTTTGCGATGCGACATGTAATTCGGTAGCGGGCACTACTACTTATTGTGGCGACAGCATAACTGACGGCGCAAATGGCGAAACCTGTGATGAAAACGCTGTGCAAAGCGGTACATGTGAGGCGAACTGTCAAAATCCAATATGTGGTGATGGTATTGTGAATGCATTTATAAGTGAAACTTGTGATGACGGCAATACTACCGCAGGAGATAAATGTTCATCAACATGTACAGTTGAACCAGAAGGATCTGTTGCTACGCCTATAACTTTAGTATATGGTGTAGACTTGCCACATTCAGCTCAAGTAAGCGGGTCATCCCCCAATAGTTATTATAAAATAACAGGTTTATCAGCAAGTATTGAATATATAGCTTTAAATACAGATGCAACGGGAGATAGCGATCTTTACGTATATTCAGACGCCGCTTTTCTAACTCAATTATGTTCAGATTTTGGAACCATCATCTCAGATAAAAATTGTTTATTCACTGCACCTGCAACAGGTATTGTATACATAAAAACAGATAGTGATTCTTTAGTTGATTTATTTCATACTTTAAATGTAGTTGAGCATCTATGCGGAGATAACATGGTTTATGGAACTGAAGTTTGTGACGACGGCAATACTACTTCAGGAGACGGATGTAACGCTACATGTTCGACTATTACAACTACTGAAGCAGATATATATGAAGTTGATGACACTCCGGCTGGTGCAAGCGCAATAACGCCTAACAGCACTCAATTTCATACAATACATACTGCGGGCAATGTTGATTATATTAGTCTTAATATTACAGATACGACTAAAACATATCTGTTCAAAACATCAGACGGCGCGGGCTCATGTGATATGGATACGGTAATTTATCTTTATGACACTGACGGCACAACCCTGTTGACATTTGATGACCAATCAGGTATGGGGAACTGTTCAGCTTTCGCGTACCAGTTTACAAGTAGCGGTACTTATTTTATTAAAGTAGAAGATTATCTTAGCGGTACAGGTTCATATGTATTAGAAGCTTATGATTATGTACCAGAAAATCAAGCTCCAATAGCAGATACGTGGGATTCTGATACATCTGGGGTTGTTGGCAATCCTGTATTATTAGATGGCAATTGGTCACTTGATTCAGACTGGAGCAATTGCGGTAGCAGTGGCACCTTAAACTATTTATGGGAAATAGCTTCGGCTCCCGGCGGTTCTACAGCAACAATAGCTGGCAATACGCTAATGACAACCAGCTTTACGCCAGATATGGCCGGAACTTATGAAATTCAATTGACAGTTACTGATGACAGCGGCTACTGTAGTGGCGGCAACAAAAGCGATACGGTAAGCCTTTTCATTGATGCTATAATATGGCCGCCAACAACTATTGGCACAATTATAGTTGATGGAGGCTATCAGACTGTAACAGTAAACTCAATAGTATATGTTGAGTTTTCGGTAGCTGCGGGCAATACTTACACAATAAATTGGGATGACGACTATGATGGCAGCGGCACATATTCGGGAGGCGGTGATATATATGCCAGCGCGTATAATCCGAATGGTTCGGCAATTTTTACCAATATAGACTCTGGTTATCCTAATGGCTTTGATGGTGAAGGTCAAACTTTTACGGCTACACAAGCAGGTACGGTTTATATTAAACTTAATCCAGCTTTTGCGATTGGTGATGTTGGCATTCAGGTGACAGATGTTACACCGCCCCCTTCTATTTATTCTGATAATTTCAACGACTTAGATATTACTGACTGGGCAGTCACTGATATAGCGGGCAATGGTGTTGTCTGGAATGTTGTTTCAGATTATTGGGGCGATACACTAAATGGTTCACCTTTTATATTCATTGACAGCGATGCAGGCGGAACTGTAAATGTCGACTCTACAGTTGAATCACCTGCTATAGATACTACGGCTGCGGCAACTCTTTTCTTAGAGTTTGATCAATATTTTGAAGCAGCTAGCGGAGCAGAAATCCTTGATGTTGATGTATGGGACGGAACGGCATGGCAAAATGTTTACACTTATACAGGAGTTAGCCTTGGGTTGTGGGGTTTTTCAGATCAGCAAAGTATCGATATATCTACGCACTCAAACGCCGGTTTAAAAGTCAGGTTCCATTATTACAATGCAAACTGGGATTTTTATTGGGCTGTTGATAATGTAGTGATACGCGAGTAAAAAATAAATATTAGTGCTCAATATAAAAAAGGAGGCTTTAAGTCTCCTTTTTTATTTGATCATTCATATATTAAAAAGAAGATTAGATATGAGAATTAATAAAGTCTATATAAAAATATCACTTTGAGTAAAACCCTACCGCCCAGTACGAAAATCTATAACTGAAAATATATTCATTTCTTAAAAATAAAATTTTGATTTTCTATTTTTTCTTGCGTATTTGAAGTTAAAAAATAAATATAGATTAAATTAATAGAATTTATGATAAATCTTTTGTTAAAATATTGGCTTATACTAACTTTATTTACCGGTCTTTCTCAATTTACTTATGCCGCAAACAGCGGCCTTAAAATTCTTGAAATAAACGATAAAATAGAAAAATATGACATTTCGCCTTACTTATCATTTTATGAAGATAAAACGAATCAAATTGCTATTCATGAATTTGTTAATAATTTTGAAAAATATAATTTTATTCAAAATAAAAAATCAAATCCAAATTTTGGCATAACAGAATCCTCAATATGGGGATATTTTTTGTTGAAAAAAACTTCTGCAGCGAATAAACATTATATTTTATTAATTGATTATCCCGTACTAGCAAACGTAAATTTATATTTAGTTTGTGATAACAAAATTATCGAAAAAAAAAATGGGAACTTAAGATCGGCCAATGAAAAAGACATATTGTCGCGTAACATAGTTTTTAATTTAGATACATCTTGCGAAAATACAATACGTATTTTTTTTAAGATATCAACTTATTCAGCTGCGATTTTACCTGTATACATTTTTTCAAAAGACCATTATTCTAAAATAGCCAGAAAAGAAAATTTATATTATGGCACCTATTTTGGCATATTGTTAATTATGATTTTTTATAATTTATTTATATTCTTTTCATTAAGAGAAAAAGTTTATTTATATTACGTTTTATTTGTTGTATTTCTTTTTATTTTTCAGTTGTTTACGACAGGTTATCAAAACGAAATATTTGACAATCCGAACCCAAACTGGATATTTTCAATAGCTTTGCCCGCGAATAATCTGGTGTTATTGTTTGCAATACTTTTTGCCAGAACTTTATTTTCAGTTTCTAAGGTATCAAAAATACTCTTAAATTTATCTAATCTTTATATTTTTATAGGTGTTTTTAATATAATGTTAATTATAATTTCGCCCCGGTTGTCGAATTTAATTACTTATTATATGGTTTTTTTATCATTTTTTCTTGGCTTTTCATTTGGTATTTCAGGGTATAAAAGAATCAATATTAAAATTACCGCTTATTATTTTATAGCCGGATGGCTTAGTTTACTGATATGCGCCAGCGGTTATATTTTAAAGAATATGGGTATATTGCCATCAAATATGATTACTAAAAATATGCTTTTTTTAGGCTCAATTTTAGAGGTATCGCTTTTTTCTCTCGCTCTCGCGAACAGAATAAATGAGTTAAAAGATGAAAAACTGAAAGCGCAAAAAGAAGCTATTCAAAATAGAGAGCTTGCCATTACAAACTTAAAAAAAGCTGATAGAATTAAAGACGAATTTCTCGCCAATACTTCTCATGAATTTAGAACACCTTTGCATGGTATTATGGGCTTGTGCGAAATTATTTTAACTTCAAAAAGTAAGAAATTAGGTGTAAAAGATAAAAAAAATATTGAACTAATACATCAAAGTACAAAGAGACTGTATCATCTGGTAAACGATCTTCTTGACCACTCCCAAATAAAAGAAAAAGAAATTAAACTAAATTTAAAACCCGTAAATTTATATTCTCTGGTAAATCTTATCATAAGTCTTCTTTCGCCCATAGCAAATCAAAATAATATTAAAATGAAAAATAATGTTTCACAAAACTTCCCTACAGTAAATGCTGATATTGACAGGCTTGAGCAAATATTATTAAATCTTACGGGAAATTCAATAAAGCATACTCAAAAAGGCTCTATTAGTATTTCAGCTATTAATGAAAACAATTTAGCAAGAATACTTGTGACCGACACAGGCAGCGGAATACCAGAAGAGAAAAAAGCAAATCTTTTTAAAGTTTATGAGAATATAGGGCCCAAAAAGTCAGAAAAAAAAGATGATTTCATGAAGGGAAGCGGGCTTGGGCTTTTTATTGTTAAAAACCTTGTTGAACTTCACGGCGGCAAAATATGGCTAAACGATGAACACAAGAAAGGCACGGAATTTATTTTTACGCTGCCGCTGGCAAAAGTCGAGACCTCTTCTGTAATTGTCAAAGAAAAAAGTTTTGAAATGGCAGGAAACGATTTATTAACTTCCAATGAAGAGTTTAGTTTTAAGTCAAAAAATGCAGTTTTATCCGCAACAAAAAATGAAAACTCAAATAAAAACATTTTGCTTGTAGACGACAATCTTGTTAATATCGAGCTTGCAATGTCTTGTCTTCAGCAGCATGGATATGAAGTATTTCAGGCCGAAAATGGTAAAAGCGCTCTATCTGCTATAAAAGGGAAAAAGAGTTTTGATATATTAATCATTGATTTGATGATGCCCGATATGAACGGCTTTGAAGTTTGTAAAGAAGTGCGAAAAAAACATCCGGCTCATGAACTGCCAATATTGATTCTTACCGCAAGAAAAACTCAGGTTGATTTTTCTCAAAGTATAAACGCGGGAGCTAACGATTTTCTTACCAAACCTTATGAATCGTCAGAATTAATATTGCGCGTTAATAATCTTCTGATACAGTCTGAAAATGAGAAAGAAAAAATTTCGATGTTTCAAAGAGAGAGAGAAAAAATTTTCAGCGATCTTCATAATCATATGGGAGGCAATCTATTAGATATTAAAATAATGCTTTCATCGCTTTTTAATAAAAATACAAAAAATAACAAAAAAATAAAAGAGATAATAGAAAAGTCAAATACGGTGTTAAATGTCTTAAAAGAACGTATACAGTTTCATGAAATTGTTCATCAGTTAGATAAAGATTTTTTTGGCAGCTTAAAAATTATCCTATTAAAAAGGTATTTGAGCATGCAAAGAATCTTAGATTTTCATTTTGATACTAAATTAAATAAAAATATGAATTTATACTTTAAAAAAGAAATTCTTTATAATTTATTCTCAATGTTTTTAGAAATCTGTAACAATGATATAAAATATGGATATGATGACAGCAACTGGATTTTTCGACGCGAAAAAAACATTATTATTTTTGCTTTTTTCTCTGGAACTAATTTTGAAATATTTAACAATAAAAAAGGCAGGGGTTCATCAGAGATTAT
Source organism: Spirochaetia bacterium (assembly GCA_029880285.1). Classification (GTDB taxonomy): domain Bacteria; phylum Spirochaetota; class Leptospiria; order Turneriellales; family JAOUOS01; genus JAOUOS01. The sequence continues at coordinate 7,917 of JAOUOS010000005.1, forward strand.
CGCCACAGTGTCTAAATTAAACGGTAAAATAAAACAAAATTTAGAAAATAATAAATTTGAATTGCAGATAAAACTACCCGTTTCTAAATATGGGAAAAAATCTCAGAACGACGATTAAATTTTAAAAAAATTAAAAAAAATCTAAAATGTGACATAATTTTTCTTGTCATATTGATATATAAAATTATAATATCCGACTCGTTAAATTTATTTTTTTACAATTTATAAGTATTAAAAATACTTTTTTGCTGCAAAACGGCGGGTGCTAACCTTTCTTTGGTTATTAAAAATAAAAATTAATTGTGCTTTGTGCTTAAAAAGGCGGTATTATAGTTTTTTTAAGCAATTAAAAAAGGGAGAGATATGAAAATTAAAAGACATTTTACAAAAAGCGATCAAGATATTTTTGAAGATATCCTTTTTGAAAAGAGAAAATCTCAAATTAAAAATATAGATAATTCTTTAATTTTTGAGGTTAGTGACGTAGAAGTACCGTCTTCATGGTCACAGGTGGCAACCGATATTTTAGCTCAAAAATATTTTCGAAAAGCGGGTATTCCAAAGTTTAGGCGTAAAGTAGCTGAAAAAAATATGCCTGAATGGCTTCAAAAAAGCGAACCCGATACTGAAGCTTTAAATAAACTCCCTGAAGAAGAAAGATACACAAGAGAAACAAGCGTTAAACAAATAGTTCACCGCCTTGCCGGCACATGGACATACTGGGGATATAAACAGGATTATTTTGACACAGAAGAAGACGCGAAAGCTTTTTATGATGAACTTAGGTATATGTTAACCCATCAAATGGCGGCGCCTAACTCTCCCCAGTGGTTTAATACAGGTCTTAACTGGGCCTACGGTATTGACGGGCCTTCTCAAGGGCATTATTATGTTGATCCTAAAACCAAAAAACTGGTAAAATCAACATCTGCTTATGAACATCCGCAGCCTCATGCATGCTTTATTCAATCTATTGATGACGATCTGGTTAATAAAAACGGTATTATGGATTTATGGGTTCGTGAAGCCAGACTTTTCAAATACGGTTCTGGCACAGGTACGAATTTTTCTTCATTGAGAGGCAAAGACGAAGGTTTATCGGGCGGGGGTAAAAGTTCGGGCCTAATGAGTTTTCTTAAAATAGGAGATTCAGCGGCAGGGGCCATTAAATCGGGCGGCACAACGCGAAGAGCGGCAAAAATGGTAACTCTCGATATAGACCATCCCGATATAGAAGATTTTATAAACTGGAAGGTGGTAGAAGAAGAAAAAGTCGCCAGCCTTGTAGCCGGTTCAAAACAAATAAAAAAAATTATGACCGAACTTATGCAGGCAGTATCGGGATGTAATGAAAAACCGGAACTTTTAGACGTTAAAAAAAATATAAAATTAAAAGATATTTTAATTAAAGCGCGTGAGAGAGATATACCTAATTCATTCATACAAAGACTTTTAGAATTAGCAAAACAGGGTTTTACAGATATCGCTTTTGATGATTATGACGTTAACTGGAACAGCGAAGCTTACCAAAGCGTAAGCGGTCAAAATTCAAATAATTCTGTTAGATTAAGCAACGCGTTCTTAAAAGCGGTAGAAGAAGACAGAACATGGGATCTTATTCGCCGAAAAGACGGCAAGGTAAGCAAAACATTAAGGGCAAGGGATCTCTTTAACCAAATATCTTACGCGGCATGGGCCTGTGCCGATCCTGGGCTTCAGTTTGATACTACAATAAACGAATGGCATACATGCCCCGCTGAAGGTAAAATTAACGCTTCAAACCCATGCAGCGAATATATGTTTTTAGATGATACCGCTTGTAATTTAGCGTCATTAAACTTTTTAAAGTTTTATGATAAAAAAACAAACGCTGTTGATATGAAATCATACATTCACGCTATTCGCTTGTGGACAATTGTGCTTGAAATTTCAGTTATGATGGCGCAGTATCCTTCTGAAAAAATCGCAGAATTGTCATACAAATACAGAACGCTTGGTCTTGGTTTCGCGAATTTGGGTTCTCTTCTTATGGTTATGGGCATACCATATCACTCTGCGGCGGCAAACGCGATCACAGGCAGCCTTTCAGCTGTTATGACTGCCGTAAGTTATAAAACAAGCGCCGAGATGGCTAAAGAATTAAAGCCTTTTGAGGGATACAAAATAAATCAAAAAGATATGTTAAGAGTAATGCGAAATCATAGAAGAGCGGCTTATAACGCTCCTGCAAAAGATTATGAAGGTTTAAGTATTACTCCTTCGGGAATAAATTCAAAATACGCTCCCGAATATATGGTAGAACAGGCTAAAAAATCATGGGATGAAGCGGTAGAATTAGGTGAAAAATACGGATATAGAAACGCGCAGGTTACAGCAATTGCTCCCACAGGAACAATTGGCCTTTTAATGGACTGTGACACTACCGGCATTGAACCAGATTACGCTTTGGTAAAGTTTAAGTCTTTAGCAGGCGGCGGATATTTTAAGATCGTAAATAAATCGGTATCTTTAGCTTTAACTAATTTAGGCTACGCTAAAGAAGAAATAAATAAAATTCAAGAATACATGGTGGGCACTGGAACTTTTGAAAACGCTCCAGAAATTAATACTATCACATTAAAAGAAAAAGGTTTTACAGACAACATCATTGAAAATATGGAAAAATCTTTATCAACCGCTTTTGATTTAAGCTATGTAGCAAACCGAAGCGTTATAGGTGATGAGTTTTTAGTTGAAACTTTAAAAGTTCCTGAAGAAAAACTTAATGATATAAACTTTAATTTATTTAAATACTTAGGTTTTACTACTGAACAAATAAATAAAGCGGGTGAATATATATGCGGTACTATGATGATAGAAGGCGCCCCTTATTTAAAAGATGAACATCTTGCGGTTTTTGACTGCGCTCAAAAATGCGGTAAAAAGGGTGAAAGATATATACCTTATCAGGCGCATATACAAATTATGGCAGCTTCACAGCCATTTATTTCTGGCGCTATTTCAAAAACTATCAATATGCCTCATAATTCATCAGTTGAAGAGGTCAAAACCGCCTACCTATCATCATGGAAGTTAATGCTTAAAGCTAACGCTTTATATCGGGATGGTTCTAAACTTTCTCAGCCGTTATCGGCCCTGGGTGAAACTCTTTTCTCTACTATTGAAGAAGAAGAATTTTTATCTTCTTCGGCGATAGCAAAAGCAGAAAAAATTGCCGAAAAAGCCATACTACATATTGCCCAAAGAAGAAAACTTCCTCAAAGAAGAAAAGGTTATACCCAAAAAGCCGTTATCGGCGGACATAAAGTATATCTTAGAACGGGCGAATATGAAGATGGCGCTCTAGGCGAAGTGTTTTTAGATATGTATAAAGAAGGCGCGGCTTTTAGAAGCGTTATGAACGGTTTTGCCATCGCTATATCACTTGGCCTTCAATACGGTGTTCCTCTTGAAGAATTTGTTGAGGCTTTTATATTCACAAAGTTTGAACCAAACGGTATTGTCCAGGGTAATGAACGAATTAAAATGACAACTTCTATCATGGATTACATATTTAGAGAACTTGCTATCACATATTTAGGTAGAACAGATTTAGCTCATGTATTGCCTGAAGATTTAATTTCTGAATCTGCTAAAGATAATCTTAAAAAAGATGAATTTTCTAAAATTCCCTCACCTTCAGATGCAGAAAAACCTGGTAATAAAACTTCTGAAAAAAAAAATATACCTGAAGGGATTCCTGTATTAAAAAAAGTGGTTCAAATTAAAACAAAACAGGCTGTTAAACAAGAAGCAGCTCAAATAAGAGAGGCCAGACTAAAAGGTTACGAAGGAGAAATGTGTCCCGAGTGCGGCCAAATGACTTTGGTAAGAAACGGCTCTTGTTTAAAATGTGAAACCTGCGGCGGCACCACCGGATGTTCTTGACAGCAGACCTAAAAAAATTAAAAATAACATGTGATAGAACAAAAACCCACCGCAGTTATTATAGGTTGCGGAAGAACAGGTCAGCTTTTAATACAAAAATTAAAAGATTCATGGCAGCTGGTTATTATTGAAAAAGAATCAGCTGAAATAAAAAAACTCAAGTCAAAATATTCAGATACAAATATTATTTTTCATGAAGGTGACGCTACAAGCTATATAGAGCTTAAAAAAGCAGGGGTCGCTAAAGCATACCAGATTTTAGTCACTGTCGATAAAGACAGCGTATCAAATGAAATATTAAAAATTCTTATTAACCGCTTTAAAAAAACTAATATTGTCTGTCGAATAAGCGATTCTAATACGGCAAATCAACTGCGAAAGAAAGGCGTATTTGTGGTAACTCCTTATGAAACCATGGCAAATATGATCATAAATCAAATGAATTTAGGCGAAATTGTTGCCCTAAATATTGGCAAAGGAGAAGGTGAAATAATACAAATAGAACTTACAAAAAGTTCCCCCCTTGTGGGTAAGCCCTTAAGAGATTTACCGCCTAGACCATGGCTTATAGGCGCTATATACAGACCTAAAAAGAAAATTTTATTTCAGGCAGAACTGCCGTATTTTCAAAAATTTCAAATATCAAAAGAAGATAACCTAATAATTCCATCGGGAAGCAGTGTGCCAAAAGTAGGCGATAAACTTATTTTAATAGGAGACCCGCATATTTTAAGGTCAACCGCGCAATATTTAAAGGCAGGGGCTCCTGTTTTTCCTATAAGGCATGGCAGCTTAATTGTAAATATGTTTCTATCAAAACATATTAAAAAAGAAGTACTAAATGAATACTACTGGCTTTTAAATAAAATGGAACCGGCTAAAATGCGTTTTTTAACGACTTATAGTACAACAAAAGATGATATAAATGAACTTCAATTTCCTGCGCAATGGGATAAAAAAAATAATAAAGACCCTTTCATTGAAAAAAAATATTTAAGGAATATACCAAATTATTTTAGTAACTTGCTTTCTCAAAGAAGAATTGGCCTTGTCATATACGCAGAACCCGATAAATTTATTCAAAAGATAAAACATAAATATCTTCTTATACCTTCATTGCTTAAAATTTTCAGAGAAGCGCAAACTCCTTTATGGATAATTAGAAATTATAAAGAAGTAAAGCAAGTAAGTTTAGTGGTATCTTCAGATGAAGGGGCTTTACCCGCGGCAGAACTCGCTGTAGACGCGGCTTTAAAGTTGAATATAAAATTAAGAATTGTTCAGGTTAATCCTCCCAGTTTAATTGCGGGTAATGTTCAACTTGAAAAAGCCAAAAAAATGATGCATTCTGTGCGCGAAATAGCGGCTTTATATGGCATAACCGTAACAGAAAATATATTAATAGGAAATCCGGTAAATGAAGTGTTGAAAGTTGTAGATAAAGAAGAGCTTTTAGTTGTATCATTACCTAAAAATAGTAAAGCGGGAGTTTTTATTCCTAATAGCGCGAAACTATTAATGAAAAAATTTCCCGGAAGCCTTTTAGTTCTATCTACATGAAAGATTTTGCATTTTATTTATTTATTTTTAGCATAGGCTCTTTTATTATTCCTATAATCAGCCGTTATATTCGTATTCCTGTTTTAGTTGGCGAAATTTTGTACGGCATGTTATTAAGAGCCCTGTTGTATGAACAGGATATAGACCTAAGATTAATTAATTTTTTATCAGAAATGGGTTTTATATTTATTATGTTTTTAGCCGGCATTGAAATTGATTTTGACCGATTAAAAATCAAATTCTTAGGAACACCATCTGTTATGATTCTTGTAATTTATATAACATCGGTTTTAATATATAACTACATACTTATGCCAGAAATGTACTTCTTAGTCATTCTTTTAACCGCTTCATCCGTAGGTATAATTTTTATAGTTTTAAAATCTAATAAAGCTGAGCAGTCAGTTTTTGGACAAACATTAATATGGACAGGTACACTTGGCGAGTTATTAAGTATTACCTTTATACTAATTTTCGAAATGTATCATCTTCATAATCATACTTTTAATATTCTTTTTTTTACAGATATTTCAAAACTTTTAATATTAATTGCAGCAGCATATTTTTTAATGAGATTGATTTTACTATATTTATGGTGGTTCCCTTCATCTACTGAAGCCATTGAAACTTCGGCTGATGTATCTGAACTTGGAGTAAGAATGTCATTTTTAATATTACTGACCATGGTCGCTCTTTCTGCTTATTTTCATCTAGAATACATTTTAGGAGCCTTTTTAGGAGGCATGATGATTTCTTTTGTTTTTAGAGATAAGAAAAAATTAGAAAGTAAATTATCTTCTATAGGTTACGGATTTTTTATTCCGTTCTTTTTTATGAAATTAGGATGGGATTTTGGCATAGAAGAAGCTAATATCTTAAATATAATAAAATTAGCTGTTCAATTTTATATTATAATTTTTCTAATTCGTTTAACTGCTTCATTTTTTATTCTTAATAAAATAAAACACAATAATATCTTAGCGTCTATTCGTACGATTATCGCTTCGGCTTTTTTATTAGCGGCACCGCTTACTTTATTAGTTGCAGCCGCAAAAGTAGGATACCAAATTGAAGAAATTGATGAAATTACCTACAAAGCTTTTATTCTTTGCGCCATAATAGGAGGGCTTTTGGGCCCTATAGGGTTTTCTTTATTTTATCGCGGGAGAAAATCATCTGCGCTTAAATAAAATACGAAATAAATCTATAATTCTTTCATGATGCCGCAAAGCTCTGGGATCTAAATAAATTATTTTATTGCTATTTTCTTTTAACTGCAACGGCTTATTATTTTTATTATCTGCAAAATTAACAATTTTTAATTTCTTTTTACTGTCGCCATCCTCTATTGCAGATTTATCAATGTCCATTTTTAATATTATCGGCTCGATACGGCCCTTAAATAAAATCAACTTTTTTTATTTGATATCTTTTATCCGCTGGTTTTATCTCATAGAAATACATCAATCTAAAAGTAGTTGACACTTTATTTATACTTGTCATTTATTAAAAAAATGAATGATTTATATTTTCTTGGATTTTTTCTCTTATTATTTGCCTTTATACTAAATATACCTTTTGGATATTTTCGCGGAAGAACAAAAAAATATTCTTTCTTATGGTTTTTATACATTCATTTTCCTATTCCCTTTGTGGCAGCCACTCGCATTTTCACGGGATTTTCTTATAAATTTATTCCTTTTCTTGTTGTAGCTGCTATTTTAGGTCAGTTTATAGGTTCAAAGTATATATTTAAGCTTATCTCAAATAAAAACAAAGATTGATGTTTTCAATAAATGAAAGTTCAAAAATCTTCAGGTTCCTTTAAGCAAATTGAAAAAGACATATATCAAATAACCCTTCCCCAGCCCTTTTATTTAGATAACCATATATATCTTATTTTAGATGAAAAACCCCTGCTAATTGACAGCGGTTATATCGAATCAGGTATTTATTTAGCAAAAGTACTTAAAGATATAGGCATCAGTTTAAATAAAATTAAATATATATTTTATACACATCCTCACATTGATCATATTTCGGGAGGAATGCTTCTTAGAGGGTATGTTGATCATATAAAAACTTTAGGTCATTACCTTTTATCAACAGATATTCCAAACTACATGAATTATGTACATGACTGGTATAAAGAAACCGCTCGATTTTTAAAAATATCCTGTAAAACAAAATCAGAATCTGAAAAAAAAATAAACGATTTTAAAATGGATTGGAACTCTTATCTTACAAATCTACAAAAACAAAATCCGCGAAAACGCCCTGATGAAATTATTTATATAGATATTCCGTTAAAAGAAAATGATATAATAAGCACGGGAAAATATAATTTTAAAGTTATTGAAACACCGGGACACAGCAAGTGGCATCTTTCTTTGGCTGAAGAAAATTATAAATGGTTTTTTTCAGGTGATTTAATTATTGGCAATATCCCCGCAATTTACCATAACTGGGATGGTAATTTTAATTTATTTAGAAATACACTTGATAAAGTTTTACAATATTCAAATTATAATTTTTTCCCTGCACATGGTAATGCCATAAATAATCCCAAAAAAGAAATTCGTATTGTTCAAAAATCGCTTGCTATTATTGAAAAATCTATCTTACGCTCTCTCTCTATTAAACCAAAAAATTTAAGAGAAGTTTCAGAACTTCTGTTTTCAGGAAAACCAGAGAACAAAGAAGATAACTGGTTTATTGCTTTAGCTCTTATTGAATCTATATTAAAGAGTCTTACCGCAAAAAAACTCGCAAAAGAAATTAAAAACAAATATCAATTATATTAAAAAAAATGTAAATCAAATTTAAAATCTATATCACAAAGAGGTTAATATAATTTTGTATATATATTTTATTAGCGTGTCACATTTAAACCTGAATTCATTCTAAAGACTATAAATTTGAATACTTCTTAAATAATAAAGATAAGTCATTTGAAACCTTACGGGCAGCAAAAGATTTTTCTTTTTCTAAAAATAAAATAAATTTTAACAAGTCTTTCGCGTTTTTTATTACTAACGGATTGTTTTTTTTATTGGAATTCAAGCTTCTTATAAATTTTTCAATATTTTCTTTTTTTTGAAAATCTTTATATGAAACAATTAAAAAATACGGATTTTTATAATCATCGATTACGTGATCATTTTGTTCATTATAAAATAATTTAATTATATCACTAGAAAGATACGAGACAGAAGAGTGAATCATAATAAATTTTTTATCTTTAACAAATATTTTATTAGCGATTTGTTCAAAAACATTTAAAAAAGAGCCGCTCAAATTATTAAGAAAAATGGGTCTATATGATAAATTCCATGTTTTTATTTTTCTTTGAATTTCTTTTAGATCAGTTCCTTCTACAGTTTCCCAATAGGTGTATACATTTGCCTTATGATTATCTATAAATTCAGATAATGAGTTCCAATTATTTTTTAACAGCAACCAAAATAATTCTTCTGAAAATTTGTACCCTAAATCAGCGGCTAATAAATTTATTTTTTCATTTTCTAATGGATACTTTACGTATAACAAAAAAGCCGTTTTGTCCTGCGGGCCAATCATTTTAAGAAAACTTTCTTAATTTTAGATCATGATATGATCTTTGCATTAGTTCTCTTATTTTATCAGATTGTTCTTCTTCAGAGTAAGGCGAATTCGCATTGCTAGGATGAAGATCATCATCTGGATAAATAGGTTTTAATACATCTATATATATTTTATGGGGCATAATATAAAATTTCTTCTTTGGAGGTTTTATCAGTTGGGTACCATGAATAACAATAGGTGTTATGGGAATTTTAGCCTGCCTGGCAGCAATAAGACTGCCGTTTTTAAAAGGAAGCATATTAGACGCGTCTTCGCTTCTTGTTCCTTCTGGATATATTAAAATAGTTTTCTTTTGTTTAATTTTTCTAATAAGATTTAAAAGAGAAACAGCCGCTTTTTCTGGCTGATTTCTATCTACGCTTAAAAATTCAACATTTCTCATGGCCGTACCTATAAGCGGTATTTCAAAAACTTCTTTTTTTGAAAGAAATAAAAAATCCACGGGATAAAATCCACCCGCATAAATATCAAAATCAGATTGGTGATTGCTAATTATTAAAGTTGGTTTGGGAATATCTTTTTTATAACCAACGACCTTTACAGGTGAAAACGCATAAAATATAGTTAGCCTGCCCCATAATCTATATATTTTTCTTAAAAATCTTGTTTTTCTATCGCTTTTATTAAACCATATAATGTTGAAAATAATTATAGCCATAGCGCATAAAAACGTAGTAGGTAGAAATGGTATAAACCAGATAATCCAAAATAATGCGCCGGCTAATCGCTTCATATTTCAAGCAATTTATAAAGACTTAAAGGGTCAATTGTTTTTACGATTGATTACTAATTATTCAAAATCAAAAAATAAAAAATTAACTTCGTATTCATTAATCTCTATTTGAAAATAAAATTATCAAATACTTGACAAGACATTATGAATTATATTTTTTGAGATCAAAATAGTATAGAATACTTTAAAATATATTACAATGATAGATAGAAGATTAAAGAAATTTCAAGTAGAATATCCGAAAGGGCAGATAATATTTCACCAGGATGATAAGCCAGACGCAATGTATTTTATTGTTAAAGGTTCTGTAGAACTTTCAATGAACACAAAAAGTTCAAAGTATATTTTACATATTGCCAAAGAAAATGAATTTTTTGGTGAAATGGCACTTTTTAATAATAAAAGAAGGTCAGCTTCGGCAATTGCCTATGAAGACTGCGAAGTATTAAAATTAGAAAAAAACTCGTTAAGTATACTTTTTTCTGATAGAACATATGTAGAAAATTTTATTACTATAATGGCCAATCGTCTTTATGAGGCAGACCTTCAAATTGAAGAACTGGTATTTATTTCAAAAGAAGTGCGCTTTTTGCAGGCTTTAGCGATTTTTTGGAACGATTCAGGTAAAAAAGACGAAAAAACAGGAAATCTTTTGGTCAATTTAAATGATTTTATACAATACATGAAACAATGGTACGGTTTACCTGAAAATGAAGTTAAAAAAAATATAGCATACCTGCAAAGTAAAGAAATATTAAAAATTAGAAAAACATCCGACGGCTCTTTATGGGTAGCATTTTCTCCCACAAGATTAAAATTTTTTGAGCTATTCTTTAGAATGTAACTTTAACTTAATTCTTTTTTACGATAATTAAAGTTGTAATACCGGTAAAAATAGGTAATATTAATTCTGTATTAAAACCGGCTTCTTCACATTCTTTAGCTAGTTTTTCCGGTGTAACAAAAGCCAAAACTGATTCAGGAAGATATTCATAAGCTCTTTTATTTCTGCTTATGAGACCTCCGAGTTTCGTTAAAATATATTTAAAATAAAAATTATATATACCTCTAAAAATAAATGATTTTGATTCTGAAAATTCTAGTATAGCGAATTTACCATTTTTTTTCATAACACGATATATTTCTTTGAATACCGCTGGTCTATTTGAAACATTTCTTATACCATAAGAAATCATGGCCCTATCAAAAAAGTTTTCTTTAATAGGTATGGCTTCGCCGAAAGCTTCTATGGCATAAAAATTATTTTTTATCTTTTTTTTGGTTCTTTTCAGCATTTCAAAAGCCGGATCAACACCTATTACTAAAAGGGGTTTTCTCTTTAAAGCTTCTTTCGCTAGATCTCCGGTACCAGTAGCTAAATCAAGAATTTTATGTTTTGAATCGATACCTAATTTTTTAATTGTTTTTTTTCGCCATAATACATCTGTACCCAAACTTAAAAAATGATTTAAAAAATCATAGGTAGAAGCTATACTGTTAAACATTTGGCGATTTATAGTTTTATGATCTGATTGTTTTTTTATGTTTTTATTTATATTTTTCATTTTAATTTGTTGAAAGAAAAAGTTCTTTGATTGAACACGTCAAGATAAATCTCTGCTATGCTTAAAAAAGGTTACAAAAAATTGCCGCGATATCTTACGATATAAATATGGTATAAACTTACTTAATAAATAAAATGAATAATTATAAAAAAGAAATTGATATTATGGTTGAAACCCTGAAAAAAGCCGGTGAAAATCTGATGCGTTTTTTTCATTCAGGCGATTATGAAATTTCAGAAAAAAGCCCCAATAACCCTGTTACTGAAGCTGATTTTACCACCAACCAGATAATAATTGATTCACTTTATAAATACTTTCCCAATGACGCCATACTCTCTGAAGAAATTTCAAAAGATCTAAGCCATGAGATAATGGATAAAAAAAGATTTGAAGCAAGCAGAGTATGGATTATTGATCCCTTGGATGGTACCAAAGAATTTGTGAATGGAATTAAAGAATTTTCTATTTCAGTGGGTTTGGTAGAAAACAATAAAGCTCTTTTGGGTTTTATTTATAATCCGGCATTAGAATATTTTATTTATGGCGGATGTTATGACGGTTTATTTAAAAATGGAAAACCATTTTCTTTAAATGTAGAAAATATCAATTCCATTGAAGATATTAAAATCTGTGTTTCAAGAACAGAAAAAAATAAAGGTCTTTATAATTTTATAAAAAATGAAACTGTGGAACAAAACATGAAAGAAATTGGCTCTGTCGCTTATAAGCTTGCTTTAGTAGCGGGGGGAGAATATAACTTAACTGTTTCGGTTAAACCAAAAAATGAATGGGATATCGCTGCAGGTGTTGCTTTATTAGAAGCTTCTGGTTTAGTACTGCTTGATAAAGATTATGAAAAGATCAAATTAAACAAAAAAGATGTAAAATCTTCGGGATTAATAGGTGGTTCAGCAAAAGCCATTGAAGTGTTCAAATCTGAATATAAAAATTTTATTTAATCTATCTCATACCTAAAAGGTATAATGCATAAACCACGTAAATAAACAAAAATAAAATTCCGTGCCATTTGCGTAAAATATGCTCTTTCATAAAATACAAAAGTATAAAAAGAATAAAAGATGAAAACAGCGCCATTAAAATATCTGGATTATTATTTTCTGCAACAGGCAACGGTCTTATAATGGCAGAAATTCCAAATACCCAAAATATGTTAAATACATTGGAACCTATAACATTACCTATGGCGATATCTGATTTCTTTTTTAATGAAGCCGCAGCCGAGGCAGCAAGCTCGGGTAAAGATGTACCAATGGCAACAATAGTAAGACCAATAATATCTTCAGATAATCCTGAAATTTTTGCAATTTGAACGGCCCCATTTACAATCCAATTGCCGCCGTAAAACAAACCCAAACAGCCAAATATGACAAGCCCAATAGATTTTAAAATATTACTTTGCTTTTTTTCACTTTCATCCGGCTTTTGACTTTTTGCAAGAGTAAAAACATAGTACAAAAAAATAGAAAAAAAACAAATAAGAATAAATCCGTCAACCCGGCTAATTTGATTTTGACTTAAATTATCTATACTTATGTCATTTGCGATAAAATATAAAACTAAAACAGCCAGCATTGAAAATGGAATTTCACGATATACTGTACTTTTTTGAACCCTAATGGGATAAATTACCGATGCTACACCCAAAATAAGAAGAGTGTTGGCAATATTACTGCCCACAATATTACCAAAAGCCACGCCAGCGTTACCTTCAATACTAGCTATAACATTTACTGCTAATTCAGGCGCCGATGTACCAAATGCGACAATTGTTAACCCTACAACGAGATCTGAGACATGAAGTCTTTTTGCTATATCAGAAGCGCCTTCAACAAGAATATCGGCACCTTTAACTAAAAATAAAAAACCGACAAAAAATAAAAAATAAATGAGCATTAAATCAGGTTTTTTTCGCGAACTTATCCCAAATTAAAACCACTGGACTGGCGATAAATGGTGAAGAATATGTACCAATAATTATGCCAAAAATTAATACAAGCGCCATATCTTTTAACATATCATCGGTTAAAAAATAAATTGCTGCCACAGCAACCAGCGTGGTAACTGACGTAATAATAGTTCTGGAAAGTGACTCATTTATACTTTGATTTATAGCTTTACCCATATCAATATTATCATGACCGCTTACATTTTCTCTAATTCTATCATATATTACAATCGTATCATTTATAGAATAGCCTAATATTGTCAGAAGGGCGGCTATAACAGGAATAGACAACGGAATTTCAAGAAAACCTATGATGCCTAATGTCATAAACAAATCATGCAAAAGAGCGATTAAGGCTCCCACCGCAAATTGAAATCGAAATCTAAATGTAACATATAGGGTGATTAGAACAAGCGTTACCAAAAGAAGCTTAATAGCCGAGTCTTTTAAATAATCACCTACTGTGGGCCCTACATGATCAACACCGACAAATTCTATCTTTTGAGAATCTCCAGAGACGATATCTGCTAACATTAAATACTTTATATAATCTACCGAATTTATAGAATAGTTCGCTTTATCTAATGCTTCTTTTTCTTTTTCTGCCTGCTCTTCTAATCTTTTTTCTTCCTGGCCGCCTATTTCTATTTTTGCCATATTGGCGCTGCCTTTATCTGTTTTTTGAACAACGGCGTTTATACTTCTATTTGAAAAAAAATCTCTTAGCGACTCAATAGTTACCTTATCATTTAATGAAATTTCAAGCTTTATACCACCCGCAAAGTCTATGCCTTTGCTAAACCCATTAAAAACATAAAAAGTTTTATAATACGCGCCAACTATTATAAATATAGACAAACTTATCGCGGCCCATTTAAACTTAACAAATGGTATCATTCTACTGCCTCCTTCACTTGAGTTCTATTTTTTTCGCTTTGTGACTTTTGATGTTTACCAAAACCCAAATGTAAAGTTTTTACGTTCATATCATATACCATCAAATAAAAAAGTGTTTTAGAAACAAATAATGAAGTAAAAAGAGAAGAAAGTATACCTATAAAAAGAGTAACCGCGAAACCCTTAATTGGTCCTACACCAAACTGCGAAAGTACAATGGCGGCGAGCATCGTGGTAAGGTTACTGTCTAATATTGTCCATGTCGCCCTGTCAAACCCCTGCGTTACAGCAAGCTTTAAGTTTTTACCCCTATTAATTTCTTCTTTGATACGTTCATAAATAATAACATTCGCGTCAACTACCATACCAAGAGTTAATACAACACCTGCCAACCCCGGCAGAGTAATAGTAAAATCCATAAGTGCTAAAATTGCCGACATAAATAGTAAATTTAACACAAGGGCTATAACCGCAATAATACCTGCTGTATGATAATAAACTAACATAAAAACCGTAACAGCCAAAAGCCCTAATAAAATAGCCTCTAGACCATTTTTTGTAGATTCTTTACCAAGCGAAGGTCCTACTGATCGTTCTTCTACTATTTTCATAGGAACAGGTAAAGCGCCCTCTTTTATAATTAAGGCGAGATCTTTTGCTTCCTGCGCCGTAAAAGAACCGTTAATAACAGCGCTGCCTCCTGTTATTGGTTCATTTATAGTAGGCGCTGAACGAATTTTTTCATCAATGATAATTGCCATCTCACGCCCTTTGTTCTTAGTTGTTATATCGGCAAAGACTTTACTGCCTTCAGGCGTAAGAATAAAGCTGACTTCATTTTCAAGTCTGTCTTGATTAAAGCTGACATAAGCGTTAGCTATGGCGTCACCGTCAAGAGCAACCTGCCTTTCTAAAACCATAAAATGAGAAGGAGTAAGCACGCTTTGGGCCTCAACCACTCTTTTTTTCCAATAGATAGAAATTTCAAAATTTTCAGGCAAGCCGGTTTCTATTTTAATTTTTTTCAATAGATCTGCTTTTGCCGCTTCACTTTCAAGTTTTACATATTCATCAAAATAATCCATTGCTTTTCGCGTATATTCACCAACACCGCCGCCTGCTCTTGGTTCGGCAAGGCGGTATTCTACTCTTGCTGTTGAAGCTATTATCTTTTTAGCATGTTCAGGAGAGCTCACACCCGGCAGTGACACTTCAATTTTATCAACTCCCTGAATTCTAATTAAAGGTTCAGATACGCCTGTTTTATCAATTCTTGATCTTATTTTCTCAAGAGCCTGTGATACTCTCTCTTTTTTCTTTTGAGGCGATAAGTTTTTTTCATCTTCAATAAATTGAAGCTCAGATTCAAACTTTGACTTTTCATTTTTATTTTTAGCTTTTTCTATATTTTCTTTTAGATTTTTTATATAATCTGCTGAATATCTGCTTTCAATTTGATTTTGCAGTTTTTTAAAATCTGCTTCTAAAACCAAATTCATACCACCCTGTAAATCAAGTCCAAGTTTAAACGGCTTTGCCATAAAAGATTTTTCAATCCACATTTTTTCTAAAATTACTCTTTCAGAATCAACACCATTTAAACGTGAAATTTCATTTAAAAATGCCGCTTGAACAAATGAACCTTTTATTTCAAGATAAGTTTCATCTTTATCTTCTTTTGATTTTGATGTCTTTTTTTCACTTTTATAATCTGGATAATGTTCAGTTAAATATTTTTTTACCACACCAAGATTTTCTTGAAGTTCAACATCAGATAGACCCGGTAAAAAATATACCTTTACAATTCTCTCTCCAAAATTTGGCCATACCAATAAAACCGAAAGAAATAAAATTAAACTAATTGTAATTAATCGTGACCGCGTATTCAATGATAATGCCTCCTGTAATTTATTTTAAACCTCTTGTATAATCGCCTCTTTTTATTTTTTTCACTCTTATTCGATATAAAATAAAAACAATCAATATACCAATTACAATTAAAATTTGCGTAAAACTTGGCAACTTAATTTTTAAATTTATTTCATTATTGCCATCTTCTGTTTCATGTTCCTCTTCATTCTTTTCTACTGCTGCTAATCTTTCAATAATAATTGATTTTTCTACCTTCGGGGATAAAAATTCGCTGGTATCTTCTATCTCAGGAATATATCTCGTCTCATATAAAAAAGACGGGTTTTCTGGAGCGTTATTTAACTGTTCTGTAATAACAGAAGGAATAACTCTCTGGTATTTTTTTTTTATTGGGATCACATTTATCTCATCTTGTTGAGTTATTTTCTCTTCTGCTGACTCGGGTGCTTCTATGGTTTCTATGGTTTCTATTTGCCTGGCAGATTCATCTGACTCATTTTCCCTATCAACTGAGGGAGTTTCATCTTGAATAATATCATAATCTAAAATTTTTTTTTCATTTTCTACACTAGCTTCTGCTTTGTTTGCTTCTTCGGTAATATCTTCAGACAATGGAACTTTTTCTTGACTAAAAGAATTCTTAGAAATTAGGAATACTAGAAAATAAAAGCTGAATATTAGCGGCAGCTTTCTTTGTATTTTCAGGAGTTTTAATAAGGCCGCCATAAAACGGTTATTTTTTCTTGCTTTTTACTTCAGGCTTTTTATCAATACTTCCCGGAGGTTTGGGATTAATAGCTTCTATCGCGTTAATACTGGCTTCTACTTTTACATTATCAGCAATTTTAATAACTGCGATTCCTTCTTCATCTTTAATGCCAACGATTACCCCCCAAATACCGCCTTTTGTAATAACTTTATCACCTTTAACAATTTTTTTAAGCTGTTCGCGGCGTTCTTTTTCTTTTTTTTGCTGCGGTCTAATAAGTAAAAAATAAAAAACTCCTAATAAAAGCAACGGGAAAAGCAATGTTAGGCTGCTGCCTCCCGGAGGGGCGCTAGGCATTTGGCCGGGAGCAGAAGGTGCTTGAGCCGGAGAATCACCTGATGAGACAACTTGTGCTATAATAAGTTCATGATTTTTCATATTTTGTCAAAAAATATATATGATATATAGCGTCAATCTCAATTAAAACCAGAATTTTGCAAATAATATGAACTATTTAAATCAATTTTATTTCAATTTGACCATTCAAATTAATAATGATAACACAGCTTGAACCCGGATATTCTTCAAAAGTTTCATCCGTAACATAAATAAAATCATCATTTTCAGGAATGCCAACAATAATTAACGTAGATTTATCACTGCTTACAGTATAAAATTCTTCTTTAAATTCTCCAACAGCTAATTTCAATACATCTAAATTTGTTTCTGTGTATAGTTTTTGTAGATTATCTCCTAATACTTCTCCCTCATGAAAGTCAAGATTGCTTCCTGACCATAATTCTACAACTATTTCATGACCATAATCATTTTGAATTTGAATTATAATATCTTTGGGCGCACTTGACTCATTATCATCAGTATCATTATTAATATTTTCACATTGTAAAAACACAGTAAAGACAAAAATAAAATATAGTATTTTTTTCATAATAAACCTCATTGATAATTAAATAACAACGCCGGGCTTGAATGCGTTAAAGCGAAACTATCATCATAGCCTAAAACAATCCAATAGTAGCTGCCGCCTTCAAGATAAACTTTCTCTGTTTTACTTAATATTTCTAATGTATTATCCGGTAGGCATTTATATAAATTAGAAAGCTGAACGGTTCTTCCATCCCAGTCATGAGAAGCAATATTGCTTACGCCGGCGATACAGCTTTCATCAATTATGCCTTTTTCTAAGTTTTCAGCAGAAGGGAGTTTATTAAAAATTAAAAGAGCCCCATAAGTTACACTGCTGGCTTCAAAGGTAAACGTACTTTTAGAACTTATAGTCTGACCCGGAAAAGGATTTAGCTGGTTAATTCTTTCTGTATTTTTAAAAAATATGTCTTTTGGTTGAATAGCAGATATGTTTACATCACGGGTATCTTCGGTATCATTTTCAACTTTTGTACAATGAATATTCAAAAAAACAGAAACAACAATTAATATATTTAGAATTTCTTTTCTTCTAAAAACAACATTTATTTTCATAACTTTTTTACTTATATTGAAAATCTAAAACCAAAACCAACATTAACAGCCTGATAGTTATACTTTAACTCATTAATCTCAGTTCCTCCGAAAAAATTAACCTTATTTACCGTCTCTCTTGTACTTTTTAACGGAGCATATATATATCTAGCCTCAATATACAATCCAAAAGACGAATAGGGCAATATATTTATACCTAAAACAGGGCCTAGGGTAAAAATTGTGTCTTTATTAAGTTTACGGTTGAAAAATTCTTCTTTATACCCTTCCTCTTTAATCCAATTCATTCCTAAAAATAATCCCGTGTAAACATTTAAATATCTGGTTATATCAAAAGGAGAATACTGAATAACCGTATTTAATATATAAAAATTAATATTTCTTTTTTCTGATTTTTCTGTATAAGGCACTTCATAATTATATTCATAGAAAAACTCATTATAATTCATAGCAAATTCTAATAAAAAATTAAAACGATTATAAGTATGGCTGACCGCGAATAAATAAATAAATTCTTCATTATCATATAAATTTTTTAATGGTATAAAATAATGCGCAGCCGCCGAAATATTTGAGGTGTTTTTAATAATTCTTTCATACAAAAAAGCCTGCACCATGGCCTCTTTTTCTTTTTCAACTTGAATTTCAGTTTCATAGTCTTCGTATCCTTTCAGTAAGATTTCTACCTCAAAGCTGCCTGTTAAAGTTTTATGACCAATAATGGGAGTTTTTCCTATTAAGTTACCATTTAAATATACATCTGCGCCTTCTGGTATAGATTTTATAGATATGCTGCCTGTATCTTTGCCCGATAAAATAGCGGCCATTATTTTAGATTCATTTTCAATTTCAGGTAAAATATTATCAATAGAACCAGTAATACTTTTAGAAGTAAATACTTTAGCGCTTGAAACTTCTACGGCTTTTATATTTACAATTAAATTTGAAGATGAACCGCTGTAAGAGCCAAAAACTAAAAAATCAGCGTTTAACTTGCTGCCCTCTTTTATGAGTTTTTGTTCATTAAAAAGGCCTGTTTGTTGAAGTTCTATTTCTTTTAATATTTTATTAAAGTCAACTCTTTCAATTACTGAAATAGAATTTTCTTTAATCATTCCGTTAGTTACCGATTCATATATATTTCTCGCTAAAAAATCTAGCCCCTTGTTTTGTGTGCTATTTTCAAATTTTAAAACCGCTATCGTTTTTTTTTCTTCACCATAAATACTTAAAGCGGCTAACATGTAAAATATAGCGATAAAAAATATTAATTTTTTACCAAATAAAAATTGAATATGAGTTTTATTTCTCATTAGCTATGTACATACGTCTCTTTATATTTCATAAATTAAATTCAAGCGGTATCTGTAAATTATTTTTTACTTATTATTTTCTTTTTCACCATTTTCTTTTTTATCTTCAGGTTTTTCAAGCCAATATTCCTCTAAAGTCTGCGGCATACCTTTTAATTTTTCTCTAGGCTGACGATAAGAAAAAGATAGAGAAAGATATGTTTTATCACCCATAAGGTTCGCGGGTAAATATGCCCCCGATAAATCAATACCTACCCTGCTTATTTTATACTCCATACCCATTCCTATAGCAAAAGAGCTATCTGAAATAGTATCAAACATATAACTGCTTCTTAAAAAGAAAGAAATACTTTTTAAATGATACGATGTTTCTATGCCGATGCCGTAATTTATAGTTTCATCTATTTTATACTTAAATTGTGGACCTATTGAAATATCAAATCCTTTTTCCATAATAT
Source organism: Spirochaetia bacterium (assembly GCA_029880285.1). GTDB lineage: Bacteria > Spirochaetota > Leptospiria > Turneriellales > JAOUOS01 > JAOUOS01. Next base: position 28,041 of record JAOUOS010000005.1, read on the forward strand.
TTTTATATTCAAAATTAACCGCAGTTCTTACCGCCATAGGCAGGGGAGAGCCTTCGCTTATAAAAACTGTATCTGGACCCATGTTTTCAACATCTAAAGCCAGCCAAAGAGCGTATTTTCCCCAGAAAAAAGCTTTTTTGCTGGCAATATCAAAGGCAAAATTATTGGCCGTATATTCGGCAATTTTTTGCCTGAAAAATTTCGCATTTGTCCCGACTGTTATATGCGAAGGCAAAATAATAGAATAATTTAAAAAAACCGCGGTATCAAAACTGCCTAGTTGACCTATATTATTGCCTCTTTCATCAATATTTTCAAATTTACCATAATCTAAATATAAAACACCCAATCCCAGACTGCCCCACCTTTGGGGTAACGTATAACTCACAGCTAAATTAGCGTATTTGATTGTTTCAAAAAAAGTATAATACCCCATACTGCTCTGCCATGCAGGCGGCGTTTCATCAAAAAAAGCTAGCGTAGCGGCAGCGTCTGAAAATATATTTTCAATACCTTTTATATTAGCCGGCTTGCCATATGAATGCTCTTTTGCGTTATGCGGCAGTTCAAGAAAAGACGCTCCTGTAGCTGTTTGAGCGTGCATTGAAAAAGCCCAAATAAAAAAAAAACAAAAATAATAGTAAATATTTATCCGCATTTCTTATATATTAGACGAAAAAAAATCGTATATTTTAAACTTTTTTCTGTTATATCCTTTATATAGTAAAATTAACGGAAAACAAGCAAGAAAACTATAAATATTAATTATAACTTTTTGAGAAAAAGCATGATAAACAATTTATAGTTGTTTTTGACGCGATTAAAGAACTACAAAACCCGCTAGAGAAGAAGAAAAGAAAAATAGGCTTTGACCGGAAAAAAGAATAAGACTTATAAAAAAATAAAAAATTTTCGAAGCCGCAATCGCACAGATGCCAGAGTCTTAATCTCCCAACCCGCTTAACACTTTCTCTGCTTTTTTAAGCTGGTTTATAAATTCTTTTTCTGAGGTAGAACCTGTTCCCTGTTTATTATTGATACATTCTTTTAAGTTTAATATTTTTAATGATAAGGTATACTTTTCTCCCCAAACTGCTGTTAAGTCGGTTTCTTTAATTTGGCTTAGAGTTATTTTTTTAGATTCACAATATTTTACCAGTTTTCCGGTTAATTCATGAGCTTCTCTAAAAGGTAAATTATAAGTAGTTACCAGATAATCGGCAATATCTGTCGCCTGAGCAAAACCTTTTTCAAGATTCTGTTCCACTTTTTGCGGATGAAAAACTGTATTTTTTAAAATTTCGATAAGACCTTCTAAGCCTAGGCTTATCTGTTTTACCGTATCGAATAAATATATTTTATCTTCCTGCAAGTCGCGGTTATAGGTAAGCGGCAGACTTTTTAAATTCATTAATAAAGCGTTTAAGCTACCCGCTACTCTGCCGGTTTTTCCACGCAAAATTTCTGCGATATCAGGATTTTTTTTCTGCGGCATAATAGATGAACCTGTTGTTACTTTATCTGTCATTGTCACATATTGAAACTCGGCTGAATTATACCAAATTAACTCTTCGCATATGCGAGAAATATGTATAAATAAACGAACAGCAAAAAAATGATAACTAAGCTGGTAATCTCTGGTAGAAACCGCGTCCATACTGTTTTCATAAACAGACGAAAACCCGAGTTTTTTTGCCGTAAATTCTCTATCAATATCATAGTTTGCGCCGGCAAGAGCAGCCCCGCCAAGAGGCGATACATCGGCTTCTTTAAAGGCAAATTCAAGTAGCAACAAATCTCTTTGAAACTTCCAAAAATAGGCCATTAAATAATGTCCCAATAAAACAGGCTGAGCAATTTGCGTATGTGTGTATCCGGCCCAGATATCGTTTTTATGTTCTTTGGCTTTTTCGTAAAAAGTTTTAAGAAGATTAATTAAAAGTTTTTTTTGTTTTAGAATATTATCTTTTAGAAATAAATGAGTATCAACGGCAACCTGATCGTTTCGTGAGCGGCCCGTATGAAGTCTTTTGCCCTCTTCGCCTATAATTTCGGTAAGCCGGTTTTCAATATGCATGTGGATATCTTCAAGCTCAAAAGAAAATTCCATTTTATTTTCTTCAATTTCTTTTTGAATTTGCAAAAGCCCTGCTTTTATTTTTTCAAATTGTTCTTTTGTTATAATTTTCTGCTTACTCAACATTTGAGCGTGAGCCAGCGAAGCTTCTATGTCATATTTATATAAAGCCTTGTCAAAACTAATTGATTCTGATATTTCTTGACTTATTTTTGAAATTTTGCTCTCAAAGCGCCCACCCCAGAGATTTTTTTTATTTTCTGACATATGCTCCATGACAAATGGATGTATTGAAACAAGCAGTCAAGATTTTATGTTTTGTTTTTTGACCCCATATTAAACTTTGATAAAACAGCTGCCCCTACCGCATCACCCCATACGTTTACTGATGTGCGCCATCTGTCAAGAAACCAATCGACACTTAAAAGTAGTCCTATACCTTCTAATGGTAAATTAACAGAACGAAGCACAATAACCATGGTAACGAGTCCCGCTTCGGGAATTCCGGCGGCCCCTATAGCCGCTAAGTTTGCTGTTAAAAAAATCATTATCTGCTGAGAAAAAGAAAGATCAATGCCGTAAACCTGCGCTATAAAAATAGCGGCTACTGCTTCATATAGAGCGGTTCCATCCATATTGATAGTGGCGCCCAAAGGCAAGACAAAGCTTGATACCTGCTCGGATATATCTTTATTTTCAGATACGCTTTCAATAGTAACAGGCAAAGTAGCTGAACTTGAAGCTGTGGCAAAAGCAGTGCTTAAAGCAGGCAGTATTTGTTTAAAATATTCAACTGGATTTATTTTTGCCAAAAAGCGTAATATCATAGGCATAATAATAACGGCATGAAAAATTAAGGCTAAAATTACGGTTAGGGAATATTTACCAACCTTTATGAGTTCGGCGTAAAAAGCCTCTCCGCCTCCGGCTTTGCCAAGTCTGGCCGCTACAACAGCAAATATACCTAAAGGAGCAATCCATAAAAACCAGTGTAAAATTTTCATGGTTAATTCATGAAAATAATTTATTGCCATAATTACTTTTTGGGCTTTTTTATTGATGATAGACAAAACAATGCCGCAGATAAGAGAAAATATAATTAAGATCATAAATAAGTTCGCGCTGAAAATTCCGGCAATTACGTCTATTAAAGAATATTCTGTTTTTTGCTGAACTTTTTCGGGTATTGTATCTAAAGCAATTGCCTCAAATCCCATGCCGGGCTTTATTATATTAACAAAAACGAGCCCGATAAAAACAGCAATACCGGTTGTAACAAGATAATAAGAAACGGTACTGGCTCCCAAAGAGCCCAGTTTTCTAATATCTTTTAATGAAGCAATGCCCGATATCATAGAAAATACAATTAAAGGAATGGCCAAAGCCTTAAGCAATTCAAGAAAAATATCACCTGCAAAAGAAAAAGCAAGCATATCTTCACCAAAAATCCATCCCGATATTACGCCTGCCGTTGCCGCTACAATTATAGCAATCATTAAAATAAGATGGAATTTTTTAGACATTTATTATTTTTAATGATTTAATGAGAGCGTCAAGATAAAAAGAAAAATACTAATAATTGCCTGTTTATTAAACCCTTCTAAGGGGCTGTGTAATAAGCCTTATTTCGTATCGCAAGCGAACCTTGCCAAAGGCAGATAAGACTAACCGACTTATTACACAGCCCCCTAAAATCATACCCATTATTCAAGCAACCGGTACAAATCCCAAGGCCATACCGGTATACCAAAAACTTTCTAAATTCATATATTCTCCTCACGATAAGCTTACATAGTTCTGTGTCAAAGTATAATCTTTTCAAATAGTATTTACACAGATTCCCATTTAATCTTTTATAAATATATTTTATGTTATACATTTGTCTCTATAATATTAATTAATTATAACTGTAATGCCTATTATTTTAATGATTTTTTTACAAAAAATGCTCTATTTTTTTATAAAATATTACAAATTTATTTGACAGTGCAGGAGTTTCTTATTATGATTAAAAAGTTAACCATGCGGTTAAATCATATGGTTAAACCAAAAGGCTAAATATTGCAGATGAAAGAAGAATTTGACGTTAAAGAAAAAATACTGGCTGCGGCAAAAACAGAATTTGCCGAAAAAGGCTACGCCGGCGCCAGAATGAACGCGATAGCCGAAAAAGCCGCCGTCAATAAAGCCATGCTTCATTATTACTTTAACAGCAAAGAAAACTTATACTCATTTATGCTTCAAACATTATTTAAGACAGATACAAAAATAAAAGAAAACGAATTTTTAAGCAATATTAAAGAAAAACTTTCAGAATGGGAAAAGTTATATATTGCCGTCTTTTTCATGATAAATGTTTATATGGAAGTCATAGATCCAGAACTTCATCGTATAATGGCATGGGAAATGGCCGAAGGCCGCAAAAGATTTTCAAAATTCGCTAAAAACTTTTTAATTCCCCGGCTTGAAGTTATGGAAAGCTGCATTCAAAGGGGAGTAAAAAACGGAGAATTTAAAACTTCGAATTCTATATTAGTGGTTATTGATATTATATCTCTTATACTATTTTATACCATGAATAAACCTCTTTATGAAAACACAAAATTATACAATAAATTATACGGCAAAGATTCCAAAACTACGTTATTAAACTTTATAACAGATCATTTTGGTAAAGCCTTATCTATCAAAGAAAATAGCAGCTTTAGTATTTCTAAAGACCTTTTGCATAGTCTGCAAGACGTTCTTAAACAAATACAAAAAAAGGGGGATGAAGCAAAATGAAAGCTATAAAAATTTTTCTTTACTTTTCCTGTATTTTTTATTTTACTCTTAGCGCTCAAGAATTTTCAACATCTTCTAAAAATGAAGAAACTATAACCGTCGCCGGATATAAACTAAATTTAAAAGAAGCTTTAAACTTAGTACTAAAGAATAATTTAACCTTAAGATCCGCTAAATATGACGTTATTATGAGTGATACCGCTCATGAAGTTTTTCAAAAAAAATATACACCCACAGTAAACGCAGAAACAAGTTACCAATCACAAAAATTACCTGTTTCAGGCAGTACAACATTTTCTGGTGATGAATTTTATCAATGGCAGGTATCGGCCTCTATTGCGAAATTATTTTCAACGGGTACAATGGTTTCTGCCGGTATTAAAGAAGTTCTTGCCGATTCAAACGATCCCGAATTTGGTATGCCCGGCACCGGGTTTTATAAACCAGCTGACCCTGCTTTACATAAACCGTCTCTTTTTATAACTGTTCAGCAGGAACTTTTAAAAAATTCTTTTGGTTATTCTGATCAAAAAATGGCTGAAATTTTATATAACCGCTCAAAAATTCAAAGGGAAGCTTTAATTAATCAGCTATCTGCTTTGGTAGTAAGCGCTCTAATTGACTATTGGCAGGTTTCTATTCAAAAATCGGCGCTTGAAAATGCTGAAAATCAATACAACTCTACAAAAAACATACGTGATATAATTGCTAAAAATATAAAACTTGGCCTTGCTGAAAAGTTTGATTTAAACCAATATAATTCATTAACCGCCTCTTCTGAAAGCAGGGTTTTTTTAGCGCGTCAACAGCTAAAAGAAGCAGAAAGAAAACTTTTAAGAACAATCAATCTGCCGCCTGAAACAAAAATATCGGGCGTTACAAATTTAACAGATGAATTGCCCCAAAATCTTGATTCAGAAGATACTCTTAAAAAAGCCTTTGAAAAAAGAGTCGATTTTAAAAATTCTCTTTCAACAATTGAAACATCAAAACTTGAATTGTCAATGTATGAAAATAACGCCTTGCCTTCTTTAAACGCTTCTTTTTCAGCAACAACGAATGGACAAAATGAAAGTTTCAATACCGCCTTTGGAGATGCGGCCGCGGCCGAATATCCCGCGTGGCAGGCATCGGTAAAACTTTCGTATCCTATATGGGATAAAGAAATAAAGACTAATTTAAGAAACGCTGAATTAAAATTAAAACAAAGTTTAATTAAACATGAAGATCTTCAAAAAGAAATAAGAGACGAAGTACTAAACCGCCTTGAACGTGTAATTTTGCAGCATAAAATTTTAATGAAAATAAGAAAAGTAAGAGAAGAAAGTGAAATATACTATACGATTATGGCAAACAGAGCAAAAAGAGGAAGATTTAATTCTGTGGCAGTTAAAAACGCGTTAGATAGTATCTCTAACGCCAAACAACAGGAACTTGAAACTCTGGTTCAATATAATATCGCTCTTTTACAGTTTGATTTGGCTAGAAATGAAATATTTGAAAGATATGAAATTAATATTGAGGAACTTCTTGAACAGGTAGAGTAACAAAGCAATATGAAAAAACTAATTGAACTTTTTATACATAAAAATGTTTTCGGCAACATTTTAACCGCGGCTGTTATAGTAATTGGCGTTATTTCTGCTTTTATGATGCAAAGAGAATCTTTTCCCAGAGCCGATTTTGACGTTGTTGTGGTACAAACCGCATTTTTAGGCGCCTCTCCTCAAGAGGTAGAAAAGCTGGTAACTATACCTATTGAAAGAGAATTAAAAAGTATAGACGGCGTAAAAGAAACAGGTTCAACCTCTCTTGACAACAGAAGCGCCATTGTTTTACAGCTTGAACAAAACCTGGAAGATAAAATGAGGGTTATTCAAGACATTAAAGACGGCGTAGATAGGGCCAAAAGAGAGTTTTCTGACAATATCTCAGAGCCATTAGTTCTTGAAATATCTTCAAGAAGATTTCCTATTATTGAAATTGTTTTAAACACAAAACCAGATTCAAATGAAAATATAACCGAGTTAAAATTAAGACAACTGGCCGACGGATTAATTGATAAAATAGAACAAATAGATGATGTTGCTACTGTAGATAAAAGAGGATACCGCGAAAGGGAAATTCAGGTTGAGGTTTTTCCCGATAAACTTTTTGAATATAATGTTTCAGTTGAAGAAATAACACAGGCGCTTTCTTCCCGAAATTTAAACATGCCCGGCGGCAACGTAATTGAAAAAGGAAAAGAGTACGCCATACGAACTGTAATGGAGTTTAACAGTGTTGAAGAAATTCAAAACCAAATAATTCGATTAAACGATTACGGTGGAGCGCTTCGTCTTAAAGATATCGCGACAGTTAAAGATGATTTTGAAAAGAAAAAATATATTGAGAAAGCAAACGCCAAAGAAGCCATAATACTAACGGTACTAAAAAATGAAAACGGCGACGCTATTGATTTGGTAGATTCCGTTTTTGAAAAAATTGAAGAATTTAAAAAAGAAGGCCCTCAAAATCTTGAAATTTCTACCATGAACGATATGTCTTTTTTTATAAAAAGACGGCTTACCGTTCTTCAAGGGAACATACTTCTTGGTATTATAATGGTTTTAATTTCTCTTTTTTTCTTTTTAGGCTGGCGGGTTTCAATCATGGTAGCTATAGGTATACCTTTCTCTTTTGCGGCAACATTAATGGTGATGAACTACTTGGGCATAAGCATTAACTTAATAAGTATGTTTGGTCTAATTATTGTATCTGGTATGATTGTAGATGACGCTATAGTCGTAGGAGAAAACGTATACAGGCATATCGAGAGAGGTGAAAAACCGTTAAAAGCGGCTATTATCGGATCTTCAGAAATGGTAGCTCCCGTAACGGCTGCCATAGCAACTACCATAATAGCGTTTATGCCCATGATGTTTATGGGCGGCATGATGGGTAAATTTGTATGGGTATTACCCGCAGCAATTATTATAGCTCTTTTAGCTTCTTTGTTTGAAAGTTTTTTTATTCTTCCCTCTCATATTGTAGATATAACTAAAAATTCTCCGAAAGATAAAATTCTAAAAGATAAAGATTCCTTTGAATATAAATTTTTCAAAAAACTTCAAAACAAATATCGAAAAACCCTAGAATGGTCATTAAACTATCGTTATCTTGTAGTGATAAGTATTTTCTTTATTTTTTTGGGTTCTGTTTTGCTTGTAAAAGAAACAGGTTTTATTTTATTCCCCAAGGGCGGTGTTGAAGCATTTCATTTAAAAGTAGAGGGCCCGCAGGGAATAAGTCTAGATGAAATGAACAAAAGAATAGCCCCTATTGAAAAAGCCGTCTTAGATTTACCCGCGACAAAACCTGATAACGAACTTGAAAATATGGCGCTAAGAGTGGGCATTCATCAAGAAAGGCCAAATGACCCTTTTACTAAAAGAGGTAATAACTACGCCCAGATCAATGTTTATTTAACGCCTGAAACTGAAAGAAGAAGAAAAGCCGCTGAGATTATAGCCTACCTTAAAGGCAAAATAGACTATGAAGTACCCATTTTATATACAGGAAAAACATCAGACAATAAAATTCTTGAATTAACCAACAGGCCAGAAGCAAAATTATTTTCAGCAGAAAATCTTTCAAAGCCTGAAAATATAATACCTATCAACAATGATTTTTTAATAGGCGGCGGTCTATTAGATGATAAAAATACTTTAATTGTCTATACCGGCAAAAATGATCTTATAACTATCGATTTAAACAAGTCAAAAATTACTGATAATAAAATTATTGAACTTAAAAGATATGATTCTCCGGTAAAGTTTGTTTTCGATTCAAAAACAAACAACGGAATTCTTGTTACCGAACTGGGTTTTTTATACCAGATAAATGTTAAATCGGGAACATACAAAGAAATTGAAAAATATAAAACCAATATTACTTCTATAAACCTTTTGCCTGAGAACCGGGGATTTTTTTTAACAACGGATAACGGATACCTTGAAATATTTAAATTTGAAAATGGCTACAAAAAAGAAACAAGCATACATGAATCTCCCGCAATAAAAGGCAAAGGTGAAAGTATGAATATCGACTTTACCAGTAAAATGTCTCTTAGCAGAATTGAATACGCCGCATTATCAAACGATCAAAATCATATTTACATCTGCGGGTTTGACGGATTTATTTATAAATACAATTTAAATAGTAATAAAATAATCGAAGTTTATGCTATAAATTCAAATTCTATTTTTTGGGTAAAACAAGACCCCCAAAACTTAGATATTTTATGGATAAGTCAAAATAAAAAATTCTTTTCTTATAACACAAAAGAAAAGAAAATTAAAAAAGAATTTGAAATTGAAGGTAATATTCAAACATATATAAGTTCAGATAACGCAACTGACTGGTACGCTTTGGGCAGCCGTAAATCTATTGTAAAAATAAAAAGCGGCTTAAAAGAATCTGTTTCAATTATACAAAAAGGCGAAACATATCTTGAAAAAATAGAATTCAAACAGGCACATGGCGGTCCGCCTGTTGGTCTTCCTGTTTCTATTGAAATAAGAGGCGATGAATTTGATACATTAAGAGAAATCTCTCAAATAGTTAAAGAAAAACTTAGAGCAATAGACGGTGTTTACGACATCAGAGACAACTGGGAAGAAGGTAAAGAAGAATTTCATGTACAAATTAATGAAGAAATTGCCGCTCTAGCCGGTGTTTCTGTAATGCAAATTGCCTCAACCGTACAAGCGGCTTTTGAAGGCAGGGTGGCAACCTCTATAAAAAGAGCTGAAGAAGAAATAGATATTAGAGTTATGTTTTCTGAAGATCTTCGGGAAAAACTTTCATCTTTACGAGACGTAAAAATTAGAAACCGGATGGGCAATCTGGTACCAATAACAGAGCTTGCTTCATTTAAAAAATATCCGGGTGTTTCTTTAATTACTCATGTAGATAACAAAAGAACTATTTACGTAAAGGCCAATATTGACGAAAGAAGAAATGAATCGGTAAAGGTAAATACCGATTTAATGGACATGATGACTCCTGTAATGATAAAATATCCGGGATACAATTTAGTAACAGGCGGCGAAATGATGGATACCAAAGAATCAATGGAAAATTTGGGCAGGGCCGCGATTTTTGCCATTGCGGGTATTGGCATTATATTGGTTCTTCTTTTTGGCAACTTAAGACATTTTCGTGTTATCATGAGCGCTATTCCGCTTGGATTCATTGGTGTATCAGTTGCTTTCTTTTTACATAAAAAACTACATATAATGCCCGATCTGGTTTTTGGATTTATTGCCACAATGGGAATAGTGGGACTAACCGGTGTTGTGGTTAACGATTCTATTGTTTTTGTAGACTTTATTAATAAACTAAGAAAAGCCGGACTAAACCGGCACGATGCCATAGTAGGCGCGGGACTTCACCGTCTTAGACCTGTTATATTAACAACAGTTACAACAGTTGTGGGCCTTTTGCCTACGGCCTATGGCTTAGGCGGTGACGATCCGTTTTTAAAACCAATGGCTTTAGCCATGGCATGGGGATTATTTTTCGCGACAATAATAACTCTTATAATTGTACCATCTTTATACGCTATATGGGAAGACAGAGGTTTTATATTTCATAACGCCGTACTGGGTTCTATAAAGAAAAAAAGAAAAGGAAAAAAAGATGCCATCCGCTAAGCCTTCTAAAAAAAATAAAAAAGAAAATCTTCCTAAAGAACTTTCTACTGAAGAAATAATGAAAGAAGCCGAAGAGGCCGAAGAACATTTTCAAGCTGAACATCTTCAAAATCTTGATAAAGACGAATTAAAAGAGATTTTATTTATGCTCGAAAATACAGATAAAGAAAAAGAATATGAAATTGTTAAAAATTTTTATGATAAGAAAAAATCTCCCGCTATCGAAAAAGCAAAACTAGGACACAGAGTATGGAGCTATTACTATGACAACTGGATATTTCGGTCTATATTTTTTTTAACTGCTCCCGCTATTTTTTTTACCGTAAAAAAATTAACACCAGATATCACAACTAAAAATACAGTTATAGCGATAGCAGGTTATTACGTTTTACTAAAACTAATTTGGCGTCTTATTTTAGCCGTTAAAGAGTCATCTTTGAGCAAAAAATCGGCAGGCTCTACGTTTATTAGAAAAAAAACAGGAATTGTTGTATTAAATAAAAACGGCAAACCGGTAAATACCCTTATATCATTTTTACGAGGTTTGTTTAGAGCATTCCCTTTCAATCTTGTCTGCTTAATTTTTATGGAAATTTCTAAAAATGACCGAGGACTTCATGATAGAATATTTGGTACCTATGTTTTAAGATTAAACGAAGAAGTAACCGAAGAAGAAGCCGCTTCATTTATAAAAAGTAATTATAAGTAAATTTGCCTTGACTTCATATCTTTTCAAAAAGATGTTATTCTTAACATGAAGTTTAAAATATTCTTCGCTTTTCTTTTTTTATTTTCTTTTAGTCTTTTTAATATAAGTATAATTATCGCAGATGATAAAAATAACTCCAATGAAAAACCGGGACTATCAAAAGAAAATGAAGAAAATATTAAAAAGAACTTAGAAGAAGGTAAAAAATCTTTTATTAACCTGTTTGATAACATAGATAAAAAAATTAAAAAAGAAACAAATAAAAAAGAAAAATCAGACAATAATAAAAAAGAAAAAAATTAAATTAAGAGGTTATTTATGCAGACTAAATATATATTAGATGAAAAAGATATTCCCAAAAAATGGTACAATATTTTATCAGAGATGCCCAACAAACCGCATCCGCCTCTTCATCCCGGAACTATAAAACCAATAGGCCCTGAAGATTTAGCTCCTCTTTTTCCTATGGCATTAATTGAGCAAGAAGTCTCACTTGAAAAATATATAGACATACCTGAAGAAGTATTAAATATTCTTACCATGTGGCGTCCTACGCCTCTTTACAGGGCACACCGTCTTGAAAAAGCAATAGGAACAAAATCAAAAATTTATTATAAATATGAAGGAACATCGCCCGCCGGCAGTCATAAACCAAACACAGCCGTTGCGCAGGCATATTATAATAAAAAAGAAGGCGTAAAAAAGCTAAGTACCGAAACAGGCGCCGGCCAATGGGGTTCTTCTCTTGCCTTGGCCGGAAGTCTTTTTGGTCTTGAAGTAAAAGTTTACATGGTAAAAGTATCATACGAACAAAAACCATACCGCAGAGCTCTAATGGAAGCATGGGGAGCCAATGTTGTTCCTTCACCCACTACTGAAACACAAGCAGGAAGATCTATTCTTGAGAAAGATCCTAATTCTCAAGGCTCTCTTGGTATCGCGATATCAGAAGCCGTTGAGGTAGCCGCTCAAAATGCCGATACAAAATATTCTTTGGGTTCTGTATTAAATCATGTTCTACATCACCAAACAATTATTGGTGAAGAATGCATAAAACAAATGCAAATGACAGGAGACTATCCTGATGTTGTTATTGCTTCTGCCGGCGGCGGCAGTAACTTTGCGGGCATTGCTTTTCCTTTTTTACGTGAAAAAATAGCGGGCAAAAATATTAAAATAGTTGCAGTAGAACCTACTGCCTGCCCTACTTTAACAAAAGGTGAATTTTCTTATGATTTTGGCGATACGGTAGGTTTAACACCGCTTGTAAAAATGTATACATTGGGCCATGACTTTATGCCGCCGGGAATTCACGCGGGCGGCTTAAGATATCATGGCATGGCGCCAATTGTTTCTCAGCTTTATCATGATTCATTAATAGAAGCTTTATCATTAGAACAGGCAAAAATTTTTGAAGGGGCAAGTATATTCGCGAAAAACGAAGGAATAATTCCAGCGCCTGAATCGGCACATGCAGTTCAAGGGGCCATAGAAGAAGCTAAAAAAGCTGACGAAGAAGGTAAAACAAAAACAATACTTTTTAATTTATCGGGCCATGGTCATTTTGACATGTCGGCTTATACGCAATATTTTAGCGGTAAACTGGAAGACAGCACGTTAAGCGAAATTAAATTAAAAGAATCATTATCTTCATTGCCTGTTGTTTAATTTATAAAACAGCTGATGATAAATTTGTAGAGATACTTTTTATAAGTGTTAGAAAGTCTTCTTCATTTAAAGGGCGGGAAAAAAGGTAACCCTGAATATAATCGCATTTTAAAGACTTTAAGACCTCTAATTGCTCGCTAGTTTCAACGCCTTCGGCGGTAACTTTTAAATTCATGGCTTTAGCCATACTTATTACAGCCGAAACAATCATTTGATTTTCTTTGTTTGTCGTAATATTATCAATAAATGATTTATCTATTTTTAAATTATTTACCGGCATATTACTTAAGTTGTTTAAAGATGAATAACCGGTACCAAAATCATCAACTGATAATCCAATTTTCATGTTTGAAAATTTACGCAGTATCTCTATATTTTTTATAGAATCTGACATTAAAGAGGTCTCAGTTATTTCAAGATTCATATTTTCGGGCCATGCTTTAGTTTGTTCGATAATTGTTTTAAATAATGAAATCAGTTTAAGATTATTTAACTGCCTGGTAGATAAATTTACGCTAACATAAATATCATCTGTATTTTTTATTTCTTGTAATTTTCTTTGTACTTTACACCCTTCTTCAAACGCCCAGTTACCTATTTCTAAAATAGAGTCAGATTTCTCTGCTATAGGAATAAAGACAGCCGGGCTTATAAACTCGCCATCTTTTATCCAGCGGGCCAAAAGCTCTACACCAATTACTTTATCTCCATTAATATTAAAAATTGGTTGAAATCTAGCCTGAAATTCATTATTAATTAAAGCGGTTTTTAAATTATTGGTAATAAATAATTCCTGTTTTGAGGCTTCTTCAAGATCACTGCTAAAAATACGCCAAATATCTCTTCCTTTCGTTTTAGCTTCATACATGGCCACATCGGCGTTTCTAATTAGCTCATTCGCAAAAATTTTACCGCCTAAGCCAAACGCGATTCCCACACTGCCGCTTATATAATGTTCAATATCATTAATTAAAATAGGCTCGTGCAAATTCTTTACAATTCTGGCGGCAATATCAAAAGCTTCCTGCTTATTATTTATATTCTCGCATAAAATAACGTATTCATCCCCGCCAAATCTTGATACCGTATCACCCGGCCTTACTGTTTTAAGAAGTAATTCCGCCGTCTTTATTAAAAGTTCATCACCGCTGTCATGACCATAAGAGTCGTTAATTAGCTTAAAGTTATCGAGATCAACAAATAAAACAGCGATTTCTTTTTGACTTCTTTTTGATCTTTCAAGCGCGTTTGATATTCTATCTTGAATTAAAGCTCTGTTTGGCAAACCAGTAAGAGGATCGTGTGTGGCCTTCCATGTTAATTTTTCTTCTATTTTTTTCTGTTCGGTTAAATCTTTTATTGACGCAATCATAAGCGTTCCGCTTTCCGTTTTAATTTTTGAGATGCCGGCAATAGCGGGAAACTCAGAACCGTCTTTTTTGTAACCGGCTATTTCACCCCGAACACTCATTCTTTTTTGTTTTTCTTTTGAATAAAAAAACTCTTTTATCTGCATAGTATGTCTTTCTCTATATCGGGGCGGTATTAGCATATTTAATGAATGACCAAGAAGTTCTTCTTCAAAATAGCCAAATAAGTCACATGTAAAATCGTTTACATACGCGATTCTTCCCATTTCATTTATTCCTATTATAGCTATATCGGTTAATGACAATATCTTTTGAGCCGTAACGCCAGCCTTATTTTCTTCTATAGAAGAACTCTCAACAATAAAAAAATATTCCCGCTTGTTATTTATATCAACAATATTTTCAAGGCTGCACTGGTATTTATTTTTAGTATAAAATGATTCACAAATAAATTTTCGCGGATTTTTATCTACTGGTAATTTTTCAAGTATAACTTCATCAACACTAAAAAAATCAGTTATTTTATTGCGATTTATATTAAAAGAATCGTCATAAAAAATAATATTCTTAGCGCTTTCATTCATGTTAATAATCTTAAAATTACCATCTAAAATAAATAAGGCGGGTATAATATTTTCAGGCTTTTTATTTATATCTATATGATATATTTTGTTATTTATTTTATGGGTATTGTCTTTAACTATTTCTGAATTTGTTTTTATAGATCTATATCTATCTGGAATTACAGGCTCAATTAATCCAAAATTTTCAATGATAGTAAAAGAACCATTGTCTTCACATCGCGATAAATATGAATTTACAAAAGCATGGTGTGTTTTGGCGTCCATCATTACCTTGCCCTGAGGTCCCAAAACCTCTACTTCTTCTAATTCTTTTATGAGATGTTCTGCCTTGGTTGAATTCGCTTTTTTAACGGCTTCTGCAAATGCTTTTACGCAAATATACGTTCCCTCGCCAAAATTAGTAAGAACTCCATTGCCTTTTGGCCAAATACCTGATACCCCCTCATATTTTTTTAAACGGGACATCAGCTTTTTATTTTCTTTTGTTTGTACATTCATAAAATATGTATTACTGGAATACAATCCGCTTCTAATTTTTGCTGATAACGAACCTACCATCGCTTCATCATAATGCCCCATAACTACGGCCATTTTTTCTTTTAAACCTTTTTCAACAAATTTTGTTAATAAGTTTACCTGATCTATACCCGCAAAATAAGGCACAAATACGTCCGCTCCTGATTTTAAAAGATCATCTAATAAAATATCAATTTTATCGCTGCCAATAGGAAGGTATTCTTCGCCAACAACCTCGCCGCCTATTTTTATAAGACTTTTTTTAGCCGCGTCTATAGAACCTTTGGGCCACTCATAATTTGAGCCGGCGAAAAAAAATTTTAAACCAAATTTTTCGGCCATGTAAGGAATCATCTTATCTATCTGCTGGTTTGGCAAAGCCGCAAAATGAAAAAAGTACTTATTTGAAATACTGCCTTCATAAAAAGAAAAATTAAGCAGGGGTATTTTTTTAGGTTTAGCAACCTGATTAGCCACCGCTATCCGTGAATTAGAAAGCAAATTACCTATAATAGATACGCACTTTTCTTTTTCAATTAGATTTTTAGCCGCGGGTACCGCTGTTTCTGGTAAACTGCCGTCATCATATATTATAAGTTCTAATTTTTTACCGAGCAGTCCGCCTGATTCATTTACCTCGCTTACGGCAATTTGAGCCGCCCTTGAAATTTCTTCACCATATAAAGAAACCAAACCGGTAAGAGGCGACAGCAGCCCTAAGCGTATTGTATCATTTTTCATTAATTTTTAATATACATTGCACTTATTATTGCGGCAATTTTTGGTTGCTTTATTTGATATTTTTTAAAGTGCTTCTATTCTCAATTTAATATAGAATAAAAATAGAAGACAATTCGAATCATTTAATTTCATAACTAAAATCTTTTATTCGAAAATATCGTTTAATCTGTATAATATTTAATATTATAAGAATAAAGAGGCGGCCAAATTAGTGGAAACAATTTATTCTGATACTGCACAAAAAATAGAAATATCTTTATAAAATTTTTTTTATTATATTTATCCTATCTGTTTTTTATAAATTATCCATATGTTAAAAAAACGAAATCTAATTCTTATCATTTTCTTTTTAATCACCGTTATTTTCTCATACACCTCAATCATATTCTGCTCAAATAAATACACGAAAGAAGAAAACAATAAGGTCATAAAAAACCATACAATAAAAACGCATTCATGGTATAACACGGGCCATCACAATCTAGATGGAGGATTTATAAATCCATGGGAAAAAGAATTTGAAAGCCCGGGCTTTAAAGGTTTTATGTGGGTTATGGGCAAACTATTTAAATTTATTGATTATCCTAAAACACCTTCTGTTGAAATAAATAAAAAAATTCTTTTTTCTAAAAATCCTGAGTTTAAAATTTTCTGGATAGGCCACGCGACAACTTTGATTAAGCTTGGCGATTTATATATTATTACCGATCCTGTTTTTAGCTTAACCGCGGGACCCACCAGCTTTACGGGAACATCTCGAAAAACACCGCCAGCAATTGAAATTTCTAATCTCCCTGATATTGATATTGTATTAATTTCACATAATCACTACGATCATCTTGACAAAAGCAGTATTCTTGAAATAAAAGAAAAATTTAATCCTCTTTTTATGGTTCCTTTAAATGTAAAAGAAACTCTTTTAGACTGGGATATAACAAATGTTATAGAATTAGACTGGTATCAATATATAGAATATAATAATCTACAAATTAATTGTACACCCGCTAAACATTTTTCTCAAAGAAGCATTGCCGATAGAGATGAAACGCTTTGGGCGTCATGGTATGTTAAATCTATAAATTCAAAATATTCGTTTTTTTTCGCGGGCGATACCGCCTACAGCCCTCATTTTAAAGAAATTGGTGAAAAGCTGGGAGCTCCCACGGCCGCTCTTATGCCTATTGGCGCTTACAAACCCCGCTGGTTTATGAGCCGGGTACATGTAAATCCACAAGAGGCTTTACAGGGATTTCTTGATATGAAGGCCGAAAATTTTATAGCTATTCACTGGGGAACTTTTGCCCTTGCTGATGAACCGTTTCATGAACCCATGAAAGAAACTACAAAAATCGCGAAAGAAATGCAAATTTCTGCCGAAAAAATACATATACTCCCTATTGGGGGGTATTTTTCGGTGGATGGAAAAAATGAATGAAATAAATAGTTTTCTTAATAAAATATTCGTAGAAGATACTTTTGAATTAATGACGCGCGTGCCTGAAAACAGTGTCAATTTAATTATAGCTGACGGTCCTTATGCCGTTACCACACATAAATGGGACAAGGTTAGTTCTATACAGGAATATAATTTAAACTTAATAAAAAACTTTAGCCGCATATTAAAACCCGGCGGCAGCGCCTATCTTTTTGGTAAGAACGATTGTATAGACTTTATTGACTACCGACCTTATCTTAACTTAAACAGCCGTATTATCTGGTACCAGCCCAGCCGTTTAGCGCAAGGACGAAGAAATTATACCAGTAATTATGATATCATCTGCTTTTTCTCAAAAGGACAAACCAAAACCTTTAACCTTGACGATATTCGAATACCCCAGCTGGTAGAATTAACCCAAAGATTAAGATGTGAAAACGTACCTTCAGTAAAAAAAGGACGTTTTAATAAAACCAAGTTTAATCCTAAAGGTAAAAATCCTGGGGACGTATGGGGAGATATAAAGCAGCTTACCTATCGTTCTAAAGAATTAATAAGCCGTGAAATGTTAAACACAATTCAAAAACCCGAAAAACTTTTAGAACGGCTTATAAAAGCAAGTTCTTATAAAGGTGATATTGTTTTTGACGCCTTTGCCGGAACAGGTACGGCTCTTAAAATAGCGAAAAATTTGGGCAGAAAAGTTTTTGCCGCTGAAACTGATTATAAATTGGCCCAAATATCATCTTTGCGCGCTAGCGGCATGCTAATTGAAAATGATATTAATTATGCATATGCTTAATACCTAAAACTCAATCTTAGAAAAGAAGTCTCTATAGATAAAAACCTATTTTGTCTAAAATAAAACCGGCGGTGATAAGCCGAGCCTTGTAAATGGGTTACTTTTTTTACGGCTTTCTGGTCATGCCCGATAATGCCAGGCTTTTTTTCATTTGGATAGATTTTTTCAAACACCGCTTTCATTAATCCGTATACGTCATTAGTTTCATTAAAAAGAATATCAAATTTATTTTCACACTCTTGCACAAGCGGGTGCGAGCTCGCGTAAGAATATGTTTTACCTGCATTTATATCAAATAAAAGAGGAAACGATAAAGCGTCTAACACAAGAAATGAATTAAATTTATATTCCTTTTCATTTAATAAAAAAGCAAAGTGCTCATAAGAACCGTATCCCGAATCTACTGAAAAAACAACATCAGGAATAATATTATAGGCGTGCAAACTTCCTAAAGCGGTATCGGCACACCAGATTATTTGGTCAGCTTTACTATTTTTATATTTCCATAAATACTCATCAACAGAGGGACCGCCAAGAATAAATACATTTGGCTTTTTTAATTCTTTTGATATTTTTTTCGCACTCATCCATTTTTGTTTATTTCTTTTAAAATTATATTCCCAAACTGCTTTAAAATGAGAAATTGTTTTTAACCTTACAGCCGCCTTTTTTATGCCTTTTTCAATAAAGTTTTTAATGATAGAAAAAGAATTTAAGTTAACTAATGATGGATGAAAGAGAATTTCAAATTTATCATTTGCCGAAATATCACGTATAAAAACTTCCCAGCTTTTTTGATTATTTAAAAGCACAAAATTTTTTTGATAGCCGATTTTTGAAAAATCACACATAGAGAACCAAATTAAATTCTTTTCGAAATTTTTTAATTGATTACCTATTTTTTCATGATATGGGGCGGCATACAAAAGTTTCTTGTTTTCTTTTTTAAAATGGGCGAGCTTTTTTTTTAAAACTTCTGCCTCTCTAAGAAACGAACGATTTGAATAAACCGCTATTTTTTTTTCTGCCACAAGAAAATATTTATCTTCTGCTGCTTCTTTATTGAATAAATTAAATACATCCGCCATTTTAATGGATAATTGTACGGTTTATTTTAAGCTGTAAAGCAATGCTTCTTTTTACAATTATTTTTTCATCTATATTTAATTCAAGTTGAACATTAATTCTTGAAGGAATTTTAAATTTATCTTCTAAAAAGTTTTTATATTTTTCTTTATAAATCGAAAAGAGAGGCAAAGAGGCCGACACAATACCAGGCAGAATATTTATTTGATTTATTTGAATTTTTTCTGTTTCGCGGGCTATTATTAAGTATGCTTTTAGGTTTTTCTGCCAGTTTGCAAAAACAGTTTCACTTAGCGCGGGAGAAATTTTTAACTGAAAAGACAGCGCTTCTTTTGATTGAAATAAAGAATTAATAAAATCTTCCATTGTTCCTGTAGTTTGTGGATTTTCAAGCACATAAACCGCTTCTTTGGCAAGAAGAGGAGGCAGACATTCATATTCTGACAATTCTTTACAAAAAGAAAATTCTTTTTTAGAAACTTTGGCTTTACCATCGCAAAAAAATACAGCAAAGATAACAAAAAAAAAATAAAAGTATATTTTTAATTTACATAAATTCATAAAAATATTTTCTAAGAAAAATACTTATATAAACTAACGCCGTAATTAAAATTAAAAACGCAATAGAACGATAGTTAAAGACTTTCTCTTTAGATATACTATTATTTAAATTGGTAATTAAATCGTTTTCTTTTTCGCCGCGGTTGCCTATTTTTAAATAAGGATATATTAAGAAAAAAGAAATCAAAAGTAAAAACATCTTAACCATAAAAAATAAGATATATTTAACTTCTAATATATTTTTCTTAAATACGAATATTAGAAAAGTTCCCGAAACAATAGATGTAAATAAAGAAATATTTAAAAATCTTATGTATTTTTGTGTTAATTCTTCACGATAATTTTGAAAATAGAGGTAATCTCTGTATTTATTAAAAATTGGATTTATTACCAATGCCAATATTGCAGAACCACCTCCCCAAAAAATACTGCTAACTACATGTACCGTTAATAGCGCTGTGCCAAAAATTTCCATCCTTTTATAAAAAGGAGTTTTTACTCTTCGTAGTATAGCTCAAGCAGATTTCCGCCGGGATCTTTTAATATAATATTTTCGCCCTTAGAAGTTTCAGAGGGACCGGCCACAATAGGTATCGCGTTTTCTTCAATATCTTGCAGGGCTTCAGTAAAATCATCTACATCCATAATAAAAGATAAAAGCGGAACCTTATTCTCATTTTCTTCTGATTTTTCTACTTGCTGTAGTTTTAAAGTAAGATTATCAAATGACACAATGGCGCTGTTTTCTTCTTTTAACGTAAGTTCAAAATCAAAAAACATAGTATAAAACTCAATGGATTTATCAATATCGACAGCAGGCACATTAACATGCTGAAAAGACTCTATTATAATCATATTTTTCCTTTCTTTTTAGTTTTTGTCAAACCATTATTTAAATATGCGTTTTCAAGCGTTTTTTATTCTTATTAAATTTTTTTGAATGGCCTCATATTTTCCTATATACGTATATATTATATAAAGTGCTTGCCGTGATATAGGATATTTAATAAAATACATATTATGAAAATGAAACTAGCAGCAGTAATTATTTTTCTGGTCGCCGGAGCAGCCTTTTTGGTTATCTCGTCAAGCGGCGATGCAGGACATCCGCATTATCAGTTAAAAGAATTTCATGATGTATTAAAAACAAACCCTCAAAAACTGCAAAACCGTTATATGACCGTTTATGGTAATGTTAAAGAAGGTACTATCGAAAGAAAAGGTATAAAAGCAAATTTTGTTATTGAAAAAGATGGTAAAGAGTTACCCATTTTTTTTACCGGGAAAACACTTCTTCCCGATACCTTTAAAGAAGGCAGTGAAGCCACTATAGACGGTAAGTATGACATGCAAAAAAATATTTTTATAGCTGATAAAGTAATGGCAAAATGTGCCTCTAAGTATAAGTCTATTGCTGAAGACGAATCATAAACCAGTTAATAGTTGAAAAGAAAAATTATCTATGGTAGAAACCGCGTCAGTTCTATTTACATTTTCTATAGCAACTTCTTTATTTTCTATTCTCGCAGGCATAATAGGTATAAATAAAAAAGACGACAAGTACTTATTTTTTTCACGCCAGAGCGCCATTTTACATTTTTATATACTGCTAGCCTGCACAATTATATTAATATACCTTTTAGTTCTTCCTGATATGTCGGTTTTATATGTTAATAATCAGATAAACCATGCTTTACCTTTATTTTATAAAATAACCGCTATATGGGCAGGTCAGGCAGGCTCATTACTTACATGGAATTTTCTTCTTGTTTTGTTTTCGGTAATTGCCATAAAAGACGTAGAAAGAAGAGAACCTGCTTTAGTACCCTATATGATAATTATACTAATGAGTATCAGTTTTTTCTTTTGCGCTCTGGGCAACTTTTCAGCAGATTCTGATCCTTTTAGATATTTAGTTTCAGATGGCAAGCCCTATACCATGCCAGACGGCAGGGGGCTAAATCCGCTTCTTCAGCATTGGGCAATGGTAATTCATCCCCCTACTTTGTATTTTGGATATGTGGCATTTTCAATACCTTACGCAATTGCTATGGCTGCCCTAATGGTAAAAAAGATGAATTTAAATTGGACAAGATTAATTCGGCGTTGGACACTTTTTGCATGGTTTTTTCTTGGTGTTGGTATGCTGCTTGGCGGTAAATGGGCCTACGAAGAATTAGGCTGGGGTGGATACTGGGCATGGGATCCGGTTGAAAACGCATCGCTTTTCCCATGGCTTACGGGAACAGCTTTTTTACATTCTATTTTAGTGCAAGAAAAACGGGGTATGTTAAAAGTATGGAACATGAGCCTTATTTCTATTTCGTTTTTAATGTGTATTTTTGGAACTTTTTTAACCAGATCGGGCGTTGTAAGCTCTGTTCATGCTTTTGGCGGTTCAAATTTAGGCGGATTCTTTGTTGTTTTTATGCTGATTATCATTTTTGGTAGCGCTTACGTAATTTTAACGCGTCTTTATCTTTTAAAATCAGATAACGCTTTTAATTCATTTTTAAGCCGTGAAGCAGGATTTTTATTTAATAATGTAATATTATTAATCGCACTTTTTACCACGGTATGGGGGACCATGTATCCCACCCTTACTGAAATGTTTACAGGCGATCGAATATCTCTTACAGGAATATGGTTTAATAAATGGATGGCTCCTATTGGTCTTCTGGTTCTTTTTTTAACGGGAGCCGGTCCCTTGTTAGCATGGAGAAAGACTGCGAAAACTACATTAATTCGAAATTTTAGACTTCCTTTTACATTTTTACTTTTAACATTAACTATGTATTTTATCGCGAGATATTTAATGTATAAAACTCTTACTCTTGAGGCATTAAAACCGATGGCCGGTATATCTTTCGCGCTTTCGGCTTTTGTGATTAGCGGAGTATTGGAAGAATTTTATAAAGCGACAAAAACAAGAATTAATTATACAAAAGAAAACTTCTTACTAGGGTTCATGCTGGTTCTTTTTCAAAACAAAAGACGTTATTTAGGATACATGGTTCATATAGGATTCGCTATTATTATGATAGGTTTTACAGGCACAGCTTTTACTAAAGAAGCAAAAATTTCTTTAAGAAAAGGTGAAGCTGAACATTTTGCTGGTTATACAATTGAAATTGCTAATTATGAAAAAACTTCTTATGCTTCGTCTCAAAAAAGGCAGCTGCCTCTTTATTTTACCGATAAAGTAACGGTAAATGTTTATAAAGATAATAAATACTGGCAAAGCGATGTAACTGAAATTAGAAAATATCCCATGTTCAATATGCAAACGGGAGAATATGACGATTCTCAGCCTACGTCTGAACCCGCTATAATGCCTTCTATTATAGAAGATGTTTATGTTCAATACGGAGGTCAGGAAGAAGACGGCAGACTTGTTCTTCAGGTTTGGGTAAATCCTCTTGTTTTTTGGGTTTGGTTTGGATTTATTTTCTTTACTATCTCGGGCATAATGCTTCTTTTACCTATAGGTGAAAAAAGATTTATTAAAATAGGTTCTTTTACCGCCAGTGTAGCTCCTGTGGCGGCCTCAACGGCAAAAAGTTGACAAATTTGTTTTTTTTTATTAAATAAAAATTATGAGAGGATATAAACACTGCCCTTACTGTGGAAAAGAAAAAAAATTTGACTGTAGATGTGAATATGGTCAGGTCATGAAAATAAAAATGGATCCTAATGAAAAACAAAAAGGACTTTTTCATAAAAAATACTGTCCCAAATGCGGTAAAAACTGTACTGTTACTACCTGCTCTTCATGTAATATCTCATTTTCAAATGAAGATTTTTGGATTTCCCGTTTATGGTAAAATGAAGCGCGGCTGTTGAGGCCGCGCTTTTTTCATATTGGAGAGATCTTTCTCTACTTATCAAGTGACAGGATAATTACATAACCCATCGCTTAAGAAAAAGATGCAGTAACAAATTATAGGGAGTACAATTTGTTACTATATTTTCGACAAACTTAAAACATAAACTTGATTAAATAAATTTAAAACTTGAAAAATAACTTGTTTATTATAGCTTCACTAAAAAGCTAACATATATCAAAGTTGTTTTTGACATGATTAAGTGTTTTAAAAACGTGGATTTATATTAACTACATTACTTGATATTAAACACAAAATGACAAATAAATTAAAAGAAAAAGAAGTTATCAAGGAAGAAAGCCGGTGTTTTCACTGTGGCGATAAAATTCCCCAGCAAAAAAAATATTTCTTTAAAGAAAATAATCAATCCTTAAATGAAAAAATATCTATTCATTTTTGCTGTAAAGGATGCCTTCAGGTTTATGTGCTGATTAATGAATCTGGCAATAAAAATTATTATGAATACCGTGAAGAATTTTCTCCGCGGCCAGATAAAGAAAAAACTAACAAGCTACCTTATGAGATATGGGACGAAGAAATTAAACCAGATGAAAAAGGCATTAAAGAAGCTTCTTTTGTAATTCAGGGAATACACTGCGCTTCATGCGTTTGGCTTAATGAAAAGATGCTAAAAAAAACAAAAGGTATTATTGAAGCAGAGGTACAGCTAGCCACTAACAGGGCCAAAATCAAATGGAATTCTAAAATAATTTCTCTTCGCCAAATATCGAAAATTGTTGCCGCAATAGGATATACTGCCTTGCCGGTAAAAAAAACTGAAGAACAGGAAGCAAAATCTTTTTCAAATAAAATGTTAAAGCGGATGGTAACAGCCGGATTTTTTACGGGAAACACCATGCTTATAAGCGCCGCTTTATATGCTGGATACTTTAGTTTTATGGAAAAAGACATAAAAAACTTTTTTCATTACGTTAGCTGGTTTTTAGCTACACCCGTACTTTTATATTCAGCAAAACCTTTTTTTCAAACAGCATATTATTCTTTAAAACAAAAAATATTAAGTATGGATTTACTGACAGTTTCTGGTATTTCTTTGGCTTATTTTTACAGCATTTATAGTACTGTAACTGAAAAGGGTGAAGTTTATTTTGATTCCGTTTGTTTTGTTACCTTTGCGATTCTAATAGGCAGATATATTGAAGCCATTTTTAAAGAACGCAGCCTTTTTTATATTGAAAATCTTGGCAAAAGCCTGCCTAAAACAGCTAGAATTTTACAAAACAAAAACCTAAAAAAACCTTTAGAACTTCCTATTGAAAAAATAAAAATAGATGATATTGTTTTAGTTTATCCCGAAGAAATAGTACCATTTGACGGTTTTCTAGTAAATCCATCCGCTGAAGTGGAAGAATCTATGCTAACAGGTGAATTTAAAGCCATTCATAAAAAAACAAACGATTTAATACTGGCAGGATCTAAATGCGTAGGAGAATCTATAAGAATAAAAGTAGCTAAAAAGCTTGAAGACTGCGCGATTCACAATATTTCTAAACTGGCAGAAGAAAGCTTAAACAGAATGCCCGTTATTCAAAAATTAGCCGAAAAAGTCAGCCGGTATTTTATAGCTTTTGTGTTTATAGGCGCTTCGGCAACTTTTCTTTTTTGGAAGTTTATTAAAACAGGCAGTATAGATGAAACAATTTTACATACAATATCTCTTCTTATTGCGGCATGCCCCTGTGCTTTAAATTTATCCATTCCTACCGCCTATATTGTTGCTTCTCAAAAAGCTTACACACATGGTATATTAATGCATGGCGGCCGCGTTTTAGAAAACATTGCTAAATGCGATATTGTAGCATTTGATAAAACAGGAACTCTTACCGAAGGGAATATGAAAATTACTAAAACTCATGTATTTTCAAATACTGTCTCTCAAAAAAAAGTACTTGAAATTGCCTACGGTCTACAGAAAGAAACTCAAGTAAAACATCCTGTATCTAAAGCTTTTTTACAAAAGAATATAAAAACATATCTTAAGTTTAATAAAACAAAATACACCGCTGGCCGAGGCATACGCGCTTTTCAGGGTAAAACACAATATTTTTTAGGTTCTCAAACATATATGAAAACGCTTAAGATATCCATACCACAAGTTAAACATTCGTCTACAGAAAGTTTGGTATATTTGGCAAAACAAGAAAACCAGAATAAAAAAATATTAGCTGTTTTTTTTCTTTCTGATTCTTTAAGAGAAAATTCTTATGAAATTTTAAATGAAATTAGCAAAAAGAAAGAATTGATTCTTCTTACCGGCGATCAAAAAAAACCCGCTGAACAAATCGCGAAAAAAACAGGAATAAAAACTATTTTCGCAGAAGTAAATCCGCACGAAAAAAAAGAAATTATTGAATCGTTTCAAAAAAAAGAAAAAATAATTACAATGGTTGGCGATGGCATTAACGATGCTATTGCTCTGGCAAAAGCAGATACCGGCATTAGTTTTGCCAATGCCGCTGAGATCTCAATTTATTCCAGCGATATTCTTTTAATGGGCAACAACTTAAATCAGCTTTCTTTTCTATTTCGACTCGCCTTACAAACCAGAAAAAAAGTACTTCAAAATTTATCTTTTTCTTTTTTATATAACAGCGCCTTACTACCCTTGGCGTTCGCTGGTTATTTAATTCCTCTTATCGCGGCCTTGGCGATGTCTGCCAGCTCTATTATTGTCGTACTTAACTCTTTAAGATTATACAGGGTAAAATAAGATATAAATTAAAATAATAAAATTTATTTACAAATCACATGAAAAAAATAAACTAACTCTTAGAGTTTTTCTGCCCCATTTAAATCTCATGAGTATAGAATCAAAAGATAAATATTTAAGTAATATTATATTATTTTTGCTCTTTTTTTTGTTTATTTTTTTTGTGTGTAAAAAAAAACCAGATGAGCAAAGTACATTGGGCAATGATATCATAATAGAAAAAAAATTCGCTAAATACAGGGCTAAAGTATTTGCAGATAAAAGCCTGAAAAATTCTCTTACTGTTTTAGAAAAAGCCGAAGAGGTGGGCCTGCTTGAAGAATTAGAAACCTCAAAGAAAGAAGAATCAATCGCCCGAATACGCCTTGCTGATGGCAAAGAAGCATATGTAGAATTTAAACATCTGGCCAATATGCCTGTTGTATTTATTGAAAATACTAAAGCTTTTAACAGACCCACAATAAGCAGTAAAATTGTAGAAACTATACCCAAAGGTACTTTAGGATTTATTCTTGAACAAAATGGCGGATGGTCAAAAATTTATATAGGAAAAATAAACGAAAACTGGATTACCAGACACTGGGTAGAAACAATTTACTATAAAACGGACAATAATCTGGTTTTTGAAATTAGAGAATATGAAAACGCGTTAAATTTATTAGTTGAGAATAAAATTGACGAAGCAAAAGAAAAACTAGAAGACTTATCAAACAGTGAAACTGAATTTGTTTCTCAAATAGCAAAACAAAAACTTCAGAATTTAAAAGTAAGCGACGTAGACTCTCAAGAACAAAACATCCCATCTGAAAACACAGAAAATAACGAGCAAATAAAATAATAAAATTTGTAATTTTAATTGACAAAGAAGAATAATAACTATCTTAAGTTATCAGAAAAATAAAAAGGAGCCTACAATGAAAAAAATAGTAATTTTTAGTATTATTTCTGTCGCTTTATTTTTTACAAATTGTGCTACAACAAAATATATGAGCGCAAAAGACGCTGAAGGCTCACGCCAATGGGGCCCTCTTGAAATTAAAACAACAACTAACGCCATGGTAAATTCTCTTTACAATTATTTAAAACAATCAAATAATCCGGCTTATTTAGATGTTTCAAAAATTAGAAATAGAACATCTGAACATATAGACACAAATATGCTGGCAAATGAAATCACAACAAATTTATTACAAAAACAAATAAAATTTATAGATAGAACCATGCGTGAAGAAACCATTAAAGAAATTGAGGCTGGCCAAACCGGTCTTATAGATTCTGAAAGCGCAATTCCCGTGGGTGAGTTAAAATCACCAAACTTTTTGCTGATGGGTGATATCATAGACAATGTACGCTTTGTTGACGGTAACCGTATTCAATATCTGGTTGTGACATTAAAACTTATTGAAACGGCCACATCTGAAGTAAAATGGCAAAATCAACAGGAGTTTTTAAAGGCCTCAGCAGAAGAAAAAATGTCCTGGTAAAAAATTAAAAAGATGAAAAAGAAATATATATTTTTATTTTTTCTTTTTTCTAATATTTTTTGTTCACAAAAATCTGGTTACAATAATTTAATTAGAGATTCTGAAAATCTTTTTTATAAAGAAAAACTACCCTACTCTGCTTCTAAAAATCTTATTGAACACGTAAATGAAGAAAACGAAGAACAGCTTTTATTTATGATGGAAGCCGCCTTTCTTCTTCATTCCGCTGAAAAATTTGATATAAGCAATAAGATACTTTTAAATGCCGATAAAAAAGCCGAAGAATTAGCCGTAAGCATTACAGAAGAAATGTTTTCTCTTCTTTCAAGCGAAACCACCAAAGATTATAAACCTGAAGATTATGAAAGGGTTTTATTAAACATGACCCTGGGTCTTAATTTTTTACTGCAGGAAGAATACGATTCGGCTTTGGTAGAGTTTAAAAAAGTAAATTATAAACTTGATATGATAAGGCAAAAGACGGGCCGTATATATAAAATAAACTTAATGGCAAAATACCTCGCTTCAATTTCTGCCGCTGCGGCAGACGACTTAGATTACGCTTATATCGAGCTTAAGCAAATAGAAAAAATAAAGCCCGGTATTCCCCATGTGGTAAGAGATATGATGAAACTTTGCTATAAGCTTAACTATATGGATGACTATGCCGTTCTTGCTAAAAAATATCCACGGTATAAATATACGCATGATGAAAATTTATCTGAAGTAGTTATTGTTTATGAAGAAGGTCTTTCGCCTATAAAAGTTTCAAGGGGTCCTCTTCTTCAATATAGGGGTATGAGAGAACTTCTAAAAGCATCAATTCAAGTTACATTAATCACTCAATCTGTAACCGGTGTTACGATATCGGCCGCTATGGCTATGCTTGGTTCAGTGGAGCATCCCATACCAACCTATCAAAAAAGACCGTATGATATAAATAAAATACAAATATCTCTTGAAGACGAAAAAGGAAAAAAATACAATATAGATCCCATTTTAATGAATGATGTTGAAGAAACCATGATTGGCAATTTTGAAGACAGCTACGCGAAGATGGAACAAAAAATGGTTTTAAAAATAGCAACAAAACTTATAGCTGCGATAGTTGCGCAAAAAGCAGCTGAAGCTACCGCTAAAAAGTTTAAACAAACAAAAGGAATAGCTGGTCTAATAGGAGTCGTAGCCGGCGTTGCCACGGGCGCCATTTTATTCAGCCTTGAAGAACCAGATGTAAGATGCTGGCATACGATTCCCGCCGCCTTTCAATCTGGCAGTCTTCTTTTGCCAGCGGGAAAATATAAAATGAATATTTCTTTTTTTAGCAAAAACGGTAATTTAGCGTGGGAAAGAGACGCCGGTGAAGTTGAACTAAAATCGAATAAGCCCAATATCTTTTTATATAGAACAGTTGATTAAAATGAAAAAAATATTATCTTTCATACTATTAATACTTTTAAGTTATGGCTTATCTTATGCCTCAAAAGAAGGCGCTAGAATAGGCATTATAGAAGCCCCTAAAGAGAAAGTATCAAAAGAAATCATCTTACAAAATAAAAATAAAGAAAACAAAACAAATACTTATGTAGATGACGGAAAAACAAAAATAATCCCTGCTACAAAAACAAAAGATAAGAAAACTAATAATTAATTTACTTATTAGCCGCGATTTTGAAATTTCTTTCTTCGATATGTCTGTTTAATTTTATGAATAAATGCAGGGCCAAAAAATATAAAATAATTGGTAAAAACAAGAATAAGATAAACTTTATCTAAAAATTCCCCGGTTAAAAATACATAACCAATATATGCCGCTGTTAAAAACCCCATCCACTTCATTTTTACCGGAAAAAATAACATAAGTATTTCATACTCAGGAAACATGGTAGCTACCGCTAAAAACAAAGTTGATTCAATAAATGAAAATGAAGTAATAGGCATATGAAAAAGAAAAGAAAAAGCTATTGTTAAAGCCACAGAAATAAAAAGATAAAAAGTTGTGTAAAACTCACCCCACTCTTTTTCAAGGGTATTAATTACAAAATATAGGAATAAAATAACAAAAATCATCCAAAACCCGCTAGAAAGGGGCACGGCCATAAATGTAAAAAGCCGCCAAAATTCGCCTTGTAAAACAAGTTCGGGTATTAAGAAAAGATTAAAAATAGCGTCTTGTCTTAACTGCAAAGTTAAAAAACCAAAAATTTGAAGAACAATAATATATAAAGCTAAATTAGGCAAAGAAAACCAGCCTATTTTTCTTTGCAGTTTTTTTAACCAGTTGGGAATATCACCGTATAACAATTTATTCTCCAATTAATTTTTGATAAATATTGTTTTTCTTGTTTTTTAAAATATCAAAAAATTGTTTGGGAGCGAGGCCTTTTCTAAAAGAAATATTAGTCAATATTTCGCGGTTTGAAGGAATTTCTTTTTGATATAAATTTAAATTTATTCTTAATGTAGTAAATTCTTCTAAAACATCTTCAATATGCTCGTCAGTAATATTTTCGGTTATAGACGGGCCCAGGCAGTGAAAGTTTATACATATAAAACACAATAGTATTAAGAATCTATATTTTTTCATATAATTATATAAACCAAACTAATTTAAAAACACTGGGCTTCAAGTAAATTCAAAGCAAAAACTCCTTTTTGATGGTTTTTCTTTTTATTGACAATACATCTATTAATCTTTTTGCTTTTGCAAATATTCTAAATTACAAGAATAAATTCATGAAAAATATTTTTAATAAAAAATACCGAACAGGTAAATTCCCCAGTTTAACAGTTTTTCAACTAAAATTTACTTTTAAACTTTTCTTAAGTTACCTTTTTTTATTTTCATTTTTCAGAATACTTTTTACTTTAATTTTTTATTCATCTGAAGACAATATAAACTTCTCACAATTTGTAAAAGCGTATATTACGGGCTTTCAGTTTGATATCGCCACAATTTTCTTAACTGCCGGTATTCCCGCTTTATTTCTTTTTGTTCCGGTAAAAAATAAAAAATATTATATCGCAATCTCTTATATTTTTTATACTCTTTTTTTTATTTCTTTTGGGGTTTTAATAAGTGATTTAGTTTATTACGCAGAGGCCGGTAAAAAAGTAGGTTTTGAAATTCTTATATTTTTTCAAAATATTTCTGTGGTTTTAAATATGGCTCTTACTACTTTCTGGTATTCTTTAATTTTTTTAGCAGCGGGGTTTATATTATTTTCTCTTCTTTGGAAGAAACTTTATGTTAATAACTTTCCTGAGTTAAAATATCTTAAATTTAAATTAACTACTTTTATCTTTTCTTTTTTAGGGTTTGTTTTTATTTTAGCCATTGGCATAAGAGGCATACACTCAACCCCCTTAAAACCAAACATGGCTTTTCAAAATGAAAATATGTTTTTAGGATATATAGCCTTAAATGGTCTTTATAATTCTTATTTGGCACTTTATGAAAAAGACCATGTTCCTTATCAAAACTATAATCAGGAAAACTCGAATACACATATAAAAGAATTAATCTATGCCGAAAACGAAACAGCCCTAGATAAAGATTATAATTTTTACAGAAAAATAAATACGAAAAAAAAAGAAATGAATTACAACGTTTTAATAATTATTATGGAAAGCTGGGGCTCAAAAGATTTAGGCATAAATGGGAACAGGCTAAATCCATCACCTTTTTTTGATTCTTTGACATCGCAAGGTTTATATTTTACGCACCATTATTCTACCGGTCAAAGAACAACTCCTGTATTTTCATCTATAGTAAGTTCTATACCCTCTCTTTTTGGAAGATCATATACCACAGCCTCATACAATAAGAATAATCAAAGAGGTTTTGCCAAAATTTTTAAAGAAAAAGGGTACAAGACGCTTTTACTTTATTCTTCAAAAAAAGGCTCTATGGGAATTTCAGATTACGCGCCTATAGCGGGTTTTGAAAAAATTATAACAAAAGAAAATTTTGATCTATCAAAAGTTAAAACAGACGGTGTATGGGGGGTTTATGATGAATATGGATTTCAAAGACTTCATGAAGAACTTGAAAATATGGGAACAAACTTTGCGGCTTTAATAAAAACTATACATCCTCATCCTCCTTTTACTATGCCGCATGATACACCTTATTATACCGAAAAAACTAAAATGACACCTTTTTATAACAGTATGCGCTATACAGATGAATGCTTAAAAAAATTTTTTACTCTCGCGAAAAATTCTTCATATTATAATAACACACTTTTTATAATTATGGGAGATCACGCATACGGTGACAAAAAAGGTATTGAAAAATTTCACACCCCTCTTCTTTTTTTCGCTCCCGGTTTTATAAAACCCGAAACATCGAATATGCTTGTTTCACAGCTTGACATTTTACCTTCTATTTTACATCTTTTAAATATAGAAACTGTTCATTCTTCTTTTGGTCAATCTTTTATAAACAATAATAAATATAAACCATGGGCAATCATTGATTTTGAAAGCTTCGAAGGCTTTATGACAGAAAATTACACCGCTCTTTTTACAGTCGATTCGCTTCACGGTATTTATAACCATAATAAAGATCCTCATCTTACAGAAAATTTATTTAACGAATTAAACAAAACAAACCCAGAAATTATAAAAACAATGCGTGAAGACTGGCAAATACTTTTTTCATCCATGGCTTACGCGGTAATGAACAATAAAATAGCGGCAAAATAACTATCGAATAGTTGACGCCGCCTGTCTAATTTTTAGTTTTGTTTATAATGAGTCAGTATGAAGAAAAACCATGTTTTTTAAACGGAAAATATCTGCCTTTAAAAGACGCTAATATAAATATTCGCACCCATGCGTTACAGTATGGTACCGCGTGTTTTGGCGGTATACGCGCATATTACAATAAAAATAAAGATAATTTATATATTTTTCGCTTAAAAGAACATTACAATAGACTCTTAAATTCATCAAAAATACTACAAATGACAATGTCTTATTCTTATGAAGAATTTGAAAACATTCTTATCACCTGTCTTAAAAAAGGTGAATGGAAAGAAAACGCATACATAAGACCCATATTGTATAAATCTGACCTTGAATTATCGCCCAGATTACATAATGTGAAAGATTCGTTTTCTGTTTATATTATTCCCTTAAATGATTATCTTGATATTGAAAAGGGTTTAAATACATGCGTTTCATCATGGGTTCGTATTGAAGATAATCAAATTCCTACCAGGGCCAAAGCCACAGGAGGATACATTAACTCTGCTTTGGCAAAATCAGAGGCTTTGCAAAACGGTTTTGACGAAGCTATTTTTTTAGACAGCGGCAAATTTGTTTCTGAAGGTTCGGCATCTAATTTATTTTTAGTTAAAAATAATGAACTTATAACGCCAGATTTACCAAGCTCTATTCTTGAAGGTATTACGAGACGAACTGTTTTAACGCTTGCTGAAGAAAACAATATAAAGTTTAAAGAAAGAAGAGTGGGTAGAACTGAATTATACACCGCTGATGAACTTTTTTTCGCCGGTACAGGCGTTCAAATCGCATGGATAAAAACTGTTGATAAAAGAACTATTGGCGAGGGCAAAATGGGCCCTATCACAAAAAAACTGCATGACCAATATTTTGATATTGTTACGGGAAAATTAGAAAAATATTCGAACTGGCTTACTGCTGTATATGATAAATAATTCATAATGTTTGAAAATTTTACTGATATATCGCCTCAAAGCAAAAAACTGGCATATCAATATTCAGTACGCGGGTGGCCGAACACTGTTCTTTTTTCTGGTGATTTAACTTCTGCGAAATCAAATTTTATTATTAATATTATTTCGAATGAGATAGAAAAAAACAGTACAGATAAAAATCCTGATAAAAATATTATTCGAAAAATGATACACGAGAATGAACATCCCGATTTTTATTTTTTTAAAGACGACACGATAAAAATAGGCGATCCTAAAAAACCCCAACAGGGCACCATAAGACACTTATTAAATCATATTCTGCCTTATTCTCCCAGACGATCAAAAAAAAGATATGTTTATTTTCAAAACGCGGGACTTATTAATGACGAAGCCGAATCTGCCTTATTAAAATCTTTAGAAGAACCGCCAAAACACACATATTTTTTTCTTTCTGCTTCAGATAAAGATTTTCTTAAAGAAACAATTGTTTCAAGATCAGCGGTTTTACCAATAGAAACTATTATAGATCCCCAAAAAGTTCAAAGCGATGCATGGGAAAAATTTTGGTATTTAAGCGGATTAAAAGACGATATAAATTATCAACTTTTAAAAGAATCTAAGTTTGCTGAAATTATACGCGATAAATATGATAATCTCTCATTTTCAGCGGCAGATTTTTTAATATTTGAAGATTTAGGATGGATCGAATTAAGAAAAAGATTTAAGAAAGAGAGTATCAATACGCAAACTTTTCTTTTAAGCGCCGCGTTTCTTCCTATTTTATATTCTATACGCGATAATTTAACTGAAAATTCCGTACCGGCTGTAAGTCCTATCGCGCTGCCTTTTAAATCAAAAGCTAAGAATATCGCCATAGCAAAAAAAATTAATCAGTTTTTTAACCGGTTAACTATTCGTTATTTTGGAACGCGTCCGCCTAACTTGAATATTATTTTCTTTTCTTTTTTAAATGATTTAATAAAACTTTGGACAGCGCCTGAACCTAATTAAAAACCAATAACGGATTCTTTGAGAATTTTACTGTTAATTCATCCCCGAATATAAACGAAAAAAACCGGTGCGAACCGTCTAAAAATATTTTTCCGCGAGCCATGCCAGAAATTACTTTGAACTTGTCATTTTCATTAACCATACCGTTTCTTATAGAATCTTTTTTGGGCCCGTATAACTCTCTAACTTGAAAAGCAAACTGTCTTTGTTTTTTTTTGTTAAAAGCTTCAAAAACTTTACCTCCGGCAGAATAATAAGCTGCCGAAGAACCGGTAGCGGTAGTAATCCAAATGCCTGAAGATTTTTGGGACTGTGATTTTTGATTATATTTTATTATATATCTGCTCGTAGTACAGGGACTGCTTTCGCTTACTAAAACATCGTTTATAACAGGCACTCCGCAGAATTTATTATTTATAAAGAAATCAAGCCTTTGAATTTGTCTTGGCTTTTCTCTGCCTGATAATATTTTATCAAATAATCTTTCAAGCTTTTGGGTTTCACCGGCATAAATAGCATGACAGTAATGACCTATACTGGTTTGAGGTGCTGAGTTTAACCCTAAAATATGATTTTTTTTGCAATGATGCGAAGTAAAAATAAATGTACCATCACCGCCTAATGAAACAGCTAAATCATTTTCTTTTATTACCGGCATTCTTCCGCTGCCTCGCGCATAAATTACTGTTTTTATACCGATTTTTTCTAAAATATTTAAAACATTTTCAATTGACTTCTCATGATTATAATGTGATTTCTTTATTTGATTAAATAGTGCATATCTTTTTTCTTCAAAAACACTTTCAAAAGCTTTTTCTTTAAATATATCAATTAAAGTTTTTTTATAAACAAGAACTATTCTATTCATTATTATAACTTAATCTAATATAATATTTAATACTTTTTCTGTCGCGTTTACGGCGGCCAATACCTGATCAGAATCTACGCCAAGAGTTGTAATTGTGTTTTCAGGTTTTTTTTCATCGGGCAGCCATGTTATTTTACATTCAACCAAGGCTGAAGTACTGCCGCCGGGAGGAATTCTTACTTCATAATCTACCAGCTTAGGCAGTTTAATTTTTTTCTCTTTGGCCCAGTTTGAAAGCGCATTCATAAACGCATCATAACCGCCGTCTCCGTTGCCGCTTATCATATATTCCTGCTTCTTATATTGAAACTTTATAGAACAAACGGCGTACAATCCCTTGCCAGAAGTAATAACCACCTTTTCAAAATGAAGAGTAATATGTTCAGGAAGCTTTAACACATCGGCCACTAAAAATGGTAAATCGGCCGCTGTTACAATTTTTTTCTGGTCGCCTAATTCTACAATTTTAGCCAATACTTTTTTCTTATTTTCTTCGCTAAGTTCAATACCAAGCTCTTTTAAATTATGTTCAATAGAAGCTTTACCCGCAAGCTTGCCCAAGGCGTACGATCTTTTTCTGTCGAATCTACCGGGAGCCAGAACAGTTTCATAAAGGCCGCCTTTTTTATCGCCATCTGCGTGAATACCGGCTGTTTGAGTGAATACATCTTCTCCTGTTACGGGTGCGTTTGGCGCGATTCGTTTTCCTGAAAAAGTTTCTACGACTCTAGAAAGTGAAATAAGCGATTTTTCGTTTATTTTAGTTTTAAGTTTAAGATTATCATGTATATTAACAACAACTTCTGCCAAAGACGCGTTACCGGCTCTTTCTCCCAGGCAATTTACGGTACAGTGAATACCATTTGCTCCTGCTCTTATAGCCTCTAAAACATTGATAGTAGCTAAACCATAATCATTATGCGGATGAAAATCAAAGTGGGCCCTAGGATATCTCTCTGTTAAATCTTTTAATGATTCATAAACTTCTGAAGGATAAAAGATTCCCAAAGTATCGGGAAGCATAATTCTTTTTACCGGATTTTTCAGTAAAAACGCAATTATTTCATACACATAGTTACGTGAATTTCTGTATCCGTTTGAAAAATCTTCAAGATAAATATTAACATCAATTTTATTTTTATTGGCGTATTCTATTACATAGGCGATATCTTTAAAATGTTCTTCAGGTGTTTTTCGAAGCTGACCTTTAAGGTGTTTGAGACTTCCTTTCGTAAGAATATTTAATACACGAGCTCCGGTTTTTTTAAGCCAATCAACAGAATGTTTGCCGTCAACAAAGCCCAAGATTTCAATTTTGTTTATATAATCTTTACCGGCATTTTGGGCCCAATGAATTATATTTTTAACTGATTTTTCTTCACCCTCAGAAACTCTAGCTGAAGCTATTTCTATTCTATCAATATTCACTCTTTCAAGCAATAGACGGGCAATATGAAGTTTTTCGGCGCTGGCAAATGAAACATTATGAGTCTGCTCGCCGTCTCTTAAGGTGGTATCAAGTATCTCAATTATTTTTGGCATAGGCTCACTATTTATTACGGCAGACTATACTTTAAAAGTAAAGCAAAGTATATTTTTTTAATAGTGTCGATTGATTTTTTTTATTATACAAGGCGGCAAGGGTTTTTTTAATTTTACCAGTCGACCCCTTTTTGCGCTAAAATTCCTTTTTCAAACGGATGTTTTATATTTTTCATTTCTGTCACTAGGTCGGCTTTTTTAATTATCGATTTTTTCGCGTTTCTGCCCGTTAGTATAAGATGTAATTTTTCTGGTTTTTTTTCTAATACTTCAAGCACTTCTTTTTCATCAAGAAAACCAAAATCTAAAGCGTAATTTATTTCATCTAATAAAATCATTCGATATTTTTTTGAAAAAATAAGTTTTTTTGATTTTTCCCAGGCTTCTAATGTTTTTTTAATTTGAGTTTCTTTATTTTTAATATCCCAGGTAAATCCTGCGCCTATCGTATAAACATCTAAATTTTCAAACTTTTTTGCCAGTTTTTGCTCGGCATACTTATAGGCCGTCTCTTTTTTTAAAAACTGAACAACAGCTGCATTCCATCCGTGTGTAATTGTTCTAATTATCATGCCCATCGCTGCTGTTGTTTTGCCTTTACCATCACCGGTATGCACAATAATTAAGAACTTTTTTAGGCTGGGAGCTTTTTTATATTTTGTTTTTTTATCAATGGAACTCATTTTTTATTTTATATATTAGATTTCATAATAAAAATATTAATGCGGCTGTAAACACAAAACAATTAAATTTGTTTTAATCTTGACAGCATGTATTGTTATGGCGGCTTTTCTGTTATATAAAACAAGAATAAATAAATAGAAAATGGCATCATTAGACTTTATAAAACATTTAGAAAATGTATTAATAGAAAGGCAAAAAAACCCGTCTGAAAATTCTTATACAAGCCGCCTATTAGAGAAAGGCTACGATAAAGTACTGCAAAAAGTAGGCGAAGAAGCGGTAGAATATATATTAGAGGCAAAAAATAACAGTAAAGAAATGATAACCGAAGGCGCCGATTTATTATACCATTTTATTTTATCTTTAACGGCAAAAGGTTTAAGTATAGAAGATATTGTAAAAGAATTAGAAAACAGACATAACAAAAAAAATCAATAAAATCCAATGGACCAATTCGATTACAAGAATTTTAGAAAAGAAAAGGCAAAAAAGAATAAAAAAGAAGCGGCTAAAAGAGTAGTAATTCTTGGCGCTGGCCAGGTAGGCACCCATATTATGGAAAGACTTTCAAAAGAAGGGTACCATGTTATTTTAATAGATGAAAATGAAGAAAATATTAGAATTGCCAGAGAACTTGCTGAAGCCGCAACTATTGTAGGCAACGGCTGTAACCCCTTAATTTATTTTCAAATAGGATTAAATGAAAAAGATTTATTTTTAGCGGTAACTGATTCAGACGAAACAAATTTAGTCGCCTGTAGATTAGCAAGAGCTTTTGGATGCCAAACAAAAATCGCCCGTGTTCGACAACCTTTTTACCGTTCTTTTGAAAATACACCCATTGATTCACATTTTTGGAAGAGATGGGGAATAGAAGTATTATTCAATCAAGATGAATTAACTATTCAAGAAATTGAACATATCATTGAGAATGAGGGAGCTATAGACACCGTATTCTTAAATGGAGATAAACTTCAAGTTGTGGGATACAGGGTAAAACCAAACTCCCTGTTATGCGGCAGAAGGCTGGTTGGTTTAAGAGATGTTCCTATATTTGAAAATCTTCTTGTAGCAGCCGTTTCGACAATGCAGCCTTTAGAACAAAACGCTTCAGAGGCAAGTACAAAACAAAAAAACAAACCAAAAGAGCATACTCTAATTCCCAATGGTGACTATAGAGTAAAAGAAGGTGACCTTCTTTATTTATGCGGGGTCAAAGAAAATTTTTCAGGTATTGGTGAATTATTTGATCCCGATTTAGTAAAAGGATTTAAGCATATATTTATTTTAGGCGGCAGTTTACTGGCGAATCATATTGCCGAGAGATTTTCAAAAAAATATTCTCGAAAAACAATTTATTTGTTGTTAAAAAATAAAAACGAGGCTAGAGTAGCCAGCGAATCTTTATCTAGCAAAATACATGTTCTCATGGCCGACGCGCATGATATAAACGATTTAAAAGATGAAGGGCTGGATAAACACTGTATTTTTATAGCAGCCTCAGCTAGCGAAGACGACAATGTGTTAGCATGTCTTTTAGTAAAAGAAGAAACAAGAGCAAGAACAATATCTATTATTCAAAGTTCTACTTATATGCATTTAGTGCCTTATTTAGATGTTGATGTCGCCATAAGCCCTAAACTACTATTGGTAGATGATGTTTTAAAGGCATTACGCGGAGGGGCATATGATATACTTTCTGCTAAAGATAAAGACGCAGAAATATTAGACTTTGTTGTCACAAAAAAGAGTAACATTGCCGGTAAAACGCTTAAAGAATGCAGTCTGCCGAAAAATTCTATAGTTATGGCAGTATCAAGAGAAGAAGAAATAATTATTCCTCGGGGTGATACAAAAATTAATATAGGCGACCATCTCGTATTCTTTGCTCTAAAGACCGCTATAAAAGAAATTCGAGAAATCTTTCAGGAACACTAAAATGAATTTTAAAGCTTTGGCTTCTCTTATCAGTATTTTGCTTTTTTTAAACTCGCTTTTTCTTCTTATTTTTGTTTTAATCGCGTATTTGATTTATCCTGCTGAAAATCAATATATTGCATTTTGTATATCTTTTTTAATCGTACTTTTTTCAGCAATTTTTTTGAGGCTTTGGGGCGGCAAAATAAATCCTGAAGACATGAGCTTTCGCGAAGGATTTGCTGTAGCAGGGCTAGGATGGATAATAATAGCTTTTTTTGGTGCTTTGCCTGCTTATATATCTGGTGACATCCCCTCTTTTACTGATGCATATTTTGAAAGCATGAGCGGATTTACAACAACGGGAGCTTCTATTTTATCAAATATTGAATCACTAGGACACACTGTATTATTATGGCGCTCTTTTGAACACTGGCTTGGCGGCATGGGTTTTATTGTATTATCTCTTGCATTATTGCCAGCTTTAGGCATAGGGGGGATGGAATTATACAAAGCAGAGGTTCCGGGACCTTCTCCTGATAAATTAGTGCCTAGAGTAAGCGAAACGGCCCGTTTATTATATATAGTATATACATTAGTTTCATTAACACAATGTTTACTTTTATGGATGGGCGGCATGAATCTTTTTGAATCATTATGCCATACTTTTGGTACAATGGGTACTGGCGGGTTTTCACCTTTAAATCAATCAATAGGCTCTTATACTATTCGATCTCAGGCAAACACAATTTATTTTGAAATAATAATTATTATTTTTATGTTTATAGCCGGTACAAATTTCTCTCTTCATTATAAGGCCATGAAAGGTGACCTGCGCGTATATTTTAAAGATCCTGAATTTAGATTTTATATTTCGATTTTATTTCTTGGAATATCTACTGTCGCGGCTGACTTATACATTCACAAAAACTATAACTCAATACCAGAAATTATAAGACATAGTACTTTTACTGTAGTATCTATTATGACAACAACCGGCTATAGTACAGAAAACTTTAATAACTGGCCGGGATATTCAAAATCACTTTTAGTACTGTTTATGTTTATAGGCGGCATGGCAGGTTCTACAGGCGGTGGAATGAAAACATTAAGAATTATGGCCGTATTAAAAGAATCTTTTGCAGAAATACAAAGAACTATACATCCCAAAAAAATATATTCGGTACACTTTGGAACGACATATATATCAAGGGATATTCTTCAGTCATTAAATTCATTTGTTATTGTATATTTTTTATTCTATGGTACCGGATTATTGATACTTTCGGCCGCTGGTCTAGATTTTGAAACAACTGCTTCAATGGTTATAGCCTGTCTTGCCAATATAGGGCCAGGCCTTGGCCAAGTAGGGCCAGCAGAAAATTACGCGCATTTACCTGATTACGCGAAATGGGTACTTAGCTACTTTATGGTTTTAGGAAGGCTGGAACTTATTCCTGTAATTGCTATAATGCTGCCCAGAATATGGAAAAAATAACTTTTTAGAACCAAATTAATGAAAAGACCGAATAGCAGTAATTATTCTTTCAATATTTAGTTTAGTAAGATTTGGATACAGGGGCAGCAAAATACCTCTTTGGTAGAGCTTTTCTGTATTAGAGAACTCAGAAGCAGATTTATTGGTTAACCGGTGAAGCGGCCCATACATTAAAGTATATCTGCATTCAATATTTTTGTTTTTGAAAAAACTTTCAGATTTTTCTAAAGCTTGTTTACAAATAACGGGAAAAGCGCCAAAGGTATCTATATTGGGATATTGAAACCACGTTTCAAATATACTGCTCAAGAGTGTTTCTTTAAATAATTGGCCTATTTTTCTTCTTCTATTTATTATATTCGTAAGCTGACTCAGCTGTTCTAAACCCATAGCAGCCTGATAATCAGTTATAGTATAGTCATACCTTATTTTATAGGGTTTTTTACCGCCATGCATTCTTAAATCTTTTATCACAGAATAAATATTTTGTGAATTTGTTAAAACCGCAGCGCCTTTACCTATGGTCATAAGCATATCTTCATGAAGACCTATTATTGCAATATCTGCTAAACTGCCTACAAGAACCTCATCATTTTCTGCTCCTGCAATATATGAAATATCTTCAATTATTTTTATATATTCATACTTTTCTTTTATAAATGCTTTTAATTTATCATAATTTCTATAGGAACCATAGGCATATGATAATATCAAAACTTTTGTATTTTCATTTATTTTTTCTATAATTTTTTCATCTGAAGGATGAAAACTGCTTGGTGCAATATCGACAATTACCGGGTTTGCCTTCAAATATCCTATTGCGTCTAACGCAGAGACACTGGTATTTGAAGCTAATATAATTTCGCTTTTTTCATCAACACTAAAAGATAAAAATGCTAAATGATAAGCAGCACTTATAGATGAAGTAGTCAAAGCATACTTATATTCAAAAGCCGAAGCCAGCTCTTTTTCATATCTTATTGCTACGTTTCCGAAAGATATTTCATCTTGTATCATGCACTCTAATACAGATTTTAATTCATTTTTTGATAAAGTAGGTTTACTATAG
Source organism: Spirochaetia bacterium (assembly GCA_029880285.1). Classification (GTDB taxonomy): domain Bacteria; phylum Spirochaetota; class Leptospiria; order Turneriellales; family JAOUOS01; genus JAOUOS01. The sequence continues at coordinate 70,445 of JAOUOS010000005.1, forward strand.
GCGATTTCTTGACTTATTTTCTTCGTCTGTAAAGAAATTGCCTGTTTTAAAGTTGTTACTTCAGGTTCCATATTATGTCACATATATTATGTGACATAATGCTGACAAGTATTTTTTAATTTATATATGATTTTAAATAACTACTTAACCTTGACAGGTTCTCTTATATTTTTACTTCATCATATCAAATGAAAATAAATATAAAAAAAAAACATATAATAAGCATATCTTTTTTCATATTGTTTATAGTTTTTATATTATTAATATGTGATTATTGCGCATACTATTTAATTCAAAATTATCTTTATTTAATATTATCAATTTTTGTTTTCAGCTTTGCCTCCTATTTCTTAAAAGATAATGTATGGGAAAAAGAATCTCCCCCATTTATATGGTGGATAACATATTTTTTAATACTAGGCTTTTATTTTTCTTATTTTTTAGAGCCTAATTTTTTTAGATTTTTTCATATTCTTATTATTAAAAGAAACTATAAATTAGAATATTTTTTAAATTTTCTTTCTTCCATAGCCGCATGGAGTGGATGGATTATTTTTTTCTTTTACTTATGTAATTTATTTTTTGAAAAAAAATTAATCAATAGAAAATATAGCTTACAATCTTTTTTCTTATGGATTTATGTTTATTTAGTGTATTTAAATATTACTGTTTCGGTAATTCATCGCTTACTTTTGAGGCCCTTTTAAGAGATTTTTTTAAAGATTTTTCTTTTCGCCACTGTTTGATATTTTCATGATTACCCGATAAAAGTACATCCGGAGTTTTCATGTCTAAGAATATTTCGGGTCTTGTATACTGAGGGTACTCTAAATAATTACTTTCATTATAAGATTCATCTTTCAACGAATCGGGATTGCCCATAAATCCTGGTAGAAGACGCGCTAAAGAATCAATTAACAAAAGAGCGGCCGGCTCACCACCAGAAAGCACAAATTTTCCCGCTGATATTTCTTCATCAACTAAATAGTCAGAAACTCTTTGATCTACGCCTTCAAAATTACCACAAACGATGGTTAAACTTTCAAATTTATCTTTATTATCTTTGTTACCTTTATCTAATAAATTAGAAAAAAATCTGGCTTTCTGCTGGTTATAAATTTCTCCCGCCGCAGATAAAAGTATGCTATATGTTTTTTCTTTCTTATTAATATGTTTTAATGCCTTATATATTGGCTCTACCATTAATACCATTCCGCTTCCGCCCCCATAAGGAGAATCATCCACCTTTCCGTTAGAGTTTACTGCAAAATCTCTTAAATTAATCACAGAAATATTAATTATATTTTTTTCTATTGCTTTTTTTAAAAGCCCTGAGTTTAAGGCTGAAACAAAGTAATTAGGATATATAGTTATTATATTTATATTCATGAAATAATTTCTGAAATATCAGCCATGATAATTTCATTATTTTTGAAATCTAAACTTTTTACAAATGGTCCATCTAAAGGAATCATCGCCTCTTGACATGTATCATTAATTTCTATAATAAGCCATTTTTTAAAACCAGCTTCTTCTATTCTTTTTATAAAACCAATACTTTTATTCAATTTATCATCTTTTACTTTAAGACCAATATAATGAAAAAGATAAGGCTCATTTTCATCAATGGGAAATTCTTTTTTCGCGTCATCAAGATCTATACCCGCATAGGTTCCTTTAATCTCTTCAGCTTTTTCTCTGGTTTCAATTTCTAAGAGTTTTAGAGAAAATATATTTTTTTTTTCTCTTTTCGCCTTTACAAAAGTATAACTTTTAATAAATTTAGGTTCTAATAAAAATCCATCTTTTGAACCTCTTGATTCATACAAAGCCAATGAATTCCCTTCTTTAATATCATTTAATAATGATCCAAAAGACGTAAGATATAATTCTCCTTTTAGTCCATGGGGTTTTTGAATTCTGCCTAAATTAAGAACAGGATTGATTTTCGTTTTATTTTTATTCGTCAATTATTTCTAGCAGAACTTTGGTATACTTTTCTGATATACCTTCTTCTGTTTCAATTTTTTTATCTGATATTGAATTTAATAAAACCCTAATCGCCTTTGCAATTCTGCCACCCTTGCCGATTATTGAGCCTAGGTCTTCTTTGTTTACTCTTAACTCAATTACAAGAGATGACGGGCCTTTTACCGGAATAATTTGCACATCATCAGGATATTTTACAAGACATTTCGCGACATATTCTACTAATGCCACAGGATTTGATTTTACTTCTATATTTGATTGAGCTTCCATTTTTTATACTAAATATAATCTTTTATGATTTCTTAGATTTGGTTTTTTTATTTTTTATTTTTTCTGCTTTTATTTTTTCTTTTTCTACTTGATAATCTTTCCAAATTCCGGCTTTTGAAAGTATATTTTTAACTACATCAGTCGGCTTAGCGCCTTTATTAAGCCAAGTTACTATTTTTTCTTTTTCAAGTCTTGTTTCTTGTTCTTTACTCATAATTGGATGATAAAGACCAACAATTTCAAGAAAGCGTCCATCTCTTTTTTCAGCTTTAGATGCCGCAACAATTCTATAAAAGGGCTTTTTTTTACACCCAAAGCGCTGTAATCTTAATTTAACTTCCACTCGTTTCCTCCGAAATTCTTGACAATAACTATAATTTTTTGCTTAAAATATATGAATTTATACCGTTATTAATATATATGCTAAAAATATCTTATATTTTGAAAGCTTTTAGACAGTCAAAAAATATAAATTTGACAATATGTCAATCATTTATCGTATATAACATATAAAATGAAAGTTACTGCTCTTGGTGTAAATAGCGCATTCGCAATAGGAGATTACGTAAACGCTCTGTCGGTGGATAGTGTTATAAACAAACTAAAAGAAATAATTCATGAACATCCTAAGAATACGCCTATATCTATAAATAAAATAGAAAAAATTATCGCCCAAGAAAGTGAAAAGATGTACCTGCCTAAATGGCAATCAAATTTTATATTAGAGTTTAATCAAGAAGATAATAAAAAATACCGTTTAGCGCTTGACTTTGGCAGTGATTTTAGACATTCTTTGCATCGAGCAGGATATAAGCTTGGCGATATTAACGGTTTTTATTGCAGTCATCCCCATGCCGATCATATAGGCGGTATTGAAGGTATTGCTTTATCCCATATCTTTAACCCCTATTTTCGCGAAGGAAAAGCAGAATGGCTTAAAAATCTAAATTCAAAAGAACTTGACCATGTGGCAAAACGATTATCAAATGGAGAGCAAATACCGGCTGAATTTAAACCCGATTTGTACGGTCATAAAAGTGTTCTAAATGAACTTTGGTCAGCCGCCAGGCCCGGTCTTGAAACTTTACAGGGAGTTACTGACGTAAATTTATCAACATATTTTAACGTAAAATATATGCAGGATAACCATCCCATTGTAATACATGACGGTGAAAGACACTGGAGCATTTATACCGTTACCAGCGTTCATGTAAACGCCGGATACAGACAAATGCCTTCCTATGGTTTGATGCTTGAATGCTCTGATGGACAAATATTATTCATGCCTACAGATACTCAATTTATGACTCCCAGACAAGTTAGTTTATACTATGATAAAGCAAATGTGATATATCAGGATTGTGAAACCGGTCCAAGATCAGATGTGCATCCGCATCTGGATGATTTGAAAACCCTAACTCCTGAACTAAAAAAGAAATTAATTTTATACCATTATGGTATTCCACCTGAAACGAAACCGGGTGAATTCAAACATATACTTAAGACCGGCGAAGTTCACGAATACTAGCTTTTATTAAAACCTCTTAAATAATTTTACTGATTCTCTAATAAATTTTAAATACACATTGGGCTTAAATATAAAATCGTTTTTAATTACCGCTTTAAAAGAATCATATTTATTTTTTGTTGTAGGAAACCACCACAGATTTCTTTTTAACGGGAAAATATCATAATTAATATGTTTTATCTGCGTTAGTTCACGAATACCCCAAATTCCTTTTGATATTCCAAAGCCGCTGTTTTTTCGCGCGCCTAACCAAGGGGCTTTACTCAAACCTTGTGTATAAAGATGATCATTAATTGTAACGGTCCCCGCGTTTATTTTACCGGCAATTTTTTTACCCAGTCTTAAATTTTTTGTCCAAACCGATGCGGTTAAACCATAATCAGAGTCATTCGCTAAATTTATTGCTTCTTCGATACTTTCAACACGCATAATAGGCAAAAGCGGACCAAAAGTCTCATCTTTCATAAAATTCATAGAGTGATCTACATTTGTAATAACAGTCGGGGGAATGTACCATCCTTTTATTTTACTTGAAACTTCACCGCCTGTTAGTATTTTTGCTTTTTGTTTTGCTTCTTTAATATGTTTTAAAATTTTATCATATTGAAATTTCGCGGTAATGGGGCCAATCTCATAATCTTCAGGAGAATCTAAATAACCGCGCAATTTTTTTGTTTTTTCAACCACGAGATCAATATATTTATCTGCAATATCTTTCATTACATAAACACGTTCAACACTTGCGCATGACTGGCCCGATATCATGAAAGCTGACCATACCGCACCGTTTGACGCTCTTTCTAAATTAGCATCTGAAAGCACAATCATGGGATCTTTGCCGCCCAATTCCATTTTCACAGGAGTTAAATTTTCAGCTGCTCTTGACATAATGCGCTTGCCGGTCTCGGTAGATCCCGTAAATGAAATATAACGCCAGGGATAGTTTAATATTTCTTCACCAGCTTCTTTGCCCCCTATTATGTTTTGAAACGCGTATTCTGGCACACCGCCTGCTCTTAAGATTTCTTCAACTTTCAAACTTACTAAAACTGTTTCTGGGGAACCCTTTAATAATACGGTGTTACCGCAAAGAAGAGATAAAATAGCCTCAAAAAAAGGATACGAAAAAGGATAATTCCAAGGTGAAATTACAGCCACAGGCCCCCTAGGCTGATAAGAAATATATGACCTCTTGTTAATTACAATTTTTGTTTCTAGATTAATTGTTTCATCGGATAAATATTTTTCTGCTTTTTTTACAAATGTATTAAAAACCATATCAGCAGGAAATATATCAGTAACCAAGGCATCTGTTTTTGATTTACCGTTATCTTTTGAAATTGTTTCGGCTAAATCGTCTATATTTTCATGCAGATAATCGCGAACATTTAAAAGTATTTTTTTTCTTTTTTTTAATTCGATATTGGACCATTTTATTTGACCATCTGAAAGAATTTTGTAAATATTTTTAATTTCTTTTATTGGCGTTTTTTTAATTTCATCAATTTTAGTTCCCGTTTTTGGATCATATACATTAATAATATCATTATTTTTTTTACTTAACTGCTTAGGTTTACTTTTTACTTTTATATTTTTTTTAAGCATAATAATATTATACTTTCATTAATATTTTATTTGATCTATTGGAATCATGTAAAAATTTCTCGACTTCTCTTTGACTGACTGGTTTACTTATAAGAAATCCTTGAATCATATCACAATTATGATTTTTTAAGAATTCTAGTTGTTTTTTTTCTTCAAGACCCTCTGCGATAACTTTTAAATTTAAGCTGTGGGCCATCGCGATAATTGCTTTTACTATAGCGGCGTTTTCGTTGTTTTCAGGTAAATCTCTTATAAAGGTTCTATCTATTTTTATAATAGAAATGGGATATTTTTTTAAGTAACTAAGTGAAGAATAACCTGTACCAAAATCATCAATGGTAAATATAATTCCCAGTTTTCTAAGATCATGAAGAGTTTTCATAGTATTTTCTTCATGACCAATTAAAATATTTTCTGTAATCTCTATTTCTAAATAAGAAGGATTAAACTTAGTTTTTTGAAGAATACTTTTGATATTTTTTATAAACGTATCTTTTTTAAATTGTGAAGCGCTAAAATTTATGGCAATTCTAATTAAATATCCCATATCATGCCATTTTTTTGCCTGCACCAATGATTGTTCAAAAACCCAGTCTCCTAATGAAATAATAAATCCGCTCTCTTCAGCTAAAGGAATAAAATCAGAAGGTGATATCAGCCCTTTTTCTGGATGGTGCCAGCGAAGCAATGCTTCTACACCAATTATTTTCTTAGTTTTAATTTCATATTGAGGTTGATAAAATAACTCAAGTTCGTTATTCTTAATTGATTTTCGAAGAGCCCCCTCAATATCTAATTTACTTTTACTTTTTCTCTCTTTATCAGCCAAGAAAAAATGATAAGCGTTAGGACCTTTTGTTTTTGCTATATGCATGGCAGCATTTGCATTTTTAAGAAGAACTTCAGATTTTATAATTAATTTTTCATTAATAGATACACCCATACTCGCGCTTACAAATACTTCTTCTTCACCAATAAAAAAAGGTTCTTTTAAAATATTTTGTATATTCTGTACAAACTCATAGACTTTATCTCGGCCTTCAATATCATCAATTAAAATAGCAAATTCATCGCCGCCAAGCCGGGCAATTGTATCACCTGGCCTTAAACAATTTTTCAACCTGTCTGCGATTTCTCTTAACATGTTATCTGCCATATTATGGCCGAATATTTCATTAATTACGTTAAACCTATCCATATCCATAACAATTAAGACACACATAGAAGATTTATCTCTTTTTATTCTTTCAATGGAAAGATTAATACGATCTATCAATAAAGCTCTATTTGGCAGACCTGTTAATGTATCATGAAAAGCATCGTATATTATCTGCTCTTCAGCTTGTTTTCTATCTGTAATATCTGTTTGAGAGCCAACCATTCTATAGGCTTTATCAAGTTCATTTCTTACGGCAAGCCCCCTGCATAACATCCAGCGATATGAACCGTCTTTATGTCTAATTCTATACTCACATTCAAAATTTTGCGTTTTATTATCTAAATGTTTATTGATTTCATTTTCTAATTTCACTTTATCTTCAGTATACACAAGCTTTAGCCAATCATTTATTTTATTAGATACCTCTAACTCACCATACCCTAACATTGATTTCCATCGGCTTGAAAGATAAATTGTATTTTGCTTTATATTCCAGTCCCATAAACCATCATTGGCGCCTTTAGCCGCCAGCGCATATCTTTCTTCACTCGCGTTTAATGCCTCAAGACTTTCTCTTAATGCTTCCTCTATTTTTTTTCTTTCTGTAACATCTTCTTGAACTGAGATATAATGCGTTATCTCTTTATTTTTATCGATTACAGGTGATATAGATGCAATAGTCCAAAACTCCTCTTTATTTTTCTTAATATTACAAAATTCTCCATGCCATTCTCGACCGCTTTCAATAGTCTTCCATATATTATTTATTTCATATTCATCAGTTTTTTTTGACCGCAATATACTAAAATTTTTCCCTTGAACTTCTTTTTCAGTATATCCCGTTACTTTGCAAAATTTTGGATTTACATATTCTATATTGCCCATAGTATCAGTAATAATGACCATAGAAGGGCTTTGTTCAACAGCCATAGAGAGTTTTCTTAATTCTGCTATCACTTTTTGTTTTTCTGAAATATCTTCTACGGTCATTATAATTTTTTTATAATGATCTTCTTTTTCAGTTATTACTGATATGGTTGTTCTTACCCATACTTTTTCTTTATTCGCTTTAATAAACTTAAAATCATTTTGTCTTGCTATTTCATTATTAGTTACAACTTTTTTAAATATTGTATAAAAACTTTTAGTATATTCGTTACAACAAATATCTTGAATTTTTTTACCAATTATTTTTTCTTGTTTTTCTTCAAGCATATTTTCAAAAGCTTCATTGCATTCTAAAATTTTACCGCTTTCTGAAATTAATAATATACCCAAAGCTGCTCTTTCAAAAATTGCTCTAAATTTTGATTCGTTTTCAATTAACGCATATTTAAGCGCTTTTCTTTCTACTCGCCCAACAACACGATGTTTAGCAAAATTTAATCTTACTCTTATTTGTTCCAGATTAAAAGGTTTTCTTATATAATCATCAGCGCCTATTTCTATTATTTTTCTAAGCTCTTTTTCATCATCATGTGCCGTTACAATTACTAATACAGAATCATTATTACGAAGTTCTCTTGCTTTTTTACAAAATTCTAAGCCGCTTATACCTGGCAATGTCCAGTCAGTTAAAATTATTGGGTACCATTTTTTCTTATATTCTATTAAAGCGTCTTCAGCTGTATGATATATTTCTGGTTTATAATTTAAGGTTTTTAACATTCTCTCAAACAGCATACAGGTAATTAAATCATCTTCTATTACCATTACTGTAGAATGTTGAGAAATTTCTATACTCATTTTGTTTTTGTGATACTATAATAATTAAAATCAGTGTTTATAACTATTTTAATTATATTTTTTTTTATCTTATTTAGTATCTTTGATAAGTCAACTGAACAGTAAAGTAAAAAACTATTTTACTTACTCAAGAAACGGCTCTGATTCTTGCCCGATATTTTAAAATATTTTGTTCTTTTGTTTTATATTCTTTTTCAGAAGTGGTGGTTTTCTTAATTTCTTCTTCTAATAATTTCTTTTCTTCTTCTATATTTATTTCATCTTGAAGCATTGCGCCTTCAACAAGTACGGTTACGTTATTATTTTTAACTTCAGCAAACCCTGAATCTATAATAAAGGTTTTTTTCCCTTCTTCAGATTCAATAGTCACTACACCCGGTTCCAAAGAACTAACAAGAGGGGCGTGACTTTTTAGCACACTAAATGCGGCCCTTTCTCCCGGCAGTGACACCATTTGCGCCTTACCTTCAAATAATTTTCTATCGGGGGCTATTAACGTAACCGTCAATTCATCTTTCATTTTTCAATACCGTCTTTATTAAACTTCAACTCCCATACCTTTTGCTTTTTCAACGGCTTCTTCAATTGTTCCCACCATATAAAAAGCCTGTTCTGGCAGATGATCATATTTTCCTGATAATAATTCTTCAAAAGATCTAACTGTATCTTCCATTCTTACATATTTTCCCGGCATACCTGTAAACTGTTCTGCTACATGAAAAGGCTGAGAAAGAAATCGTTCAATTCTTCTTGCTCTTCCTACCAGTACTTTATCTTCTTCAGAAAGCTCATCCATACCAAGTATGGCAATAATATCCTGAAGATCTTTATATCTTTGTAATATCTTTTGTGTTTGTCTCGCGGCCTGATAATGTCTTTCACCCACAATTTCTGCAGATAATGCGCGGCTTGTTGAATCTAAAGGATCCACAGCAGGATAAATACCCTTTTCAGATATTTTTCTTGATAATACTGTAGTAGCGTCAAGATGAGTAAAAGCTGCGGCTGGAGCGGGGTCTGTAAGGTCGTCAGCGGGAACATAAATCGCCTGAACAGACGTAATAGATCCGTTTTTAGTTGAAGTAATTCTTTCTTGTAACGCGCCCATTTCTGTAGCTAGCGTTGGCTGGTATCCCACAGCCGAAGGCATTCTTCCTAAAAGAGCACTCACCTCTGACCCGGCCTGAGAAAATCTAAAGATATTATCAACAAACAATAGTACGTCGGTACCCGAAGAATCTCTAAGCCACTCTGCCATAGTTAATGCGGTTAATCCTACACGTAAACGCGCTCCGGGAGGTTCATTCATCTGCCCAAAAACAAGACAAGCTTTATCAATAACACCCGACTCTTTCATTTCAATCCATAAATCGGTACCTTCGCGTGTTCTTTCGCCCACGCCAGCAAATACTGAATAACCGCCGTGCTCTTTCGCTATATTATGAATAAGTTCCTGAATAATAACTGTTTTACCTACACCAGCGCCGCCAAACAATCCCGTTTTACCGCCGCGAATATATGGCTCTAAAAAATCTATTACCTTAATTCCTGTTTCAAAAATTTCTACTCTGGGCTCAATATCTTCAAAACCAGGGCTTGCCTGATGAATAGATCTTCTTTCTTTTACTTCAAGTTCTCCTTGTTCATCAATTGTTTCGCCTAAAACATTAAAAATTCTGCCAAGCGTATTTAGCCCAACAGGTACCGAAATAGAATCTCCCGTATCAATAATTTCTTGTCCACGGCTTATACCGTCTGTACTGCCTAAGGCAACCGCTCTTATCATACCACCACCAAGATGTTGCTGTACTTCGCATGTAAGTTTACCTTCACCTAACTTAATCTCTAAAGCATTATAAATATCTGGTAAATCTTCCTGGGCAAATTTAGCGTCTAAAACCGATCCTATTACCTGAACAACTTCGCCTTTTACACTTTGTTTTTTTTCGCTCATTTTATATCTCCTTATTAATCTATCTTTTTAGCCTATAGCATCAGCGCCGGCCACAATTTCTGAAATCTCCTGAGTAATTTTTGCCTGACGAGCTCTATTATATGCCCGCGTTAAATCTTTAATCATATCTGAAGCGGCATCTGTCGCGTTTTTCATAGCAATACGCCTAGCGATTTGTTCAGAAGCCGTAGATTCTAACAATGATTGATAAAATACAGTTGTTATAGCTCTTGGCAATAAAGAGTCTAATATTAACTTTGCGTCTGGCTCATAAATAGTATTTACTAATTCTTTTTTTTCTTTAATATCTTCTTCAATTTCAATAGGCATAACAGTTTCTGTAACAGTTTTTTGTTCAGAAGAACTTTTATAGGCCGTATAAATAATTTCAACTCTATCAAGCTTTTCTTCTGTAAATGCCTTCATAAAATATTCTGAAAATTCTAAACCGTTTTCATAGTTTGGGCTGTCTTGAATGTGCGTATAACTTTTTTCATAAGGTACTTTTTGAAAAGTAAAAACACTTTTAACTTTTTTACCAACTAAATGGGCTTCAACCTCTACACCTTGAGATTTCCAGTGCTCTATTCTTTTAATGGCCATTTTCACAACATTATTATTAAAACCGCCGCAAAGACCCCTGTTACCGGCAACTGCTAAAATAGCTACTTTTTTTATTTTTTCAACTTTTCTTAAAAGCGGGTTTTTTATTGTTACGCCGCCTGATGAAATAGAAGCTATTAACTCTTTAATTTTATGAGCGTAAGGCTGTGCAGCATGAACCCTATCTACGGCTTTTTTGCTTTTTGCCGTAGCTACCATTTCCATTGTGCTGGTAATTTGTTTAGTATTCTTTACAGCAGTTGTGCGTTTTTTTATTTCTCTCAGCGTTGCCATTATTCACTTTCTGTTCTAATATCAGCCGGTTTACCTTCTAGATATGATTGTTTAAAGTCTGTAATATATTTACTTAACTCTTCTTCATTGGGAAGTTCTTTTTTTTCTTTAATATTAGATAGAATTTGCGGATGCGCTTTTTCAAAAAAATCAAGCAATTTACTTTCAAAATCTAGAACTTTCTCTATAGGTAAATTATCCATAAAACCTTTTGTTCCCGCATAAATAGAAATTACCTGCATTTCTACAGGATAGGGCTTATACTGAGCCTGTTTTAATAATTCTACCAGCCTGCGGCCCCTGTCAATTTGCCTTTGCGTAACTGCATCTAATTCTGTACCAAGCTGAGCAAAAGCTTCAAGAGCTCTAAATTGCGCTAAATCTAACTTTAATGTACCAGCAACTTTTTTCATTGCCTTAATTTGAGCGGCACCCCCTACCCTAGATACTGAAATACCTACATCAACAGCCGGCCTAACCCCTGCGGCAAATAAGTCGGGCTGAAGATAAATTTGCCCGTCGGTAATTGAAATAACATTTGTTGGAATATAAGCCGAAACCTCACCTTCTTGAGTTTCAATAATAGGCAGTGCCGTTAAAGAACCGCTGCCATATTTATCGCTTAATTTTACGGCTCTTTCTAAAAGGCGCGAATGAAGATAAAACACGTCGCCCGGATAAGCCTCTCTACCCGGAGGTCTTCTTAATAATAATGACATTTGACGATATGCATTTGCCTGCTTTGAAAGGTCATCATACACGCATAATGTTGCCTTGCCTTCTTCATACATAAAATGTTCAGCCATTGCTGTTCCGCCGTATGGCGCTAAGTATTGAAGAGGTGCCGGATCTGAGGCACTCGCCGAGACAACAATTGTATAATCCATTGCTCCCACTTTTTCAAGTTTTTCAATAACACCAGCCACAGTTGATGATTTCTGTCCTATGGCCACGTATACACAAATAACGCCTTTTCCTTTTTGATTAATAATAGCGTCAATAGCTATTGCGGTTTTACCAGTACCCCTGTCGCCAATGATAAGCTCTCTTTGACCGCGTCCGATAGGAATCATAGAATCTATAGCTTTTATACCTGTCTGTAATGGCTCGGCCACCGGCTGTCTTCTGGCAATTCCTGGAGCAATAATTTCAATAGGTCTTGTTTTACTTGTTTTTATGGGACCTTTACCGTCTAAAGGCTCACCTAAAGGAGATACTACACGGCCAATCATTGCCTCACCCGCTGGTACTTCAAGAATACGATTTGTTCTTTTTATTGTAAAGCCTTCTTTAATTTGAAGAAAATCTCCCATGATAACCACACCAACAGAATTTTCTTCAAGATTAAAGGCAAGACCCATAATGCCGTTTTCAAACTCGAGCATCTCGCCCGCCATACAGTTTTTTAGTCCATAAATTCTAGCAATACCATCCCCTACTTCAAGAACGGTACCTACTTCATCTATATCAAGATCTGCCCCATAGTCCTTTATTTCTTGCTGAAGAACTGATACTATTTCATCTGTATTTACTTTCATTTATATCTCCTGATTTATTATGATTCCCATCCGGTATTTGAAACTTTTTTTCCCGAATAAATATTTTTTTTCCACGTATTTAAAAATTTTCTTAAAGAGGCATCCCACAATTTATCTCCCACACGAACAATAATTCCACCTAAAATTTCTGGATTTATTTTAAATTTAATTATATGTTCTAATTTATCACCTCTTTCAGATATACCAAATTTTTTAGATTTAGCTTCTATAGTTTCTTTTATTTGTGTTAATAATTTTTGATCTTCATTTGCCGCAGATTCTTTACTAACTGTGACTATCGCTCTTACTCTGCCATATTTTTTGTCATTTTCTTCAACGTATAGATTAAAAATATCTTCAAGAAGAAACTCGCGCCTTCTATCTACCAGCATGCGTAAAAAATTCAGAACATATGGCTCTACTTTTTCTTTTAAAGATGACCCTATTGCCTTGTTCTTTACCTGAGCCGATATTCGCGGCGACTCAAAAAACACCTTTAACTTTTCATCATCTTTAAAAATTCTAACAATACTCTCTAAGCTTTTCTCAATTTCTAACGCTTTATCACCAACGGCTTCAGAAAGAGCCAATGCGTATCTTGAGGCGAGTTCTTTATCTTTCATTTTCTTTAGGCTTTAATTTGTTTTAGATTCTCAAGCTCTCGAATAATAATATCTTTATGCTCTTTCTCACTGATATCTTTCTTTAATATCTTTGAAAGTATCTCTACAACCAAATTTACTGTCGTTTTCTCAAGCTCGTCTAAAGCTTTTAACTTTGCTCTTTCTATATCTTTTTCTGTTCTTTCTTTTATTTTTACCGCTTCATCTTGCGCCTCGGCAAGTATTTTATTCCTATTTGTCTCTGCGTCTTTCTTGCCTTCATCTATTAATTGAAGCGCTTCAGTTTTAGCCGCGTCTAATTTTTTTTCATATTCAGATAAAAGTTTTTCAGCTTCTTCGCGCAAGTCGCGGCTTGTTTGTAAATCTTCCTCAACTCTTTCGTTTCGAGCGTCTAATCCTTTAATGATTGGCTTCCAGGCGAATCGCCAAAGGACTGCAAGCACTACAAGAAATGTTACTACAGTCCATATGACTAAACCCGGATTAACATGTAATAAGTCGAGTGATCCGCCGCTTAAAATTGGCATATATAAATACCTCTAATGCTAATAATTACGCTTTATCTAAAAGCATAAATGTTATAGCAAGAGCAAAAAATCCAATACCTTCGATCAAAGCTGCCGCAATGATCATGGCAGTTTGTATTTTCCCGCTCGCTTCTGGCTGACGACTTATACCTTCTACTGCGCTACCGCCTATTCTACCAATACCTAACCCAGCGCCTAATACGGCTAAACCCGCTCCTATTCCGATTCCTAATGCTCCCATTTGATGTTCTCCTTTACTTAAAAATAGTTTTAGTGACGATGCTGCGCCCCCGCCACAAAAAGGGCCGTTAAAAATACAAAAATGTATGCCTGCAAAAATGCCACAAAAAGTTCCAGCATATAAATTGCCGTTGAAGCCGCTATACTTATTGGCACAACGGCGTAACTTTGAAATTGAAAAATAAATCCCATAAAAACCAATATTATCATATGCCCTGCTGTCATGTTCGCTAAAAGACGAATGGCAAGAGCAAAAGGTTTAGTAAATTGACCAAAAACCTCAATAGGCCACATAATTATCCACATAGGGCCCGGAATTCCGTTTGGAACAATGTTTTTTATATAAGCAATACCCTGATGAATAAATCCTGCCAACTGAATAACTATAAAACTAATAAATGCAAGTGATGCGGTAACACCAATATCACCGGTAGAGGTAATACCCGGCCAAAGCTTCGCTAAAAAAGGAATATCATGGCCAGCACCCTCTTGATGGTGAATTAAACCTGTTAATTCACCTGTAACCTGAAAAAATTCTCCCAAAGGAGGAACAAGCCCTAGCAAATTACCAGCCAATATAAAGAAGAAAAGCGTTAATAAAAATGGTTCATAATGTTTCGAGTAATGCCCCATTGAACCTTCACCTACATCTTTTCTTATAAAATCAATAAAAACTTCCATCATCCCTGAAAACCGAGAAGGCTTTTTATAGGGGTCTTTTGATATTTTTCTGGCCAAAGGGATAAAAATAATAAACAGGAAAAAAACACCTATCCACATCATCATAATTCTTTTTGTAATGGATAAATCAATACCCGCGATTTCAAGATGCCATAAAGGCATATCTTGCAGGTGGTGAACTATAAGTTCTACCACGTTAAATCCATTCTCTGATAAAATTGGTATCATTCTTTTACTTTAATCTCTTCACAGAAACTATTACGTCTGTAATCATACCCACTGCTATGGCGCCGCAAAAAGCTAAAAAAAAGCTAAACGCCATTTTAGAGTCTATCAGTTCTTTTCGGTTTAAAACAAACACTGTAAACCCAACTGCCATTAGACCGGTTAACCGGATATAGTATCCGACCGACCAACCCTGCCAGGCACTAATGCTTTCTTTTTTTTTAGCTAGTTTTCTATTTATAAAACTGGCTAAAAACGAAACCGCAAGCCCTGTAATAAAACCCGCTAAATAGGGCATAACTATTAACTATTAGATTTTTTATAAAAATCTAATGCGTCACAAAATATTTTTGACTTTGGCCGACAAGTTTTTTTCTTGATAAGGGATTTATATCAAATTATATGGACTATGACTTTAAAAACAACTCAAATTACAAGCGATTTAATAAAAAGCCGTTTTTTTCAAAACTGGATATTAAAAAACAAACAATACAATAAACAAACTGTTGAAAAATTTATTTCAATTTATATAGAATATATACCCAAACAATACTTAGAGTTTTTGTCACCTGAAGATTTACTTGAGTTCTTATTAGAAAGATTTTATCTCTTTCACCGGCTACCAGAGGCTAAATCTAAAAATACGAAGACATATGAGAACTATATCAAACCTATAGTAAACATAAATATGAATCCTTCTGAGTTTTGGCTTTCTGATTCAATAATTCTTCAAATAATTACGAACGATATGCCATTTACTATTGATTCTCTTTCATACCTTTTTCATGAAAATAATCTTACAATTAAAATAATTATTCATCCCACTTTTTACACAAAAAGAAAAGATAACAAACTTATTGATATTGAACCCGTATCAAATAAAATTTCAGATCATAGTTTCACAAAAGAATCTTACTCTTTTTTTATTTTTGAGAAAAAAGAAAATTTAAATATTAAAAACTTTATTAAATCAATTACGGATTTGCTTTGTGATATAAGATACATAGTTTCTGATTATAATAAAATGATAAATTATGCCAATGGCTTTAAAGAAACTTCTAGAGAATTTTTCGAATGGCTTAAAGATGATAATTTTTTATTTCTTGGAATAAAAAGTAAAAATGAAAAAATAGGCTTGTTTAATAATGCTGAGTTTACAAAAAATATCCCACTGCCAAACAAAGCGGTAAACAAGAATGAAATTTCATTTTTTAGATTAAATTATGAATCAAAAATAAAACACAAAAGAAAAATTATCGCTGTCTATTGGCCTGAAGATTTTATTCTTATAGGAATTTTTACCCGAAAAGCGGATAATACAACCTCTACTAAAATTCCCATTCTGCTAAAGCGAATAGAATCTTTTCAAAAAAAACAAATTGTTGGGGTATTGTTTGATAGAAATGATTTTGTAAATTCATTAAATTTATTCCCTTTAGAATACAGACTTACAAATGACCCGGCCCATCTTTTACCTTTTTGCGAAATTATAAATATCGCTAGAATAAAAAATGAAAAAAAAATAAAGATATTAAGAATTAAAAAAGATGAATACTATCTCGTTATTATGTGGCCAGAAAAAGAGTTTAGTGATGATATTAGAACAAATATAAAAAAATTTCTTGAAAAGAATAATTTTAAAATTAAAAATCATGTTATTGATTCAATAAGTGTCATGGTTTACCTTTATCATGAACTGGAATTTTCAGGAAATTTGCCATCAAATAAGAATTTAGAAGATTTTTTATTTGATATTGAAGAAAATCTAAAACTAACCCTTTTAAGCTGGGATGAGAGAACAAACTTTTTAATTGAAAAACAGTTTACTACAGAAGATATTGAATACTATCAAGAAAATATTCTACCTTGCATAACTCGAGATTATAAAATTAAAGAATCTGGCAATGCTGTAATAAGAGATATGCGCGCCATACATCTTCTTGAGGGCAAAGAATTTCATATTTCTATTTACTATGATAACGAACAAAAAGAAACTGAACTAAAATTATTTTATAAAATACCGCAAACCTTAAGCGCTCTGGTTCCTATTTTAGATAATTTAGGGCTTGAAGCATTAAGAGAAGAAAGTTTTCTATTTGAATTGAAAAAGGGCAATGTTTATATTTATAAATTTTATTTAAAATACAATAACTCAGTTATAACAGATAAAGAAGTCTTAAAAAAAATTGTAAATTCTCTTAAAAAGATTTTAGAAAAGAGAGTGAGCTCTGAACCCATAAACTCTCTTGTCATGAAATTAAATCTTTCTATTCAGCAGGTGCAGTTATTAAAATCTCTGGCAGGATACATTGGCCAGATAAAAAAAGGAAAAACTCCTCTTGGTATAAAAAGAATTCTTCTTACAAACCTAGATATGACATTAGCTATAGTTCATCTATTTGAGAATAGTTTGCTGCCAAAATATTTGAGTTCGGCTAATGCCGTTGTATATAAAGAAAAAACAGAAAAAATAAAAACAATAATTTCTGATATCCCCTGCGAAAAAGAAAAGTTGCAATCGTTTATATCACGAAAAGAAAAAACTTATAAAAACTATGTTCCTAACACTCTTTTAGCAAAAGAAACATGGGAATCTTTTTATGAAATTTTATCTGCAATTAAAAGATCAAATTATTTTGTAAATGTAGACTACATATCATTAAAAATAAAAAGCAGTGAAATTTTATCTTTACCTTTTCCGAAACCATTTTTTGAAATATGGGTTTATCATTCAAACTTTGAAGGTATTCATATAAGAGGGGGTTTAATAGCAAGAGGAGGGCTCAGATGGTCTGACAGACAGGCTGATTTTAGAACAGAAGTCGCTGGACTTTGGAAAACACAAATGCTAAAAAATACAGTTATTATACCCACTGGCTCTAAAGGCGGTTTTGTTATTAAATACCTGCCGCAAACAATAGAAAACGCCATATGGGCCTATAAAAATTTTATAACCGCTCTTCTTGAAATAACAGACAACCTGAAAAATGAAAAAGTAATTCATCCGCCTGAAATACCTGTATTAGATAATGATGATCCATACCTTGTAGTAGCCGCAGATAAAGGAACTGCCGCTTTTTCTGATTTTGCCAATGAAATATCTACACAAAATAATTTTTGGCTTGATGACGCTTTTGCCAGCGGAGGGAAAAATGGATATTCTCATAAAGCGTTAGGAGTTACGGCCAGAGGCGCTTGGGAATCTGCCAGATGGCATTTTTATAAATTAAACAAGGATCCCGCCACAGACGTTTTTACAGTAGCGGGTATAGGCGATATGCTTGGTGATGTTTTTGGTAACGGTATGCTTTTAAGTGATAAAATAAAACTAATTGCCGCATTTAATCATAAACATATTTTTATAGATCCCAACCCTGATACTCTTATATCTTTTAAAGAAAGAAAGCGGTTGTTTGAAAAACCCAAAAGCCAATGGTCAGATTACGATACAAAATTAATTTCAAAAGGAGGCGGCATATTTGATAGAAGCGCCGTTACTATTAGCATAAATGCCGAAATTCAAAACCTATTTAATATAACAAAACAAAAATTATCGGGCGAAGAACTTGTTCAAGAGGTTTTGAAAGCTCCTGTTGACATGCTTTTTAACGGGGGTATAGGAACCTACGTAAAATCAGAAACAGAAGACAATGCCGACGTGGGCGATAAAGCCAACGACTTAGCCAGAATAAACGCCTCTGAACTTCGCGCTAAAATGATTATTGAAGGCGGTAACTTAGGAATGACACCCCTTGCTCGTATTGAATTCGCGCTAAAAGGCGGGTTTGTAAATACAGATGCCATAGATAATTCTGGCGGGGTAGATACATCAGATCATGAAGTTAACTTGAAAATATTATTAAATATTTTAGCGTTTAAGAAACTTGAAAAACGTAATGATTTATTAAAAACAATTTCAAATGAAGTTGTATCTCTTGTAATGCAGAATAATTTTAGGCAGAATAACGCTGTTATATACAATCAAAAACTGCCCGCGGCGGAACAACCGTTTATTTTAATGGCTGTTGAACAGTTAGAAAAAGAAAACATACTAAAAAGAAAAACTGAATATATACCGGAACAAGCCACACTTGAAGGCTATATTAAAAATCAGGGATATATACCCGCGCCTATTATTTGTATTCTGCTTGCTTATATCAAATTTTACGCTCAAAATATTCCCATGGAACTCAACTCTCATTTTGCTAAAGATTTTTTAATGCAATATTTTCCTAAAGCGTTTCAAAAACATGAAAAAGAAATTTTAAAACATCCTTTGAAAAAAGATATTAAAAAAACGATGGCCATAAACCATGTTATTGATCACGCAGGCATAGGTTTTTTTGAAAAGTCAAGATTATTTCTTAATTTAACCCCCCCTGAAGCAATTGAAAATTATTTAACCGCTGAAAATTTTCTTGGCGCGAGAGAATATAGAAATAAAGAATTTTTAGTCAATAATTCTTTGCGAACTTTTCCGCAAAATATTTCTTTAGATTCAGTATTAAAAATTCAATATGCTATGGAACTGGCAATATTTCGATTTATTGAAATGATGGTTTTATTTAACGGTTCAAAAATAAATACCGCGCTAAAAAATAATTCTGATTTTCCCTGTTTTCCCTATAGCAAATGGCAAAAATCAAGCCTACCTGAGTGGATAATCGATTTTTCTGGAGATATTGCTAATGATTTAGCAGAGCACTGGCTTCATCTAGAAATTCGATTTATTTTATTTTTTATATTGAAAAAAACAGATCAAAAAGAAATTAACGATTTTTTTGGATATTATTTTCAATCGGGAATTTTTGATTTGAAAAAATGTCTATATAATATATATCCGACAAGTAAATGGGAAGCTTTTCTTCTTATTAATATGAAAAAAGATTTTTGGAACGGATTAGTTAAATCTTATAAAAGTCAAATATGGCCGCAAAAAAAAGGCGTTGACTTATTAAAAGAATTAGAAATACTAAAAGAAAAAAATAACTTAAACCTTTCATCTTTAGGCGGTTTAATAAGTTTTTTACTAAGATAGAAATTAACCTTTAAGAATATGCTTACCTCGGCAGAAATAAAAAACAGCAATATATTAAAAGTAGGCATCAATAGTTTAAAAGAACTGGAAGAAAAAATTAAGGCGCTTAGAACTATAAATCTTCATTCAAAAAGAAAACGGTACATTATTTCACGAACAGAAATTCCCGATAATTCTGGCAATTTAATTATGCAAAAAGGCGAAGATTTTGATTATCCTAAAACAATGCTTTTAAAACGGTTTTATAAACCCGGCTTTATGTTTAAAACATTCCAGCCGAATGAAGGCATAACTATTGTATCAAGCATGAACAATGCCGAGGGTATTCAAATGACAATGGATTTAGTAACACAAATTATGAATATAGGAGGCGGAGCCTATGAAGCTTTTATAGACAGAGTTGACAGTTTCAGCGGATTAAGTACAATAATGGGAAACGCAATATACCCAAAACTGGTTATAGTAGGATACATTTCTTCTGAAAATATCACAAATGAAATTAATTATTTTAGAAAGATTGCAAATGATGATCCATACATCCGGTTTGTTGAAGTCATACATTCTAAAATTAAACCCAAACCTGTATTAGAAAAAATAAAGACTATACTTATTTCTACGGCAGATAAAGACTGCTGGAAAAAATTTATTCTTGAAGTTATTAAAGAATATATAAGCCCTTATAACATTGAAGAACGGTGATAAACCAAACTATAATATATCTAAAGCTTTTTACGCATCTTTTACTGCCTCAGGAATTTTCTTATAATGAAGCAGAAAAAAAGATTGTATATCTGGCCAATGCGAACCAAAATATTTCTGACAAGAATTGCTCAGATACAGGAATGATGCGCTTTACCTTAAACTCAGGAAAAAATGAAAATTATATTTTAAGTTTTTGCCATGAAGAAAAATCATGGTATTTTTTTAACACAGCTGAAGTCACACCGCCTGAAAAAAAGAAAGACTTGCTTAATATGTCTAAAATGCTAAATGAAAGAAAAGCATCTATGAATATTTATAAACTGCCCGCCAGCGGATTGGGTATTTTATTGCAAAACAATTCATCAGAAAGTGAAAACGAGTTTAAAATGTTTTATCCAGAAGGTAAAATATTTATGACACAAACTTATAGAGAAAATAATAAAAATCTGCTTTTTATTTTTATGGGTAACTGGTATTTTTTAGAATCTGCGGGTATTATGCAAAAGGCCAATTTTTATAAAGCAAATCTTTTTAAGTTAAAAGATATGCCGTCTTATGAACCAATGAATAAAATAAAAACAAGAGAACTATGGTTTAGTCTAATAAAAAGTTTTGAATTATTAAATAATTATAATACATTATTTATACAGTTTGAATCTGGTTCGTCTTTAAAACCGGCATTGTATAATTTAAATAGTAAAACATGGGAGCTTTCGCCCCCTTTTATTTTAACATCTGAAGAATGGAACCAGGTAAGCAATAATAATATAAATGTGGTTTTCAGGCTTACGCTGCCTGAATCTGAAAATATAAAAAGACAGTATTTTGAAATATTCGTAGATGAAGAAAATGCTATTAAAACAGATTATCATATAGAAGGTAAAAATATTTATATACCCTTAAACCTAACGGAGGGAAACCACGTTATAAAAACCGTCAGATACATTGCCGATGAAATTGAAGAAAACTATGTTAGAGCAAAAAATATTCAACAGATACCCGTATTTTCTATCGATATTGAAAATAAAAGAGTATATTTAATTTCTATTAGAGAAGGTGAAAGTGACGAAGAAAAACCGCTGTATGTTGAAACTTTTAAACTCTCCTATAAATAAATTTGTATTAATTATATTATTTAATATTCATACTATCTTTAGTGAAGAAATCAGTACAGCTTATTTAAATTCAAAGCTAAGCGGCAAAAACGGGTCATCTGCCATAGAGTATTTAAACGATTTAAATTCAAAATACCCTGAGAATCCTCATATTTTATTTAAAATGGGATATTATTATATGACCCATTTAACAAACGATAAAGAGGCTGAAAAATATTATCAAGAGTGTCTTTCTTTTAACCCTTCATATTCAGAGGCATTAGTAAATCTTGGTATTATTTATAAAAATAAAAATGATTACAAAAATGCTGAACAATATTATAAAAAAGCCATTGAAAAAAATGCAAATTCTTCATCAGCCTATTATAATTTAGGTATTTTATATTTAAGCTTAGAGCGTGTTTCTGAAGCAGAAAAATCTTTTGATAGGGCCATAAATCTTTCACCTGATAATATCTCGGCTCATTTAAACATCGCGGCTGTTTATATTAATTTATTTAACAAAGATTTTATGAAAAGAAACTTAACAAACGCGAAAAAGCATTTAATTAAAGCAAATCATATTGATAACAAATATCCGCATGTATATTATAACTTAGCCTATCTTTATGAAAAAGAAAATAAGCCCGATATCGCGCTAAAATTTTATAAAGAAGCCGTAAGATATTATGAAAATACTGACCCGCAAAAAAAAACAGCTTTAGAAAGAATTGAATATCTTACTTCGGTTGTGAAACATTAGGTATCTGTGATTGCCTTTTCATAAACAATAAATTTTCTTTTGCCGTAAGAAAAATCACGGGATTCATTACGTAAAAAGCCAAAAGATTCATATAAACTTTGCGCGGTACGCATTGTAGTTTGTGTATTTAAGATCATCTTTACAAAGCCCGCTTTTTTTGCCTTTTCGATGATTTTTTTTATAAGCAGCCTACCTAATCCCTTATTCCTAAATTCTTCTCGCACGCCTAAAAAATGCATTTCGCACTCATCATCATTAGCGAAAACTGCCGCAGGCGAATTTGAGTTTACAAGAATAACCATACCGGCAAACACACCGGTTTTTTTATAGCGGGCGCAAAGCATATAACCTCTTTTTCTAACATTAACCGGCCGGTGATGAAAAGCGGCAATTAAAGATTCCATATAGCCGCCTTTTACGTAAACTGCATTAATTAAGTTAGAAATTTCTTTATTTGTTATTTTTAAAGATTCGTCTGTGCCAATTTCAAAAGACATTTAATTAGCAGTGTCGCAATTAAAATAAACCCTCTACAAAGCGAATATCACGTTTTGCTCCATCGCCTAAAAGCTTAAGAGCTTCCTGGTATCCCGGGCTGTCATGGGCCAAGATTGCCTTTTCTATATTTTCAAATTCAATAATAACTACTCTTTGCATAATGCCCTGTTCATAAACTTTTACCGGTTCACCTCTTACAATAAACCTGCCGCCCTGCTCTACTAAAACCGGCCCTGCTTTTTCTTTGTAAGTTGCCATTTTATTTTCATTTTCTATAGAATGGTAAGTTGTTATCCAATATCCTTTTGCCATAATATATCCTTTGTGTTATTTTAATTTATACTTTTATAAAAAGAATTTTTTCATGGAACATCAATTAAATAATTCTCTCATAATCTTTTATATTCAAACGCCAGACTTTTGTACCGCAGAACCTATCGCCTTCGGGACATCTGGGTTTTTGTTCGGCTTTATCACGCATAAAACAAGGCGGACCAATATAGTCAATTAAATCGGGCATTTGCTTAAATACCTGCTTTACTTCATCCACTGTTGAATAAAAAATCTCTTCCTGAGCGTTATAGCATAACCGGGCTTTCCATTTATGTAAAAAATTTAAAAGGTCCCCAGATTCTAAAAATCTTACCGGATAAGCATTCGGCAGTAAATAAGTAAGTTCGGGTAAAGGAATTTCTTTTTCATATAACTTTTCAATTAAATGAAAGTTTTCATGCATAAATCCTTCATATAAGGCTCTTGCTTTTATATTTTCTTTTATTATTTGAGGAACAATATAATCTGGTTTTAAACTCATTTGCAAATAAAGAAGAGGTCTTGAACCGGGCAGAGTTCTGTGCCGCTGTTCCTGAGAATCTGCGGTATGAGATAATTTTTTTTGAAAAGTAAAATGAATATGATTTAATAATCTTGAAACAGGATCAAGTGTCGCTGTGTAAAGTACGTCGGTCACATTTAAATTGAAACGACCGTTTAACAAATGCTTAAATATTTCAGATGTACTTACTTTATTATTTCCTGTTAAAAGTGAATATCCAAGCTGTAATATACTTTCATATTGAGTTTCATTTTTTAAGCTAAGCGAAGCTACGTTTCCTTTTGCAAGCTTAAAATCAAATTCCTGATTCGCGATAAAAGCATTTTCAACAGACGCGGGATAAACTTTGGGAGGCATGGGATCAGCCATTTCTTCTACAAGCATAGGATCAATTTTTTTTACTTCACGAAGCATCTTTAAAACCAGCGCGATACTTTCGTCATGTGATGTCTGCGTCATCATTTTCACGTATCTATGAAGCGTAAGAGCGTTAACAGTATGATAAAGATAAGCCGTTGTAGAAATAGGCATTACATAACGCGCGGCTTCCATAGCTTTTTTTTCTATTTCGCCTTCGTATTTATCGCGGTTTCTTGATTTTAATTTATGAATTGAAAAATAAATATCAGCAGCTGCGGGTTTTATTATTTTAATTAAATCTTTATAAATATTATGAGTTTTTTCATGCCAGTCGAATATTTCTTTTATTTTAAGACTTTTAGGCAGGCTAAACCAATCGGCTTCTTGTTTAATAGAAACATATCTTTGTGAGACCTGCTCAGAATTATAATAAGGATGCGAATGTAAAAACTGCCAAATAAGATTTCTACTGATTCCTTTTATACCAAAAACAAAATGAGCGTGCTGTCTTGTGGTCATATGGCCGGCTTTAAGCGTTGATTTTGATATCTTATCTCTTAGTTCGCGGCTTTTTTCTGATTTTGACACATCTTCAGGTAAAATAATGCCTTTGCTGCTATAACATGTTCTTGCCGAAGCAGCGGCTAAATCGTAAGGATTTTTTATATAACCAAGCAACTTTACTTCTAAAGGGTACGTTTCTAAAGTAACTTTATACTTTTTTTCATACGCCGAAAGATCAAGTGTCATAAGGCAATTTTTAAAATCTGTATAGTGACGACAAGGCAATATTAAATGCTTTACAATTTATCTTATATTACCTTATTAACACTTTTATAATGAAATACGAAGAATTTTTAAAATGCACCAAACTATCATTAGAAGAAATTATCGCTTTTTCTTGCGGAACTTTAATAGAAGACCCGCCTGAAGAACTACCGCAGTTGCCTGCTCCGCCATTTTTAATGATTGATAGAATAACATCGGTTGAACGGAACGGTTCAAAAGGAAAAATTGTCGCTGAAATGGATGTAAAATTAGACAATCTTTTCTTTCAAATACATTTTCGAAATGATCCAGTGCATCCAGGATGTCTTGGAGTTGACGCTATATGGCAGCTATTAGGGTTTTTCTGCTGTTTAAACGGCGCGCAAGGCGGCGGCAGGGCGTTAGGATGTAAAGAAGTTGAATTTTTGGGACAGGTTAGACCTTTTAATAAGGTAGTAAGATATGAAATTAATGTAAGAAGATTTTCAAATATGCCCCAGCAGGGAACCGCTTTAGCAGTAGGAACAGGTAAGGTTTTTGTAGATGATGAACATATTTATACCATAAATGAAGCAAAATCAGGAGTATTTAAGGGTATTGCTTATAAAGATTTTCCTAACCGAAGCCAAAATTCAATAGGCGGCAGAATTGTAACAGAGTAGTTACTATAATGCTAATTTATAATCAAATATTAGAAAAAATACTATCGAAAAAAAATTTATCGCCTGAAGAATCTGAGTGGTTAATGAATGAAACCATGGAAGGCACATTAACTTCAGCTCAAATAGCCGGATGGCTTACAGCTTTAAGGGCCAAAGGTGAAAGTTCAGAAGAAATAGCTTCTTTCGCTAAAATAATGAGAAAAAAAGCGGTATCTGTAAACTTTTCAACAGATATGCTTCTTGATACCTGCGGCACAGGTGGCGATAAATCAAACTTAATGAATATTTCTACTTTATCAGCTATTACTTTGGCTTCAATGGGCATTCCCGTGGCAAAACACGGTAATAAAGCTGTTTCTTCAAGCTGCGGATCGGCTGATATTCTTGAAAAACTGGGCTATCCTTTAAATGAAACTGCTGAACAGACAACCAATCGCTTGAAAAATGATCATTTTGCTTTCTTTTTCGCGCCTTTATTTCATCCGGCTATGAAAAACGCAGCAACTACACGAAAAGAACTGGGTATACGTACTGTTTTTAACATACTGGGCCCGCTTTCAAACCCGGCTTCTGCAAGCGTACATCTTTTGGGAGTTTTCGATAAAAGCATGATTAAAATAATGGCAGAGGCTTTACTTAAACTTAATGTAAAAACAGCTATGGTTATATCATCAGATGACGGCCTGGACGAAATAAGCCCTATAGTGCCTACTTATTACGCGTTAATTGATAATAATAATCTCACCGAGGGAATTATTGATCCTGCTAAGCTTGATATTTCAAATAAAGATTTACATAAATTAAAAGTAAATAATGCCGAAGACGCTTTTCAAAAAGCAAAAGATACATTAAAAGGATCCTATTTGCCCGGAGTTGAAGCTGTCTCTTTAAATTCATGTGCCGCATATTATCTATGGCAAAAAGCAAATAATAAAACAAATCAAAGTATATCTGATTTTTTACGTCAGGAATTTAAAAATATAAAAGAAGTACTATTGTCGGGAAAGCCATATATATTTACAGAAAAATGGCTAAAACAAATCTAAATTTACCACGAAAAAAATCTTAATATATACTTTGAAATAAATTAGAAAAAGTATTATTCTATATATGTATTCTGCGTTTTTTGTCGATAAATATTGTATAAAATAATATTTTTAGAATATAAAGTTATTTATGATTTATGATAAAAACATTCCTATTGGCAATTGGATGATAACTGATGTTAATATTATTACTGGTGACACATCTGTTGAAAAAGCCATTAAATTAATGAACGAAAAAAACGTAAGTTATGTTCTTGTAGGAACAAAAGAAAAACCAGAAGGTATTTTTACAGAAAGAGACGTTGTAAAATTTTTTTCTCAGGGGCAAAACGGAAAAAAAGAACCGGTTAAAAATCATATGTCAAAGGACCTTAAGTTAACACATGAATCTGTTTCTTTTGAAGAAAGTTTAAGAATTATGATAGATGAAGATATTCGCCATTTACCCATTATTTCTAAAAATGAGATCGCGGGCATGGTATCATCAAAAGAATTAATTAAATTTAAATACAACATTTTAGAAGAAGCGTTTCATAATACACGCAGAGAATTACAAAAAACTGTTGATTTATTAAAAAAAGACTCTGACGAAAGAATTCAAATTTTAATGAAAGATTATGAAAAACTTCAAACTAAAGCATTTACAGACGATATGACCGGACTTTTTAACCGCCGCTATTTTGAAGACAGACTTAGTGAAGAAATCGCGCGATCTCAAAGATACGGATATCCGCTTTCACTAGTATTTTTAGATGTAGATGATTTTAAATATTATAACGATACAAACGGACACCAAAAAGGAGATAAGGTTCTTGAAACCATTGGAGAAATTTTACGTTTTTTTAACAGTGAATTAACAGAAAAAAGCGCGAATCTTCGTAAATCTGATATTGTGGCAAGATATGGCGGCGAAGAGTTTATTGTAATTTTACCATATGCTGATAACAAAGAAGCTCTAGCAGTTGCAGAAAGAATAAGAGTGGCAATTGAAAAACATAAATTTGAACATGAAAAAAAACAGCCTCAAGGAGATTTAACCATCAGCGCGGGTGTGGCAACTTTTCCCGAGATGGCTCGTACGGCTGAAGAACTAATTAATATGGCTGATAAGGCATTATACCATGCGAAAAGAACAGGAAAAAACAAAGTCTGTTGTTTTAATCCCAAAAAAACTGTGGCTAAATAACTTGCTTCAAAAAAAAATTATTTATATAACATCTTTTTCTTTTGTTTTCTTATTATTCTTTTTAGGATTTTCTATATATTTTTTTAATAAACCTGCCGGTAACGGTTCCCGTAAAATTGATCTTATTGTAAAACCCGGCTGGGGTTCTAAGGTTACAGCTGATATACTTGAAAAAGAAAATTTAATAAAAAACAGCTATTTTTTTAGGACCCTTCTTATTATAACAGGAAATCGAAATAATATTAAAAAAGGGATTTATCCCATAAATAACTCGATGAGTTCTTCTAAAATTATTGATATTTTAACAAGCGGAAAGACTAAAGTAATTAAAATAACTATTCCTGAAGGCTTTAATAACCGGCAAATTGCCGATTTATTTGTTAAAAATGGTTTTTTTTCAACAAGACAAGAATTTCTAGCCTTTGCCGCGAATAAAAACATTTTAAAAGCTTATAATATTTTGGGCAATGACCTCGAAGGATATCTATTTCCTGAAACTTATTATATTCCTGTAGGCTATGAAAAGCAAAAAGTAATTGAATTAATGGTAAATACATTTTTTGAAAAAGTTTCAAACATTCCCGATTTTCCTCAAAATTTTAAAGAAAGACAACAACTGATTATTTTGGCCAGTATTATTGAAAAAGAAGCAAAATTAAAAGAAGAAAGACCTATAATTGCCAGTGTTTTCTCGAATAGAATTGCCGAAAATTATCCGCTGGAATCATGCGCTACTATACAATATTTATTTGAAAAACCTAAAAATCCGCTTTTATTTAAACATTTGAAAATAAAATCACCTTATAATACGTATATTAATAAGGGACTTCCTCCCGGTCCTATTGCGAGCCCGGGCTTAGAGGCATTACAAGCGGCATTAGATCCGGCTGAAACTCAGTTTAAATTTTTTGTGGTAAAAAAAGACGGTAGCCATCATTTTTCAAAAACCTTTAATGAGCATGTAAAAGCAAAAAGATATGAATTTCTTCATTAAATGATAGTAGTTTCGCCTTCAAAAACGTCTTTACAGGGTCCTGTCATATAAACATGGTTATCTTTTTCAGACCAGTAAATTTCTAAAATACCGCCTTTTAAGTCTACTTTGCTTTTTCTTTTAATTTTACCTATAAGTACGCCGGCAACAACAACAGCAGAAGCGCCAGTACCGCAGGCAAGAGTTTCGCCTACGCCTCTTTCCCATGTTCTTTGTTTTACCTGATCTTCATCTACCATTTGCACAAATTCTACATTGGTTCTATTGGGAAAAAGAGAATAATTTTCTATAAGCGGTCCATATTTTTCAACAGGAAAGTTATCTACATCGTCAACCCAAATCACACAATGTGGATTTCCCATTGAAACGACAGTGCATTGAAAAGTATTATGATCATCTAAATATATCTTTTCATTTAATACTTGTTTATTTTCTTCACCCGGAGCGTACTGCATGGGAATTCTAGATCTTTCAAATATGGGTTCACCCATATCGGCCTTAACTCTATATACTCTGCCGTCTCTAACCATTAATATACTGGGAATTATACCCCTTAATGTTTCAACCATTAATTTTTGTTTAGTGGTTTTACCCCTATCATATAAATACTTACCAAGACATCTTATCGCGTTGCCGCACATTTCGGCTTCTGTACCATCGGGATTAAAAATTCTAATTTGAATATCAGCTTTAGGAGCATCTGGTTTCATTATTAAAACCAAACCATCGGCCCCAACCCCGTAATGTCTATCACAAAGAAGTCTTGCCGCTCTGGCCGGATTTTTAGGTATATCTTCAGTAAAAAGATAATCATTGCCTAACCCTTCTAATTTTGCGAATCTCATACAGTCTCCTCTTCTTTATCTTAAAATTTATATCTACTTAGCAATAAAAATTCTATTGACTTATACGATAGAGAAAATTAAATACCCCCATGGTAAATAAAGAATAAATAATTATTTTTTTGATATTAATGAATTATTTATATGCCAAATTTTATGGATGAGACAGGCTTTCAAGAACTTTTTATAAAATACAGTCAAAGTCAAGAAGGTTCTATTGAACGAGAAAAGTGTAAAGAACTTTTGCACGAACATATTTATTTATATCCCATTAGAAGATATAGAGCCAGCTCTGATGACGCGTCTGATTTTTATTTATATTTATATCCAAAAATTAATTTATTGTTTGAGAGCTATAATCCTAATAAAAATATTTCATTTTTAGTTTATTTATCTGTCAAATTAAGGTATTACTTTTATAAATTTCTAGAAAAAAATAAATCAAAAAAAATACTAAATATAGAGAATAGTCATGTAAGCTGGGAAAATGAAGCTGACAGCAGGCCGTTTTTTGTATCACATGAAAATGATAATGATAAAGACAAGCTTAAAAGTTTTATTCAAAAAGCCATTGAATCATTAGAACCGGCTGAAGAACTGCCTACCAGACTTTATTATGGTTTTCCTTTACGACTAAAGCATTTAAGATTTTTATTTAAAACTCATGGCAGTTATTTAATTTTTGATGAATACAGAGAATATTTAAATAAACTAAATGAATGGGAAAAAAAAGAAAGTAAAAATAAGAAAAATCTGCTTATAAAACTTCAAAAAATACAATTAAAGATAGAAACAAATAAAGAAAAAGAAGATGAACTTTTTAAAAAACAAAAAGAAGCATTAGATGATTTTTTTAACATTAAAAACCCTATTTCATTAAAAAAGATATCTGATATTCTAAAAGAAGCAATATCTGTAATTCATAGGAAAATAAAGAAAGCTCGCTTTAAAATTAAAAATTTTATTTTAAATAAATTCGAAGAATTTAAAGAACTTGTAAATATAACGGTTTAACATGGCTAAAACAAAACACTTAAGCGAAGAAAACTTTATGGCGCTTTTACAGCATTCTTTAGATAAAAAATCTTTTAATAATAATAAAAATATTTTAAATACTTTAAGTCATCTAGAAAAATGCGCTGTTTGCTTTGCCGGTTTTTGGGAATCATACGATACTCTCAATATTTTAAAAACGAAGAAAATTTCTTTACTAACAAAACTTTCTATAGAGTTGAACGGCATCGCTCAAACTTTTTCTTTAAAAAATATACAAAGCTTTCTTCCTGTATCGTTTACGCCGGCAGCAGCCGTAAGAAATAACAGTGATAAAGATTTTTTTTCAGAAGGAAAAATAAAAATAATTGAAAAAAAACTACCGGGAACTGTATTTTCACTACAAATAAAAACAAAACCAAAAGTATTGTATTTTGTATGGAATATAAAAGGCGAATATAAAAGACTGGTAGATTTATGTTTTTATGTTAACAATAAAGAAGAAGAAAAACAATCGGGATTTACTAAGCCTTTAGAATTTATATTCTCGCATGAAACAAAAAAAAGAACCGCCGATACAAACTTGTTTTTTACCATAAAATATTTAGACAGCAGAGAAAAAACTAATGAAAGAAAAATCTTCGAAATAAATATTACAAAATAGTTTTATTTAATAAGATTTAAAAAATAAGACTCTACTTCTTTATAATCTCTATCTAGTTTTTCAGGTAAAAGCTTTAACCCTTTTTTAATATGAAAAGCCGCTTTATCTTTTTTATTATCTTTTAATAATTTTTGACCGGTAAAGATTTCATCGCGGGCCTTAATATATTTTTCACATTTTTTGCATTTTGGATTTTCTTCTAATAACTGCTTATATCCGTCAGCTATTTCTAGGTTTTCAAATTTTGTATCCATAAGACAACCCTTGGGATGATCGTAAACATCTGGTATCCAGTAAATTTGATGACCCATCTCGTGAGCCACCAGATATCCGCCTATGGCTTTATTTATAAAATCACGTGATAAACTTCCCATTTTTGAACTTGCTTTACCTAAAAAATAAGGTTCATTAGAATAAAGTTCAAATACACTGCTAAAAGAACTGACACCCGCTAAATTACCCTCACGCGCGGGAGATTCAAAGCTACTGCCCGATACCTTGGCGTGTTTAAAAATAACATGAGGATAAGGCTTTTCAATTTCATCATAAACTAAAATAGTATTTGTAAGAATTATATCATACGAATCTTGATATTTCATCAACTCAACCCATGCTTTATAACTGTGATATTTATGATTTTTTGAAAATAAAGAGTTTTGATTTTTAAGTTTATATTTTTTTAAAAATAAAAGTTTTTCATTATACACTTTTATTAAATAATCGGCAAAATCAGAATAACTTTTTGCCTTATAATAGGTATTTAAATCACTTAATGACCAATTGTTTTTAAGAAAATTGATTATTTCATTTTTCTTAAGTAAAATCTTTTGTTCCCATTTTTTTTCATCTATACCCAGCAAAGGTTCAAAATTTTTAAGCCAGTTATCAAACTTTGAATTTTTCTGTGCCGATTCATTAAATAAATTTTCAAGCGTTCCTGTTTTTATAATAGAAAAATTAACCGAAACATTGGTAAACTTTTTCTGCAGCATTACAATAGCTTCATTAAAAATAACATCAATATCTTCATTACTTAACTTTTCAAGACGATTATCTTGAAAAACACCTACTGTTAAATTAATTTTTTGATTTTGGTATTCTGGCTTTTTATTTGAAAAATAAAACAAAGCTAAAAAAATAGAAAATAATATTATTAAATGATATTTTCTATTTTTCACTTTAGTACCTTTGTTATCTATTATTCTTTAATAATTTTTTATTGATTGGTATATGCAAATATCTGGCATTATAAGAGCTTGAAGTTTTTTTAAGTTTTTCTTTTAATTGAGATTTTTCGTCTGAACTTGCCTGAAGCTTATTTAAGGTCAATTCACTTGATTGTGACGCAGAAATACTTACAAAAGACGCTCCTGCCTCAGGATTATGATCGTGATTGTATATTATAAAATTACTATCATCAGCGTGATACATTTGCGTAAAATTATACACGCCTGCGCCGCTTATTGAAGGCGAAGTACCCGCTTGCTTTACCAATGGAACAAAAGAATACGGTTCAATATATTTGTTAGATACCGCGCCGGCAAGAGGTTTTAAGAAAAACTCATTGGTTTTTAAACTAAACTCATATCCTAAAGGAACTTGAAGAAAATTAGTGCTGCTTGAAGTACTTCCCGATTGAACCGTTAGTCCTGCTGAATTTAAATTATATAAAGAAGCGTACAAAAACCTGTATGAGCAGTCAAATTCAGGATACGTTAAATGATATACATTTGAACAATAGTCAATAAGATTTACATCTTGCATACTTTGAAGAGCATTATTAACACCCTCAATACCCGCAAAGCCTGAAGAAGTTATTTCATAAAAAATATTAGAGCCATATATATCATATAAATATCTAAAGTAAACATAAGCATTTGCGTAATCAGTTAAATTGTCATCCCATTTTATTAAAGAATTACCCGCTGTATTTTCAAATTCAAATAATTTATCAATTTGAGGACCATAACCGGCAATATCTGAAGCAACCTGAGACATACCTTCATTTACCCATACTTCTTCAAAATTATCAATCCCTCGGTTATAAGCTCTATAATCTTCGCTAAAATTTAATAAATGCTGGTATTCATGTGTTAATACTGATAATAAAAATTTTGAACCAAGAACTGTTGGGTACGTGTCTAAATATAGCATAGCTCTTTCGTTAGATCTTGCCCCATCTGCATATTTTATGGCATCAGCATCTAAAACATAGTTCATTGGATTAAAATATCCTCCAAAGAAAGGATCTTCTATAGTCTCAAATCCATCTTTTATATCAAGAAATAAAAAGGTAATTTTTTTTTCTGTGCCAATGTAATAAGGCTCACCAAAAACAGGGTTTATAACTTTTATAATATGATTTTCAAAAGTATGTAATACATCTTCTACCTTTTCAATATCAACGTCAGATGTTACTTCTACATACGCTATAGCGTGTTCTGTTTCTCCCGCGAAAATAGCCTGAACCTGATAATATTCATTTTCAGCGTTAAAAACATCAACTGCCCAAAAAGATTTTGTTCCTAGAGTGTCAACGAGAGGTTCTTCATCTGAATTTATACAAGAAAAAACCGCTAAATATATTATAAATATTTGTTTAATTTTTTTTAACACTACGTGTAGTATAACAAATTTGCATATCAAACGGCAAGACTTTTTTAAATAACATGGTACTCTTAAGGACATCTATACTTACAATTTATAGAATTATATACTTTTATATTAATTGTTTTGATTAGGGTCATTCCCGTAAAAACGGGAATCTGTTAGAAAAAAATATCAAATAGATTCCGCATTGTAGCACGTATTGTAACAAGACACGGAATTTACATTAAATTAAATAAATATATATTGACGCTTTCAAAACTTTAATTACTTTATATCTATGTTCCAAACCGCTGTAACAAAAATGCTCAATATTAAACTGCCCATTATTGGCGCGCCTATGTTTTTAGTTTCTTACCCTGAACTTGTCGCGGCAGTATCAGAAGCGGGAGGGCTGGGAACTTTTCCCACTATGAATTACCGTTCAATACCTGAATTAAAAGACGCGCTTTTCAAAATTAAATCAAAAACTCAAAAACCCATAGGTGTTAACATTGTGCTTTATAAAGAACATAACCCAAACTGGAGCGAACAGTTAAAAGTTTGCCTTGATAATAAAGTAAATTGTATTATTACCAGCATGGGAATTCCCCGTTCGGTTATAAAAGAAGCAAAGTCTGCCGGGGCCAAAGTTTTTTGTGATGTAATAGATATAAAATACGCGAAACTTACGGCCAAAGCGGGTGCCGATGCTCTTATCGCGGTTTCAGCCGGCGCAGGGGGCCACGCGGGCAAAATTTCTCCCTTTAGTTTAATACCTTATTTAAAAGATGAAATAAATATACCGGTTATTGCTGCTGGCTCTATTTCTTCAGGCAGACAAATGGCTGCTGCCATGGCGCTTGGAGCAGAAGCTGTCTACATTGGCACCCGTTTTATCGCCTCTTGCGAATCAGGCGCGTCAGAAGAATATAAACAAGCTATAATTAAAGCGATGCCAGAAGATATTATCTATTCAAAAGAAATATCGGGCGTTTACGCAAACTGGTTAAAAGAAAGTTTTGATAAATATAAAAATATAGAAACTACTGATTTAAAAAAATGGAAAGATATATGGTCAGCCGGGCACGGTGTTGGACAAATAAAAAATATTTTATCAGTTAAAAAAATTATGGATGATATAATTCAAGAATATAAAGATGTAACTCAAAAAATGAAAATGGAATAGTTTAT
Source organism: Spirochaetia bacterium (assembly GCA_029880285.1). Classification (GTDB taxonomy): domain Bacteria; phylum Spirochaetota; class Leptospiria; order Turneriellales; family JAOUOS01; genus JAOUOS01. Next base: position 105,652 of record JAOUOS010000005.1, read on the forward strand.
TAATGAAAAATTTTAAATGTACACGAGCCTTTATTTTTTCTGCTGTTATTTTGTTTATGTTTTCGTCAAAGGCGTATTCAGACAATTTTGAACCCTCGCTATACGCGAATGAATCTGATTCTTTTTATATTGAAACAAAATCTTTTAAAGATATGATTGAAAGTCTTAAAAGCTTTTATTTTTCTCTTAGAGATAAAAACGGTATTCAAGAATGGAACATGCTGGGTCTACGGGCAAAGCTTTTATTTGATATAAATTTTCTTGATATTGAAAGCCTTAAAAAAATAGGAGCTGATATTGAATCACCAGCTGGTTTTTCTGTAAAAATTAAATCTTTGGATATAAATACCGACTTTCAAAAAGATATAACTGATAACTGGGTATTTTTTATTCCCGCTAAAAATTCAAATATTCTTTATAAATCTATACATAAAATAATAACAAAATCAATAAATAATTCTACAATACCAACAAAGGGACAACAAAAACAAAAAAAAACTATACCTGAACTTACTGAAATTGAAAAGGATAAATTATTACATTACAAGAAAAAAGATTTTGAATTATATATAGCAAAAGCCGAGAATTTTCTTGTTTTTTCTGAAAACAAAGAACAAGCGTTAAATTCTCTTGAAAAATCCTCGACCCCTATAAAAAACGCGCCATATTTTCAAAATAACCTTGAATTTATTAAAAATTCAAATAATAATGATAATATGATTTTTTATTATACTGTAAACCCGGCGCAAACAAAAGATATGCTAGATTCTATATTAAAAAATTTGCCAGTCACAATACCTAAACAAAATCAAAAACCAATAACTGATGAAAACCAAAGTAATTTACTTTCTACCGGTGGAATACTTTCAATTGATAAAACCAAATTAAATTTTATTTCAAACACAACTTACAAAAACGGATATCTTGACGATACCAGTAAAAAAATTCCCGCAATATTAGACGCAACTGCCAAAAATTTAAGCATTGATTATTACTCGGGCCTTATTACTTTTTATATGACATTAAAAATTAACTTTCAAAAAATTATCTTACTGTTAAAAGAAGTTAACCCAACTACACAAATAGAATTAGCTAATTTATCAAAAAAAATCTCACCAAAAGGAGATTATAATATTGAAAATGATCTTATTCCCGCCTTAACGGGAAAATTATCTTTATTGATAGGGAGTATTCCAGCAGAAAAAAAAATAAGAGACTTTTCGACATGGGATGGTTATTTTTCTTTTGGAATTTTGCCTGAAAAAAAAGAAAATATTGAAAAATTGATTTTAAAAATAAAAGAAGAAGATAAATCTATTGAATTAAAAACTTCAGATTATGAAAAGGGTAAATTATATGAAATTAAATTTATGACGCCTGAAAAAAAAGAAAATAAAAAAAATAAAACAAAAACAGCCTCGCCCAATAAACCAAATTATTTGTATTTATATTTAACAGAAAGCGAATGTGTTATAAGTACATCAAAAGAAAAATTAAAAAATATTACGAATAATAACAATCAAACTCTAGTTAAAAAATTAAATTTATTAAGCACTGAAAATGAAGAAAGATTATACTTTTCTTTTTACTTAAACATAACTTCAGTTGTAAATTATATAAAAACAAGCAGTATAAAATTTTTAGCTGCTTCGTTTTTACCTTATTTTACCAATCTATCTGATTTTTCAATTAACGCGTATAAAAAAGAAAATTCTTTACAAGAAATAATTCAACTTCGTCTTAAAAAAACTGCAATCCCATAAATGTTATATAGGACTCTGGGTAGAACAAATTTAAACACTTCAGTATTTACTCTCGGGGGGATGCGCTGGATTGATGGATGGAATGAGCCATATCATGAAATTTCTGACGAAACGCTTAAACAAGCCTGTGAAGTCACAAAACACTGCCTTGATAAAGGAATAAATCATATTGAAACTGCCCGCGCTTACGGTAAATCAGAATTTATTTTTGGTAAAGTTTTTAATCTGCTTTCTATAAAAAAAAATAATTTAATAGTAACAACAAAAGTAAGGCTTAAAGATTCTGAAACCGTTTATTCTCAAATACTAGAATCATTAGAAAGACTTCAAATAAATTATGTTAATATTGTAGATATTCACGGTATCAACAACGATTTAGATTACAATAAAGTTTTTTCAAAAGACGGTACCTTAAAAGGACTTCAAAAAGCGCGAAAAGAAGGTTTGGTAAAACATATTGGTTTTAGCACGCATGGCCCTCTTGATTTAATATTAAAAACAATAATTACGGGTGAGTTTGATGTTGTAAACTTACACTATTATTTTACTTTTCAAACTAATTATCCCGCCATTAGTTTAGCTAACGCTCTTAAAATGGGAGTTTTCATAATCTCACCCAATGATAAAGGAGGAATGCTATATAAACCCAGCCAAAAACTTTTAAATTTATGCAATCCGCTTCATCCCATTGTTTTTAATAATCGCTTTCTTCTTGAAGACCATGGCATACACACAATCTCACTGGGAATAACAAAAACTGAAATGCTAAACATTCATCTGGAATCTATACAAAATAAAAATACAAATTCCAGCAATTCTGTAAGAGATGAACCATTTATGGGAAAATTAGAAAGGGATATAAAATTGAAGCTTGAAAAAGAATTAAATAATACGCCTGATTACTGCACTATTTGCGGTTTTTGTCTGCCATGCCCGGTAAAAATAAATATTCCCGAAGTACTGAGGCTGAGAAACCTTTTTATTGCTTTTGATATGAAAGAGTTCGCGGTAAAAAGATATAACGAGATGAAACCTGATGACCCTTGGGTAACAGGAGAAAGCGCTGATAAATGCGTAAATTGTAACGAATGTCTGCCGCGATGCCCGCAAAGGCTCACGATACCTTCTTTATTAAAAAATACCCATAAATTATTTAAAAACGCAATAACAAAATATTAAATTTTTTTAAGACAATAATAAAAAATAAATATAATATACATACATAAGGTTTATTTCATGAAAACAAAAATTTATATTACAGCTATATTTATATTAATAACTTATTTTTATTACTGTAACAGTACCAAACCGAACCTTGTCTCTGTAAAAAAAGCAAAAGCAGAAATTATGCCAAAAAGCGGAACAAATGTTTTTGGTTCTGTTACTTTTACGCAAATAGCAGATAATAGCATTAAAATAGTAGTATCAGTAGTAGGCTTAAAGCCCGGCAAGCACGGTTTTCATATTCATGAGAAAGGAGACTGTTCTTCTAATGACGGTGAATCTGCGTTGGGGCATTGGAACCCTGATAAGTTAGAACACAGCGTTCACGACAAAGAAAACAGTCATGCCGGAGACCTAGGGAACATTACCGCAAATCATGAGGGCAGTGTATTTCAAGAAATTATTATTAAAAATGTTTCATTATCGGACACAAAAGGTCCGGTTGGCAAAGCTTTGATTATTCACGCCGACGAAGACAATTTAAAAACACAGCCAGATGGCAATTCTGGTAAAAGAATCGCTTGCGGCATTATTAGAAGTAACTAATTGAAAGAAGTATACTCAAAAAAAACTTTTATTGAACTTTGGGACCAAAGTATCGCAAATTTATGGCATGCTTTACCTTCTCTTTTGCCTAAAATATTATATACTGTAATCTTAATAATCATTATAGGATTAATTAAAACTTTTATTCTTAAAGTCATGGTAAAACGAGTTCATGACTCTACGGCGCGTCTTCAATGGCAAAGAACCATAGGCTATATTTTTTTCTTTCTTAGTATCTTAATTTTACTGCCCATATGGCTGCCTTCTTTACATTCTGTCGCGACATTTTTAGGCATCTTTGGCGCGGGAGTTTTAATTGTATTTAAAGAGGTTTTTCTAAATATCGCCGGCTGGGTATTTATTCTTTCTAGAAAGCCTTTTGTACCTGGTAACAGAATTCAGATTGACGACGCGATAGGTGATGTTTTAGATCAAAGAATTATTTCTTTTAGCATGATAGAAGTAAAACCAAGATCAGAGGGCGGACAAAGTACCGGTAGAATTATTCATGTACCTAATTCAAAAATTTTTACAGATTTAGTACATAATGCCAGCAAAGATTTTGCTTTAAACTGGAATGAAATATATGTTTACTTAAGCGCAAATAGCGACTGGAAAAAAGCCGTAGAACTGTTAGAAAAAATCGCAGAAACTACGCTTGAGAAAATTAATCCTGATGATAAAAGATTAAAAGATGCCGAGAAAAATTTCGCCATAAAATATAAAAAAATAAATCCCAGCGTTTATGTAGACGTAGACGAAAATAAAATTAGACTAACCATAAGGCACTTAACTGACCCTTTAAAAACAAGATTTATTACCGATAAACTTTGGCGCTCTATTTTAGAAGAATTTTCACAGGTAGAAAATATAAACTTTTTAGAAAATGAGTAATAAATAAAAAAAGCGTTTTTGAAAAGATCCTCTTTTTAAAAGCAGATGCAAATATTTATTATTACACAGCCCCTCTCTTTTCAAAAACGCAAATGGTTTATTGGCCTAAAATAAATAGTTTTATTTTAATATAAAATAAATTAACATATTTTTTAAAATTTGTCAATACTACTTTGTTACTATTTTCAAATATATAAAACCCTAATTTCAAAACAAAATGAATACTGCATTTATTCTGTAAATAATTATTTGTATTTATTTTCGATTTTATAAAGCAAAATAATTAATTTGATTATTTGATAACTATAAAATTCAACACTGATCTTGTTCAGATGACATCTTGCCTTTTTTTTGCAAAAAATAACGTACCGCAAATGAAATTATAATACCGCCGGGATAATAGACCATAAAGAAAAACATAACTTTTGCCTGGCTTGATCCAGTTAAAGAAAAAATATTTATAAAGATTGATAAAAAAAGCTTAAATAAAGCTAAAAAACTTATTATAGAAGCAAAAGATTTCAATATATAAACCCAAAAATCATCTGAAAAAACAGCCGTAGATAAGTTGCCAATTATATAAATTCCAAAAACAATTGTCGCGTATATAACAAGCATCTCAACATTTAATTTAAGAGTAGATAAAATTAAAAGACCAATTATACAAATTAGAAGTGTTGAACTAATTTGCAAAAAAGGAGATTTAAGTTTTGCTAACATTTTTATGTTTAAATTACCTATATTAAATTTAAAATATTCTTTAAACTAAGATAATAGACAATTTATATTAAACAGACAGCCGGTCAACTGTAAGAGAAAAATAAAAAGGGTATAATTTTAAATAGACTGCGCATTTAGTCTTGTACCCGAGAAAACGGGTAGTGAAATGACGCCCCGTCTGTTTGCCTGTTTCTGCGCAAGCGGGTGCTGGCGTTTGCGCAGGCTAGGTATATATTATTAAAAATTTCTACTTAAAAATAACCTGCTCGGGATATTTACCTGCATACTTACCCAAAACCTTATACATACCCAATTGGTTATAAATATTTTCGCCCCATGCCCAAAGAGTACCGTCTGCTTTTAGCGCAAAAGAATGGATTTGCCCCGCGTATACCGAGACCCAGTTTGCATCACTGCCAATTTGTACAGGCGTACCAAAGCTTCCATTACCAATGGAGTCAGCGCCAAGCTGGCCATAGTAATTATTTCCCCATGCCCATAGGGTACCGTTTGCTTTTACGGCCAAAACGTGATTATCGCTTGCAGAAATATCTTTCCAGTCTGCATCGGCAGAAACTAAAAGCGGCGCGGTATTTGTTGAATTAGTAGATACAGAGCTGCCAAGTACTTTCGATTCATTATGTCCCCAGCCCCATATTGTACCGTCTATTTTTACCGCCATAGTAAAATATTTACCAATTGAAATATTTTCCCAATCTGAATCATAGTTCCATGTTCCGGCGTTTGTTTCACAGTCTGTTTGCGTATAGTAGCCGCTTATGGTACAAACACCAACAAGCTGAGGCGTATCACGGTGTGTTGTATCACCCAGCCCTAATTGGCCGTAGGTATTGTGGCCCCATGTATAGATTGTGCCGTTATCTTTTAAACCCACAGAGTGAAATGTATGTGTTTTGGCATCAACCCAGGTTGTATCGCTACCAATTTGTACAGGGGAATATTTAGCACCGTTTGTACCATCGCCAAGCTGGCCATAGGTATTACTGCCCCATGACCATAAAGTACCGTCTGTTTTTATCGCTAGCACAGTATAATCACCAGCTGAAGCTATATTCCAATTTGTATCATAGTTCCATGTTCCTGCGTTATCTTCACAATCTGACTTTGTATAAAAACCGCCAATAGTGCAAGAACCCACCAATTGAGGGATATTATAGTTTAATGTATTGCCCAATCCTAATCGGCCGCTGCTATTTGAGCCCCATGCCCATAATGTATGATCATTTTTTATAGCTATATTATAATAAGAACCCGCTGAAACATTAAGCCAGTTTGTATCATAGTTCCATGTTCCCGCATTTAATTCGCAATCTGCCTGATTAAAATAACTTGCATTTGTACACGCACCCACTAACTGCGGCGAGTCATGATCACTGTTATCTCCCAAACCTAGAGCTGTACCTTTGCCCCATGTATAAAGAGAACCGTTTTTGTTTATAGCTGCTCCATGATACCGCGTAGAACCGTTAGTGCCTATAAATGCCCAGCTTGAAGCAATCGTTTGAGTAGGTTTTTTAATATATTCAGAAAATTTTGTGCCGTCGCCAAGCTGACCCAAATCATTTTGTCCCCAAATCCAAATTGTACCGTCTGATTTTAATGCGGTTGTAAATTTGCTTGTAGATTGTATACCCGTAGAAACCGAGACCCAGTTGGTATCAAAGATCCATGTACCTGTAGCTGTTTCGCATTCATCTTTTCTATAATAACCTTCAATACTGCATTTTCCTAATAATTGAGGAGTGTAGTACGCATTATAACCATCGCCCATACCCAATTGATAATCATTATTTAAACCCCAAACCCATATGCTGCCATCTGTTTTTTTGGCAAAAGAAGTATAAAGGCCCGTTTCTATAAATACCCAGTCAGTGTCATAAACCCATGTATATCCGCCCGACTCACAAGCAGACTGGTGAATAGGCGAGCCATAACCATCACAGTAACCCACTAATTGCGGCCAGCTATAGCCCGAAGTATTACCGAGCCCGACTTCACCATAAGTATTCATGCCCCATGCATATAAGGTGTTGTTTGTTTTTAGCGCCATAGTATCACGGTATCCGGCAGACACCATTAACCAGTCAGTATCAATGGTCCATGTATAACTATTAGCTTCACATGTTGCCTGATCAGCTATACTAGGATAACTGCATGAACCCATTGGATAAGGAGCATATTTATCTGTCAAATCACTACCTAGGCCCAATTTATTAAAACTGCCATCGCCCCATACCCATAAAGATCCGTCATTTTTAATTGCCGCAGAATATTTAAAACCCGCAGATATAGATTGCCATGTTGTTTCAGTATCAATTTGAACAGGCGCATTTTTTTGAACATTTGTATCGTCACCAAGCTGACCGTCGCTGTTATATCCCCATGCCCATAAGGTTCCGCCTGTTTTTAACGCTAGTGTATGGTCAGCTCCCGCTGATATAAACGCCCAATCGGTATCGCCTGCTACTTGAGTTGGAGAATTTTTTCCTTGTTGTGAGCCATCGCCAAGACGGCCGTCGCTGTTATATCCCCATGCCCATAAGGTTCCGTCTATTTTTATCGCGTAACTACAATAATTACCAGCTTCAATTTTCAACCAGTTCATGTCTGTTCCAATTTGAACAGGTCTATTTTTAGCAACTTCTGTACCGTCACCAAGTTGACCAAAAGAATTGCTGCCCCATGCCCATAAGGTACCATTGCCGGCTATGGCCAAAGTGTGGTCAGTACCTGATGATACCGCTATAAATTCATGTTTGCATAGACTTGTGCAACCATCACCATCAGTTAAATTGTTATCGTCGCATTGTTCTACGGCCGGTTCTAAAATACCATTGCCGCATGTATTGTTTACGGCGCAAACAGCATCGCATCCGTTACCGTCGTCTGTTGTGTTGCCATCGTCACAGGTCTCGCCGGTATCAATAACACCGTCGCCGCATGAAGCAGACTGGCAATTGGTTCTACAGTAATTTGCTATACTATCATTGTTATTAACCCCATCGTCACATTCTTCGCTGTTCGCGGCATCAATATTAAAATCACCGCAATAAGAAAGATTGCCCTGTCCTGTTTGGCATGTTTCGGTACAAACCAGACATCCTGAAGTCTCGCCATAAGTACAATTATCTGTTATACTATTGCCGTCTTCGCAATTTTCACCGGCTGTTGTATTTATATAACTATCGCCGCAAACTGAAAACAAACAGGTAGAACCCACGCAATCGGCTGAATCTAACCCGCCGGAATCGCAGTCTTCGCCCGCTGTCGCGTTTACTGTAGAGTCGCCGCAAGATTGATCGGTACAGTCGGTATCGCAAACAGCAGTTTCGCCGCCTGTACCGGCGCCGTCTCCATCGCAGGCTTCACCATTAGTGCCGTCCACCAAACCATCGCCGCAATAAGAAGTCGCACCGGCTGTTTCATTGCACGTATTATCACATACTGTACATGATATTTCGCCATACACGCAGTCGTCAGTTAATACATTACCGTCATCACATACCTCTGCGCCCTCAATAACACCGTTACCGCATACATTAGCGGGCTCGCAGGTGTAAGAGCCGTTAATACCCGTATCGCAAACATTGGTACATTGAGCGCTGTCGGTACATACCTGACCGTCATCAAGAAGACAAGTTGCTGAACAGCCATTTGCATCATCTATAGTATTGCCATCATCACAGCCTTCGCCTGTTTCTATCACACCATTGCCACAAATATCTATGGCCTCACAGGTTAATGAACCATTGGCCCCGGTATCACATACATTGGTACATTGATAATTAGCTGTACATGTTTCGCCGTTTGCCAATAAGCATAAGTCGGAACAACCATTTAAGTCATCAATAGTATTACCGTCATCACAGCCCTCTGTCGCGTCAACAATACCGTTACCGCATACATTGGCGGCCTCACAGGAATTTGAACCATTAACCCCTAAATCACACGCGTTACTGTCGCAATCTGCGCTCGCGGTACAAGTTTCTCCAATAATAAAAAGACAAGTAGCGGCGCATCCATTAGCGTCATCGGCAGTATTGCCGTCATCGCATACTTCGCCCGCATCAACGGTACCATTACCGCATGTATTTGCCGCCTCACATGTTGATGAACCATTCACCGCTAAATCACAAACTGTGCTGTCACACTCAGCAGAACCGGTACATGTCTCGCCGTCAATATAAAGGCACGACGCGGCGCATCCGTTGGCATCGTCGGCAAGGTTACCGTCATCGCATACTTCGCCTGCGTCAACGGTACCATTGCCGCATGTATTTAAAGGCTCGCATAAACCAGAACCATATATAGCAAGATCGCATACGTTTAAGCAGTCAGAAGCGGATGCACAAACCTCGCCGTCTGTAAAAAGACAACCGGATGAACATCCGTTAGCGTCATCGGCAGTGTTACCATCATCGCATACCTCGCCTGTTTCAATAACCCCGTTACCGCACCAGTTTGCCATTTCACAGGTTGAAGAACCGTTTACCGCTAAATCGCATACTGTACTGTTACACTCTGCGTTACCGGTACATGCCTGGCCGTCATTAAGAAAACAGGTTTCGTTACAACCGTTACCATCATCAGCCTGATTACCGTCATCGCAGCCCTCGCCCGTATCAACAATACCGTTACCGCATACATTGGAGGCCTCACAGGTAGTGGAACCATTTGTGCCTAAATCACAAGCGCTGCTGTCGCAATCTGCGTTTGCCGTACAGGTTTCTCCTATAATATAAAGACATGAAGCGGCGCATCCGTTTAAGTCATCGGCCTGATTGCCGTCATCGCAAACCTCGCCGGCTTCAACCGAACCATTACCGCAGGTATTTACCGCCTCACATGTTGATGAACCATTCACCGCTAAATCACAAACTGTGCTGTCACAATCGGTATTTGCCGTACAGGTTTCTCCTATAATATAAAGACATGAAGCGGCACAGCCGTTTGAGTCATCAGCAAGATTACCATCATCGCAAACCTCACCCGCGTCAATTATACCGTTACCGCATACATTGGCGGCCTCACAGGTTGATGAACCATTCGCCGCTAAATCACAAACACCACTGTTACATTGAGCATTAGCGGTACATACCTGACCGTCAGAAAAAAGGCATGTTCCTGAACAGCCGTTACCATCATCAGCTGTGTTACCATCATCACATGTTTCAGAACCATTTACAATATTATCACCGCAAAATTGTTGCACTACGGTTACTATGAATGTTTTTGTAAGAGGTACAGCGCTCCCCTTTGAAATTGTCGCTATTAGCGTAACCGTGATATTTCCTGTATTATAAGGCTGTGTAACTGTACCATCGCTTCCAATAATATCAGTCGGCACATCAACTATATAGGCTGCCCATTCTATAGCTGTGCCGTTAAATCCGCTTACAGGTAAAATTAAATCTTGCGTAATGCTGCCTGAAGAATCTAAACCTGAATAAATAATTACAAGAGATGCTTTATCAATTAAAACTGCGTCTGCGTCTGAAAGAGTGGTACTGCCTGTTGTCTCATAAATAGTCTTAGTAGTGTTTACGGTAGAATTTACTACTGCTTCTATTTCTGTGGTATCGGCAATTACGGCTGAAGTTAAATCTTCATTGTCTAGAACGGCAGCTGTCTGTTCGCTTATTAAATTCATCAGCTCGTTCTGTGATTCTGGGGCAACTGTTGTATTATTTAAAGTGTTAACTATCGCGCTGTCAACGATGGCCACGGTATTTGTAGTTAAATTACCAAGAGCATTCGTGTTAATATCGTCTAAACTGTTTACCGTACCACCCGCTTCGCATATAGCGTCATCAATAACAGCTAACACTGTTTGCGTTAAACCATTTAAAGCTATTTTTAATTCATCAACACTTAGGTTCTGTGATGTCGCGTAAGTAATAAAATCATTTATAATTGCGGTTAACTCGTCAAGAGCAGCAAGTACCGCCGCGTCACCTCCCGTAAGTTCAGATATACTTGCCGATGCCTGCGCCGTAGAAAAGCCTTTTTCAAGATAGTTTGAGGCCAAAGCCACCTGAAACTTATCTTCATTTAAAAAGGGAACAGGCGATTGAACCACGCAATTATCATAAGTTCCCCTATTCTCTAATAATGTTGAAAATGCCGCTGTTTCATTATGGGCACGCCTTACCAAAGTATCAAGAACCAAACCAGAAGCCGAGGGAGTGACTTCTGCATTTGCCGGCGCCTGAAATGAAGTATCATTAGAAAAGGCCGAATATACTACATTTGAGCCGATAGTATCTTTAACAATTGAATTTGCCTGTGTGTTAAAATCATCATCAGACATGGTTGACACATTGCCAAGATCACTACCCAATACTTTTTTATTAATATGATCTGTCATAGGATTTATATTCACTGTTAAATCGGTTAAAGCAGATGTACTCTTAAAAATTAACCCCGCTAAATAAGAAGTAAAATCAAGACTGCCTTTTAGGATGGTACTATTTAAATTTGTATTTTCATCAACTGCGGCAGTTACAATTAAGGGCCGTACTGTATTTTCAGGTATATCAATAGAATAGTTACCCGATGCGTCTGTAACAGCTTCGCCAATCAACTGACCATCTGCCGATTTTATAGTTACTGTTTTACCCGCTAAAGCCGGGCCGTTTGAAACGCTGCCCGATAAAGTAATATCATTTACAACAACCGTTGTATCTTCTTTTTTCTTATCATCGGAACAGCTTATTACAAAAAAAATATTTACTAATATTAAAAATTTAACAAAAAATAAATATTTATTTAACCTGTTTTTACCTTTCACCTTATTTAACATCTTTATATACTCCCTGTTTCTTAAATTTATAAAATATCATTGCCGCAAAATAAAACACCTGCCAAATATCCAAAAATCTTATTTTACGGTGTCAGTTTATAACATATCTGTGAATTTTTGTCAATAGGATGAACATCCTATAAGCTAAATATTGATGAAAATTGAAAATAATTTATCTAATTAAAGATGATCAAATGATCCGGCGCATAGAGCTTACAACACTCTGCCAAAATCCGGCGGATGGATTTTTTGTAAGACTCTCAAACTCTGCGGGAGTATAAACCAGAATTTCAATAGCGGGCAGCCAGTCTCTTAAATCAAAAAACTCAAAGCCTCTTTCAACGAAAGGCGTTTTCACATTTTTTATAATAATTAAATCAATATCGCTTTCGCGTGAAAAATCTTTAGTTAGAAAACTGCCGTAAACATAAGCGTGAATGACCCTGTCTTTCAACTTTATTTTAATTTCTTCAAGAACCTGGTCTTTCAATAAGCCGTTTAAGTTATCAGGAGATTTTTCCAGTATAATTTCTTTCATAAATTATTTAATCATGGCTTTTATTTTATTTAAAACCAGTTCAGCTAAATTTATCGCTTCTTCAGCCTGCTCTTTTGTTATATACTCAGAAGGTATGCCTTCGGGCATGGCATCTGGATATCTGGTTGAAATATAATATTGGTCAAGTTTTTTGCCCGCTGTTAAAATTTCATCATTTATATCAAGAGCTTTAGAAATCTTTACTATTGAATGACTTTTAATATTTGTGTATTCTTTGTAAAATGCCAGAGCTTTCAAAGTTTTCTCTGCTGTTTGCTGGGCAATAAAACACGCCTGAGGAAAATAATTTCGATTCAGAGTGTCTTTGCCCCACTTTAAATCTTCTTCGGCCTGTAATAGCCAGTCTTTGTATCTTGATTTTGACATCCTATCTATATTTAAGTATACTATAAAAGCAATATTATGAAATTTATTTAAGTTGGCAAGGGGATTTTTGTTATTATTTCAATCATCTAAAAGCCCCAGATTATTGCTTCTTAGTAAAGCCTGAGTTTTATTTTGAACATTTAATTTTCTATAGATATTTTCAATATGTCTTCTTACCGTATGCAAACTTATATCAAGCTCGTTTGATATCTCTTCGTATTTAAAACCGAGAGAAATGAATGTTAGTACTTCTTTTTCGCGGTCTGTTAATTTTACGTCTTTGTCATAATTTAAAAAGACATCAACTGATCTATTATAAGATTTAAATTCTTTCATTGCGCGTGCCGCTATTCTGGGCGTCATAGGAGCCCCGCCAAGCATTACAACTTTGAGTTCGGCAAGAAAAAGTTCTTCTGATGTTTCTTTTAAAAGATATCCGTTAGCGCCGTTTTGTATGGCCGATAAAATAATTTCTTCGTCTTCAAAAACTGTATAAACAACTATTTTAATTTTTGAGTACTTTTCTTTTAAATATGATATTGCCTGAAGTCCGTTCATCTTAGGCAATCCCAGATCTACAATTATTAAATCGGGCGCATTGTCTTCAATTTTGGCAAGGGCCGTTTCGCCGTCTTTATACCAAGAAAGAAATTGAAACTCTTCTGATTCTGAAAGAATTTTTGAAATTCTTTCTCCTACGATATTATTGTCTTCGACAAGAGAAACTTTTGCTATTTTATTCATCAAGCGCCTTTACCCGTAATATAAAAATGCTGTGATTATTAATATTTCTAAAGTATCTTAATTTTGCCCCTATTATTTTCATTCTTTCTTTAATGTTTATTAATCCCATTCCTTTTTTTTCGTCTTCTTCTGTCCAGAAAAAATTCTTCCCGTCATTTGATATCGACAAGAAGACAAACACACCTTTTTTCTTTAGATGAAAGTTTATTTTCTCTGGTTTCGCGTGGCGAAAAACATTTGTCATCCATTCCTGAAAAATACGAAAAACATGCAAAGACATTTTAGAATTCAGATAAGAACCTATTTGATCAATTTCTTTTTTTATCTCATATTTTTTAGAAAGCTCAATTCTTTCTATATATAATTCTATTTCTTTATCAATATCAAGATTATAATCTTTGGATGTTTTTAATAAAAAAACCATATCGCGAATGCGCCCTAAGGCCTGTGATATTCTCTGGTAAACATTTCTTATTACATTTGAATCTTCTCTTTTATCTTCAAGATATACTAAAAGTTCGGTAAGCTCGGCCCCGGCGTTATCATGAATTTCGCGGGCAAACTTAAGGCGCTGAGAAACCAAATCTCTTGCTACTTCGTCTTTTTCTTCGATTATAGTTTGTATTTTTTCGCTTAAATCGAGAGAAAGCTTCATAATATGTTCAGATTCTCTTATTTCAGTTACATCTTGCGCGGTGCCGAATATTTTTACGGGCTTATTATTTTCATCGACAATAAGTTTACCACGGGTATATAGATACCGTATCGCGCCGTCATTTGCGCGAATGATTCTATATTCAAGCGCCGGAATCGTGTTTCCTTTTAAAAAATTTTCGGCCACTCTCTGGTGCATTTCTCTATCGTCAGGATGCACTACCGCTTCTGAATTTTGCGACGAGATTCTTATATTCTTATCAAGACCGTGTATTTTATACATTTCATCTGACCAGATTATTTCGTCGCCTTTGGTTAAATCCCAGTAATAGACCCCAATTTGTGTCATTTCTGCGGCTTTCTCTTTTTCTACGCTTAAAACCTGTATTCTGTCTCCCAAAGCGATCGATAGAAGAAGCAAATCAAGAGCGTTACCGAAAAAGACCACATTATCAAAGAAAAACGAGCTGGGTACAATGCCAAGAGCCCTTAAATCGGCCAGTATTGTGGCTACGATTAAAGCGCTCCAAGCGATAAGAAAAAATCGCGCGCTTTTATTTTTTTTTAGATATGCCAAAAGAGATATAATAAAAAATGAACTGAATGAAACCATTGAGATTGCAATACAAAGAACCAACCCATATCTTATGGGTAATAACATAGTTACGGGTATAGCAGTTGATACTATATAAATAATTGTTTTTATATATTTATAATATGATGGATGTTTTTCTTGCATTTGCAAAAAATTTGTAGCAAATAGCGCGGCAGAAAGAATACCAAGAAGCCAGCATAAAATAAAAATTATGGCAGATGTATCAAATGAAAAAAATTGAAAAAACTGAAAAAAATGACCGCTTATAAATAAATGAACAATTAAATAACTAAAAAAAATAAATAAAACATAATAAAGATAAGCCTTATCTTTAAGTCTTAAAAATAGAAATATATTATAAAAAAGCATGATGATAACGAGACCAAAATATGATCCGAATAAAAAGCTTTCTTTATTGCTTTTTAATATAAAATTTTCTTTTGAATATACTACAATGGGAACTCTCAAGGGAAAACTTCCCTCGGTTCGAATATAAATCTGTTGAATTTCATTTTTTTTATGCGTATAATCAAAAACAAAAGTACGGCTTTGAAATTTTTTTTCATTAAAAGGAAACTGAAGTCCCGTTTTTACTTGATAAATTACATTATTATCTTTTACAATAAAAAAATCAAGATACTCTAAACCATGATGATTTACTTCTAGTAGCCAATGATCACGATCAGAAAGATTATTTAATTCAAAACGAAGCCAGTAAGCCGAACTGGTAATACCAAAGTGCGGTATTTTTTTTATAGTTTTTGAAAATTGATTATTAATATCATTAGATAGTATTTTTTTTATATCATACGATTTTGAAATATCTTCATAAAATTCTATATATGATAAATTCAGTGACTCTATTTTATTTTCTAATATGAAAGATTCTATGCCATGTATTTTTGTAAAACCTGTAAATAACACAAAAACTAAAAAACAGGCATGCCGCATTATAAGCGCATCAAAAAGTAGATTTATTATAATGTCAAATCAATTTTGAAACGATTTATTAAGACTACAAAATAGGTTGTTTTGTATGTTAAGATGCCACAACAGATATTAAGTTATTTTAGTTTATTTTTATTATTATGGTTTTTTTCGTTTTCTTTTTCGTCGCCTTTCTTTTCTTTCTTTTCTTTGTCTTCTTTGTCTTTAGTATCCAACTCTTCTTCACAATATGTATCAATCATCATTTTTTTTGCTGTATTCTCAATAGAACTTTTACCGCCAAAATATTTCTTATTTTTATGAGAACCATCACCATCATTATTTACAATATGAGAAAAAAGATGTATTAATTCATGCGCCAATGCCGATTGACCTATACATTTTTTATGTGAAATTTTTATTGAAAATGAATTTGGATCATAAAGACCTTCACACCATTTAGTTTCACCAACACCGCAGTAGAAACCTTTACAAGATTTTTCAGGATTCGCCGAATTAGCGCAGCTGGCATTAGGACCTGTTTTTTCTTCTACAATATAAATAGATAGATTATCTTTATTATTATTAATTGCCTCTTGAATAGAGCCGGCGGGAAAATCTTCAGGAGCTGTTTCTTCAGCAGCATAAATAACGGCATCTATTGAAAAATTAAGTTGTTCTTTAGAATAAGACTCACTGCTTTCAATAAAAAAACTAACACCTGTATCAGAAACTAATTCTGCTTCTTCATTTAATTTTTCATCGGCACAACCGGTAAAAATGAGATGACTATAAATGAAAATTAAGATTATTATTGCTATTTTTCGCGTCTTTTTCATACAATGTTATTAGACGCAATAAATAAAAAATTTACATCTTCAATTTTAACAAATATTTAATTTTGCATATATTATTGACTATTTTTTCCAGGAGCAATATTTTTATCAAGGAATATACCGCTAGCAATTTGATACCAAATTGAATTTAAAATAATATCTGTTTTACTTTTATAATATTTTATTTTCGCCGTTTCAAGCTCATTTAAAGCTGTTAAAACATCAAGATTGGTGACCAATCCTCGTTTATATTCGTTATCTTGAATTTTATAATTTTTTTGAGCTATCTCGTAAGCTTCTTTATAGGCATTAATTTTTCTTAAAGAAGCTGATAGATTTATTTTCGCTTTCGCGGCTTCAGCGTTAGCCAGTCTTATAGATTCATTATAAGAAAGTTCGGCTTTTTCTTTTCTTATTTTAGCTGATTTCATTTCTGCAAGAAGTTCACCCCCCTGAAATAAAGGAGCCTCAGCGCTAAGTTGAATACTATAGTCATTATCCGCACCCGATTGCGCCTCTACTCTGGCGTCTCCTTTTTTTAGATAATAGCTTCCCTGAAGATAAATTTGCGGCAAATAAGCCGCGTAGGCGGTTTTTAAGTCTGCTTCAGCTGAAAAAACCATCTCTTTAGCGGCCATGATATCATATCTTTTTTTAATTTGAATTTCATTATTTTTTTCTAGTAACAACTTTGCGTTTTCTGAAATATTTTCGGGCAGTAAATCATCTAATAAAAAATTATCAGATAATCCGGCTAAGTAAATTAGTTCTTCACGGGCCTCTTTATAATCTGTTAATTTTTCTTCAATATCTGCTTTTAACATAGCTTCTTGCGAAAGAGCGCTTAAAACTTCGCTTTCTTTTGATTTGCCCACAGATTTTCTTTTTTTTAATTCTATAAGCCGTTCTTTTAAAAGTTCTAATGAATACTGTTTGCTTCTTAAATCTTCTTCTGCCGTTAAAGCTGAATAAAAAGCATTCGCTATTTCAAGATAAAGTCTTTGCGCTCTGTATTTTAGCAAAGCTTCTTTAAGTTGAATATTCGCGTTTATTTTATCAAACCCATAAACTTCTTTCATACCAGAAAACAAGGGCTGTTTCGCATAAAAATACATCCACGGACCTGAGCTGTCTGAACTTAAAAAATTCTGCTGATATCTGAATGATATTTTGGGTAAAAATAAAGAATATGCCTTAAGTTTTTCGTTTTGAGTTTCTTTTAACGCGGCGTATTCAATAGCAAGCTTTTCTGTTCTATCTACCGCTAAAACATAAACATCATCAATAGAAAGCTTTTCTTTTTTAATGGCCTTTTGCAAATCTTCATTACTTACAAACGAGTATTTCGAGAAATCTTCTTCAATAATGTTATCGCCTGTTTTTACAGGAATACCGGAACATCCCGCAAACAAAAGCAAAAAAAAAATATTAAGATAAAGAAAATATATTCTGTTCATTGATATTTTATTTGTTTAATATGAAATAAAAAGCTAGTTGGTTTAATTAGAAATAAAGCGTCAAGTTTTTATCGGTGGGTTTAATGATAATTTCATTCATTGAGAAACGGATAGATAAAAAATAATTTAAAGACAAGATAACAGGATTTATGAATTCGGGTTAATTTTTAAAAAAATTAATTTGACATTCTTAAATTGAAAATAAAAGTGATATATGTCAAAAATTCTTTTAATTACCTCATCAGCTGATATCGTAAATATAATGAAATATATGTTTGAAAGAAACAATTTAAAATTAGATACCGCAGATAATATAGAAAAATCTCAAATAGCTGCATATGATATGCTTTTTATTGAAGAAGCATTGTATAAAAATTTTAAACACAAAAAAGAAAATCTTAAGATGAGAGTTATTTTATTAATTAATAAAGAAAAAAACAATGTTGATCTTACCGATAAAAATATTGCCGGATTCTTGCAGGTACCGCCGTCACTTGAAAATTTATCAAATATAATTAATGAAATAAAAATAGATTTAACCGATAAAAAAAGAAAAACTGTAAGATATCCTCTGTCACAAAAAGCTAACTTTGTTTTTAATGATAAATTGTATGACTGTCACATTGAAAATCTGGGTAAAGGCGGCTTTAAATCTTTGCTTAACTCTGAAGAAGTTACAGAAAAGCTGCCTTCTAAGGGTACTATTAAATTTAGCAGAGACAACATTGAATTCAGCGAAAACTTTAAAATAATATGGCAAAAAAAACAAGAAAATATTCTTGCTATAGGCGCCCAATGGCTAGATTTATCTGATGACGGCTCAAGAAAAGTAGTAAACTGGCTTCTCGATACGGGAGAGCTTTTCGCCGACATAGATTAATCTTTTTTAAAAATAAAATGCGAGCCGCTGAGTTTTTTTCAACCACTGAAGGTCAAAAATACCTTAATATCTTTAAAGATAAAATATTTGTTATTAAATACGGCGGCGCTGCGCTAGAATCTGAAGAAATGATGCCCTATTTTCTTGAAGATATTGCCGAAATGTTTCTTCACGGCATTAAAATTATTTTAGTTCATGGCGGCGGCAAAAAGCTTAGTCAAAAAATGGAAGAAAAAAATATTCCTGTTGTTTTTGAAAACGGCCTTAGAAAAACAACTGAAGAAACTGTTCTTCTGGCAAAAGAGGTTTTTGCCGAGTTAAACCAGTCTATATGCTCTGTATTAAAACAATTTAAAGTTCCTCCTCTTTCTTTGGCAGACAGCCGCTTAATATTAGCAAAACTAGAAAACGAAGAAAATCCTGAAAATAAGGTGGGTATCGTTGAACAAATTATTACCGAAAAAATAAACTTTCAATATATTCCTGTTGTTTCATCTATAGGACATTATTTTACTGATAACAAAATAAATTATTTAAATATTAACGCAGATCATTTGGCGGTAGATATCGCGCGGGCGCTAACGGCCCGAAAAGTTATTTTTATTTCAGACGTTAACGGAATATATTTAGATCCGCAAAAACCTGAAACTAAAATAAGCCATATTACAGAAAGTGAAATAAAAAAGTTAATTAATGATAATATATTAACAGGGGGTATGAAGCTTAAAATTGAAATGGCCCTTGAAGCTTTAAAAGGCGGCATCAATAAAGTCCATTTTATTGACGGTAGAATTGAACATTCGGTTATGCTTGAAATATTCACAGATAAAGGCATAGGAACTGAAATTGTGCATGACTGAACTTTCAGAAAGGCTTATTAAAAAAGCTTTTGCGAAAGCGTATAAAGAAGCTCAAAAAGCTTATGAAGCCGATGAAGTTCCCGTTGGAGCGTCTATTTTATACAATCAAAAAATTATTGCCGCAGAGAGAAACCGAATTCGTGAAAAAAAAGATCCATCTGCTCATGCAGAACTATTAGCTATTCAAACTGCGGCCCAAAAAATAAAAAATGAAAGACTTAGTGACTGTATTTTATTTTCTACGTTAGAACCCTGCATAATGTGCACAGGAGCCTCTGTTTTAGCGCGGCTGCGGGCTGTCTATTTTTTAGCGTATGAAGATAAACTTCCCGCTTTAAGAATCGCGGCTGAACTTTCTGGTTTAAATCATAAGCTTATATACTATTATTACCCTATAGAAGAATTTAATTCTTCAAAACTTTTAAAAGATTTTTTCTTTAGCAAAAGAAGATAAAGCCATCTCATAAAAAAGCCTTATTGAATATAAAAAACGGCTTAATAAAACAAAAAAAGTTTTTTAAGAAACAGTCGATAGTATTAATGATGCGTAAGTTTATTTTAAAAATATTCAGTTATTTTTTATTTATTTGCCTTCAATTTGTATTTTCAGCCGTGAAGCTGCATGCAATACCAATACATAAAATTAATAACGCTAAATATATAGAATTAAATGATTTTATAACAACAAATAAATGCGTAAAATACAGCTGGGACCCACTAAGTCTTAATTTAGAAATCGAGTGCAATGATAAATCTGTACAAGCTGCCCTTGAAAAAAACTATTATACATCTGAAGGCAAACAGTATTATTTAAATTCAGCGCCTATCTATAAAGATGAAAAAATATTTTTGCCTTTAGAGTTTACTGAAGAATTATTTTCTGAATTAAACTTTAATATTAACTATAAATTTGATTCCGAAGAAATTAAAATAGAAGATGAAGCAATCGCTGGTAATGATGAAAAAGATTTTTCTCTTACAAAAAACTATGATAAGTTAGATTTTATTATAATAGATCCCGGACACGGGGGCAAGGACCCGGGAGCTTTTGCCGCAGAAGGCCTCGCTGAAAAGAAAATAACCTTATCGGCGGGCCGCATTGTTTATTACGCTCTTAAAAAAGCTTTCCCTCAAATAAAAATTTACTCAACCCGATTCAAAGATAAGTTTATCACCCTTGAAAAAAGAGCTCAAATAGCGAACAGTAAAATTAAAAAAGATGAATTTGGTATTTTTATAAGCCTTCATTGTAATGCTACACTATCTAAAAAAACAAACGGATATGAAATTTACTATCTTTCACAAAGTGAAGATAATGAAGAGTCTCGTGAAATAATGCTTCGTGAGAATCAATATGAATCAGAAAATGAACTCATTAATACCATTGAGTCTATTTTATTTAATTCTCAAATTCAAGCTGAAAGTAAAACACTTGCCAGGCAGATAAATTCTTCTTTAATGACTTATACAGATAATCTTGTAAAAGGAAGAGGCGTAAAAAAAGCTGATTTTGCTGTTTTAAGAGGTGTCTTAATGCCTGCAGTTTTAATTGAAATGGGCTATTTAAGTAATAAACGAGAAGCTGGTGTAATAGTACAAAAAAGTTTTCAGGAGAAATTAGCAGAAGGTATAATTGAAGGTATACGCGGTTTTTTGAAAAAAAGACCTAGATTATAAAGTTTGTTTCTTTCTAAAAAAAATCCACTATATGAAAAAAATAAAAGATGCAATTAATAAACTTAAAATTTTAAATAAAATTCAATTATTTAAAATACTAACGCTAATTATTACTGTAGATATTATTTCTTTTTATTCTTTAAGCTCTTTAAATATTTTTGAGCTTTTAAATCCTTTAAAATTTTTAGACCCTCCTGCGGTTGATACAAGAAATTATTTAATATTATATTATCCATCTATAGATATTGAAAATAATAGTGTTGATGATGATGAAAGCAATTTAAATTTAAAAAAAAACAATAAACATCATAAAAAGATAAAGAAAGAATACGTATTTAAAAAAGACGAAATAATCTCTATAAAACAAAAAGTTTTTCAACAATTTGACGCTGAAAATAATAATTTACAGTTAACGGATAATGTTAGATTCATTATTCAAGAACTCATAATAGGCCCTAACGATAAAGAGAATAAAGCAAAGCGTTTTATAAAAGAAAAAATGTTAATTAAAGAAATTTGGGCCTATAAAAATAATATTATTTTAAATATAGATAAAAAAATATGGGACGATATTGAACTTAAAAGGCAATATATTATTAAATATTGTGTAGAAAAGTCAATCATGACTAATATTTTTTCTTTAGAAAATGTTATCTGGAGTTTTTCAAATACATCAGGTCCTGCGTAAAACCTTCCATTTTAATAAATCTACTTTTTAGTTTTTGGTTTTTGCCATATATTAAAAAGACCTAAAGCAAAGAAAATAAATAAAAATAAATAATAAGGAATACTGCCCCAAATTGAAAAAAGTGTAGTGTTTTTTTGTGGTATTTTTACCTGATATAAACGGTTTTCTCTGGTAAATAGACCTGTAGGCTCATGAATGTTCCCAAGTGTATCAATATAAGCCGTTACCCCGGCATTAGTCGATCGAACAATGGGAATTCGTAGTTCTATTGCCCGCATTATGCCAAGCGCCATATGCTGATAACTGGCTATTGATTTGCCAAACCATGCATCATTGGTTAAATTAATAATAATATTAGCTTTACTTTCTGTTTTTTTATAAAAACTCCATGTAAAATCGGGAGGAATTACCTCATAGCAAATTAAGGGTAAAATATTGCCTATTTTAGACGGTAAAAGGGGAAAACGGCTTCCTCTATCAAAATTTGACACCTCAGGAAAAGCATCAGCCAAAGCCGGAAAAATATCACCAAGCGGCATAAATTCTCCAAAGGGTAAAAGAAAAACTTTTTGATAACTTTCAATGGGTTCTCCTTTTTCAGATAAAAGCCAAACATTATTGTAGGTTTCGGTCTTTTTATTTACTTTCATTGAATGTATATCACTTAGCATAAATTCAACAGGAATCTTCCCTTGAATATATCGAATTTTCTCGCGCAAGAATGGCTCTTTCTCGTATCTTAAAAAAGGAACCGCGCTTTCTGGCCAAACTAAAAAATCAATATTTATATTTTTAGAACTTGCCTCGGCTGCGACTTCTAAAGTCTGGTTTACCATACCATCAATAATTTTACGTAGTTCAGCCGCTAAATTGCGTATATTTTGAAAACCCAAGGGGGTGCTGCCCTGTATTACGGCTATATTTTTTACATCGTATGATTTTTCTTTATTTGACCAGTAAAGTAAGGCCCCTGCTCCATATAAATGAGTAATAATTAAAAGAATAATTCCAGCTGTTAGATTTTTATCTAAAAAAATTTTCTTAATAATATTTTTTTTATTATTATAATTTTCATATACCAATAAAGATATTTTATATAAAGAATAAGAAATAAAAAACCAAAATAAAGAGGTCAGGTATATTCCCCCAATATCAACGGTTTGTATAAATACAATATTTCCGTTCATTAAATTACCGCCATACCACGGGAAAAGCTGCCATCCGAATGTTTCAGAAATACCCCAAAATACGGTTAAATATAAAAATGGATTTGCCAGAAATTTATGTTTAATAGTATTCTTTTTAAGATAAGACTTCCAAAAAACAGCAAGCGCGAAAAATATAACATAGCGGGTATTAGTAATAACCGCGTATAAAAAAAATACAAAAAGAGCGAAAGGATATGATAAATGACCAAAAACCGTCATTGTATGAATAACCCAATAATAAGCAAAAATATCCATTAAGAACCCAGATAACAACCCCCAAAAAATAGCGTTTTTTACAGGCTTATCTTGCCATCTATCAGATTCTATTAAAAAAAATATCGGAAAAAAAGAAAATAAGCTTAAAAACCAAAGATCCCAGGGGGCAAAAGAAAATGCTGTTAGCACAGAAGATATAAAAAGTAAGATGAATACTGTTTTATTGTTTAGTTTTTTTGTATTTAAAGAAAAAATAATAACATCCTTTGGCAGGATGCCATAAATTTTTTAAAACATAGCGGAAAAATAAAAATTTATCTTTTCGGTTATTTTAATGCTGTTCGAGATTGCTGCCAATATGCGGCTTTGGCGCCTATACTAACTACCATTAAGTTCTCTTTCTACAAGAGAAAAAAGAATTGACATAATTTCTAAAATAGGCATAATGACATTATGTCGCATTTTTTTTACTTAATTTTCTTATGTTTTTTTTATGCTTTTAAAAAATAAAATATTACTATTTCTCTTTTTACTTTTCAGTATCATAGGTTTTAGTTATGCTGTTTTTTCTCCACGAGTAGGGCCCGGTCAAGATAAAGCTGTTGAAAATTTTCAAAAAGGCTTATCGTTATTTAATGATTATAAATATACCGCCTCTACAGATTTTTTTTTGAAATCTTTATCAAATGATCCAGAATTTTTTTTAGCAAGAAGATTTTTAGGACATTCTCTTTATTTATCGGGCAGAGTTGACGAAGCAGTTCAAGAATGGAAAATTATTCTTGATAATGGTAATTACGACCCGCCCTTAACACTGCACCTTCAAAATTTAAGCTCAATAAACATAAACTCTGAAAAAGAATTTGTATTCATGCGTGAAATAAATCCTGAAAGCGGTTATAATTTTACGTATCCTACTTTTATTAGTTCTCTGCCAAATAAAAAAAATTATCTGCTTTCATTAGGGCAGTTAAACGTGGGTAATATGATAATTTTAAACCCAAATGGCGACTTTTCGCAAAATCTAAGGCGTATTTCTGAAAAAATTCAAATACCTATAGCCGCGGCGCATGAAAAAAACATATTATGGGTTACCGATTTTAAGGCCGATATAATTCACCGTTTAGACTTAAACTCACCTGCCGCTGCCAGAGTATTGAATTTTTTAGAACCAGTAGGTAAAAAAGGATCAGGAAATTTAGAATTTCACGGACCTGCGGGAATATGCGGCTATAAAGATAATTTTTTCATAGCTGACAGCGGCAATAATCGCATTCAAAAAATATCTGCAGACGGCAGCTTTATTATATCATTTGATGAGGTCGCTTCTGGTTTTAAATTAAATAACCCTTTTGGCATCGCGTGTACATCAGAAGGTAAAATTTATGTATCTGAACCAAATGAAGGCAGGTTGTCTCTTTTTGATGAATTTGGTAATTTTTTAGGCTTTTGGGGAGAGCGCCTGTTAAAAAGACCACGTCATGTACAAATAGACGCCAAAGGTGAATATTTAATTGTTACCGATGAAAAAGAAGGCGTTATTCTTATAAATTTAAAGACAAATGAATTAAAGCAAATTAAAAACTTTACAACAAAAAATGGTGTTGTCTCGTCTTTTATAAGGCCATACTCTGCTTCACTCGATTATTTTGGCAACTTATTTGTTACAGATTATGGCGCGCATAAGGTTTTTCAATTTGTACCTGAACAGTTCTTACACAGTAATCTTGAAGTTTGGATTGAAAGAATTTATGAGAAAAGTTTTCCTAAAATTGGGATTTATGTTTCTGTTAAAGATCAATACGGGAACATACTAAATGTTTTAAATTCAGATAATTTCAATATATTAGAAAATAACGCCGATGTGGGCAGGGTTGGCACCAGTTATCTTAACCAGTTTAAAATTCAGGGAAGTTATACAATTTTATTATCAAGAAGTTCTTATATGAAAAACTATACCGATACCTTAAACTGGGTAACTGATTTTATTACTAAAAGTCTTCGTCAAAAAGACAGTGTAAAAGTCATAAGCTATGAAGACACCTACAGAGAAGATTCTAAATGGACAAATTCAAGACTTGAAATTCATAAAGCATTACGTCTTACCGAAGCAAATGATTATAAAAGCAATAAATTACTGGGTTTAGGCAAAGCCTTATATCATTCTATATCACAAACAATACCCAAGAAAGGCAAAAGAGCTTTAATTTGGGTTACCGAGGGTCTATTGTCAGATTCGGGACTTTCAGAAATTAACCTATCACGAATTGAACAATACGCCATAAATAATCATATTCCAATATATGTAATAAGTTTTGAAAACAATCAAAATATTAATTATAAAGAGCACAAAGAGCGAATAAAAAATCTCGCTGAAAAAACAGGCGGGTTTTATTTTTCTGCTTTTTCTCAAGAATTAAAACAAATAGAAAATTATTTAAAAGATCAAGAAGAGAAGCGCTACGTAATAACCTACGAGAGCGGAGCTTCAAAAGACTGGAAAGGCCGCTTTATGGATGTAAAAGTGCGTGTTAATTTTCAAAAAAGAATAGGAATTGAAAATTCGGGATATTTTATTCCCAATGAAAGATAATATTTTAAGCTATTAAAATGAAAACAAAAATACTGCTTTTTCTTTTTTTTCTAACTTTCATTTTTATTTTTTCTGTTCAAACTTACAGCAATGCTGAAAAAAACGCCGCTTATTATAAAGAAATGGGCGATAAAGAAAAAATTCAAAAAAACACTCTAACCGCAATTGAATATTACAAAAAAAGCATATCAAAAAATTCTAACTATGTACCTGCCCTTTTGGCTATGGGAGCGATTTTACGTGAAACAGAAGCTCTCTATCAATCAGCTGAATATTTACATAAAGCTCTTAAAATTAACGAAAAAAATGAAGATATTTTTTATAATTTGGCTCTAACTTATTTGGCCATGAACAGTTTAACTGAAGCAGAAAAATATATTAACGAAGGAATTAAAATTTCTCCACAGAATCTTAATTTTCAATATTTATCGGCCCGATTGTATATGAATCAGGGACAAATATTTCTTGCTGAAAAAAAATTAAAAAATATATTAAAAATGAATCCCGGTCATTATCAGGCGCAAATAGCCATGGGTGAAATTTTTTCTGAACAAAAGCGCTATCATAAAGCTGAAGATAATTTTAATAAAGCGCTATTAATTGATCCCGAAAATTTAAACGCCTTCTTGCAGCTAGCTAAAATACATTTATCAAAAATAATAGATCAAAAAGAAGACCTGCTTTTTGAAAACAAGCTCGATTCGCAGATTTTTCATAAAGCAATTGACTATTTATTAAACGCGAAAGGATACGACAATTTTTATATTCCGGCAAATTTAATGCTTGGCCAAATTTACGCGCTTACCGGTAACTGTAAAGAAGCAGAGCCTTATTTTAACACAGTGCTTAGTATAAATCCTAATCATTATACATCTCTTTATTATATTGGATATTGTTTTCCTGATCAAAGTCTTTCAGTATATCCTGCTCTTTTAAATATGCAAAATAATGACGAGATAACGCGCTTTTTTCTTGAGAAAAATCGTAAAAAAATATATAAAAGTGAAAAACATCCCGAAATAATCTCTGACGCTAAAGAACATTATACTCTGGGTAAAAATTTATTTTACGCGAATTATTATACGCGGGGTCTTTTTGAAATAAAATGGTCAATTTATTTGTTTTCAGAATATATAGACGCTCATAAAGAACTTATTGAAGCATACAGAAGCCGTCATGATTTAATAGGACTTAAAAATGAATTAGATTTCATGCGCCAAATTTCTTTTGAAAAAAAATATCAAGATATGTTTGAACAGCTAATTCAAACAAGACAAAATAAACTATACTATCTTGAAGGAATCACAAATCCCTTACAGCTAAAAACCCTCACGCCGTTATTTATTTTTAATTTTAAGCCTGAAAATCCTATTGCCCAATATCCCAACGCGGGTGAAAGTATAGCGAAAAAACTATCATTTGCGCTAAACGATTTAGGCAGGCTTAAGGTTTTTTCTGAAGAAGAAATCTCTGTTTTATACAAACCCCTTGAAGAATTATCATATTTTGGCGGCGGCGGATATTATAACGGAAAAATAGGTAAAATACTTCAAAGTCAGTATAAAAAACTACCGACATCTGATAAATCTAACTTACGCTATGCAATTTCTGGCAGTTATTCTGAAATTAATCAGGGTTTAAAAGTTGAAGCTTCTCTTATTAATTTAGACACAGGTATGAGTTTCGCTCCCATAAAATTAAAAGAAACCGGCAGAGGATTTTTAAGAAATATTGCTATTTCTCTTGCCAACCATATTTATAAAAGTATCCCTTTCGCGGGAGAAATTATAAAATTAAGCGGCAATGGAGTGATAGTGAACCTGGGTAAACGCGATGGTATTACCGAGAAAACAAGTTTAAGCGTTATACGCAATAATAATATAATAACTAATTTAAAAATCGCGGTATTAGACATGGATATTCTATGGGCCCATACCGAAAAACCAGAAAATATTTATAAAATACAAACAGGTGATACCGTGATTATTACACCGCCCGAACTTAAAAAGAAGAAAAAAAGCACAAATTAAAAATGTGAAAATAATTTTAATTTATTTTCATTTATATTTATTTTTTTATTATTAAAATAAAATTGAATGACGCTTTTTTTCTTAACTTCTAAAACTTCGCCTATAATTTCATAATCATCTTTTATTGAAAAAGAAACTTCTTTTGGTAAAACAGCTAATACAGCGAAATCTTCTGCTGAAGCCAACGTATATTTTATAATATCTTCTTCTTTATCTGCTTTTACCAGCGGATGTAATTTTATTTTATCAATATTAATTTTTATATTTAAATTATTTTGTTCAGAAATAATATGCGCGCTCTCAAAAAAACTATCAGAAGTATCAATGCTGGCGAGAGCTTTATTTTTAACCAAAAACGAGGGGGCATTCCATTTTGCCTCTGGCGAAGAATATAATTTTCTTAAACTTTTATTTTTAAGATTAATTCTTTTTGCGTTTAACAAATCAAGAGCATATGAACTGCCGCCTATATTGCCATAAAGCGCTAATACATCACCTTTTTTAATCTTTTTATTTTTTCGCGGAATAAAATGATTTGCTTCGCCTATCATTGTCATAGTAAATACATTTATTGCCGATTTAGTGATATCGCCGCCTAAAAGATATATTTTGTTTTTTTTAAGCTTTTTACCCAGTGCTTTCGCGAAAGGTACAATTTTATTTTTTACAAAATCTTTGCTGCCATTGATGTTTAAGAAAACATAAAGAGGCCTGCCGCCCTTTGTTAAAATATCTGAGGCGTTCATTTCAAAAAGTTTTTCTGCTACATCTCCCGCATCGCAATATTCCCAGTTAAAATGAACATCTTCTACCAAAGAATCTGTTGTAATAAGTAATTTATTTTTTAAAAAAATGTTTGTATTTATTTTCGCGGTATCATCACCTATTCCTATACCATACTTTTCAGGAAAAGCGGGAGAATACTTTTTAAGTATATGAATTAAATTTTCTTCGCCTTTTCGGGCTTTTATCATTTTAGTTTTATGAGACTTCTTTTGCAAGTTTTTTTGATTGAAGAACTGCCTTTTCGACAGCTTCTAATACGGCATTTTCAAAATTATTTTCTTTTAAAGCTTTTATGCCAGCTATTGTAGTACCCCCAGGAGAAGTGACATCAAAAATATGTTCATAAGGAGATTTACCGCTTTTTTCAACCATAGCGGCTGTTCCAATAGTAGTTTTTAAAGCCAGTAACCTCGCTAAATCACGGGAAAGACCATTTAAAACACCCGCGTCTTCTAAACTTTGTAAAAATATTTCAACAAAAGCAGGCCCTGAACCCGAAAGAGAAGTGACAGTATGCATTAATTTTTCATCAGAAATAAAAATAGCATCCCCTCCTTTTTGGAATATTTCAAGAGATAATTTCTTATCTAATTCACTGCTGTTTGAATCTGCGCACAATACACTTATTCCTTTGCCAATTAAAAAAGGTGTATTAGGCATAACTCTAATTACGGGACCTTTTACTTTTCTAAGATTATTAAGTGTTTGTAAATTTACACCCGCAGCGATAGAAATTACCAAACGATTGTCAGTTATTTGTGCTAATACTTCGGCCATTTGAGACGGTTTAACAGCCGCTATTACAGGGGCTTTAACGCTTAATAAAGATTTTATATCATTATGAAAAACTACTTTTTTTTGCGTCTTTTTTTTATTTTCATCAATATCATACGCGTTTATTGTATAGCCTGTTTTTATTAAAAGCTTAGCTATAGCCGTACCCATTTTGCCCAAACCAATAATATTTATAGTATTCATATTAATTTTTTACCGTATAACTATTTTTTGCTATTTTTTGTATTTTTCGAGGGTCATTAAATAAAGCTATAGGCTGTCCATATAATAATTTTTGTCTTTCTTCAATATCTAGAAACTCGGCTGTTCCTTTTTCAATTAATAAAATAATTGTAGAACCCATCTCAAACCGTCCTAATTCATCCCCTTTGCTTATATGTATTGCCTTATCATAAAAATGCTCTTTAGGCAGTCTTCTCCATTTATTGGTACTTATAGTATCGTCATATTTTACTTTTATTCTGCCCACAGAAGTAGCCCCTACCTTTATTATAGCAATTGTGCCATATTTTGTTTCTATATATGTTATAAGTCTTTCATTTCTTGAAAATAATCCGTCAATACTATTTACGGCCATAGGGTTCACGGGATATAGTTTACCGGGTTTGTAATAGTAACCAACTATATTACCAGAATAGGGAGAATGAATTCTATGATAGTCTTGCGGCGAAAGATAAATTGTTGAGTATAAGCCTCCTTTAAATTTATCTAATAATACATTTGAACCTAAGAGTTCATCTAAATTCATGTCAATACCCTTGCTTTGAAACAGCTTGCCGTCTTCTATTTTACCGTAATTAATAATTCTGCCGTCAACGGGAGAAACAATAGTATGAGCGTTAGGTTCAATAATTCTAGTGCCGTTTTTTAAAGCTCTGGTAAAAAATTTATTTAAAGACCGATAGTCAGAAAGCTCTAACTCGGCTTCTTTTACATCTATTCTAAAAATTCTAGAAAAAGCGATTAAAATAGGAATCATTACAAACTTAGGCAGATGCAAACCAGCTAAAAACCCAAGAATTTTTGATAACTTATTTTTAGGCAGTAATTTTAAAAAATATAAATACATTTTGACGGCAAAATCATGTTTATGCGGATATTTCTTAAAAAAATTCCTGGTTTCAGAAGCAATAACCGGCGAAAGAAGTATTAAAGCTATTAAATTAGGCAGAGCCATAAAGCCATTAGCAATGTCTGAAAACTTCCAAACTATTTCAATAGGAGCAAGCCCGCCCGCGAAAATAAGTCCTACGTATAAAATTTTATAAAAAGTTATTAATTTTTTAGCTCCTAGAAAAACAAGGGCTCTGTCACTATAATAATACCATCCAATTATGGTAGAAGAGGCGAAAAAAAACAACCCAAGAGCTACTAAACTACCTCCCCAGTCTCCTAAAATATGTTTATAAAGAACTGATACTAACACATCTTTTAAATTAGCCGAAGACGCTCCCCACGTATTGCTTATAACACTAAAAATACCCGGATTATTATTAGAGTTAATAATATCTAAAAAAACTGGCAGTTTTTCTTGAAACATATTTGATTTAATGGCAGCGGCATTTGAAATAACAGCCGCTCCGCTTGATTTTAGCCCTAAAATTATAACTAAACCGGTTATAGAGCAAAGTATTAAAGTATCAATAAACGGACCTAGCATGGCCACTAATCCCTGTTTTACAGGATAATCTGTTTTTGCCGAGGCAGCCGCGATAGAAGCCGAGCCTAAGCCCGCTTCATTAGAAAAAAGTCCACGAGTTACGCCAGACTGTATGGTTATAAGCAGTATACCCATCCCCACGCCCGTAACCGCCGGCAATGGAGAAAATGCGTAATAAAATATATCTGAAAAAGCCATCGGTAAAAACTCATATTTTTTCGCAATTATCCATAATCCGCCCGCAATATAAAAAAGCGCCATAAAAGGCACAAAGAAAGCCGTAACCTTACCTATTCTTTTTATACCCCCCAATATAACCAATCCCGCGAGAAAGGCCACAACGGCGCTTGTAATATAGCGGGGAATTTCAAAAGAACTGTTTTCTAACACTCCCGCGGCCGCGTTTATCTGCACCATATTGCCAATACCCAGGGCCGCTATTACAGTAAATAAAGCGAATAATATCCCAAGCCATTTTTGACCCAGCCCCCTGGTAATATAATACATGGGCCCACCCGCGAAACCTTTATCAGTTTCTATACGGTATTTTACGGCTAAAAGCGCTTCGCCATACTTAGTGGCCATACCAAAAAACGCGGTAACCCACATCCAAAAAAGAGCTCCCGGCCCGCCTACTAAAATAGCGCCCGCGACACCCACAATATTACCCGTACCCACAGTGGCGCTTAAAGCCGTAGTAAGAGCCTGAAATGGAGAAATATCTCCTTTTTTATCGCTTTTTTCTTCAGATTCTTCTTTATGCAGAATTTCATATTCTTCTTTATCTGCGAAACCAAAGGCAATTCTTATGCCAAAAATAAAGTAACGAAATTGTAACAATGCCAAACGAAGGGTTAAAAATATACCTACGCCTATTAATAATACAATTAAGGGCAATCCCCATACGTAACCGCTTATATTATCAAGTGTTTCTATCATATTTACTAAAATTAAGAATAAAAAGGTAGAATATATTAAATCATCTCATAATGTCAAGTTTTCAAACTATAAAAGATAATTAATTTTTTATAGTATTATTAATGGCCCCAATTAATTTTATATTTTCCTGCTCACTGCCTACAGATATTCTAATATATTCTGATATTTTACTTTCAGCAAAGTAACGAATTAGTATTTTTTTTTCTTTAAGCTTTTGGTAAAGCTCAGAGGCTCTTATACTTTGAGGCGGTTTCGCCAGAATAAAGTTTGCCTGAGAGGGTAAGACCGTAAAATCAAGATTTTTAAGCTTATTGATTATTACATTTTTTTGAGCTTGTATTTTTTTAATTTGTTCCTTTAAATACTTTTCATCTTCAAAAGCGGCCTTTGCCGCTGTTATAGCCAGTACATCTTCATTATATGAATCTTTCATGGCATACATAGATTTCATAAGATCATCATTTACGCTTACGGCAAAACCAATTCTTAAACCGGCTAAAGAATGACTTTTTGAAAAAGTACGGGTTATAATGACATTTTCAAAATCATGAATAAAATCAAGAAAAGACGGATTTTTCTCTTCAACAAAGTCATTGTATGCCTCATCAATAATCCATAATTTATCATTATTTTTAATAGCGGCAGCCAGTTTTGAATTATGAATATACTCTCCTGTTGGCGCATTCGGATTCGGTAAAAAGACTATTTTACCGTAGGTTTCTTTTATTTTATCAAGATTTATTTGAAGCGGAACATCATTATTTTGTATCATGGGAACAGAAACAATATTACCGCCAACGGCGCTAATTAGCGTTTCGTATAAACTGTATGTTACCTCTGGATAAACAATAAAATTACCCGAATCGATAAAGGCTCTGCAAATTATAGATAAAGCTTCATCCGATCCGTTTGTAATAAGAACATTTTCAGGTTTAAGCTTATATTTTTTAGCGATAGTTGAACGCAAAGGTTCAGATAAAGAATTTGGGTATTTTTTAAATAATTCTGGTTTTTGAATTAATTTTTTTATCTCATTAAAAACATTTTCTGACGGCGCATACGGATTTTCATTGGTATTTAGTTTAATATACCCTTCTTCCTGCGGCTGTTCACCGGGAACATAAGGCTTTAAATTTTTTACATATTGATTTGAAAAATCATAACTTTTCTTTTGCATAAAATAATTTTAAAGATTTTTCAATAACTGGGTTTAAAGTCAAAATGATGAACCGCTTTTATCCATCGGATGGTACGGGTTCTGGCTCTCATCACAATTGAATTTGTTATCGCGCCGTTACCCGTAAAATAAACGCCTTTTAACATTTCGCCGTCGGTTACCCCCGTAGCGCAAAAAAGAATAGATTCACCCTTTGCCAGTTCTTCAAGCGTATAGGCTTTATCTAAATCATGTATACCCATTTTTTTAGCTCTTTCTTTTTCTTCGTCGTTTCTAAAGTGAAGTTTGCCCTGAAAATCTCCGCCCAGACATTTTAACGCGGCCGCCGATAAAACACCCTCGGGAGCGCCGCCAATACCAAGAAGTATATCAACGGGAGAATCGGGCATGCATGTGGCAATAGCGCCAGATACATCGCCATCTGAAATTAATTTAATGCGGCATCCCGCTTCTCTTACTTGTTTTATAAGTTCATCGTGGCGGGGTCTGTCAAGAATACACACGGTTAAATCTTCCAGATGTTTTTTTAGCGCGTCCGCTGTTTTTTTTAGGGTAACAGGCACCGGATCGTTATAATTAATAAGACCTTTGGCCTCTGGGCCTACGGCTATTTTATCCATATATGTATCAGGAGCGTGTAAAAAACTGCCTCTTTCGGCTACGGCAATTACAGAGGTCGCGTTATAACCGCCTTTGGCCGTAATTGTGGTACCCTCAAGCGGGTCTAAAGCAATATCAATAGAAGGACCCTTTTTAGAACCTACATGCTCGCCAATATAAAGCATGGGGGCCTCGTCTCTTTCACCTTCGCCTATAACAATAACACCATCAATATCAATGGCGTCAAAAGTTTTACGCATAGCGTCAACAGCGGCCTGATCAGCCGCTTTTTCGTCACCCCTGCCCATTAAACGCGCAGATGCCAAAGCCGCGGCTTCGGTTACTCTAACTAGTTCGAGCGCTAGATTTTTATCCATAATCTTTTAGTTATTAATAACCAGCTTTTGATAATGTCAAGTGTTATTTGATATCTGAGAGTATAATTTTTAAATATTAAAACGGTTCTTCAATATAGTAAGTAGTAAAATATACAATAAAAGACTTAAATACTAATTTCAGCTAACACAATATTTGAAGGCTTTGGCACGGGAATGTTATCTTCTAATAATCCCTCTATGTGAAATTGAATTGCTTCTTGCATGTTTTGTATAACTTCGTCTTTTGTTTTACCTGTTGAAACACATCCCGGTAAATCTGGCGAAAATGCTGAAAAATTATTTTGACCCTCTTCTATAATTATTTTATATTTCACTATTATTTATCCTTTAAATTTGCTTGTTTTAATATACTGTTTAATGTTCCCGATTTTAATTCATCAGAATTTTTACCAGCAATGGTTACTCTCCCTTTAATTTTATTATGCTTATACTGCCTATGAGAGCCCTTTGTCGCTTTTAATTTCCATCCATTCTTTTCAAGAAGTTTAATAACTTCTTTTACTTTCATAGTAAAATATACTCTTAAATACAGGCACTGTCAAGTCTTTTCTATGTACCAGAAATATATTATTTTACTAACACGCAAAAAACAATTTGACACAGCTAATATCATTTATGACATTCGTGACGCTAAATGAAAAAATTAGGCCGCAGCCTTTCAGATATATCAATAAATAATTCGGTTTTCGCCTGGATGATTATGATATCTCTTTTACTTTTTGGAACTATTTCTTTTTTTAGAATGGGGCTTTCTGAAAAACCCGATATTGACTTTCCTGTTGTAAGCATTTCACTTTCTATGGAAGGCGCCTCGCCTCTTGTGATGGAATCTGATATTATAGATATTTTAGAAGACGCTATTTTAAGCGTAGAGGGCGTAAAAGAAATAAAGTCAAATTCGCGCCACGGTTCGGCCAGCATAAATGTTGAATTAGAACTAGACCGCGATGTTGACACCGCGCTGCAAGAAATTCAAACGAAAATAGCAGAAAAGCAAAGATATTTACCAACTGATCTTGAAACGCCGGTTCTTAGAAAAAGAAATCCTGACGAGCACCCTATTTTATGGTTAGCGCTAACCACAGATAATTCAACAAAAGAATTAATGATATACGCAAAAGACGTATTAAGAGACAAGCTTCAGCTAATAGAAGGCGTGGGCGATATTTTTATGGGCGGATTTATAGATCGCAACATAAGAATTTGGGCCGATGCCGAAAAGCTCGCGAACTATGAGCTTACCGCAGATGATGTTATAAACGCTATTTCTAAACAGCATTCAGAAACCCCGGGAGGCAGAATTGAAAACGCGAAAGAAGAAATAAGCATTCGTTCTATGGGCGAAGCTTCTACCCTAAAAGAAGTTGAGAATATAATTATATCATCAAGAGGCGGCAGACCCATTTACGATAAAATAATAAAAATAAAAGACGTAGCCAGTGTAGAAGACGGCCTTGACGAAGTAAGGCGCTTGTCAAGATTTAACTCAAAACGCGCCGTTGGCTTGGGCATCGTAAAACAAAAGGGCTCAAACGCGGTAATAACGGCTCGAAACGTAAAAGAAAAGTTAAATGAGATAAACGCCGCTTTGCCTGAAGGTTTTTATTTAAACATTGCTAACGATTACACCCGCTTTATTGAAGAAAGCATTGACGAACTTGAATTTACCTTAATTCTTTCTGCTTTACTTACAGCTTTGGTAATTTTTGCCTTTCTTGGCAGTTATTCGGCCACTTTTAATATTCTTTTGGCCATCCCTACCTCAATTATTGGCGCGCTTATTTTTATGGATTTTTTTAATTTTACGCTGAATACTTTTACCATGCTTGCCCTAGCCTTAGCCATTGGTATTGTGGTAGATGACTCTATCATGGTTCTTGAAAATATTTTCAGGCATGGCGAAAAAGGTCTGGGTAAAAAAGAAGCGGCTATAAAAGGGGCAAACCAAATATCTTTCGCCGCTACGGCCACTACATTTTCTATTGTGGCTATTTTTATACCCGTGGCTTTAATGAAAGGTGTTATAGGATATTATTTTTATGAATTTGGTATAACTTTTTCGGCGGCGGTTCTTCTTTCTCTTCTTGAGGCTTTAACATTAACTGCTATGCGCTGTTCAAGATTTGTTAAGCCCGCGAAAAAAACAAAAGGTTTTTCGCATTTTGTACAGGATATTTTTTCAAGATTAACCGTGCTTTATGAAAAATCACTGGTTATAGTATTAAAACACCCTGTTAAAATTATAGCAATTTCTTTTCTTTTTTTTATAGGTTCTTTTTATTTTTTATCGCTTTTGAAAAAAGAGCTGGTTCCATCGACAGATCAATCTCAATTAATGATTATGATAAAAACGCCGCCGGCATCTTCTTTAGAATATACCGACAAAGTGGCCAAGTTATGCGAAAAAAAAATATTAGAGCAAAAAGAAACCCATGGACTTTTCTCTATTGTGGGTGGCTTTGGCGGCGGCGTTGCCAATTCTTCAACTATGTTTCTTCATATGAAACCCCTTAATGAAAGACCCATTTCAGAAAAAACGGGCAAGCCCATAACTCAAAATGAATTTATGTTTAGAATGAGAAAAGAATTAGGCGGTATTGATAAAAATTCAAGAATTATTGTAATGGATAGATCTCTTCGCGGATTTGCAAGCGGCCGAAGTTATCCGGTTGAGTTTTCTATTCAAGGTCCCGAGTGGAAAACACTGCATGAAAGCACGTTAAAAATAGAAGAAGAAATGGCAAAAAGCGGTTATTTTGTAGACGTAGATTCTGATTACGAAGAAGGTATGCCCGAAATTAAAATTATACCCAACAGAAAAGCGGCAGCCGAAAGAGGCGTAGATGTATCGGCTATTGGCAACGCCATTCAATCGCTTATAAGCGGCAGAAAAATAGGTAAGTATACCGAAAGCGGCCGACGCTATGACATTCGTATTCAATTAAAAGATATTCAAAGACAAAGCAAAAAAGATATTGAAAATATTTTTGTTCGCAACAACAGGGGTGAACTTATAAGGCTATCGCATTTAATAAATTTTGAAATTAAGCCTGAGCTTTTAACCATTACGCGCCTAAACAGACAGCGAAGCATATCGGTTCATGCCAACCCTGCCGAAGGATATTCTCAGCAAGAAGCCGTAAGCAAGGCAATTTCAATAGTAAAAAAAACACTGCCTGAAACATATTTTTATCAGCTATCTGGCTCGGCTCAGGCCTCAGAAGAGTCTTTTAACTATTTAGCATTTGCTTTATGGCTGGGTATCGCTTTAGCTTACATGATTCTTGCCAGCCAGTTTAACAGCTTTGTTCATCCGTGGTTAATATTATTAGCTTTACCTTTCAGCTTTTCAGGCGCCTTAATGGCTCTTTATATTTGGGGGCAAAGCATAAACATATACAGCTTTATAGGGCTTATTCTTCTTATGGGTCTTGTGAAAAAAAATTCAATTATGCTGGTAGAATTTACCAACCAAATAAGAGAAAAAGAAAAAGACGTTAAAAAAGCCATATTAATTGCCTCGCCCATAAGGTTTAGACCCATTGTAATGACATCGGTAGCTACCATAGCCGCCGCCCTGCCGCCGGCCCTCGCGCTTGGTCCGGGAGCCGAAAGCCGCATACCCATGGCGGTAACCGTTATAGGCGGCATGATAATTTCTACTCTGCTGAGTTTATTTGTAGTTCCCGCGGCTTATAGTCTTTTTCCGGGAAAGATTGAGAAAAAGTCAAAATAAGATGTTTACAATACTGGAATTAGATTCCATTATTGTAAACAGTAGTAAAATGTCAGTAATTTAACAATAAAATAGTGAAGGCTCATGCCTTCGGGTTTCAATTGCGGCGACATCAAGAATATCTTCTAAAAACTCTTTATCTTCTGCGAGTTTCATTAAAAAATCGCATCCATGAAATATCAAACACCTCAGCTAATTTTTTCGCGGTTTTAATTGAAATATTTCTTCTGCCATTTTCAATATCAGAAATATATTTACCGGTTTGACCAATTTTTTTACCAAGTTCAGATTGAGATAACTTTCTATTTTCTCTGTACAGGCTAACAATTTTTTGCGGTTTTGTTTCTTTAATTAACTTTTGAAGCCATTTAGACTCTGAGGCAATGATAATTTCTTCGCCTGCGTCGTTAAAAACTTTGGCAGTTTGAAATACGCTTTTCACTGCTTCAATAATTTTTAACGGAATATCGCCTTTCATATCAATTTTTATTTTGTTATCTTTTAATACTATCTGCATATTATAACTCCTTTATATTTCAATAAGGCGCGTTTTCTCTGCTTCCCGCGTAATATATTTCAATATTTATACTCTTATTCTCAATGCGCCAACAAGCAACCCAGCTATAAGATAAATGGCGATGATATTCATTCTTACCAATTCTACTAAAATTCTGCCAGTTTTTTTGAAAGGACCCTTATCTTGCAAATCTATCACTAATTGAGCAAACATTTCTTTTTCTTTTCGAGGTAATTTTTGTATTTTCTTCTCAAGGTACTTTTTCCAATATACTGTATACCTCATTAAACAATATACCATATATAATGGTACACGTCAACGATTCCAATAAAAAATCGACTTCGCTGCTATTCATGTTTTTCAATTATACCGCTGCCGCAGAGTAACTAAAAGTTTTGCGAGCCGGCTTTGCTGGTTTTTGACCTTTGTTAATACTCTGCGGTTATAAATATGTATTTATTGGTTTCTAATTTTCTTTAAACGCTTTTCTAAAAAGCCGCGGGTTTCTAAGCTTATATCTTGTCTTTCATTAAGTATATAGCTATACCACTGGTATGCTTTAATATTTTCTTTTTTTAGTTCAAAAATATTCCCTTTTAATAAAAGAATATTGATGTCTAAGTCATAAAGGGTTAAAAACTTATCGAGCAATTGCTGGGCCTCATTGTATTTTTCTAATTCTATTTTATATTTAATTATATTATACCATAAAGCTAAAGCATACGGGTCATCTTCTAAAAACTTTTCTAATTTTTCTAAATTTTCTTCAGACGGCAAGTTACACCTGACAAATTCATTGGCGCGTGTTCTTTGCGCGTGCATATCAAAAAACATAAAACTGGCGGCTTTGTTAATATTACGGGTAAAATAATCGCATGAAAATTGATTTTCATGATTACTTAATTGATGCTTTGTATTTAACCAATGTGCTTCGGCCGTATAAAAGAATAAAGCTCCGCGTATATTTAATGAATATACTATAAACATTATCAACGTTAAAACAAACGAAATATATATAATACTTTTATTTTTTTTTGCGTTAAAAAATATATTTAACGTATCTTTTATCTTCTTCATATTTATAAACTTTATTTTTGCCGAAAGGAGATTTAATTGATAAAGCCACAAACCCATCAAAGGCCACATTAATATGCCGCTGCCCGCTGTAGAAGTGCTAAATTCAAAAGCTGAATAACAAAAAGTATTTACTAAAGCAGCTGATAAATAAATAAAATATTTATCTTTTACCAGTAATCTTGATTTTTTTTTCTTTATAGTATAAAAAGTTAATAACGGTATGCTAAAAGCAATTATAAGAAAAAGAAAACCGCCAATGAATCCGGTATCTACAGCGTATTCAATAATTTCATTATGAGCTTTTGTGTAAATAAAATACGGAGAAAAATCTGGTGTTAGAAAAACAGCTTTATTATAATTAGAATAAATAATTTGAAAAGCATTGGGCCCAACGCCAAAAACGGGATAATCTTTAACTATCTCTATTGAATTCCGCCATACCGCTAAACGTGAAACAATTGAATTACTTTGCAATGGATCAGGTATAATATTTGCTATTTTTGAAAATACGTTAGAACCATAATCATTGCCGGGATAAAATTTTTCTACCAAACTGGAAAATATAATGGAAGATAAAATAATAGTAATAAGTAATTTAAATTTTAATGACTTCATTTTTATAAAATTTAATTTTGATCTCTTATTTGAAAAATAAAATAAAATAATCAAATATATTATGCTTACAGCCAAAGAGACTACCAAACCTTTAGAAGAGGTAAACATTGAATATGCGGTTTGCGTAAAAACGCACAGGCCTGATATTAATAATGTTTTTTTTGATTTGCTAAACAGAAATATCAATATAGAAAAAAAATATGCCATACCCATATAATGAGCCGCGTGATTTTTATTGACGAAAGTTGAGGCGGGGGCAGCTACCTGCGCGTAATAATCAATAAGCTCAAATCTTTGAAAGATACCAATTATAGAAACAAAAAACACGCCAATCATACCCCAAAAAATAACTTTTGTATAAGATATATATCTGGCTATGCTGAAAAATAAAAATACAACAAATATTTTTGAAATTATTTCAAGAGTTTTACCAAAAGATATCAAAATATTTATAGAAAACAAGGTACATACTGCGTGCCACAATCCAAAAAGAATAAGAATAAAAATAAAAAAAGAAGCATAATTACTTTTTAATAACTCGAAATTTATTTTTTTATATTTTATACTAAAAAAATAAAATAAGCAAAGAATAATAATTAAAAAATAAAATACCTCGTATTTGGCAAAAGCACTTTCTTCTATTATATCTCTATAATACGCCAGAGGAACAACTAAAAAAATAATGCCGCTTAAAAATGTGGTTACTTTTTTAATATTTGAATACAAATATTTATAATTTATTAGTTTCATAAAACATTCACGATATTTTTTAAAAATTTAATTTAAAGTCAATTATATCTTATTTATTACTGCGTAAATATAAAATGATAATAATCTTCGGTTATTAATTTACATTTATTAGAGTATTTGTAAAACGTTTTCAAGACTAAAATATTTATTTTATTTAATAAATAATTTTTTCACAACCCTAAATTAGTAAATATTTATTGACCGCTGTCAAAATAAAACATAAACTGTTCTAATAAATATTAATTCATTTAACATATGGCTCAATTTGTAAGTATAAACGTTATATAAATAGGTTCAATAAAAAAATGCTAAAAAAGAAAAAAGTTTTACTTTTAACCGCCCCTTATCACGCGGGGGTTGTAGAAGTAGCCGGTAAATGGATTCCTCTTTATCTCGTGTATGTCGCAGGGGCTTTAAGAGAGGCAGGTTTTGACGTTATTATTTATGACGCCATGACAAAAGACGTGGGTCACGCCGAAATCGAAAAAGAAGTAAAACGCGTAAAGCCTGATTACGTGGGCATTTCGTCTATTACCTGCTCAATACCAGATGCTATAGAATGTATTAAAAGAGTTAGGGCCGTTAACTCAAAAATTATTACTATCATGGGCGGTATACATCCCACTTTTATGCCAGAAGAGGTCTTTAACCTTTGTCCCGAACTTGATTATATTGTTAGAGGCGAATCAGAAAAAACACTGCCTGAATTTTTTAAAGCCCTTGAAGAGGGTAAAACAGGTGATGAATTAAAAGTAATTAAAGGTATCGCATATAAAAACACCAAGGGCGAAACAATAAGAACACCCGACAGACCTCTTATGACATCCGAAGAATTAGACAAATTGCCCAAAGCTTTTGATTTATTAGACTGGTCTGAATATCCCTATTATATGGTTAAAGATTCTATAATGGGAGCATTAGATACATCGCGCGGATGTACCAAAGACTGCTCGTTTTGTTCGCAAAGATTATTCTGGCAAAAAACATGGCGGCCCAGATCGCCCGAAAGTTTAATGCGCGATATTGAAGAACAAATGAAATACGGCGTTACTGTTTTTTTATTAACCGACGATTATCCCACGTTGGACCAACAAAGGTGGGAAAGTTTTTTGGACCTTGTTATAGCAAGCCAATATAACATATATTTTTTAATGGAAACCCGCGCCGAAGACATCATCAGAGATAAAGACATTCTGTATAAATACCGTAAAGCCGGTATTATTCATATTTATATTGGCACAGAAGCAACCGATGAAGAAAAACTAAAGTTATACAGAAAAGAAATGACGCCCAATGAAGCCCACGAGGCTCTTGCCCTTTGCGATAAACACGGCATTATTACCGAAACATCTATGATACTGGGCACGCCAGATGAAACCAAAGAAAGCGTAAAAAGAACGCTCGAATTGGCCATTGATTACAACCCCGATTTTTGTCATTTTTTGGCGATTGCGCCCTGGCCATACGCTGATCTTTACAAAGAACTTGAGCCTCATATACAGGTAAAAGATTATAAAAAATATAACCTTATAGATCCCATCGTAAAACCAGAAAATATGACGCTTGAAGAAGTAGACACCGCTATTATTGAATGTTACAGAGTTTTTTATATGAATAAATTTAAACAAATTAAAAACTTAAAAGATGAATTTAAAAGAGAGTATATAATTGAAGCCACCAAACGCATTATGCAAAACTCTTTTATAGTAAACAAACTTGGCTCTTTAGAAGGCGCGATACCAGATGAAGTAAAAGAAGAAATGAAAAATATTGGCATGGCTGACGAAGATAAAAATCTAACAGATGAAGTTTTATCAGGCTCTAAAAAAGGATGTCCGGTAAGCGCCGTAAAAAGACAAATATTTAAAATTAAGAAAAAAGTTTATTCAAAAAGCGCATAATAATATATTTATTTTTTATTAAAAGACAGAATAAATATACGGCGCCAGCGCCGAACTCTCGCTAAAAATAATAAAAAACCCAAGTAACATTAAAACCAAAATTATTGGTATAAGCCACCACTTTTTATTTTGTTTACAAAATACTAATAATTCTTTTATTATAGAAAGTTTGCTCATATTTTTTTAATATTGGTTTTCATAATTTTTCAAATGGTCTTTTATATCTAATCGATGGTTCCAGAATGATGTTTTATATTTTTTTATTTTTATGTTTAGCAGATCTTTTCTTAATAAGCGTAGTATTAAACCAATAGGTAAAAAAAGAAAATAAAATACTATCGCTAAAATAATTATTGTGATAATTCGGTTTAATATTATAAAAACACTCATCCATATTTTTTGTAAGGGCAGTAAAATTTTAGGAATTATCAAGCCTAAATAAAAAAAAGCGGCTGCAATAAAAAAATAATAATGGATATCTTTTTGTTTTGAATATAAAATTATTCCTAAAATTGCGAACAAAGTTCCTATTATAACACCAAATATACGTAATTCTTTTTTAGAGCTTTTAATATTTTTTATATCAGTTATTAACATAGTAAATATTTTATATAGTTTATAATATTTTTTTTAGACACGATTTACAGGATTAAGCATGATTGTTTTCTTTGTTTATCATTTATTAATCATCTCGTTCACCAAAGGTGTGCAAAGCACTTTGCTCAATACAGGCCTGAAAATTATGTAAATCTTGTCTACTCTTTTTATTTTGATTTCAGGGAGAGTTAATAGGATGGTACCCCCCTGAAGCGATTGGAATATTTTCAAAATAATGGTCTATACGAAAAGGCAAAAAATTTAATATATTTCTTGATATTGTTGGTTCTCTATCTTGAATAATATC
>JAOUOS010000078.1 GCA_029880285.1 Spirochaetia bacterium
AAATACATGGCAGTAGTCTTGATAAACAAAAATTAATTGCGTAACTGAATTAAATAAAAGAAATGAACAGAGAAAAATACACCTTATTTTATCCTGAAAATGGTCCCATAAATGGGGAGAGGCTTATGAAATGGCAGATTATATGAATCAGGCCTTTGACAAACTACAAAATATGCGAGATGGTTTTGGTGTTAGATCTGAAAAAGATTTACCTTACGCCCCGATGATTCCGGTTTTGACTGCATTATTAAAACTATCTGATGAAAGTAATAACAAATCTGCCTGTAATAAAAAAATTCAGATATGGTATTGGTCTTCTATATTTACAACCTCTTATTCATCGGGTGCTGACACTCAAATGACAATAGACTTTAAAGAAATGAAAATTTGGTTTTCAAATGATGAGCTTCTGCCCAAAGTAGTAATTAATTTTCGAAAAAATATTCCCTTATTGGAATTTACAGATATTCAATCTACATCAAATGCAAAATATAAAGGTATATTATCTTTAATCGCCTTAAAAGGCGCAAAAGATTTTAATACAAACCTACATTTGGAGAATTCTAAAGAGAATGATAAAGATCATATCTTCCCAAAATCAATGAAAGGACTAAATGAGAAATATGTAAATTCAATACTTAATATGACTTGGATGTCAGATGAAACGAATCGTAATATTAA
The DNA here is from genome assembly GCA_029880285.1 of Spirochaetia bacterium. Taxonomy (GTDB): domain Bacteria; phylum Spirochaetota; class Leptospiria; order Turneriellales; family JAOUOS01; genus JAOUOS01. Next base: position 682 of record JAOUOS010000078.1, read on the forward strand.
ACGCTTTAAATCTCCCTCCAAGTACATAAAAGAATTTATTGCTGATAAATATGGAAATAATGAAAACAAATTCAAAGCTGTTTTGAACACACATTTCATTGATAATGCAGCTTTTAATGCAATGCAATCAGACAATTTTGAAAATTTTTTAAATCATCGTTCAGATAATATAATTAAATACTTACTTGAGATTACTGATTCTGCTAAAATTTCTCAAAAATCGAAAACTTTAATTGCTAGTAATACACCGTTTTCAAATCGATTTGCTTTTATGGATACTTTAAATCAGTGTTCTGAGTATATTTATTGGCTAGATAAATATTTTTCTATAAAAGGCCTTGAATATCTTAATATTTCTATCGCCCCTACTCAAGTTAAAGAAATACGAATTATAATGTCTTTAGATAAGGTAGATGATACTTTCAGAAAGTATTTTAAAGATTTTAGGTCTGAATTTAAGACAAAGGGAATTGAAGTAAATTTAAATGTCATTACAGATTCCAAAATAAAATCGAGTATTCATGATCGCTATATCATCACAAAAGATATTGCTTTCAATATTCCATCACCAGATATAATAGCCCGAAACCAATTAAGTGAAATAACCATATCCCCTAATTTTGACTCATTAAAACAGGTTTTCAATGATGTTTGGAATAACTCTTTAGACATCATTAATTCATGGAATGATATTTTAAAAAATATGAATAAATAAGCTCGACCTCGTGTCTCGCTTATACAATATTTAAAAACGCAAACGTCACATAACAGCGGCTATAAGCTGCGCTCCCTACGGTCGCTCGGCTCGGCGCTATATTTTACTCCAAGAAAAGTATTTACGTATTATGACTAATTCTCCAAATAGAAACAGGCTTGACGCTTGAGCATATTTTTGATTGCTTCTTGCTTAACCGTTTTGTTCGCGCAGGAATTGAGGTTAATTCGCGCTCACAAAACTGGCAAGAAGCAATCAAAAACATCTTATAGCCGCAAAACGTTATGTGGCAATTGCCCCGCCCTTGTGGGCAAGAAATATTTTATATAAACAACCGGCATCCGTGCCGGTTGAGACTTTAGGTAATTCTATAAATTATAAGATTAATATGAAAATAAATAAATGGGGTTTTTTAAGGGAAACTGCTGTATTAGCAAAAAAAGCCGGAATAGATAAAGACACCGGTCTGCATAGAACAGGATTAGAAGATTATCTCAAAATTATTTTCCCCCAAATTAATGACTGGATACATGATAAGACCTTGGGTATGATAAATGGAAAAACTTATCGAAGTAGACCAGATTATAGAAGTGAAAAACTAAAATTAATTATCGAATTTGATGGTTTACAGCATTATACAAAACCAGACATAATTGAAAAAGATTATAGGCTTACCGAATTATATGAAAGTTTAGGTTATAAAGTTGTAAGAATTCCGTATTTTATACAATTAACAAATAAGGCCGTAAAAACATTATTTGGCGTTGAGGTATCGGAAAAACTCTTTAAGGAAAACATTTCTTCTTTGGGAATAAAAGGCTTAAATACGCCAGCCTATCTTTGTCCAGCAGGTGTCAAACGAATGGCTGAAGAATTTAAAAACTTTCCTGAACAATATAAAACAAATATTAAGTTTCTTAAGAAACAAAATGATCCATATAAAACTGGGGTTGAGTTCTTGGAAAAAGAATATTATTCTATAAACATGGAAGAAAATAAATGAATAGATGGAATATTCCTAAAGAAATGGAAAAAGAAATAATTATTAGAGATAAAAAATGCGTATATTGTGGCATTAAGATGCTTGATAAAGTCTATCGAGGTGAGTCAAGGAAAAATGCTGCAACATGGGAGCATATTATAAATGACGAGACTATTGTTACAAAAGAAAATATTGCCAGATGTTGTGCAGCATGTAATTCAAGCAAAGGAACTAAAAAATTATCCGACTGGATAAATTCCGAATATTGTAGAAATAAAAATATTAATATAAATACAGTTGCGCCTATTATAAAAAAGGCTTTGAAAATGGGATTATAGATATTTGTAATAAAAATATTTTTTTATGGATAATTCAAGCTCAACATCGTGTTTCGCTTGAAAATATTATAAACTAAAAAAATAAAGAGGGGGCGGGGACAACTGCACATAACTAATCTTTTAAGCTCCGCTCCCTTTCGGTCGCTCGGTTTTGCGTTTTAATTATTGCTAAAAATGATTTACTTTTTATAGATAAATTGTAAAGTTGTTTTTAAGATGAACCGCAAAACTCATTGAAAATCGATTTTGCTTAACGGCCATCTTCGCGCATGAATTGAGTTTAATTCGCGCTCATCAGGCCTACAAAAACGATTTTCAACGACTTAAAAGTTCGTCCGTTATGCGAAAAAACGTTAAGTTATTTTTTTATATCTCTAAAACACTCCTTTTTTTAAGGATTTTTTCTTTTTTTTAATATTTTTTGGTAGACAACGCCATTTGGCATTATTATTAAGTCATATGGCACAAACACTGGCACAGCCAAATTATTTATTTCTACACGATATGTATAAAATGCCGGAAAATGAAGTCCGCAATATTCATAATGAGGCTGAATTAATAGATTTTATAA
>JAOUOS010000032.1 GCA_029880285.1 Spirochaetia bacterium
ATTAAAATATTGCCCGTACCGTTTTGCTGGCCGTCAATGGTTAACGTACCGCTTACGCCAAATGTATCGCCGTCTTTGAATTGTATTTGCCTTGCGCCGTTGCCTTTTTCAAGAGTCAAACTTGCGAAGTTTGTAGAGCCGGTTACAAGCTGGTTGGCTGTGCCGTTAAAGATAAACGTAGAGCCGGTTAAATCAGAAGCAACCGTAGAGTAGTTAAAAAAGTTACCCAAAACTTGCCAAATGCCTCCTGTAGTAACAATTTTACTGTTATTCGGAAAACCAATCGCATCAATATATATATTCATACCGCCGCTAACGGTTACATTAGAATTGCCTGCGTTTAAGATTCCCCAGTGATTTGATGAATTATAACCCAAATATAAACCCTTAACATTGAGAGAATAATTAGCGGTATTCAATGTGCCGGCGCCAGTTGTGATACCGGTTATTCTTAATCCGCCTGTTGTTGTAATAGAACCGCCCAGTTGTGCAGAAAGACCGTCGCTTGTATAAACGATCATATTCATAGAACCATAGTTACCGCCAGAAACAATTCCATTGCTGTCTTTCTGAAAATAATAAACGATTGTGCCAGATAAAGTTGCTCCGCCGTTAATAAATGGCGTTGTTACGACAGAACCGGCGTTATTATAGAGGTACAACCATCCCCCGTTATTAAATGTTCCCGTTCCCGTAGTCAGTTGATTATGAATAACAGTATTACCGTTCGTTGCCGTCGTATTGCCGGCAGAGGCGACGGTTAAATTGTAAAAATTATTGGGTCCCGCTGCGGATAAGTTGTTCATATTGCCAATTGTACCACTGCCGGTAATTTCAACAGAGTTGCCCGATGTACGCTGGTACTGGCCGTCAACTGTATTTCTGGTAAAATCGGTACCAAGCGTGATGGTTGAGGCGTTGGCTTTTAATACAGCCGAGCCGGCAAAAGTCGCGTTGCCGTCGCCTATGGTTATACTATTTGTAACATTTAAGGCGAAGTTTGAAGCTGATGTATCAAGCGTTGCCGCAGAGGCCGCCGTATTTGAACCAATTTGTAGATTTTTCGCATTCGCGATGACGTCAAGAGTTACGGTATGGCCATCGCAGATAACAACGTCAACAATTGAATCTGGCGCCGCGCCTACTGAAGTCTGGGCGCCGCCGCAAGGGTCAGCGGACCATGTAGTTCCCGCCGACCAGACTCCGGTGGCCATAGAATAGTATGATAACGGCCCAAACCAGGCGGTATTACCTGTGCTGTCTACAAGGCTCGTTCCATTTGCCAAAGCATAAACAACCGGCGTTGTCGTACCCGTGTTATTAGCATCTTTAACATCCATGTTAGCAAGTGTGCCGCGCGTACCGATAAAGTTAAAGTTAAAAGGAGTACCGCCCAATTGCGAACGAATTAAAATATTGCCCGTACCGTTTTGCTGGCCGTCAATGGTTAATGTACCGCTTACGCCAAATGTATCACCGTCTTTAAATTGAATTTCTCTTGTGCCGTCGCCTTTTTCGAGGGTTAAGCTTGCAAAGTTGGTAGAGCCGGTTACAGTCTGGTTGGCCGTGCCGTTAAAGATAAATGTTGAACCGGTTAAGGCGGTGGTTCCGGTGTTTGTTTTGCTGTAGTTACCGCCAATTTTCCAGGTACCTCCCGTTGTGGTCACGTTCCCGACGCCTGTGCCGTAATCAGCAAATGTCAAATTTCCCGTAATATTGACATTTGAATTATACGAATTTATATTCCCCTCAATGTTCGCGCTGCCAAGGGTCATTGTATAGCTACTTGCGGAGGTATCTAGCGTGGTTATATTATTCGATGTCATCGGGTGTACACGCAATATTCCCGTCGTTGTTATATTACCGGCTAATTGAAATATTATGCCGTTATTTCCTCTGAAATTAATACTTGTATCGCCAAAATCAAGACCGGGTACGGGAATGGTAACAGCGCCGCTAAATGCTTGAAAATAAAAATATCCCGGGCCGCTAATAATCGGCTGGGCGCCCGGCACAACAACCATGTTGGTTGTGGCGGCTCTTGCTGTTCCGTAATAGGGACCAAATTGCGCTCCGGCAGAAAAAGTCAGCGCTCCATTGCCTAAGGTTAACTGATTACAGATGTAGTTTATACCGCTTACTGTGGTAGTTTGGCCCGTTGCCGCCACAGACAAATTAAAAAAGTTATTTGAATAAACCGCAGGAGCGCTAGCGGCGCATATTGTATTCATGTTTGATATGGTTCCGGTGCCGCTCATAATTACCGTAGAACCTATCGCGGCGGCGTTGGTAGAGGTAAACTGACCATCCGCAGCGCGAACCCATGAACCGCCCACTGTAATGGTAGAACTATTTGCGAGAAAAACAGCCGTATTTGCCGCCCCCACTCCGTCGCCAATATTTACGTTACCTGAAACGGTTAAAGCATAGTTTGTCGCGGATGTATTTAATGTACCCTGCGTAATCGTTAAGTTACCGCCAATGGTTGTGGCTACCTGCAACTGGTAAGTTTTGCCAACAGCGTTTACATTTACATTCGCGGTTATAGTACCGCCCGCATGATTAAACCTGAAAGGCCCGTCGGTTGTACCGGCAAGAACAACAGTACCGTTTGTTATGGTACCGCCAAACATGTCAAAGTGTTCGTTAACGGTCAAGGTAAAGCCGCCCAGGTCAAGAGTTACATTAGGATGTATCTCTAATGAGCCGACAGTTTTGTTCGCATCAAGTGTTACAGTATAAGGTCCGGCCAGATAGGTTTCATCTAAAATGACATCCTGATTTAAGCCGCCAACAACCGTTGGTTCGTTATCGTTTACCCAATTGGCGGTTGTGTTCCATGCGGCTGAGGCGATTTCCCATTTTTTGGTATTGTAAACTGACAGAATTTCTGAAGATGTTAGAGCATAATTATACACTCGTAGTTCATCAATACTGCCCTTAAAACTTGAGATAGTGATAGAAGGGTAACCTATACTTAAATTACCCACAGCAGAGTCATGGTAACCAGAAGCGTCTGACACAGCCAATTTTCCGTCAATATACAACTCTGTTTTACTGCCCGTATCAACAACAACGAAATGATGCCATCCGCCATTAGTTATCTCATTAGGAACAGGAGAGATAGTAAGCCCCTGCCATACGCCGCTAACTTTTCTATAATATTGTAACAAATCAGAAGATAAGTTTATTGTCAGAAAACCAGATTCTCCCCCGCCATTTACCCATATATAATTACCATCAGCCGGATCAAGAATGCTTGTCTCTGCCCAAACAGAGGTTGTCTGCCAGCTATTATTAATATCTATATTTGTATCAATAGCATTTGTAGCGCCATCTAATTTATAAGCCGTATCATTTATTGCATGTCTATCTTGACTTGAAACAGGGGTACCAACAGCAGTACCCGGAGTGGAGCTTATAAAATCAATATAATCACCGTCAAGCTTCCAGTGCGCCAGCAAATTACCATACCAGCCGACGGTATTTGTACCCGGCGTGCCGGTAGGGTTAAGAGGCGCGCTCCAGGCCGTACCGTTAATAACATTATTGCTAACATTTAAATTCGCTGTCGCGCCAATGGTGCCGTTAACGGTGATAGTCGACTGCGTTGTACCGTCAGATGAGTCTATTGTAATACCGTTTGTTGTGGCATCGGCAGTAAAAGTTCCGCCGACAGTTTGCGTACCGCCCGCCGGAAAGGTTATTGTTCGCGCGCCGGTATCGGCAAGAGTCAGGTTGTTGAATGTAGTACTGCCGGTTATGGCCTGTGTGCCAGCTGTGCCGTTTAAGGTTACAGTCTGTGGCGCAGTAAAACTAAAAGTACCCGTTGCCGCTTTTGTCCAGTTACCCGCAAGGTTAATGGCATTTGTGCCAGCATTAAGGGTGCCATTGGTTATTGTCAAGTTACCGCCAATAGTGGTTGCCGCTTGTAACTCATAAGTCTTGCCCGCCGCATTGACATCTACATTCGCCGTTATCGTACCGCCAGCATGATTAAACCTGAAAGGCCCGTCGGTTGTACCGACAAGAACAACAGTACCGTTTGTTATGGTACCGCCAAACATGTCAAAGTGTTCGTTAACGGTTAAAGTGAATCCGCCCAAGTCAAGAGTTACATTCGGATGTATCTCTAATGAACCGATAGTTTTGTTCGCGTCAAGAGTAACAGTATAAGGCCCTGCGAGGTATTTTTCATCAAGAATGACATCCTGATTTAAACCGTCTACAACTGTTGGTTCGTTATCGTTTACCCAGTTGGCGGCAGTGTTCCATGCGGCTGAGGCGATTTCCCATTTTTTGGTATTGTAGTCGGCTAAAACTTCCTCTGCCGAACGAGCATAGTTGTAGATCTTCACATCATCAATTTGAGCGCTTGCAAAATAAGAACTAAGGAACTTCCCGATGGTAATAGAAGTCCCACCGTAATCATAGGACCCTGTAAGGGTACCTGAAAAAGTGGAAGAGGCCTCAAATTTGCCGTCAACATAAATAGAAACGGTTTTTCCCTGTTTTGTACCGAATAAAAAGCGCCATTTACCATCATTAATTTGGCTGGTACCGGTAATAACAATACCTTGTACTGCACTGTTTTGTGTTGAAAAGTGGGCCTGGCCTGTGTCACCACAAGAAAGCTTGAAACCAGCTACAACTGCTTGTGCGCCTACAAATACTTTTTCGCCGGTACAGTCTTGAGTAGTTTTTATCCAGGCGCCCACAGAAAAATCTCCCGTGCCAAAGTTATATGCGGCATTTCCGGGCGCTGAATAATATTGCGATGAACCATCCAATTCTGGTGTCGCAAAGTTTCCTTTTGCATGTCTATCTGAAGCAAAGCCGGCACTGGTTGGGTCAGTCAAGCTATTCGCCGTTAGGCTGCTGTCTAGCAGAGCATTGTCCAGGGTCCAATGCGCGACAAGATTGCCAAACCAACCAATAGTATTGCCATTCGTAGAAACAAAATTTGTCGGATTTAGAGGGAGTGTTGTACCCGTAACCGCTAAAGTAGAATTTGAAACATCCACATAATCTGCCGTCGCGGTTCCGGCGCCATCAATGGTAAACTGGCCCGAACCTGTATCTGTATTAATAATAAAATTTTGTGTTGCTGAACCTGTGGCCGTAAAAGCTCCGTTTACGGTAAATGTATCGCCATCTTTAAAAAGAAGAGTTCTGTTAGCCGTACCGGTATCAAGAATTGTAAGATTATTAAAAGTAGTACTGCCCGTGATAGTTTGGGTTGTACCATTCGCGCCGTTTAAGGTTACGGTTGATGTACCGGCGGTAAATAATCCGTCTGTTGCGTTAGTTGTCCAATTGGCCCTGACGCTAATGGCCGAAGCGTTCGCTGTAAATGCCGCCGATGAAGCGTTACCTGCACCGTTGCCGATATCTACACTACCTGTTACGTTAACGGCGTAAGAATTAGTACCACCGTCGTTAGATGTATTAAAAATACCGCCTATAATATTTAAGCTGCCGTTTAAGGTTAAATCGCTGGCAAGCTGCCACTCATCATTTAAATTAGCACCGGTTACAGTGTTATTCAACGTTAAGTTATTTAATGCATGAGTGTTTGTTAATATGGGCAGTTGATGCGAAGTCGCGTCGTCATTGCCGGTTACTGTTAAGGTAGATGTACCCGCCGCGAAAGTAGAAGCGGCCCCAATGCTTAAGCCACCCATAAGTTCAATGCCTGACGAACCTGTTATATTTATATTGGCATCAGCGCCCGCTATGGCCAATGTTACCCAATTGGTATTACTGGTTTCTGAAAGCTTCCACGAACCAAGGTTTGTTATATTGACGTTTGCTTTCGCTAAGAGATTAAAAGTATTATCGTTAGAAACCGCCGCATCTGACTGAACAATTGAATCGTTAAAGTTAATTGTATTAATTGTGTTGGCCGTGGTTTCTGACCAGATATAATCAAAACCGTAAATTCCGCCATTGTTTGTGTTATAAGTAATCGCAGAACCCACAGGTGTTGAGGCATCGGCAGAGTTAACTGAAAAAATACCATTTGAATTTAACCATAAATCGCCGGTTTGGTTATATGTATGAGGCTGCGCGTCTGCATCGCCAAAACCAATGGCAAAAGAAGGCAGGCGTTCGTTAGTATTTAAGCCTGAAAAATTCAGCTTGCCGTCATCTGCGGCTGTATTCGCGGTAAAAGGAGCCAGAATAAATAAACTGCCGCCGACTGCTGTGCCGGTGAAATCTACGGTTGCTCCGTTTTCAATGATAACAGAATTTTTTAATGCATCCTGACCAACAACCGCTATCAGCTTGCCTTCGTTATCGCCGGTTGCGCCGTCTTTTAAAGTAGCGCCGGCTCTTACTGCTAACGACTGAACCGCTAAAGAGGTGTTTGAAATACCGCCTGATTTTACGTTCATATCGCCGGCAAATGCAAAAAGCTTGGGATCAAACATTCCATCGCCGGTTGAATTTATTTGACCCAAGTTTTCTATAGTAATCACAGCGCCTGACCCGGTTACTTCAAGCGCATTTGAACCCAAATTTAAAATAGCCGCAGAAGCTCCGCCGCCAACAAGAAGGGTATAGGCCGATTGACGGTCTGCCAAAGTAACAGTAGTGCCCTGGCATATTACAACATTATCTGAAGCGCCCGGATAATTGGCTGCCTGAGCGCCGCCGCAGCCTACGGTTGACCATGTTCTGGGGTCTGCCCAGTCTCTGTTATCAATTGAATAATAAGTGGTTGAACCCGGCGCAAACCACCCAATAGTATTACCTGAATCAAGACTATTCGTAGGACTTACAGGAGTAGCAACTACGTCGCCTGTTGAAAAAGCTTTACCGTCTTTTATATCGAGATATTGAATAAATGCCGGATCTGCCGTACCCTGTAAATCGCATCGCCACATATTGGGTGAATCTGTGGATCTTAGTTTTGTATAATTTGTCGTACTGCTTGCTGTAATGGCGCCGTTAATTATAAATGCCTGCGAATCATCCCACATACCCGGCAAATATATTGTTCTGTTTACATTGCCTGTATTATTAAAATCAAGATTAAAAAAAGTAAGTGGATTGCCGTTATTATTTATATTTTGAACACAGTCTGCGGTTGAACAAATAAATGAAATTGTTGATGTATTCGCGTTAAATATACCAGAATTAAATTGAAAATTTCCCGTAATACCCAAAGTAAAATTTGAAGCGTTTAATGTACCGCCTTCTATTGTCAATGAATGAATATCGCGGTTTCCGTTTAAGTTAACGGTATCGCCGCTACAAATTACGGCATTTTCTCCCGCGCCGGGGGCCACTCCCGCGGGCGTGCCGCCCCCGCAGCCGTCTGATACCCATACCGAAGCGGTTGACCAGTTACCGCCGCCGCCTGTACTATAAAAAGTTGTTGTGGGAGGGTTAATGGTCATTGCCTGACTACCCGTTGTTCCCTCAAACTTAGCTGAAATTGTCACTAAATCTGGCAAGGGCTGTGTTACGCCGTTTATTGTGAGAGCGCCGGTATAGCTACCTAAGAGAAAATTAGTTGTTGTTCCAGGCGAAACGCTTATGCCATTAGTTGCGGAATCTTGACCAGAAACATTTGCCTGCCCGTTAAAACTTGTAGCAGTGGTTTCGACAGAAGCCGTTAAGTCTAAATAGTTGACCATTTCTAGCGTGAAAGCGAAAGAGTCTCCCGCGTTTGCCGAGGCAGGCAGGGTTACTTTAAGTTCTGCGTTTGGCGCACCTGCTACGCTGGTGGGAATTCCAGAACCATCTACGGCAACCGTAAATGTAGGCGATAAGTCTTCTACAATAGTATCAGAACCGTCATATTCTCTTGCCATTGAATAGAGCGCACCGGAAACTGCTGTATAGTCAAATTGATCGATGATTGTTGTTTTTGTTTCATTATAAATATACATGGTACCGCCGCCGTTTGGCAGAATAAGCCCGGTAGCATCAAGGTATTTATTTAACGCTGTAAAAGCATAGCCATTAATCGTTGTGCTTGTGCCGCTAACCGTAGTGACCGCCGGTATCGCATAGTCACTTGTACCATCAGAAAGAATACAATTTGAGAGATTCTTTGGAACAGAAGTTTTATTATACAATTCATAAGATTCATCGGCATTGATATCACCCACTAAAATTCCGGCGCCCGTTTCATAAGGCATTATTTCATTTATTACCACATCGCCCGGGTTAAGCTGGCACGTACCCGGCGCGGGAAACCAGTCGGTATTCGTACCCAAATCGGTATTTGAGGCAAGATTGCTTAGTATTGGTTTTTGGCCCGCGTCTGAAGTACCCGCGTTTGAATCTTGAACAATTAAATAGCCATTGTTAATGTCTTTTGAGGCGGTGGATGTAAGGTTAAAGTTCCATGAAAAGCCCGAAGCCGTAGGCTCACAATCGGTAAAACCCGCGTTCGCCGGACAAAGTTTAAGTTCCTGACCCGTGCCGTTGCCCTGCGCGTAAAAATCGCCGGTTACGGTTACGGTTGAGCCATTTTCAAATAAAACATTTCTTACAGCGCCCGAATAATTTCTCAAATATAAATGCATAAAAATGGGTGAACCTTTTATGCTTTGCGTTGAATTACCCTCAAAACGAACTTTTGAATATCCAGGCCCCTTATCAAACTGGCCCGTAGCGGTAATATCAAAATTGCCCAGAACCTGAAAATCAGTATATTCAATAGCCAATACACCGTCACTTGCGCCCGTACCGCTGCCCATAGTAATATTTTTTACCTGCGCCCAGTTTCGAACTGTTATGGTATGTTCATCGCATATTACCACGTCATAATTTTGGTCAGGGGTAAGACTTGCGTTATTTTGAACGCCGCCGCACGCGTCAAATGACCAGTTAGAACCGTTATCCCAATCGCCTGAACCGCGTGAATATAAGAGAGGAACCACAAACCATCCGGTATTGTTAGTACTGTCAACATGCGTGCCGTCTGCGGTTAAATTTGGCGTTGTACCCGTGGCTACGCCGTCTTGAACATCAATATAATTAAGAGTGCCGAGAGTGTTTAGCGCCATTGTCCATTGCGTTGGCGACGAATCGGAACGCAAATAAAGCCATCCGTTTGTTGTGCCATCAGCCGTAAATGTGCCGCTTACTGTTTGCGTTTGACCGTTAGCGAAATAAATAGCTCGCGAACCGGTATCGGCAATGGTAAGATTGTTAAAAGTATTAGAGCCGGTTATAGATTGAGTTCCCGTACCGTTCAATGAAACAGTACCCGTACCGGCAGAAAAAGTTCCGCCCGCAGAATTTAACCAGCTTCCCGAGACGTTCCAGTTTGAATCGGTTAGAGAAAGCTGGCTTCCCGCTTGATGAATATCTACATTGCCAAAAATAAAAGTTTCGCCGTTACTTGCGCCACCGGTTTCTGTTAGAATACCGTTAGCATTAAACGGAGCGCCAAGCGTGGTACTCACACCCAAATATAAAACAGACGCCGCAATGGTTTTATCGTTTGTATTTAATGTAGTTGTCAAGCCCGCAGCACTGCCTGATATAATCATGGCCCCGGTGGTAACAACATTACCCTGCATGGTTATTGTCTCTAAATCCTGACCAAAAACAAGAATAGTTGCTGTATTTGAGATATTACCAAGTCCATCTGGAAGTTGGCCCGTATTCGAATTTGTTGTATCGGCATACGCAAAGTTAAGTGTATCAAGCGTAAATAAGTTATCAAGACCGTTTATTGTTAAGGGACTGAAAGTAGGCGAACCCGGTGTATCTATAAGCTGAAGAGTTCCCGTACCGGTAATAGTCGCCGCCGATGTATATCCCGGGTTAAGCACAGCTTCATATAAAATTGTATTGGTTTCTTCTACGTTTATAGTTTGGCCGGAGTAGCCAAAATTTAATTTATAAAAACCACAGGAACCGTTAAAACCTCTCAAAGTTCCCGAACCTGTCATGTTTACGGTACTTGTGCCGAAGGTAAAAGTTCCATCTGTTGAATCACAAATTAAGTCAGTGTCGACTGTTATAGCCGATGCATTTGCGGTTAATACAGCCGCTCCCGACCCGTCGCCGATTGTTAAACCGCCGCCAATATCAAGACTAAAGTTTGAAGCTGTTGTATCAAGGGTACCTTCAGAAACTGTAAGACTGCCGCCAATTGTTGTCGCAGCGCTTAACTCGTAAGTTTTCGCAGCGGCGTTTACATTAACATTCGCGTTAATAGTGCCAGACGTTTGAGCAAACCTGAAATTTCCATTGTCTTTACCGGCAAGAATAATTGTACCCCCGCCGATTATGTTGCCGTCATCAAGATCAAAATGATTATTGACCGTTAAATTTTGCGCATTGGTACTTAAAGTTATATCAGTTGTACCCGCCGCGTCAATTTCAAGGTTGCCTACAGTTACAGATGAATTCAAATTAACGGTATAAGCGCCCGCCACAAAAGTGTGATCTAAAATAACATCCTGACCGGCATACGGTACGCCGTCAGGAACCCAGTTAGCGCCGTCTGACCAGTTAGCGGTTGCCGCGCCGCCGTCCCATTTTTTTGTGTTATAAACAGACACAATTTCTAAATTTGAAAGTTTATAGCTATACAAGCGAACATCGTCAAGTTTTCCTTTTAAAAAAGCTTGTGCACCAGAAGGGTTAGCGCCTATACCAAATTCTGCCACGCCTACCGGCGGAAAGCTAGTTGTCCATGCACCGCCTGTAATAAGCGTAACACTAACATTTTTACCATTAAGATACAAAGTCACGTTGGTACCGTCATAAGAAGCGCATACATGATTCCATGCGTTTAATAATACATTAGAATTGGGAAAAACATATAGACCATCATTACCGGCCCCGCCTGATCCAAAAATCAAATTAACATCGCCAATAGGATCTTTACCAATAGAAAAACCTATTCCATTTGTACCAGACGCACCATACCTAAAAATTGTAAACTGATTTTTTACTTGATCATCAACAGGCAGCGAATTTAAGTTTATCCATGCGCATACCGTTCTATTAGACGCACCAATAGGAAAACCCGTTTCGCTACCATCAGGGCCCTGTAAGAAACCTGTTGTTCCATCAAGTTCAAGAGCGCCATTATCAATAGCGTGTCTTTCTTGCACAGTGGTTACACCACCAATTAGATTCGCGTTATTATCACCGCCTTCACTGTCATCACCGTTGCCGTTTAACTGCCACCAGGCAACAGCAGAAGCCAATAAATTATCAATAGGAACTTCGTTAAATTCTAAATTATCTACAGCATCATTACCAAAAGCGTCTTCAAGAAAATTCAAGGCTGGTGTTGAAGCAATATCTATTTCGCCTGCGACTGTCCATGCCGCGCTTGTAGAACTTGTTAATGTGATTTCTAAATTACCCGCGTTTACCGCAAAAGCTGCCCCCGCGCCGTCAAGACCGGCTGCCGGTGTTGAACCATCAGGTTCAGTTTTAAAATCAGAAGGAACTATACCGCCGCCGCCAATCGCTATAGGTTCAGAAAAAACCAAAGTTAATATTGTGCCGGCTGAAAGAACGCCGCCCGATACAGGAGTATTGCTTGAAGCCGAAATAAGTACGGGCGAAGCGGCATCGGCCGCACCGGCTGTTGATGTAGACGCTAATAATAAACCCGCCCCGTTATTGATTGACCCCTGCGTATATGTAACCGCCGGCATGGCATTGGTATCGTAATTCGCGCTTTCGTTAAAAGAAATAAAAATAACATTATTATTAGCAATATCGCCGTTTGTACTTGGATCAAAACTTTCGCCAACATAACCGGCCACGTCAAAATCGGTTGCCGTAACAGAAGCGTCTCTTATTGATTCGTCAAATGTAATTTTAATCGCATCAATTTTACCGTTTTGGTCGACATCCTGAGTTTCCCACGCGGTTATTACAGGAGGGGTTGTGTCAACAGTATAAGTAACATTGAATCTAGGAATATACGCGCCGCCAGAAACAACCGAATATACCGAATATAAAGAAGAGCTAACAGCAGTATCTGATTCAAGACCTACCGCCCACCACGTTTGACCTGAATTTAAAGCGTTTTGTAATGAGACAATTGCATCCGGACCAAGATTTATTATACTTTCTGAATCTGCAACACCTGCTAAAAAAGGCCCGAAAGTATATTCGGTTGCGGGTAAGAATGCAGGATCGTGATCAAAAACATCGTTGTAAATAGTTGCCTCTGTTGAAGATTGCGGCTCGTTTTCTATACTTCGAATGGTAACTGTATCTGCAGAAGTAGTATAAACATAAGTGACAAGTTCAACATTTGTAATCACGGCGTTTGAGGGCAATATACCGGGATTAAATTGAATCGCTGTTCTGTAGCTAGAATTTACATCATGATAACCAAAAGTGTCAAATTTCAAAACACCATTCGTATCTACACTGTAATTAGCCGCATAGCCCCCAAACATTATACCATCAAAATCGCCATTAATATTATAAGGACCCGAAAGCACGGGGGTACCGGTTAAAGACTGAACATTTGAAACAACTGAAATTGTGTCTGCGCCCGGTGCTATTGAGGCAGACGTACCCGCCGGTAAGGTTATTATTAAAGTATCGTTTGCATAATCTGTTGTAACCCATTGTATATTTGCAGATGTTATCTCGCTGCCGCTTATAGCTTCCCATGTACCGCCGCCTAAAATAGAAAGATTAGAGGCAATACCGCCAATTGAAACATCATAAGCATTTGTCGACTGGCTAAAGACAATAGTTATTTTATCGCCGCCCTGAATACCAACACCACCGCCGCCATCGCTTACAGTTGCTGAAACAACAACAGGAGACAATGTACTTGTAATATTTATTTCAGGTACAAAAAGATAATCATTCTGGTTTGATATCGTATTAAAGCTATTAGTTGAATAGCTAATATCATCTACATAACCTGAATGGGTTCGAAGTTCAGATGTATCTGTAACATATAATCCCCCACCACCTGAGGACGCATAATCATTATCATCACGCGAAAGATCAAGATAGATATTG
Source organism: Spirochaetia bacterium (assembly GCA_029880285.1). GTDB lineage: Bacteria > Spirochaetota > Leptospiria > Turneriellales > JAOUOS01 > JAOUOS01. The sequence continues at coordinate 12,985 of JAOUOS010000032.1, forward strand.
TCAACACCGTTCCAAACAAAAGGACTATCAAATGTAAAAGTATGCCAGGCGGGAGCTGTTTCTGTTATCACTTCATTGGCTGGCCCAAAAACTTGTATCCATCCATCGGTTTCAAATGATTCTGAAGTAGTATTTGATGTATGCTTCATTCGAATTCGAAAATCCCATAAAATATGTTCAGTACGCGGTCCCCCCGTGTAGTCAAGAGCGGCATCCTGAAAAATATGTAAATCAATGGCGGTAATAGCAGAACCTGCCCGTAAGCCTCTTGCCATAAGCTCAGAGGCAAGGTAAACAGACTGGCTTCTGCTGTCGTGATAATACGCATTAAAAGGATCACCGTTATTTGTTATACCGTCACCCCATATACCTGATGAAACCGGCGGGTCAAACGAGCCAGTCATGGCAACATTGCCAGTAAAAGCGTCATCACCTGTTAGAGATTCAATAGTATCGGGGCCGGGTATTGAAACTGTATCGGTTACGGCGATGCTGCCCGAACCATCGTTAAAGGTTATACGCAATGTATCTTGCGCTAACCATTCTGCCGTAATATCACCCCATGTGGCCGCGCCGCCGCTTAATGATAACACAGAATTTATATTTGCCAAAGTTATTGGATATTCATTTGTCGCCTGATCAAATAATATAATTACGCTGTCGCCCGCCTGAACCCCCGCGGCCCCGCCGCCGTCAAAAGCTTCTACAGAAAGAATTGAAGGCCCCGGAGAATTACCATATACCTCAACCAGATCAATACCTTGATTATTACCATTTGCCGGTTGTTCAGATCTAAACCTGATATGGACATTTGGTTCACCAATATATGAGTTTAAATCAATTATATATCCTTCCCAATTATCCACTGTAAGCTCGGCATCATAAACGGCTAATGAAGACCATGTGCCATCACCGCTGCCGCCTGTAGTGTCGGTTGAAATTTCAACATGTAAAGCGCCGCCCCAGCCGCTAGGTGTGTAGCCATAAAAACTTAATTTACAGCTCGTAAGGCCGCCGCTTAAGTCAACAGAAGGCGTTTCTAAAGCAACATTTATAGCTTTAGTAGCATCATAAAAAACTCCGGCAACATAATCTCCATCAACAATAGAAGAGACACCTAATTCCCAAAACTGGGTTGGCGAAGCATGCCCCGCGAGAGTATACTGTGTCCAGTCCACAGGAGGGACAATCATAGCCTCAAAGCTTTCAGGCCCAAGCAGAGTTACCGACCATATTGAAGACGGTATCGATATTATTAGTATTGCAACTAAAGCTCTAAAGCGTTTTTTAAGTAAAGACAATTTCATATTTTATCGCTTTTGTTTAACCTTTTTCTTTGCTGAAATATCTCTGGCAATATCTTCATCTGAATCTTTTAGATAACGCCATAATGGTTTTATGTTTTCATTTATTTCTTTAAGAATATTTTTAAATTCTTTATTTTCATTTTGAGTATATTCGGTTTTATTTAATGATATCACATTTGATTTTATTTTGTTTAACAACGTTATTTCGCGAGCGCTAAAAGTTTCGCTTTTTTCTTCAAGAATATTGACTCGTTTTTCAAATTTTTCTATAATCAATTCTTTTTTTTGCGCCCAGCGCTCATCATTTTTTTTCTGGCGAAGAACATGCCGGTTATAGTTTCTTAGCAGCTTATTTGAATTTTGCTGAATGCGTTTGATTAAATTCTTAACTTCGTTTTTATCTTCTTTGAGGTCCAATGATTGAAGCTCTTCAATATCATCATTAATATCTTCCCATAAATCTTCGGCCTCAGAAATTGAAACATCCACCTGTTTAATAAGTCTTTCGGTATGACCCTTAAACCTAAAAGTCATTTCTTTTTTATTATTGGGATACCAGTTGTAAATGCTTCGTTTTGAAGGGTCAACTGCAGGTTTGGCCAAAAGATTATTTGATAGAGAAAAAACTAAAAAGAAAACTGAGAAAACAAGAAATATATACTTATGTAGCCCACGGCTACCTGTGGTGAGCAATGTCGAACCATAGCCGTGGGTCAATATAGAAAATAACGACAAAAACTTCATATAATTACGATTTTTCACTTTTTATCCAACCATAGTTTAATGTATCCCTATTTTATATTATATTTTATACTAAAATACATTATTTTATCTTTTTGTCAACAATAATACCCATTATCTTTATAAAGGAAGAATCATATTTAAAATACATAATTATTATCGGCGCATAGCTCTCCTATTTATATAGTAGACTATATAGTAGACGAATAAAAATAAAAATTACTGCAACTTTTTTGGGGTTTTTATTTGAAAAGATGCGGATAGCATGAGAAGAATGGACGAGGATGGGAGAAAGGGAGCGTGAGGCTAACAATAGGGGACGTGCAAAAACAAAGAAAAGATTAAACGCAAAGACGCGGAGGACGCAGAGAAATCCGTAAATTCAACACTTTTCCTTTGCGTTCTTTGCGCCTCTGCGTTAAAAATCTTACTTATTACACAGCCCATATATATTTTTCATTTAATACTTCAGAAAACTTGACGGATTGTCTTTAAAAACTTAAAATAGAACGAAAACAGGAAGTTAAATGACAGAATATTTTAAAATCTTTCGAATAATACATTTTACAGGCGTTATTTTTTGGATGACCGGTTTATATTCATGGCTTAAACTCGCAGAAATTATCGTCAAGAAAGAATTTACTCCGCCTAATCATGCCACAATAAAAAGAATTTTTGCCAATGTATTTACGCTTGGTATATATCCCGGAATGCTCATGGCTTTAACCGGCGGATTGGGTATGCTGTTATCTAAACTTTATTTATTTAATCATATATGGATTTATATTAAACTTTCTGTCATAACTATATTTATTACGATATCTTTTTTACAAAAACAGTCTATATTTAAAGGTAACTTAAATAAACCCCTTTCGTGGACAGCTCAGCATATTATTATAGGCACCGGGATTATGATAATTCTGGCAATGGTAATATTTCAGGTTTTTTAATCTTTACTATCAAGAATTTAGCTAAAAAAATGCCGATACTAATATTAAATATTCGTATATTAATATATACTATTAAATTATGGCATTTACAAAATTTAAAAAAGCGCTTTTAGCATTAGATGTTGAAGATGAATCTTTAGAATCTTCTGAAGATTTTGATGAAGTTGAAGTATACGCCGATTCTGTAGAACAAGCATTAAATATAGGCGCTTATGAACTGGGAGTTCCTATTTCAGATTTAGATTATGATATTATTGAAAAAGGAAATTCTGGTATATTTGGCTTAGGACGTTTGCCCTATAAAGTTAGAATTAAAGTCTTAAAATCAGTTTACGACAGCCGGTGGTCAGACCTTGAAGACTTAAATATTTCATTGTCACCTACCCTCAAAGAAGGAGAACAAGCAGAAACTACGGGCCCAGTATCAAGAGATGGCAAATTTCTTGTTAAAATATACAAAACAGGTAATCATGTTACCATCTTCCCTCCTGAGGGAACGGGTAAACCTGCCAGCCTGCCGCTGGTTTTAGCAAAAATTCGCAAACTTGGCATAAAAAACTTTGATCAAAAGAAAATAGAAAAAGCGGTAGAAAAATCTGAAGGCAAGCCGGTTAAAATAGGAGAATGGGTACCAAAACCTGATGCCGATTCAACAATGGCTGTTGAATTAAGTACAGATGAAATGAAAGCCTTTGTAACTATAAGCGCCCCAAGACCGGGGGGACGTCATCTTGCCGTAAATGAAATTATGAACGCGCTAAGGGTATCTGGCGTAGAATACGGATTTAAAGAAAAAGAAATTGAGAAAGCATTAGACGATGAACAATATGGTTCACCTATTATCGCCGCAGAAGGGGACCATGTTCAAAACGGCGATGACGGATATATTGATTATAAAATAAGAATTGATAAAAAAATAGAATTTAAAGAAGATGAATCAGGAAGAGTAGACTTCTTAGCGAAAGACCTAATAGAAAATGTTGTTCAGGGACAAGTTCTTGCCGAGCTTGTACCGGCAAAAAAAGGTAAAAGCGGTAAAACGGTTACCAATAAACTTGTACCGGCAAAAGACGGTAAACCGGCAGAACTTAAGCCCGGCAAGGGAACTATAATTTCTGATGACGGCAATAGAATTATTGCCGAAAGAAACGGACAGGTAGTTTTTGTAAGCGGTAAGTTAAATGTTGAAGAAATATATACAGTAGGCGGTGATGTAGGCCTTGATACAGGTAATATAATGTTCTTAGGATCAGTTGTTATTAGAGGCTCAGTTTCTGACAATATGGAAATCAAAGCAGCCGGCAATATTGATGTGGGCGGTAACGTGGGTAAATCTCGTCTTGAAGCAGAAGGTGATATTGTAATAAGACAGGGTATTCAAGGCAGAGATGAAGCTCTAATAGAATCAACAACAGGTTCTATGTACGCGAAATTTATTCAAAACGCGAAAATAAGTGTTGAAAAAGACGTAGTAATTTCAGAAGGTTTAATGCATTCAAGAATAGATGCGGGCGGCAAGGTTCATTGTAATGGTAAAAGAGCGCAAATCGTAGGCGGCGAAATCATGGCGGGTGAAGAAATAAGATGCAAGCAGCTAGGAGCACAGGCTTCAACGCCAACAACTGTTATTGTGGGTATTAATCCAAAAATATTACAGCAAATTAAACAAATTGAAAAAATTGAACAACAAGCACATGAAAAACTTGATAAAGTAGCCCAAAATATACGTACATTAAATGTTCAAAAGAAAAGTACAACTGTTGAATTCCCGCCTGAAAAAGAAGATATGCTTAACAAAATGTTAGCCGCTGAAGAAAAACTTAAAGAAAGACTTGAAGAAGCAAAACTTGAAAAAGAACAGTTGATGGAATATATGGAAACTTTATCCACTCAGGGTAAAATACATGTTGAAAAAACATTGTTCCCGGGCGTTACGGTTGAAATCAATAATGCCAGATTTATTGTTAAAGATGAATACAGTCACGTTACTCTTATTGAAGAAAAAGGAAATATAAAAATAGTACCATACCAACAGCCAAAAGAAAAAAAAGAATGGCCAACTCGTGAAGGCAGGTAATAAAAATGTCTGTAAAACCCTTAGACCTACAGGTTAATATTAATGCCGCTATGCGGGTTGGTAAAGAAGAAGCCGAAAAAATAGCCCGAAGAGATGAAGAACAGCGGCAAATAGATATGAAAGCTGTTTCAGAGGCCCAAAAAAGAAATGAACGGGTTGCTGAAAGTGAATCGTCAACAAAAAATCTGCCGTTAAAAGATACTGAATCTCATTTTGGGGCAAAGACTATTACAGAACAAGAAGCCGAAATTTATAAAAATGACAAAAGACAAAAACAAAAAAAAGAATCTGAAGAGTCTAAAAAAGAAAAGAAAACTTTAGAAAAAGAATCTGAAGAAGATAATGGCCATATCGACTTCTTAGCCTAAAATTACAGGTTTATTATTTCCCATTTGTCTAAATACGGATGTAAAATTCCCACAGAACATATATCGGCCCTTGATACCGCACCGGGATTTAAAATTCTGGTGCCATTTTTTTTATAATTTTCAACAAAATGAGTATGCCCTTTTATAATATAATCATACTCTTCACATTCAATCGCCCTTTGAATTGAAAGAGTGCTATCTCCGTGGGTTAAAAAAATTTTTTTACCTTCAATATTTAAAATATGTTCCCCACGAGGCTTTGGCTGGCCATTTCTTACAAAAAATAATTCAGATGATTGCCCGTATAAATCACAATTACCAATGGCTAAATAAAGTTTAAAACCTTCAAATTGACTTAAGAGTTTTAAAGATATAAAATCACCCGCGTGCAATATTGTTTTTATATTTCTTTTGCGGAATATATTCAGGGCCTTTGCTGTGTTTTTTTCATTATCATGAGTATCAGACATGACCCCGAGCATAATTAGTCTTATAACTGATTAAATAATTTTTTCTGCGATAAATATATATATACAACAAATCCCGTAAATAAAACCATTAATATAATAACGGCAAGAGCTACATAAAACAATCTATCAGCCGCTATTTTATCGGCTTTTCTAGCTTCTGCCTCTTCTACAATCCATAAGATTCTTTTTTCTGACTTTCCAGATTTGTTTAATAAACCTTCATAAGCATTTTTTATCTGCTCAAGCTCATCTGAAGAAAACTCAGATAAATGCATCCGCGCGTCATTTGTTTCAAAACTTAAAAACTTTTCATATTTACTTTTTATACCTTCAGGCAAATCTTTTAGTAAATTATCAACGCTGCCTGCCTGCGAATAAATGGACCACGAAAAGAAAAACAGCCAGCAGAAAATTATTTTTTTTATATTTTTTTTCATAATAAATTACCCCTCATGCGCCGATTCTTTTTCGGCTAATTTTTGTTTAATAAGATAGTGTCTGGCGGTAATCCAGGCCATTAGAAAAAATATAGCGTGAAACAAGAAAAGCGCGAAAAAAAACGCGATTTTCATTTTAGGATCATAAAGTCCGCTGCCTTTCGAACCCGCAAAAACCGCCTGCGGATGCGAAGGAGTTTTCCAAATTCGTATCGCAAAATAAACCAAAGGAACATCTAAAAACGCGATAATACCCAGTACCGATGAAAATCTTGCTCTTTTATGCGGTTCTACAATACCCGCTCTAAATATTAAATATCCGGCATACATGAGCCATAAAACAAAAAAACTAATTAATCTTTGATCTGACCAGTTCCAGTAATCACCCCAAATAGGTTTTGCCCAAAGAGGTCCCGTAATCATAACGCCAGTGGTAAAAACCCATCCTAAAGATGCAAAAACAAGACCTCTTCTATCATAAGTTAAATCTCGTTTTTTTAAATACAAAATGCTGAAAAGAAAAGTAAGAAAAAAACCTAAAAAAGATACCCATGCCGTGGGCACATGGTAGTAAAAAATTCTTTGAGCGATACCCTGAAACATATCAGAAGGCACCCACATAAATACCATATACGCCAAAGCTATTGAACCTATTAATACGAAAGAGGCCAAAGCAAAAAACAGTTTATCTTTATGACGAGTTAACATATTATTATAGTCAATATACAAATGAAAAACAGTACGGCAAGATTTTGTTTTTTAAAAGTATATCATAGTTTCCTATAAATTCTTATATGAAACTACAATTTTAAACAAAATTACATTTAAATAACGAATATTTTATTAAAATGATATTTTTTTTTGACAAAACAGACTCTATTTTATACATATGACATAACAGTTATAAAAAAGATAAAAAATATTAATAAGAAAATATAAATAAGGACTATTTAATGATAAATCAACCAAAGGCACCTTTTACATTACCACAACTGCCATACGCGCAAAATGCTTTAGAGCCGCATATGTCTGCGAATACATTCAGCTTTCATTATGGTAAACATCATAACGCTTATGTAACGAATTTAAATAAAATGGTAGAAGGTACTGATCTTGCCGAAAAATCATTAGAAGAAATTATAAAAATAACAGCCGGTGATTTATCAAAAGCAGGTATTTTTAATAATGCGGCGCAGGTATATAATCATTCTTTTTTCTGGCACAGTATGAAACCTAATGGAGGCGGCGGCCCCACGGGTAAAATTGCTGAAAAAATCAATGAATCATTCGGCAGTTTTGAAAAATTTAAAGAAGAATTTAAAACCGCGGCGGCGACACAATTTGGCAGCGGATGGGCCTGGCTTGTTCTTGATAACGGCTCGTTAAAAATTGAAAAGACTTCAAATGCCGATACCCCTGTCGCGCGTGGTAAAAAAGCCATATTAACTATAGATGTTTGGGAACACGCTTATTATTTAGATTTTCAGAACAGAAGACCCGATTACATAGACACTTTTTTAAATAATCTTGTAAACTGGGAGTTTGCTGAAAAATGTTTAATCTAGCGCTCTATTAAATTGAATGCCCTATTTGAAATAAACTTTCGGTCACCTTAAAACCGTCCGATAAGCAGAATATAGTATGTTCAAACTCTCTCCTTTGAAAATAATTCTGCTTATCGGTTTTTTTTTTGTATCGGTTAAAAGTTCTTTCAGTGAGACCATTGAAAGTTTTATGGATATAAAGGAAAGTGAAAAAACTGTTTGGGTGGGCATCATACCTGATAAACAATTTGACTTTTACCTTATAGATGATTTTGAAAATAAGATTCATTGGTTTATAGAAGAACGTTCGGCGCATGAGATAACGGACAAATTTATTAAAAAAATTCCTGCGCCTGGAAACTCAAAAAATCCGGTAAAAAGAAAAAAATCTCTAATGCACAAACTCGATTTAAGTTACGCAAAAAGATCGGCAAAAACCCATTCAAGAGCAGAAATTAAAGAACCTCAATATTCCTATGAAATTCAGGGATTTTTTCAAAATCCCGGAGAAGATATGATTATTTTAAACGTACCTGAAAGTCTCGATTTTAAAAAAAATATAGAAGCTATACCCAGAGCGCTTGCCGTATGGATAAATAGCAGCCGAAAGGCTCAGCATACACTTTACGCAATTTTTTCAAATTATAACAATAAAAAAATACCTGTAAAAATTGCCGTATTAAATTTTAAAGGATGGGAAAGAATTGAAATACAAATACCCCGTCATATTGCGGCCCGCAATCCCGAAAAAGCGCATAAATTAGATTTTAATTTTTTAGGTTTTAAGCTGATGAGTTCTTCTAATGAAGAACCGGCTTTCTATCGTATGATTATTGATCAGCCCATACTCTTAGTTGACAGAAGTCAGGACTTTTATCCCGGCGCAGAAATTAAAGACAACTGGAAATAATAAAAAAGTAACTGGTCAAACCGTTTCTTTTTTTATGTAAGGTCAATCATGAAGCTATCATAAGCAGCCCGTGAAAACTGATATGAAGACGGGTAAAAATATAAAAAAAAATATTCATAAAAAAAACCGCTGGCATCCTAAAGAAGAATGCGGCATAGTGGGAATTTTTAATTTATTTCAAGCCTCAAATTTGGCTTATTTAGGTTTACACGCGCTTCAGCACAGGGGCCATGAAAGCGCCGGCATTGTTTCTGCAGATAAAACTCACCTTTTTAGGTTCGCGGGAATGGGTAAAGTAAGCGAAGTTTTTTCTCATACAAAATTACGCCAGCTTCAGGGTAAAATAGCCATAGGGCATAACCGTTACAGTACAACAGGTTCCAGTTTTTTAAGGAACGCCCAGCCTATTCGCATGGAATCCCGTTTTGGGTCGCTGGCTTTGGCACATAACGGCAACCTTACCAACGCGTGGAAGCTTCGCCTTGAACTTGAAAAAGAGGGCTCTATATTTCAAACTACCGTAGATAGCGAAGTTATTGTTCATCTAATGGCCAGAAGCCCAGAAAAAGACTTTCAAGCTGCGCTTTTATCTGCCTTGTCGCGTATAAAAGGAGCATTTTCTCTTTTAATATTAAACCAAAACACTCTTTACGCTATAAGAGATATTAACGGGTTTAGGCCGCTTGTTTTGGGCAAAAAAAATGACGGATGGGTTGCCGCCTCTGAAACCTGCGCTTTAGATATTTTAGACGCTAAATATGAAAGAGAAATACAGCCCGGCGAAGTTCTTATTATAAATAATCATGAAATTCGATCTATTTTTCCCTTTGAAAAAGCAAAAGAAAATTTATGTATTTTTGAATACATATATTTTTCACGCCCCGACTCTATAGTATTTGGTAAATCTGTATATGACGTAAGATTAAAGCTGGGTGAAATTTTAGCTAAAGAATCATACGTAGAGGCAGATGTCGTAATGCCGGTTCCCGATTCTTCAACAGTCGCGGCACTGGGTTTTTCAAGAGAATCAAAAATTCCCTTTCACATGGGGCTTATTCGCTCTCATTATATTGGCCGAACTTTTATTGAACCAGATCAAAAAATAAGAGACTTTGGGGCCAAATTAAAATATAACGCGATAGAAGCCGTCGTAAAAAATAAAAAAGTTGTTGTAGTAGATGACAGTATTATGCGAGGTACAACCCAAAGAAAAATAATAAAAATGCTTAGAACAAGCGGCGCGAAAGAAATTCATGTTAGAATTTCATCTGCGCCTACATGCTATGCCTGCTATTATGGCATTGATATTCCCACAAAAAAAGAACTTATCGCTTCAAGTCATAATGTTGAAGAAATAAAAAAATACCTAAGAGTCGATTCTCTGGCCTATCTTTCTATTGAAGGCATGAAAGAAGCCGCTGACCAAAACCGCCGCTACTGCATTGCCTGTTTTGACGGCAAATATCCCGTACCTTTAGATTCTGATATGATTGAAACTTATTCAAATCAAAAAGATTTATTTGAAGAATACCAGGTCGAAGAACGTTAAAATGACAAAACCTGTTTCGGTTCTTATTGTCGCTGGCGAAACTTCGGGCGATCTTTTAGGCGCTTCTATTATACGCGAACTAAAAAAATATAAAAATTATTCTTTTTGGGGCTTTGGCGGCGATAATATGTCTAAAGAAAAAACAGAAATTCTATTTCATTGCGATAAAATGGCTACTATAGGTTTTTGGGAAGGCATTAAGAGATATTTTTTCTTTAAAAATCTAATGCGAAAAGTTGTAAATGAAGCCGCTAAAAGAAAACCAAAAGCGGCCATACTAATAGATTTTTCAGGCTTTAACATTCGCCTGGCCGCCGCGTTATACAAACTTAAAATTCCCTGCTATAAGGTTGTTTCATCTCAAATATGGGCATGGAACTATAAACGAATATATAAAATAAAAAAATATTTTAAATCTGTTTTATGCTTATATGATTTTGAAATAGACCTATATGAAAAAGAAAAGGCCTCTGCTTTTTTTATGGGACACCCGTTGGTTGATTCGGCAAAAGCGTCTTTAGAAAAATATAAAATAAAAAAAAATTCATTTAGAAACGCTTCTCAAATAAAAAAAAATCCGAATATCGCGCTTTTACCCGGCTCAAGAATTTCTGAAATAAACAGACATCTTCCTTTTTTAATTGAATTAGCAAAAAGCCTGCGTAAAGAAAATAGCCGGGCAAAATTTATAATTCCCGCTTCGGCTGAATCTATAGAAAATAAAATTAGAAATTTTAACCCGCCCTCTTATATTACAATTTCAAATAAAGGCACTCATCATACTTTATTATGGGCCGATGCCGCCGTTGCGTGCTCGGGAACCGTTACATTAGAATGCGCTCTTTTTGAAACTCCTTTTTTAATTATTTATAAAACCTCTACGCTTACATTTATGATTGGCAAAAAAGTAGTTAAAATCCCTTACATTGGCATGGTAAATATGTTATATAAAGATTTTTTAGCGAAAGAATTTTTGCAGCATGACATGACTATAAAGAACGTACTGCCCGAATTAAAAAATATTTTATTTAATGATAATTACCGAAAAGAGATGCGTAAAAAATTAATTTCTGTTCAAAAATCTTTAGGCAAAGGCAGCGCTTCTAAAAAAGCGGCTTCTTATTTAAATAAAAATATAAAGTAATTATAATTTAAAATATATTACTAAAATATTTGTTGCCGTAAATTTTCATTTTTATTATAATTAACCGAAATAAATATATTACTCAAAATATAATAAAAGGATAGCGAATGAGTGAATTTGCGAAGCAAAATTCGATGTTATTTGCCTGTATCGCTTCTTCTGATTGAAAAATCAAAAGAAGCGATGAAAGCTTCGCGGCACACGCCTACCTTTCAAAGGAGAAAAAAATGAGAAAAAGAATATTTACAATTATAACCGCGGTGGCGTTTTTGAGCGTATCGCAAGCGGTTTTTAGCCAGGATGCTCCCGCCCCAAAGGCAGAAGCAAAACCCGCGCAAGAAGAAGGCCCTTCTGTTGATATAGCCTTAGACGTTGCCACAACATATATGTGGCGGGGTATAGATGTTTACGCGGGCAAATTCGAGGCAGACGAAAAAGATGACGGCGCTTTTAATATGGCTCCCTCTTTAATGCCTTCTCTTACTTATTCGTCACCCATAGAAGGTTTGTCATTTAATATATGGATGGCATACAATGCTACTGAGCGTGATGACGAAAAAGGCGCTTTACGATATGCAGATGAAGTAGATTTCACAGCAGGATACGAATTTGACAACAAAGCAGGTTCATGGTCGGCGGCGTATATTATGTACGCGTATCCTACCGGCGGGAGCACTTACAGTGAACTAGTTTTCGGATACACTGCTCCTGTTATGCTAAGCCCTTCTGTATCTGTGGCAGCTGCTGACGCATTAGGCGGCAGTACGTTATATTACAGCTTTGGCATTGGTCATGGTATTGAAAGCGGCGCTATAAGCATAGAGCCTTCAGTTTCTTACAATTTATGGTATCTAACCAATGAAGAAGATAGAGCTGATTTTGCCGATGGATTAAAATCGCATCTTGATATTTCTATACCCGTTAGTTATTCAATATCTGATAAAATGTCAGCAGGACTTTCGGCTTTAATAAGCTATAGAATGTATGGTAAAGACCTTGATAAAACTATAGGCGTAGACGGCAGCGAAATTGATAAGCAGGCATTAAAAGCCGCTGTTTCATTAAGCTTTGCTTACAGTTTATAATTATTCCTCTTAATAAATTTAAGCCGCGTTTTATTCTACGCGGCTTAAATTACAATATAAAATCAAATAAAAAATTGACATTGTAATAAGTGATAAATATTTAGCTGTAATTACAAAAATAAAATTCAAAGGAATAAATATATGTCTATAGAATGGAATGCAAGATACGCTATTGGTGTACCCCAAATTGATGAACAACATAAAGAATTAATTGAAAAATTTAGCAATTACATGAAAGTATGCGCTAAAGGCAACCAACAAGATGAAATTGTAAAAATGTTAACTTTTCTTGAAAAGTACGTAGAAAAACACTTTAACGATGAAGAAGAATTACAAACTCAAATAAAGTATCCCAAATTTCAACAGCATCTAAACGCGCATATGGAATATAAGGCAAAAATAAAAAAGTTAAAAACCGAAATTGAAAATGAACATTTATCTATTACGACTATTATTACTACAAATAAAGAAATTTTAAGATGGATAATTAATCACATAGGTAAAATGGATAACGAAATAGCCGAATATATTAAACAAAACAATATAAAAGTATAACACTATTTTCTTTTCGCTAATAACGCCGCGTATGATTTTTTTTCAAATTTAAAAGTATTCAACTTTTCACTTTCTAAAAATTTATCTAAATATTTTAAAGCATCTTCATTAATCTTATCTTCTTTTTTTATTTCAATTTCAAGATAAGCGCCTATCGCGTTAATTTGATCAAAACACAAAAAAACCGGTACCGGTATTTTTATTTCTGATATCCATCTATATTTTTTTACTGATATTGATTTTTTAAAATCAAGTTTTTCAAAAATATCCCAAATTTTTTCATCTGCAATAAATTCAATTTCTTCTCTTAATTTATATTTTGATTTTTCTTTTGCTCCCTTAAATGTTATTAAATTTTTTTCAACAGGTTCTTTATTTTTAAATTCGATATCAAAAATAATCTCTTTTCGGTTTCTTAAAAGTGTATCTTTTTTTTTCATATTATATGAGGGATGCTCATAAAAAAAATCTTCCTGAATAATAAATTTTTGCGGCGGATATTTTTTAATTAGTTTCAAGATGATTTCTGGCCATAAAAAAGAATGTATTTCATGGTATGCGTTTATTTGTGGCAGCTGAAATTTGGGATTTTTCAACAATTCTATTTTTGCTTCTAGTTCCATAAAATTATTTATTTTTCTGCATTAAAATTTATTGAAAACTTTTTTATATTTAACATTCATGAACTAATTTTTTAAATATTTCTAAACCTTCTTCTAATACTTCTTCTTTTTGAGCATAGCTTATTCTTATAGTTTTTCTATTCTGGCTGAAAATATATCCGGGTACTATCAACAGCCTGTTTTTAACCGCTGTTTCAACAAATTTTTGGCTGTCTTGCGGTATTTCAGGGAATATATAAAAAGCTCCATCTGGATAATTATAATTTATACTGCCTTTTAAATGCTTTATTACAAGCGCTCTTCTTTTTTTCATTATTTCAAGTTCATTTGAAATAGGATAACTTAAAGCAGTAAGTGCCGCCCATTGTGCCGGATGAGGTGAACACACAATAGAATACTGCTGAAGAGCGGCTGTTTTTTGAAGAATATGGGACAAACTTTCAGGGGCCCCCATGTATCCCACGCGAAGACCTGTCATAGCGTGAGATTTTGAGAATCCTCCCAATGTTATTGTGTTTTCAGGACAAAAAGCCGCCGTAGAAACAAACTTATTATCATAGTCAAATGACCGATATATCTCATCAGAAATTAGAAGCATACCGGTTTTTCGCGAAAATTTAGCAAGGGCTTCTGTTTGTTCCTTTGTTACAATTTTACCGCTGGGATTTGAAGGGGTTGAAAAAAAGAATGCTTTTATTTTAGAATCAGGATTTTTTTCTAACAAATTAAATAAATGGGCCTCTGTAAAATTTTCATTAATATAATGAATTTTTAACTGATGGTATTTTGCCAAGGCTTCATAAATCAAAAAATATGGGTCTGAAAGAAGAATTTCATCCCCCTTGTCAAATAATACATCAAATAAAAGATACAATAAAGAAGCGACACCGGCAGAAACAACTATATTATCGGGGTGAATGCTTACCTTATCGTTATTTTCCCAAAATTGGGCTATCGCTTCTCTTAAAGGCAAAATACCCTGCGTTTGAGTATAAGCGTTTTTATCTTCTTTAACGGCTTTTATTAAGGCTTCTTTAACAGGCTCAGGCACGGGAAAATCGGGCTGCCCTATTGATAAATTTATAGGATTTTCAATTTTAGCGGCTAAATCAAATACTTTTCGAATTTCACTGGTATCTATCAATTGAACCGCTGTTGATAAATAATTATGTGATTTTGACATTAAACGAATGTGTATTTATTTCATTGACACAACGTCAAGAAAACATAATTTGTCTGTCATGAAAATGACATTTCAGCCTTCAAACACAAAAAGAACCAGAAAACTAGGTTTTCGCGCGCGCATGGCTACTAAAGCGGGACGTAGAGTTTTAAAAAGACGACGTCAAAAAGGCAGAGCAAAGCTTACTGTATCTGACGAATACCGAAGATTTCATATAGTAAGATAATCTATTGAAACAAAAAGAATTGTTTATCAGTATCAAATCGAAAAAAGATATTGAAAACATATTCAATAAAAGTATAGCTATTAAATCAAAATATTTAATGGCCAAAGTAATCATTACAAAAAAAGAAAACCTGTTGCCTTTAGAAATTTTATGGGCAATACCTAAAAAAATAAAAAAAGCAGTTGAAAGAAATCATCTAAAAAGAATCTTAAGAGCAGGTTTTTTTGAGGTTTTTAAAAATGCAAGACAGGTTTTTAACTTAAAAAATACAAGCGCGAAAATGGCAGTGCTGCCAAAACCAGAATTTGCTGTAATTTCATATGAAAAAAGGCAGGAAGATATAACGCTTTTATTAAATAATATATTAAAAATATTAAATAATTAGTCAAAGTATGAAACAAAAAATTGTAATACCAGAAACCGCTAAAAACAATAAAAATAAGCATCCTTTAAAACTAAGATGGGGTATTGTTCGATCGTTAATTTTGGCCCTAATTCGCTTTTACAGAAAGTTCTTAAGCCCCGCGTATGGCAATCAATGCCGGTTTTATCCAACTTGTTCTGGATACGCTTATCTTTGTTTTCTTTATTTACCAATGCCATACGCTTTTTATTTTACCACAAAACGTATTTTAAAATGTAATCCCTATAAAAAAGGCGGATTTGACTACCCCCCTGGAATGTCAGAAAAAGATAATGAATTAATTGATAAGCATTTGAAAATTTAATTTTGAGAAACAACAGAAATAAACTTTGAAACTTCTTGAATAAATATGCTCTTATTTACAGGTTTTGTTAAATAAGAGTCACAATAATTTTTAAGCCTTCGTTTGGTTTCATCAACAGTACTGGCCGTTACTACAATTATAGGTATCTTTTTTAAATTTTTACTTTTCTTTAGATGCATTATTGCTTCTTCACCATCCATTACCGGCATTCTAATATCCATAAGAATTAAGTTGGGATGATATTTTTTTGCTTTTTCAATAGCTTCTTTACCGTTAACCGCTTCTATAATATGTATTGTAGGAAAATCTAAATATTTTTTAAGTAATAGACGATTAGTGTCTACATCATCTGTAATTAAAACCGTACATGCCTTACATTTTTTGCTCTTATTACCTGAAATTAAAGTCTCTTGGTTGTTTAGTATAAGAGGTATTTTTTCATAAAACTTTAAATTTTTTAAAACTACCGTAAATTTGCTGCCTTCTGCCTGTTTACTTTTTAAACTAATTTCGCCGTTCATGGCCTCAACCAAACGCCTTGTTATGTTAAGCCCCAAGCCTATGCCGCCATAACTTACACACTGATCCTTTTGCTGGGTAAATTCATTAAAAATCATTTTTTGCTGATTTTTGGGAATACCAATACCCGTATCTTCAACTGAAAAAATTAAATTGGCTCGATTTTCTTTACAGTTTATTATTTTAAAACCCACTTTTACTTTTACCTTACCTTTATGGGTAAATTTTACGGCATTACCAATTAAATTAACTAAAACTTGTTTCAGGCGTCTTTCATCGAGAATAAAAATTTTTGGCATTTTTTTATTTATTTCTAAAATAAGTTTTAATTTTTTTTGAGATATCGAATGTTCAAATATAGAATTTACTTCGGTAAATAGTAACTTTATATCAGAAGGAATATATTGAATACTTAGCTTATTTGCCTTCATTTTAGAAATTTCAAGCATATCATTTAATAAATCAAGAAGAATTCTACCGCTCGCGTTTATTTTATACATAAATTCATTTTTATCTTCATCAATAACTTTATCAGACAAAATTTGGCTTAAACCTAAAATAGCATTCAAAGGCGTTCTTATCTCATGACTTAAGTTTGACAAAAACTTATTTTGAAATTCAACCGCTTTTTCTGCCTCATCTTTCGCTATTTCTATTTGCTTTTGATAATTCTTTCTTTGAGTAATATTATGAAAAACAACCTGAATAGCCGGGCGTTTATTATATTCAACATACGATGCTGCTATTTCAACATCTATTTTCTTACCATCAAAACAAAGAATTTTATCTTCTAAGACCGGTTTAATTTTTTCTCCCTCGGCTAATGACATAAACTGTTCTTTAACAATTTTTTGTGAAATTTTATTAAAATAATTTATTGGATTTTTTTCTATTAACTCGGCAGAATTAGCCGCCTTTAATAATAAGGCCGCCATATTGTTCGCGAATAAAATATTTACCCCATTGTGAATAAGAATACCATAAGGAGACATCTCTATTAATGTGCGATAACGTTTTTCGCTTTCTCTTATGGCTTCTTCTAGATTTTGTTTTTGAATAAATTTACTGTGAGTTATGAGTACTTTTTCTACTGCCTGAACCAATACTTCATAATCTGTAAGAAATGATTCTTTTACTAAATAATCATAGGCCCCTTCTTTTAGGGCCATTGCCGCGATTTCTTCGCTGCCTTTTCCCGTGAAAAAAATTACAGGTATGTTGATATTATTTTTATTAATATACTTACAAAAATCAACCCCCGATATGCCCGGTAAAAAATTATCTGTTAGTATTACATTAAAAATATTTGATTCTATTTTTAAAAGTTGAATTGCTTCTTCTGCCGATTTACATTCCGTTAAGCTATAATTATTGGGTATATTATTAAATATCTCTTTTATAATTTTTCTTTGAATTTCATTATCTTCAACAAGTAAAACAGATATTTTTTTTTCTTGCATAACCACCTGGGGCCGTGTAATAAGTTGTATTTCGATATATTTTCAGCCGTTCATTGTTACCACAGCCGGCTAAAGGCCCGATAAAAATGCCGAAAATAAGGCATTTTTCGTATCGCAAGCCAAGCTTACCAAAGGTATATGAGGCAGAAAACACTCAATAACCGACTTATTACACGGCCCTCTTCAATATACTCTTTTTTTCACAAGATTATTTAGTTAAATGCTTCGTCTATATTTTATTATTTATTTATATGGGCATATAGTTGTATTTTCAGTATCGAAAAAGTATTATTTGTGATAAATATTCGCATAATAATATAAAAATCTTTATATTTAATGTTAATGCACGTAAAAACTTAATTGTAAAAATGATTCGCATATAAATACTTTCAATTTTTCATACCATGAGTTATAATTTCATAGATTCCACAGAAAATTATAAATTTAAGCATTCTTTTTTTGCCATAGAAATAAATTCTAAAAAAGAAGAAAAAGAATTCACCGCTTACTTAGGGGCGGCAGAAATTCCTTTTGAAACTAAAATAATAAACAGCAGAATCTTTTTTATTTTTCACGAACTGGATTTTCTTCACGCAAGAGAAGAATGGGAACATTATCTAAAAGATAAACAACAAAAGAAAAAAACAGGTTTTGAAAAAATAACAAAAACCGCCTATCTTATTTATAACGCGGTTATTATTTCTTTACTATTATCATTATTTCACATAATACTTCAAAAAAAAGGTCTTGTTTCAAATTATCTTAATGCCGGCGCCGCCAATAATTTTAAAATAGTATCTGGAGAATTTTTAAGAACAGCTTCGGCATTAACTTTGCACGGTGATTTTAATCATTTACTCAGCAATGTTATTGCCATTATGGCTTTTGCTCCTCTTTTAACCAAAGAAACCGGTTCTGGCTGGGGATGGATATTAATTTTATTCAGCGGCATTTTTGGTAATTTTCTTAACGCTCTTTTTCATTTGTTATTTAACAGCCAGCCTCACCTCTCTATTGGCGCCTCTACTTCTGTTTTTGGCATTCTGGGAATTTTAGCCTCTATTCGAATTCAAAGCGGATTAAAAAGTGAAAATAAAATGCGCGACGCATTTTTAGTGCCCCTTTTAGCCTTATTGGGCCTTTTTGCCATTATGGGAATTTCTGGTAAAAATACCGATATCTTTGCCCACGTTTTTGGTATGCTAAGCGGTGTTTTGCTTGGTGTCTTTTTAATAAAGTATAATATTAAAAGAAACAATACACTGTTTCAAAGTTTATGCTGGATGGTTTTCTTTCTGATTATTTTTTTATCATGGGTTGTTTTGTTGTAGATAAAACTTTTTGCGAAATATTTAAGTTTCATGCGAGTCGTTTATATAATTCTTTATTCTGTTAAAGGCGGTTTAACTTTCCTGAGTTTGTCGAATGCATTTACAGAGCCATGGGGTATTAATGTTACCGAGAGTGTTAAACAGCCGCCTGATATGATAGTTGCAAAAGCTTATCAGAAGTAATAGTTGTTACGGCAAATGTTTTACCTTCATTATCAGAAAATTCAACTTCAAAAGTATTTGAATTTAAAACTTCTACAATAGTGCCAACATGACCTTTTTTCAGTTTTTCCTGCGGTAAACTTTCGGTCAAGGCAACAACATCGAATAATTTAAAATCATTCATTTTCAACTCCTATTATATAATATAACATGTTACAAATCTTGGAAAGTTTTCGTTTACCTTTATTATCCATACACTTCTTATGATAACATTTTGATTATCAAATTTCTTAATATCAATATAATACCACTTACCAAATTTATCACTATTTTGTTCAAAAGCATCATTTTCTAAAACTGCTTGTTTAAGCCAGTAAATTAACTCATTTGAATTTTCTTTTGAAATGCCAAGTAATTTTTCAAAAAGTATTGCTTTATGCTTTCCCCTTGGATGATAAATATTAAGGCAATAATCATTTATTTTACGAGCATCAATATAACAGTTTTTACCATTGGGTAGTCTCATTGTATATTTGAATATTATAAGATCGATATGAACCGGTCAATAAAATTTTTTATAACGAGAAAACAAATCCCCCACATTCGCCGTAATTCTTTATTCTGTTAAAGGCGAAAACCAGAACCTTGGTTTTAACAGCTCGCCTCTTTTTCCTGATCAAAGCCAATTTTTCTTTTCTTCTTCTCTAAGGGCGGGATTTGTAATTTTTTAATTGCTGATTGAGAATTCAGCACACTTGACAACATGGCAATACCATGTTCTATTTGTGATGAGCCTGTGCTTCGCGCACCTCTGGTGAATGAACCAAAGCCGCGTGCCAGAGAAAAAATTCATTTAAATATTGCAAAGACAAAACCATTTTGTAAATTGCCGGTTGAAGTATGGCCAATACCTCAAAAGTAAAAATAAAAAGGCAGGTTGAGGACACGGCCACGAAAAAAGGCAAAGAGGTATTTGAGGTTCACAAAGTGCAAATTCTTGACCCCGCCGCCGGCACCGGCACCTTTTTGGCCGAGGTGGTAAAACAAATTTACGCGCGTTTTAAGGGCCAGCAGGGCGTGTGGAACAATTATGTGGATGAACATCTGATACCCCGCCTGAACGGATTTGAAATTCTCATGGCCTCATACGCCATGGCGCATTTGAAGCTCGATTTGCTACTGCAGGAAACCGGCTACAAACCCACAAAAAACGAACAGCGTTTTAATATTTACCTGACCAACTCTCTTGAAGAACACCATCCCGACACAGGCACCCTCTTTGCCAGCTGGCTGGCCACCGAGGCCAACGAAGAAAAGAGATACTCCGGTGAAGGTGGTGTTAGGGAATCCTCCGTATAGCGGTATTTCTTCTAACATGGGAGAATGGATAACTTCACTAATTGAAGATTATAAATATGTTGACGGTAAACATTTTGGTGAAAAGAAACATTGGCTTCAAGATGATTATGTAAAATTTATTAGATTTGGTGAATATTTTATAGATAAAAACAAAGAGGGAATTTTAGCATATATATGTAATCATAGTTTTTTGGAAAACCCAACGTTTAGGGGAATGCGTAAACATTTATTAAATACATTTGATAAAATTTATATCTTAGATTTACATGGCAATTCGAAGAAAAAAGAAATAGTTCCAAATAATATTAAAGATGAAAATGTTTTTGAAATTCAGCAGGGTGTTTCAATAAATATTTTTTGTAAGACAGGCAAAAAAAGAGAGTCCGACCTTGCTTCTATTTTTTTCTATGACCTTTGGGGCAAAAGAGACTATAAATATGAACAGTTAAATATAAATAATTATAAAGACGTTAAATACTTAAATATTAAAAGTAAACAACCATATTACTTTTTTAAGGAAAAAAATGAGGATCTAAGAAGTCAATATGAGAATGGTATTTTAATAACAAAATTATTTATAAATCAATCAATGGGGATTACTACAGCTAGAGATTTTTTTGTCATTGATTTTGAAAAAGAGAAATTAAAAGATAGATTAGTTGATTTTTCAAATAGTGAATTTAATGATAATTATATTAGAGAAAAATATTTTGGGCACAAAACTCAAGGAAAATATTTAAAAGGTGATACAAGAGGTTGGCAATTAGCACAATCGAGACAAAATATTAAAAATATCAACATTAGTAAAATATTAAATTTAATTGCCTATCGACCTTTTGATAATAGGTATATTGCATATACAGATTTGCTTGTAGATTGGGGTAGACAAGAAATAATGAATAATCTATTAAAAAAGAATTTTGCATTAAATTTAGTAAAAATCGGCAGAGATATTGATGCTCATAATTATTTTATTACAAACAAAATTACGGACAAGAGTATTGTTTCTTCCTTAGATAACGCTAATACATTCCCCCTCTACCTCTATCCCGATAACGACGAGCAAACTAACTTTGACGATACGCCGCAACGCAAGCCGAATTTAAA
This sequence comes from Spirochaetia bacterium, assembly GCA_029880285.1. Lineage (GTDB taxonomy): Bacteria > Spirochaetota > Leptospiria > Turneriellales > JAOUOS01 > JAOUOS01. The sequence continues at coordinate 34,820 of JAOUOS010000032.1, forward strand.
TATGGAAATTGTTAAAGAGATTGAAGCAAAGTTAGGGCTGGGGTTTGTGGCGGAGGCGGGTTCCCCTCGAGGGGCGGGTCGTCGAGTGGACGCGGCATCTCGATACAAATCGCAAAGCGATTCACTCGATGACCGCGTCTGTATCGAGACGAGCCGTGCCGAGTCGGGGAACACCCAATCGCGGTCCCTGCAAGCGAAGCTGGACGCAGACGGCGGAGTCGAGGGGAAGCGCAACAATAAAACATTCGCCCCTATTGATCTTCTCGATTACATTTACGCCGTCTTGCATTCGCCCGCCTATCGCGAAAAATATAAAGAATTTTTAAAAATAGACTTCCCGCGGGTGGTCTTCACCCGTTTTTTCGGACACTGTTTAGGCAGCATTTCTTTCAAACATCATAGGGCTTTTATATCCCAATGATGAATGTTTGCGAATTCTGTTGTAAAAGAATTCAATATATTCAAAAATT
>JAOUOS010000079.1 GCA_029880285.1 Spirochaetia bacterium
AATCTTTTGTAAGTTTGGTTTTGATCTTTATTTTTTTCATATGAATCCTTGAAGACTCCTGTAACCGGGCATTATTTAGTACGTTTGGTTTTGATCTTTAATTGTTTTTTCAATCTTCCTTTTATTTGATAACAATTCTAATTATAATTTAAAGAATATAAATTTCAATTATTTTTTTTTATATAATGCCTTAAAGATTTCTGCAAAGTATTAACAATTTTAAGCCGTTCCCTTCAGATAACAACAGCTACCAGCTACGCGCCCGACTGCGCGGTCGCTCGGGTCGGCGCTGTAATATAATTTAAGAAAAGTATTTACGCTTTACTATCAATTTTCATAATAGAAATTGGTATGACGCTTGACCTAATTTTCAATTGCTTTTTGCTTAAACGCTTTGTTGCGCAAAAGAAAGAGCTTTATTGTTGCTTACAAAGCTGACAAAAAGCAATTGAAAACTACTGGTAGCCGTCGACGTTATCAGAAATTTTGCAGATATATTAATCTCATAAAGATTTATGTAATTTACTGCTTTACTTTTAGAAATACTCAGTTCAATTATTTAAAATCATTTATGGTTAAATTATTTTCTTCAAATAAAGTATTATAAAGTTTTATCTCGGCTCCAGTTGCCACATATCGTTTTATTTCTTTATACATTTCCTCTTTAAGATTTAAGTCAAAAAGGCAGTGTGCTAAAACGATTGAAGCCATTTCAGATTTTGGGCTAATCTTTATTGTTTTTTTTGCATAAAAAATTGCTTCTTCAATATTATTGAATTCATAATATTCTAAAGTAGCAATCATTCCCAAAGCAACGCTAGTTTCGCCATATTTATCAGCTATATTTTTAAATTCTTTTATGGCTTCCTTGTATTCTTTATTTTCTTTGAATTTAAATGCAATTTCATATGCTTCTTTCTCTTTTTTAGAATAGTTTTTTTTAGATAATTTCATTATTAATAATTTTCTAATACAATTTTAAAATATTTATACCTACTAAGATGAAGCCATTTAGTAAAACCGCTAATGCTATTGTAATATTTATAAAATACTGTCTTTTATTACTGATTGATTGCATCTTGCTATTCAATAAGCTAATCGCAAAAGTAACTCCTTGGTACAAATCTGAATTAAAATTAGGTATATCCATAATCAGGGAATTTAAAGTTGAAATCTTGCTTTCAATTTCTTTCGTATTTTGTATTTTAGAAATATCACTTACAGTAACTTTAATTAAATTTCTTGCTTCATCATTAGTCATAGAATGTTCCTTTTTCAGTTAAACTTATATCAATATACAAAGTCTGTATATATTTTTCTTGATATTTTTCCTGCAATATAGTTTGCACTATAGTATATATCTAATTCATAGTTCAAAGTTATTTTTTTCGGCAAAACTTCTGATAACTAATCTTAAAAACTGCGCGCCCTGATCGGGCTGCTCGGTTTTGCGACAGATTTATTCCAAAAATAGATTTACTGTTTATAGATAAATTGTAAAGTAGTATTTGTGCCTTGTCGCAAAACTCATTGCAAATCGTTTTTGCTTAACGGCCTTCTTTGGGCAAGAATTGAGGTTAATTCGCCCTCATCAGGCCTACAAAAACGATTTGCAACGACTTTTAAGATTTTTCGTTAGCGGGCCATGGTGCTTAATATAAATCAGGAAAGAGCGCCACCTCGTGTGGCGCTTTTTATCATTAGAATTTAATCTACACTTACTGAAAAAATAATATTAGATAAGTATATTAATGATTTATCATTCATAATTATTTGATTTTGGCGACAATCCTAAATCAGTAATACAAATATCAATCCCTATTTGGAAGAAAACCACCAAATGAATTACCTTTTTTAAAGGTATATTCCTTGCCATTTATTTCTACCTTGTAATTAAATGGCATTTTTTTCTTCAATATATAATTTCCCTGTGCATCAAATATATGCATTAAATTTCTTGTAGGGAAATCATCATATAACATAAAATATCTTTCATCTTCTTCAATAAGGCATTCTGCTTCATCCGAAAGTGGGATTGGCTCTATTCTTAAAATATTTGAAGCAAAAGATTCGATATCGATAATTTGATAACTATCTTGATTAAAAGCTCCATTCATAATCCAACATAAAAATAATTTATTTGGTTCCTTTAAAGTAACAGCGTGTGTATTATTAACTTTTTTAACATTTTGTATTTTCTTATTTTTACTTAATTTTTTAATTGTTAATTCAGTATTCCCCTTTCCCACTTTCCGCTCAAATAATATAAATCCATTATTATATGAAATTAATTTTCTATTATTTTGAGATTGTGAATATATAGAAATAATCAAAAAGATAAAACTATTGATTATAATAATATTTCTAATTGTTTTCATATTAACCTTTCCTATATTTATATATTAATACTCTACATACATTAATATTTATCCTAAATTTACGAATGATTTTTCTTTTCAACAACCAACAACTTGTGCTATGTATTTATTAAATAAATATTTTCCTTCCGATTTATGACTATTTCGCAATCTCTCTCTTTTATAATGTAACATATGAAGATGAGCTTCGCAACCTGCTACCATAAAAAATATTATATCTCGATTACTGGCAACGGTATGTCCTTTAAAATTTACGATTTTCAAATAATGAACATAATGGTCACCTAGACGGTCTCCTTGATCATAATTGTATTCAAAAACTTTTTTATTTTTTTCATAAATTTCTATTATTAACTTAAACTCAGTATCGTATTCATCAATTTTTATTTTTTGAGTTTTTATAATAATTTTCTCATTGCCTTTATATCCATTCATATTTGCATATAAAACATATTCTTTATTATTATAATCAATCTGAATCTCCTTTTCTTGACTAAAAACTGACGAGTTAAATATAGCTAAATAATAAAATGAAAAATTAAATATAAATTTTCTCATAATTATTCTCCTGTAATGATTATACAATATAATGCTTCACAATATTATCAGTAGATAGAATAAGGCTATCTTTACAAGCAATTTTCATTTTTTCGAACCTCCTTGTTCGAAAAATATTTACACTGAATCATCCCCGTTTTAATGGACAGTATGTTTAGGTGAACTTAATATGAGGAGTTTACCATGAAAGAAAATTACACAGATGAATTTAAGAAAGAAGCAGTAAGGTTGGTTTTAACCAGCGGCAA
>JAOUOS010000033.1 GCA_029880285.1 Spirochaetia bacterium
AAGACGCGGAGGACGCAGAGAAATCCGTAAATTCAACACTTTTCCTTTGCGTTCTTTGCGCCTCTGCGTTAAAAATCTTACTTATTACACAGCCCCTTATAAATGTTAATTATAGTTTTTGGTATAATATATATTGATATGTATTAGTAACAATAATACAAATAATTGCCGTTATCTTGTAAATTGTATTAAATTTATTATAATCATTTAAATGAAGGAGAAAAAATGGGCTACTGGGCAGAAGTAAAAGATGTTTTAAGAAAAGGTTTCGATATTGCTATTGAAGAATTAAAAACAGGTACCGAAACAATAATGCATAAAGGTAAAGATGGTATTAGTTACGCGCAGTATAAAAAAGATTTATTTGTGGAACACCGAAAGTTGCAAAACCTTTTAGCAGATTTGGGCGATTTAACACATGATTTATATAAAGAAAAAAAAGATATATATTCAGATGAAACCGTTAAAGATTTGATGAATCAAATTATTGAAATTGAAAAAAAGTGCAAAAAAATTGAAGATGAAATAGCAGATTTATAATAAATTTATTTTTCAATTTCTTTATTTAGTAATTTATGGGCAATGTGATGAGCTTTTAATTTGTTTATCCCTTTGATTTGCAGCAGACGGTTCGTTATGGTAGTGATATTTTCGTTTTGGTAATCAATTTTTCTAAGTTCAACTGATATTCTTTGCTTTAATATATCTCCAATATCTTTTATATTATCTAAGACAGATGAAAGATTCCTTTTTATTCTTAAATTTCTATGATATAATAATCCAAACCGGTGAGCTTCATCTCTGGCAAGACGCAGTATAAGCATACCGGGGCTATTTTTATCCATTTGTAGTATTTGATTGTTTTCAAGATAGACTTCTTCATTCTTTTTAGCAAGACTTATAATTGGTATATTTATTGAATTTTCATTCCGGGCTTTTATGGCGGCGTTAAGTTGTGTTCGTCCTCCGTCAATTACAATTAAATCTGGTAAACTAATTTTCGAGTCATTAATCTTCTTAAGTCTTCGCGTTAGTACTTCATATATCATAGCGGGATCGTTTGGACTTTCAAGAGTTTTTATTCGATATTTTCGATATCCGCTTTTGTAAATGAGGCCGTCTTTAAGTGAAATACCAGCGCCTACAGCTTCTCTTCCTGAAATATTTGAAATATCATAACATTCTATGAATTCTATGGGTTTTGCTATCTTTAATATTTTTTGAATTTGACGAAGACCTGTTTGGCGGCTTCTTGATTTTGCTGATAATATTCTTTCGCGCAAAGTAAGTTCCGCGTTTTTAACTGCCATGTTCATTAAATCATGTATCTCATCATATTCGTTTTTAGTTTTATTTGCTATCCGCTTTGGGCAAAATATTTCTATTTTTTTATTAGATTTTTCTTTAAATAATTTTTCCCAATATTTAATGTCATTCAAGTGATGAGAAAGAAAAATTTTTTCGGGAAAATCAAAAATTTCCATATAATAATCTAAAAAAAATGCCTTTATAGATTCTATATAAAGCTGATATATTTGTTTCTTTCGTACTTTTTCAGGCGAATTATTATTAATAAAAAGATTTTCAGTCATGGCGTAATTTTCTTTGCTTATTAAGTTACCGTTTCTAATTTTTAGCAATACTATTTGGCCGTAAAATTTTGTTTCATTTGTGTTTTCATTATTATCTAATTGAATTTCACTAAATATAGAGTCTTCAGCTGCAACAAATAGCCCGGCTATATCAAAGTTTTTTTCACTGTTTTCTCCATGTACTTTTTGATCTTTTGTTGTTTCTTTTATATCAGTAAGTATATCCCTTATGCGGCCCGCTTTTTCAAATTCTAATTTTTTTGAATATTCAATCATTTTATTTCTTAAGTTTTTTTGAACTAAGAAATCTTTGCCGCTTAAAAAGTCTTTAATTTGTAAAACCATTGTTTTATATTCTTCAGTATCTATTTTGCCTGTGCATGGTCCCCAGCAGCGTTTCAGGTGGTAATTCAAACAGGGTTTTTGGGCAGATTTTAGCGGTAGCTTTAAAGCTCTTTTTCTAATAGGAAAAATTTTTTCAATTAAAGTCATTGTATTTCTGGCCGCTTTTGCATCTGAAAAAGGACCAAAATAAATATGATTCATATTTGTTTTTTTTCTGGTAATAATTAGCTTGGGGAAAACTTCTCCCATGGTGAGGCATAAGTAGGGATAGCGTTTATCATCTTTTAGCCTTATATTGTATGGTGGATTATGTGTTTTGATTAAATTGCTCTCAAGAAGCAGTGCCTCCATTTCATTTGAGGTAACAATGTAGTCAATATCCTGAACTTTCGACATTAAAAATCTGGTTTTATATTCTTCGCTTTTTAAATATTGGCGTACTCTTACTCTTAAATTATTTGCCTTGCCTATATATAGAATTGTATTATTTTTAATTTTTTTTTCTTCGGCCAGCCAAAGATAGCATCCGGGCTGGGTGGGAATAGAGTTTATTTTAATTTTTATTTTCTCAAGTCTTCTATTCATTGCTAATAATATATTATAGACTTACATTAAAGATAAAAAATAAAAAACAAACAATACAACTTAACATAGGTTAAGAAACAAGCATAAAAAAGCATATGAACTTTAATTTATAAAAAAAATCATTTACAATAGAGTTCATTTTTGATTTTGCATACTGCAAAGGTATTATTTTTTTAATATAAATCATTATTTTTATGCAGGGTATAATTCCTCAAATAGAAAAAGACAATCCTAATTACAGCCATGCTGTAAAGTGGTTTTCGCTTGCTATCGGCAGTCTGGTTTTAGCTGGCTTGTTTTCATTATTTTTAATCATAGCAAGAACCCCTCTTTTTAGCGATTTTATTACAGATCCTTTATTTTTTAAGCGAGGGCTTGTTGTTCATGTAGATTTAGCTCTTATTGTATGGGTATTTTCGTTTATTGCGTCACTTTTTTATGTTTTAATTCCTGGCGAAAGAGAAAATGGTTTTTTTAACAAGTTGTATTTTGGCATATCTGTATGTGGTGTTGGCATGATGGCTATTTCACCAGGGGTTACGGGTTCAGAACCTATTTTATCTAACTACATTCCTGTAGTTGATAACTCAGTATTTATAGCGGGCTTACTAATGTTTTCTGCTGGAATTTTTTTCTCTTTTTTAGATTCTCGGCTAATGTATGAGCAAAAAAATATAAATAAAGATTTTTCTGATATGTCCTATTTGCCCGGTATAAAAATAGCTGTATTACTTATTTTTATAGCGTTTCAGACTTTTGTAATTTCATATGTAAATATCGATACATCATTAAGAACAGACGTTTATTATGAAATTTTATTTTGGGGCGGCGGACATATATTACAATTTGCTTCAGAAATTATAAAAGTTTCTATATGGATTTTTTTACTTTATTCTTTAACCGGAAGCTATCCAATCGCAAGAAAGCATTTTTTTATATTATCTGGTTTGTATATTTTACCAGTGCTTGCTTTTCTTCCTTATTCGTATACCCATAATCCTGCTACAAATGATTTTAGAGATATTTATACTAATTTAATGAGATGGGGTATTTTTCCTTTTACTACAGTAGTTTTTATATATTGTGTGAAATTTATTATTAAAAATAAAGAAAATTATAAATTAAAGCTTCAAGATTTTCGATATAATGGATTCATTATTAGTGTACTGTTAACAGTACTAGGTTATTTATTAGGGGCATTAATCAGCAGTTCAGATACGATGGTTCCTGCGCATTACCATGCCTCTATAGGCGCCGTAACGGTAGCCTTTATGACGTTCTCATTTTTGTTAATAAAAATGTTAAATTTTTCTTTACCACATTTTTATAATTCAAAAATTGTCTCTTATCAACCATTTATTTTTGGTTTTGGGCAGGCCTTGTTTTCAATTGGCTTTGCTATTGCCGGTTCACAGGGTATGGGTAGAAAAGTCTATGGCAGTGAACAAAAAGTAAAGGGTTTGGTAGATTATGCCGGGCTAACAATGATGGGCCTAGGCGGGTTTATTGCAATTATAGGCGGATTAATTTTTCTGTCTGTAATTTTGGCCGCGATGTATAAAACTTTTTTTTCTATGCATTCGGCCGTAAAGATTATTAATAATTGAAAAAGGAGGAAAGTTATGGGAAATGAAAATGATCATTGGTTAAAAAAACTAATGGATAATCCATGGTTATTGTTAGTGTTAGGGATTGTTGTTCCAACACTATCATATACAGTTTGGGGATTGGTTGAGGTTATGTCCTTACCACCTGCGACATTACCATAATAAGGAGTAACTTATGAGTTTTTTGATTCCAGAAAAAGACTGGTTTAAGGCACCCGATAAAGGCGAAAGAAACTGGATTGCTATCGGTATCGTATGGTGTCTTATAATGTCAGTGATGATGCCTTATTGGCATGTAGCGGGTAAGCAGAATTCAAGAGGTGAATCTTATAAAGTGAAACCAGAAGATTTCAGCGCGAGAGTTCAAAAATTTGTTGAAACAAATTCAGTTGGTAAATTAGGAAATATACCTATAGTGCAGCCTAATCCAGGCGGCCACGCTTATTTAATGGGCGGGGGTTATATATGGTATCCTATATTGAAGTTAAAACAGGGGCAAAAATATACCCTTCATATATCTTCTACCGATTATCAGCATGGGTTTTCAGTTCAGCCGATAAATATGAACTTTCAAATTCTACCGGGATATGATCACGTGTTAGAAATTACACCTACTTCAACAGGTGAATTTAACATTGTATGTAATGAGTTTTGCGGCGCAAGACATCATGTGATGACCGGTAAAATAATTGTAGAGTGAGGTAAATATGAGTGCAATTCCAGGATTTCTAAAAGGAAATTTTCGAAGCAATGAATCAAGAACATGTGATACAACCGGATTACCCGTTTGTAACACAGCTTCTTTGTTTATTCAGCTTCACGCAGTTTTTGCTGTAGTGTTTCTATTAGTAGGAGCAGTTGCGGCAATTTTGCTTGCTTTAACACGTTGGCCGGCAGTTCATTTATTGCCAGCTGATTGGTTTTACAGAGTTTTGACGCTACATGGTGTTAACATGCTATTATTCTGGATCATTTTTCTAGAAGTAGCGATTGTATATTTTGCTAGCACATCTCTTTTGAATTCAAGATTATTTTCAAAAGGGCTCGCATGGGCAGGTTTTTTACTGATGGTGATTGGAGCAGTGTTGGTAGACTATATAATATTGATAGGCGGAGCAGATGTATTATTTACATCTTACTATCCTTTACCAGGGCATCCATTTTTTTATCTCGGCTTGATTTTATTTGCCGTAGGCGCATTATTGGCGATGATAAATTTTTTATTAACGCTACATATCGCTAAAAGAGATAAAACATATGAAGGGTCAGTGCCTCTTGTAGTTTTTGGCGCGACTGCTGCGGTAATTATTGCCGTATTAACAATTGCCACAGGAGCGGCTATACTTATTCCTACACTATTGTGGGCAGCAGGTATAGTAGATATTATTGACGCGGGAATTTATCGTGTTGTTTGGTGGGGTATGGGTCACGTATCTCAGCAGATAAACGTTACCGCGATGGTTTCAGTTTGGTACTTTATGTTCTCGTTAACTACGGGCGCTAAACCATTGAATCATGCGGTATGCCGCGGAGCGTTTGTTTTATATATTCTATTCATTAACCTTGCATCAGCTCACCATTTATTGGTAGACCCTGGTGTAAGTACAGCATGGAGTATATGGAATACATCTTACGCGATGTATTTGGCTGTATTAGCTTCGATGATTCACGGTTTTACTGTACCGGCAGCTCTTGAAATAGCTATGAGAAAAAAAGGTTATCGTCAAGGAGTTTTCGGATGGCTTACAAACGCTCCTTGGGGCAACCCGGGTTTTTCATCAATATTTATGAGCCTTGTAATTTTTGGTTTTATCGGTGGTATTACCGGTGTTACTATTGGTACAGAGCAGATAAATATAATTGTCCATAATACCTTAAAACTTCCGGCCCACTTTCATGGTACGGTTGTAGGGGGTACAACTCTGGCTTTTACAGGATTGGCTTATTATGTGGTACCATTAATATTTAGAAGAGAATACTATATGAAAGGCTTGGCTAAAATTCAGCCATATATTTTTGTTGTAGGTATTCTAATTGTAATATTAGGTATGCAATTTGCCGGTTCTACAGGAGTTCCCAGAAGACACTGGGATGTGAGTTTTGCCGGTTCACCAATTCCAATTCCAAAAATGGAATCTGGATGGCTTGCGCTAGTTGGCGTTGGCGGTGTAATTGCTTTTACAGGACTTCTGATTTTTATATTGCTAACAGTAGCAACAGTATTTTTTGGAAGATCTAATAAAGGCAAGCCAATGGAAAGCTGGGGCGATGTAAAAGACGTTTCGGCCAGTGCTGGAGCCTGGACAAAGGAAGACGAACATAAAACGCCTGGTACATGGGCACTTGTGAGTATACTTCTTGTTAGTTTTGTAGTTTATTACTTTTCAAACTGGAAGGCTCTTGCTGATGTATGGTGGGTTAGATAATTAACTTTTGTTAAGATTGAATAAATAAAAATTGGGATTCTATTGACAGAATCCCAATTTTTTTATAATTTAATAAAATTAGTTTATTATTATATTCTTATGTAACTAAATTCAAAAACAATAATTAAAGAAGGTATACTTATGCAAGATAAACGATTTCAAAGTAATAATGATAAAAAAGAAAAAACAGATTTTGAAAAATTACAAGACTGGTTTGGTGGGTGGCAGTTTCCTGTATTAGCTCTTTTTGTACTCGGATTTTTAGCTCTTATTCTTTTTCTAATACTTTTTATACCAAACTCACAGTCGGGGGTAGGCAAATTTGCTGAAGAATTTAAAATTTGGTGCTATGGATTGAATCCTGAAACAGGGGAAATGAAAACAGCTTATATTGTTATGTTTTTGTCTGATCCGTTTGTTCTTGGTTCTATTATATATTTTATCTGGAAAGGTCAAATTGATGAAGTTTTTAAAAAAACACCTAAAAAAGTTATTCCATATGTTGGTATCGCCTTTGGTGTTGTAATATTGTTAACTCTTGGATTATCCAGCGTTGTATCTGAAACTAGTTTTGAAAGATTAAAGGCTAAGACAGAAATTCCTCAATTTCCCGGTAATGATATAAGAACACAAATTCCTGCGAAAAATTTTAAATTAACAGATCATAAAGGAACAGAAATTGAGCTTGAGAACTATAAAGGAAATGTGGTTATAATAACTTCTTTTTTTACAAATTGTTTAAAAGCATGTCCAACTATTTTATTTCAATTAAAAAAAGCAGTGGAATCTGTACCTGAAGATAGAAGAAATAAATTAAAAGCTTTCGCTATAACGATGGATCCTGAAAATGATACGAAGGAAAACTTAATAAAAACCGCAAAACATCATAAATTAACAAGTAATGAGTATCACTTATTAAATGGTGATCCAAAATATGTAAATGAAGTATTAGATAGTTATAATTATGGAAGAAAAAAAGACGAGAAGACTGGTGAATATGATCATGAAAATATATTTTTAGTAATTGATAAAAAAGGTCTATTAGCTTATAAGTTTGCCATGGGAAATATAGGCGAACTATGGCTTAAAGAAGCAATCAGCCAGTTATTGAATGAATCTTAAAAATTCTTTTTAAAAATTTAAAAAAAGGAGTAAGAAAACTAATGAGTAAAGAATTAACAAAAGAGAAAGTAATTACAAGGTCTCTAGACTTACCAAAGGAACCTTTACCCGCTATATTGGGTGAAAGCATATTAAAGAAATTTAATAGAATTTTTCAATATATAAATAATATTTTATATAAGTTTGTACCGTCGCACGTAAACCCATTTGTTCAGGCAGGAGCCATTGCAAATACTACAATGATAATTGCCATTGTTACAGGTATCATTGTTTTATTCTGGTATATTCCCAGCGTAAATTTTGCGTATGATTCATTAGAAAGTATGAAAACAAGCCCTTATTCTGCACAGTTAATTCGCTCTCTTCACCGATATAGTTCAGATGCTTGTATATTATTCGCTATTCTTCATGGAGCGCAGATGTTTTTTGGCAGAAGATTTACCGGTCCCCGCTGGCTTGCCTGGTTTACCGGTATTGCTGCTGTTGTAATGGTTTGGCTCATAGGATGGCTTGGTTATTGGCTCTTATGGGATGTAAGAGGGCAAGAAGTAGCAGTTTCAACAATAAAGTTTTTTGATCTTCTGCCAATTTTTTCAGATCCTTTAATAAATTCTTTATTAACTGATGATAATATTAATCCTTTGATTTTCTTTTTAGTTTTTTTCTTTCATATGATATTACCGCTTCCTCTAGGGGCAGCAATGTGGCTTCATGTAACCAGATTAAACAGAGGAAAGATATTTACAAATTTAAGAATGACATTATGGATAATTGTTTCATTAATAGTATTATCTTTGATATATCCCGCGTATAATGCTAAACCTGCGTCTATGTCTATTTTACCTATGGGTTTCACCATGGATTATTGGTATTTAGCTCCTCTTTATATATTTGAAAGACTTTCAGAAGGAACTTTATGGTTAATGACTTTATTGGCTATAGTAATTTTAATTCCTATGCCTTGGATATTATTAAAAGATAGAAAAAAAGAAAAGCAAAAACCGGCAAAAACAGATACATCTAAATGTAATGCCTGTGAAAATTGTTTTAGAGATTGTCCCTATAATGCTATAACAATGGTGCCAAGAACAGATGGTAAAAACTTTAAGGCTCAGTCTGAAATAAAAGAATCATTGTGTGTAAGCTGTGGTATATGCGCTGGTTCTTGTGCGACAATGGGTATTGGGCTGCCATGGTTTACTGTACCAGATAAACGAAAACTGACAAACCAGTGGATAGAAGAGTTATCAAAAAATAAAGATAAAAATATGGTTGCTATAGTCTGTGGTGAATCGGCCGGTAGAAAATTAAATATAAACACAGAAACAGGTGAGTGTGACAATCTGCCTAATTACAAAGTTTTAAAAGTACCCTGTATTGGATGGGTTAATATGGTAATACCTGAGCAGTTAATTAAAAAAGGGATGAAGGGAGTTTTATTAATATCATGCGGCGAAGGTGATTGCAGTAATAGAGAAGGTGTTACAGTAACCGAAGGAAGATTAAATGGCTACATTGGACCTGCGTTAAAACTATCAGATGAAGATAAGAAAAGAATATATTTATTAAAAGCAAGCGGTGTTAGCACTGGCGCTATAATAAAACAAGCTGAAAAATTTAGTAAAGAGATGAATAATGTAGAATATAGAGAAAAGCCAATATCAAAAGGAAAAATGCTTTTGGCCTCAACTGTGCTTTATATTCTTTTTATGTCAATAACCTATTATTTTAGTGACTTAAGTTATGCTACACCATATAAAGGAAAGGCAAAGCTTTTAGTTTCATTGGATCATCCAGGTGAATCAAGTGAAAATTGCAGAAAATATACCGAAGAAGAATTATCTAAAATGCGTCCTCATATGCGAAAAGCTGAGGTATGCGAAAGACAAAGAGCTGCGGTTTCAATGAGAATTAAAATTGATGGAAAAATAATTTCTGAAAAAACTTATAAGCCCGCCGGCATTTGGGAAGACGGCAAAAGCATGGGTGTTGAAAATTTGTTTATCGAACCCGGAAAACATGAAGTAACTGTAGAAATAAATGACAGTTTAAAAAATGACTGGAAATACAAAGAAACAAAAGAGTTAGATATTAAAGAAGGTACGAGACGAGTTATAATATTCAGACGGCAATTTCAATGGTATTAAAATACAGTAGAATTATTTAAAGTTGATTTAATATATTTCTGTTTTATTTATTTTAAATGATAAAAAAGTTGAAAATGTCGCTGTTAATTTTTTTATGGTTCAATCAATTCAAAATATTTGGTAAAATAAATAAAAAAGGCTATTGAATGTATTTGTATAATAAAGTAACTTCGTACTTTTCATTAATAAAACCCAAAATTGTTATAATGTGTTTATTAATGAACATTTCAGGCATTGTCTTGGCTGTTACAAAATATTCAATAGAATTTTCTCAAGCATTTATTGCCATTATTGCGTTTATTTTTAATGTAGCTGCAGCAAATGCGTTAAATATGTATTTTGAAAGAAATAGCGACAAGTTAATGAAAAGAACAGCAAAAAGACCGCTTCCTGCCGGTAAAATAAATCCGGTTTTAGCTTTGGTCTTTGGCTCTACTCTTGGAATTTTATCTCTGGTTCTTTTATACGCGTATGTAAATAAAATAACTTTTATACTAGGAACTGTTGCTTTATTTTTGTATGTTTTTGTCTATACACCATTAAAATATAAGACTTCTTCAGCGTTAATTATTGGCGCTATTCCGGGTGCGATGCCTCCATTAATGGGATATACCTCGGTTATGAATGAAATAAATAGTACGGGCTTAGTTCTATTTGCTATATTGTTTTTGTGGCAAATGCCTCATTTTTTAGCTATTTCGATAACAAGAAAAAAAGAATACGCGAAAGCTGGAATAAAAGCGCTATCTATAAAAATTGAAGAAAAGTATGTTTATATGCATATGATTTTTTATTCAATTATATTAATACCAGCAGCTTTATTATTGGTTCCGGTAGAAAATTTAGGATGGGTTTATATGCTCTTAAGTATTCTGCTTGGATTATGGTTTTTATTTAGTATCTTAAAAGGTTATAAAAGTCCGAAGAAAGTTAAACTAAGCCGTCAAATATATTTAAAATCGATGGTATATCTTCCTGTCTTAGTTCTAACAATTTTTTTAGATTTGATTTTAAAATAACGGTTAAATATTGGTTTTAATAATAAAAATAAATTGAATATTTTTTAAAATGTAGTAATATAATAATAATATGGAATATAAAATTAAAGTATCAAACATTCCTTTTTTTAAGTATGTAACTCCGGGGTTAGCGAAAAGGTTAAATCCATCATTTAAAATTAAGTCTTATAAGAAAGATCAAAAAGTATTAAGCTATGGCGATGAAGTCCCCGGTTTTTTTATTATAGTTCAGGGAGAAATCACCATCAGTACAGAGCATTATGAGTCTACGCTTGCGGTTCTAAAAGAAGGGCAGGGATTTGGCGAAATGGCGCTTCTAGAAGGAGAGACAGCTTCAGCAAACGTAAAAGCTTCTGTAGAAAGTACAAAATTATTGTTTTGTGATTCAGGGTTTTTTAAGAAACTATTAAATGATGATTTTGTATTTGCGGCCGCCTTTTATAAAGGAGCCTCTTCTATAATATCTGAAAGACTAAGAAGAACAAATCAACTAGTTGAAGTTGAAATGAAAAAAACAAAAAATATTATAAAAGATTTAATGGAAGCCGAGGGTATTGTATCAAAACTTAGACAAACAAGAGTATCAATTGACGGAACAGGTGAAAATTTAATTTCAAAGTTAACAAACACTTTACCAATTTTAAATGAAATAGCAAAAAATGATCCTGATTTTAAGGGAAAAATAGAAGAAATTAAATCTGTTATTACCAAAGTTTTAACAATTGACAGTCAGAATTTTGATATTATATCACAGCAGGTTGATAGAATACATCAATATTTGTTAAATATGCATAAACTTTTAGAAGGTGAGTTTGTAACAGCAATTAAAGGTGATCAAAATATTTTTACAGTTGATCTTGATAAAGGACCTGTTGATTCTGAAGACGCGATAACATTTTTTTAAAAAAAAACTAAAATTTAAGAGAATTTTCAGCTAAATTAATAAATGTTTTTACGCCTGTTAATAATATTTTATCATTAAAATCGTACTTTGGGTTGTGAAGGCCATATCTTGCGGGGCCGCTGCCAATAAAAAAATAGCATCCGGGAATTTTTTGTAAGAGAAAAGAAAAATCTTCACTGCCCATACTTGGTTCTATGTTTGTAAGAATATTTTTACTTAAGAATATTTCTTTAAAACAATTAATTGCTATATCTGTCTCATTTATTGAGTTTACGGTAACCGGATATTTTATAATATATTCAAATTCATATTGTATATTATCTTTTTGAGAAATTGATTTTATAATTTTTAACATCATACTTTTTATTTTATCTCTTTGAGAATCTTCAAAGCATCTTACAGTTCCTTTTATGGTAATTGTTTCTGGCAGTATATTCCATGATTCTGGAGCTTTTATACCAGTTACAGAAAGAACTGCCGGTTTTAAATGATTTAACCTGCTCATACCGTTTTGAAGAAGAATTATAATTTCAGAACTGTTTAAAAAAAGATCATTACCCTTAAAAGGCATAGCTGCATGAGTGCCTTTCCCTTTTAGAATTATTTCAAAACGGTCATAACCCGCCATTATCGGCCCGTGTTTTATTCCAATTTTCCCCGTTTTTAAAGAAGGCCAGTTATGCATGGCAAAAATTGAATTTATTTTATTTTTTTTAAAAAATTTATCTTTTATCATAAGTTCTGCCCCGCCTTCGTTTTCTTCGGCAGGTTGAAAAATGAAATAAATAGTACCTTTAAAGTTTTTATTTGAAGATAAATATTTGGCCGTTCCCAAAAGCATTGTCATATGACCGTCATGACCGCAGGCGTGCATTTTGCCTTGGTTTCTAGATTTATATGAAAATGTATTTAGCTCTTCAATATCTAATCCATCCATGTCGGCACGAAATGCTATGGATGGGCCATCGCCGTTTTTAAGTTCGCCTATAACCCCTGTTTTAGCGATTTTATTATAAACTTTTAAACCATAACTTTTTAATTTTCTCTCTATAAAAGCTGCGGTTTTATATTCTTCAAATGCTGTTTCAGGATATTGATGCAGATGTCTGCGAATATTAATTAATTCGTCTTCAAAGTTTTGATCAAATTTAAAATCTTTCATAACTTCTTAATTGTGACTCGGCAACTTCTTTATTCACTAGTTTTCCTTTGAAGATATTAACCCCATTTTTTAATGCGTTATTTTCATCTAAGGCTTTTTCAATTCCCTTATTGGCTATTTCAAGAGCAAAGGGGAGTGTAGCGTTGGTAAGAGCAAACGCGGATGTTCTGGGAACTGCCCCAGGCATATTCGTAACACAGTAGTGTATTATACCTTCTTCAATAAAAATAGGGTTAGAATGAGTGGTTGGTTTTGAGGTCTCAACACATCCGCCCTGATCTATAGCGATATCGACAATTACTGATCCTTTTTTCATTAATTTAAGCATATCTTTGGTTATAAGCTTAGGCGACTTTTTACCAGGAATTAAGACTGCCCCAATAACAAGATCAGCTTTTATTAATTGTTGTTCAATATTGTGTGTGTTAGACATAAGCGTATTTATTTTTCCAGCAAATAAATCATCTAAAGTTGCCAAACGGTGTAAATTTATATCAAGCACTGTAACCGATGCACCCAGGGCCAAGGCAACTCTTGCAGCGTTACTGCCTGCGCTACCGCCGCCAATAATGGTAACATGACCGTGTTCAACTCCCGGAACTCCGCCTAATAATATACCTCTGCCTCCTTTTTCTTTTTCAAGAAAATGAGCCCCTACATGTACAGACATTCTACCGGCTACTTCACTCATAGGAGCCAATAAAGGTAAGTATCCATCTGAAAGCCTAACCGTTTCATAGCCTATAGCAATTACTTTTTTCTCTAGTAAGACATTAGTTAAATCGATTAATGGGGCTAAATGTAAATAAGTATATAATATTAAATTATCTCTTAAATAATTATATTCTTGGGGTATAGGTTCTTTAACCTTCATAATTAATTCAGAATTTTCATAAATAAGCTTTGCGTTATTTAATATTTTCGCGCCAGCCTCTTCAAATTCGTAATCAGATATCCCGCTGCCTATTCCTGCTGTTTTTTCAATCAGTACCGTGTGTCCCGCAGATACCAATGTTTTTACGCCAGCTGGCACAATACCAACTCTAAATTCTTTATCTTTGACTTCTTTAGGAATGCCTATTTTCATATATTATAATATCCATTTATTAAATATTCACTAAAAAAACAATAAATTTCTTTTTTTCCTTTATATGATAAAAAATATAGAAAAATTTATAATAATGTATAAAATATAAATAAAGGATTATATGGAAAATAAAAAAATATTAATAGTGGACGATTCAAAATCAATAAGACTCATGTTAAATGAATATTTATTAGATGGAGGTCACACCAATATTAAAGAAATAGTGTCTGGTGAAGATGTAATAAAATATTTTATGGATAATAAAGAAAACAATGATAATATTAAACTTATTTTAATGGATGTTGTTATGTCGGGTATGGATGGACTTGAAACCTGCCAAAAATTAAAAGAGCAGGAAAAATCTAAAGACATTCCCGTCATAATTACAACCGCGCAAACAGATGACGAGATATTAACAAACGCGTTTAAAGCAGGCGCTTTAGATTATATAGCCAAGCCAATTAGAAAAGTAGAGTTGCTGGCTAGAGTAAATTCAGCTATAAAACTTAAAGAAGAAATGGATAAAAGGGCAAAAAGAGAAAAAGATTTGCTGGAAGTTACCAAAGAACTGGAAAAAGCAAATAAAATTTTGCGGCAGATATCAATGCTAGATGGTCTAACAGGAATAGCTAACAGGAGAAGTTTTGATATAACTTTATCTGAAGTTTTGAATAGGGCTTTTGAAAATAAAACAGATACAGGTATTATTATGATAGATATTGATTATTTTAAAAAATATAATGATTCATACGGCCACATCGCAGGTGATGATTGTTTAAAAAATGTTGCCCAAGTCATTAAAAGTAGTTTAATAAATGCCAGTCAAACAGCCGCAAGATATGGCGGCGAAGAATTCGCCGTAGTATCTGCAGAAACAAGCCTAGATGAAATTATTCATTTAGCTAAGAGAATAAAAAATTCGGTAAAAAAATTAAATATTGAGCATAAAAACTCTGAAGTCTCTGATATTGTCACTCTTTCTATAGGAGTAACTTTAGCTAATTCTAATAACAAAATAAACTCTTCATACTGGATAGAAAAAGCAGATAAAGCTTTATATAAATCTAAAAAAGCGGGCAGAGATAAAATATCTGTTTTAAAATAACCCCTTATTTTTTAATTTGTTAATTAAATTATATAATTATCAGAAGAAATTTGACAAGACAACCTGTTCAATAAAACTGTTAACCACAAATGAATCAAAAATTTTTTGTAATAGAAGGCATTGACGGTTCTGGTAAATCTACATTAGCAGAGGGTCTATTTAAAAAAATTACCGAAAAATATAAATGTATAAAAATAAGCGAACCCACAAATGAAAGTCTATGGGGTAAAGAAATAAGAAATATTCTAAAAAGTGGCCAAAAGCAAGATAAAGCATTATCCCTAAAACTTAGAGAACTCTTTAAAAAAGATAGAATATGGGATATTGAAAATCGGATACTTCCGGCGCTTGAGAACAATAAAATAGTTCTTTTAGACAGATATTATTTTTCAACCGCGGCTTATCAGGGCGAAACAAATAATGAAGTAAATGAAATTATAAATGAATATAAAGAAGATTCAAAAATAATAAATCCGCATTGCGTTTTATATTTAAATTTGGGTATTGAAGAAGCCTTACAAAGGGTTAAACAAAGAAATGATAAAAAAGAAATATTTGAATATAGAGATAGCTTAAAAAGAATTATAAATAACTATGAATATATTTTAAGAACCCATAAATTTTCTTTTCCTATCTATGTATTAAACGCTAAAAATAATATTCATGATTTATTGACAGAAGCCGCGGGAATTTTAAAAATACCTCTTTGATGAAAATTCTGGTTATACGATTCAGCTCATTAGGCGATATTGTTCTTACAACGCCTGTATTGACATATCTAAAAAATAAACATAAGAATTGTGAAATTCACTATGTTACCAAGAGAAACTTTTCTGATATTTTAAGTGAAAATAAAAAAATCAGCCATATTTTTCAGCTTTCGAAACAATCAATTATTCATTTAGCAAAAGATATTCGAAAATTTAATAGAGAGCCTTATGATATAGTTTATGATTTACATAATAGTATGCGGTCTCGTTTTTTATTATTCTTCATTCGATATCTAAAAATAATTAAATATAAAAAGCCGTATATTAAACGCTGGCTTTTGGTTTATTTGAAAATAAACTTAATTAAGAGAATAATTCCGGTATCGTACAGATATACAGGCGAGATAAACTTACAAGACATAAAACTTAGCGCGCCCGAAATTATACCTGAAAAAATAGATAGGAATAAATTAGATGCATTTAATGAAAAGTTACCCACTTTAGCAATAGCTCCCGGGGCCAAATGGTTCACAAAAAGATGGCCACTGGAATATTTTTCACAAGTACTTTCAAAATTCTGCGCAGAAAATAAAAAATATCAAATTATTATTTTAGGCGGCCCTGATGAAATTGAAATTTCAAACGAATTGATTAGTAATTATAAAGAGAATAAAAATATTTTTAACTTTACAGGTAAATTTTCAGTAAGAGAAACCGCCTGGTTACTCTCTAAATGCAAAACCTTTTTAACCAACGACAGCGGATTAATGCATGTGGCTTCGGTGTTTAACATAAAAATTATAGCTTTATTTTTATGCACCGTTGAAGAATTTGGTTTCGCTCCGCTAACAAAAAATGCCGTTGTTTTATCTGAAAAACTGCCATGCAAACCATGCGATCATAAAGGTCTCTCTAAGTGCCCTAAAAAACATTTTAAATGCGCTCATTTTATGGGTGTTGATAAGGTTTATAATGCTGTTTTATCAGGATGGCGATCGCCGTAGGTAATTGAGAACATCACAGTGGCAGTTGAAATTTGCCTTATAAAAATAACATCAAACTCTCTTCATCTGTAAAAAGTAAGTGTTTTCGCCTTCTTCAAGTTTTAGTTTTTCAAAATAACTTTTAGGGCGGTCGGGAATATCATTTAAAAGAATGCCTTTTCCGTGAATATTTTTCCATTTACCTGATAATTCAAGAGAATATAAAGCATCCTGCATATAGGGCCAAAAATCTGTGGCAAATTCTAATAGTGTGTCTTTTTTTGAAATTGTGAATAATATTTCGATGAAATCATCGGTCATAAAACGCTTTTTATGGTGTCTTTTTTTGGGCCACGGATCTGGAAAATTAATAATAATTTTATCAAAACTATTCTTGTTGAAAATTTCCTTAAAAAACCAGGTAATATCGACTATCATCCATCGGATATTTTCTATATTTTCTTTTTTTTGCCATTTTACACACCGAACAACTCTCTTTTTCTTTTTTTCAAGCGCAATTATTAAAGAATTGGGATTTTGTTTAGCAATTTCTCTGGTAAATTCACCCCACCCGCTGCCAAGTTCAAGTATATAAGATTTATATTCAGAATATTGACTTCGAATATCAAGCGGAAAATTTACGGGCAAGAAATCAATAGTATAATTTTCTCCCAGATGAGTTTTACCAATATTTTTTTTTATTAATATATTCTCCAGCTTATTTCTTATACTTTCTTTTGGCATAATTATCTATATAAATTATATTTATATCAAATGAATACTATTTTTTATTTAAAAAAAATGTAATTTTATGTATTATTATGTAAATTGATGATATAAAATGATATAAATTTAAAAGGAAAATTATTTAAAAAACTTGACATTATTAATTTAATGTAAAACTATGTATCAAATATGCAGCCTATGGAATCAAGAAGATACCCTCGTTCAGATGTGCCATTAATAATTTCTTATTATTCAGAAGAAAATTCTGAAGAAAGAAAAGGAATGGCTAAAGATTTAAGCGCCAACGGTATTTCATTTGAAACTGATACAACATACGAAAAAGATGATATATTAAAATTAAAAATGGTTTTAGAGAACTTAAATAAAACCATTGAAGCAAGCGGAAGAGTAGTTCGTTCAGAAGTTTTTGAAGATAAATCGGTTACCGCTGTTGAATTATTTAATGTCGATTATGAAGATTTTATAACTATATTAGATTATTCACTTGCTTATTATAAAAAATAAATTATTTAGAAGAATAAGAAATTCCAATTTCTTTAAGTTCATTTAAAATCATACCCATAACTTTATTAACTGCGTCTTTTAATTCAATTGAAAAATCCATCCCCCACGCTTTTATTTCTCTGGGAACAATGCCAAAAATTATAGTTTTAAATTCAATTCCTCTTAACTGAACTAGAGTTAATGTTTCAAATAACCCAATTTCATGCGGAGATATTTTATTAGGGAACTTATAGGGTATATCTTCCATTGAAAAACGGTAGATGCTTCCCGGTTTATCTTCGGTCTTTAAGGCGTCTATAACCATAACAATGTCAAACCCTTCTTCTAATTTAGGCATTAAATAAAGACCTAAAGTTCCTCCGTCAAGAATTTCAACATTATCAGGAAATTTATACTGTTCATTTAATTTGTTTATAATATGAACGCCAATTCCCTCGTCTTTTAAAAGAATGTTGCCTACACCTAATATTAAAATTTTCATGAATGATACTACGCTTTTATCAATTATAACTTGGCCAAAAATTTATTTTGTTTTGAATGCAATATTTTTTTATTTCATTATCTAAAGTACAGAAAATAAGCTCTTCTGTAATTAGTTTTTCAAATAATGAATATGAAGCCATATGTACCGCGTCTAGTGTTTTTAATTTTAATATTTTGTTTCTAAAATAGAATTCTTTTTTTATATCTTCATTTATAGGAATTAAATTTATGTTTGAGATCATTTTTTCAAGTATATTTATTTTTTCTTTTTCCCATGATTCGTGTAGTTCTTTTTTAAGTTCATGATGTACCCTGTTAATGTTTCTTATACATTCTAATTCGGTAATTATAGATGTAAATATGTATTTGCTTTTTTTAAAATAATTAAAATTTTCTTTATAACCGTCTTCTTCAAAAAGAATTGAAAGCACAAAACTGCTGTCTAAATAAAGAGCCATCTATTTTTCTCTTTCTTTTTTATAAATCATTTTTGATAGTTCAATAGTTTTGTTTTTTAATTTAATTTGAATTTTCGAATTTTTTAAATCTATCTTCTGTTTTTTATTTTGACTTATTAATTTACCCTGTAATTTTAAATTTTCTATTGTTGAGTTCATATCATTTTCTTTGAAAGCAATTTTCTTTATTTCTGCAATTGGTTTTGTTCTATCATAAATAATAATATTTTCGCCTGATTTAACAGAATTTAAATACTTGCTTAAATTATCTTTCAATTCTTTGATGCCTACTTTAACCATATTAATAATATAGCTACAATAGCTACATTATGTCAACTTTTAATTGTTCAATTCTTTTTTAATTAGCCGGTTTTACCTAGCATCATTCGTCTTAAGAGTTTCATTCCTTCGGCAAATACAAGATAAAGGTGTACCATCATAAAAAACACAAAAAACCAGGACACAAGATAGTGCAAATATCTTACCCATTGCAAGCCGCCAAATAAAGCGTTTACAGGAGCCAAAATATCTGGCCAGTATAAACCAAAGCCAAGAATAGTTTGAAATCCTGCAAGTATAAATATTGCCGTATAGGTAAGCTTCTGTAGTTCATTGTATTCTTTACGGTCTCTTTTATCGGTTTCTACGGGTTTATCTCTCATAAACAAATAGTACTTAATCGCTTCAATAAAACTCTTACGGTTTTTTATGATATGCGGCATAGAAGTTCTAAAAGTTCCATTGGCAAAAAAACGATAGATATGCCAAATGCCAAGATACACAAACATCCATGAGCATAAAAAATGTACCGTTCTGGCGTTACCCATGGCGCCAAATATATTAAAGCTGGCAGAATGAATTTGAAATCCTGTTAATATAAGCAGGATCATTGTTATGACATGTCCTATATGAAACAGTCTTTCAAAAAAGTCAAATGCCGGTTTTTTTTCAACTATACCGTTCATAATCTGTCTCCTTAAACAACTTTGAACTTATGAATTTCATTAGTTTGAGGATCTATCACATGTACCGCGCAAGCGATACAAGGGTCAAACGAATGAATGGTTCTAAGTATCTCAAGAGGTCTTTTTGCGTCTGCCACAGGCGTTCCTATCAATGATTCTTCAAATGGTCCCCTTCTGCCTTTGTCGTCTCTGGGTGAGCCGTTCCATGTTGTGGGTACCACAAGCTGATAATTTTTTATCTTCTTATTTTTAATTTCTATCCAGTGACCCAATGCGCCTCGTGGAGCTTCAGTAGTGCCATACCCAAAACCAGAATCTGGAATTTCATAGCTTTTTGCTGTAGCTACGTTCCCTTTTGAAATATTGCCTATAAGCTCATCTACCCATTTTTCCATTTCATGACCAATAAACACGGTTTCTAGAGCTCTTGCCGCTGTACGTCCCAATGTTGAAAATAAAGCGGCTGCAGGCGCTCCTAAGGTTTTTAAGGTTCCGTTAACCAATTCTTGAACGTCTTTATTGCCCCTGCCGTAAGCTACTAACACTCTCGCGAGAGGTCCCACTTCCATTACATTGTCTTCATACCGTGGGCTTTTTAACCATGAATATTTTTCATTTTTATTTATATCAATACCCTTAAAGTCATTTAAGCCGGTATACTTGGGCTCGGTTTTGCCTTCTTTGGGATGTTTTGCCTCTGCGCCTTCATACCATGAGTGTTTTACATGTTCGGCAACCTTTGCGGTATCGGCGTCTATTACTTTTGATATATCGCTGCCGTAGATTACTCCGTCAGGAAATGTCTGGTTTTTTGTATGGTGTTTAGTATCTTGAGGGAACAATCCCCATGCTAAATAATTTCCGTGGCCCTTGCCGTATCCTGCCCAATCTAGATAAGCGGGAGCTACAGCTAATACATCGGGAATATAAACATTTTCAATAAAGCTCATTATCTCTTGCATGGCAAATTTAAAACTCGCAATATGATCAACATCAAGAATACCACCTACGGTCACACCTCCCGGTATTACGCTTTGAATATGCGGATTTTTACCCCCAAAAATGGCCTGAAGCTGAGCTGCTTTTTTTTGAAGTTCTAATGCATCAAGATAATGTGATACAGCCATTAAGTTCGCTTCTGGCGGTAACTTATAAGCGGGATGTCCCCAGTATCCGTTAGCAAAAGGACCAAGCTGACCTGAATCGACAAATTTTTTCAAACGCGCCTTTACGTTTTTAAAATGATTTACTGAATCTTTTGGCGAGTTGTTATGATTTGCCGCGAAGGCCGCTGTTTTTTGCGGATCGGCACTTAAAGCGCTTACAACGTCTACCCAGTCTAACGCGTGAAGATGATAAAAATGGATGGGATGATCATGTAGATACTGCGCACCCATAATTAAATTTCTTATAATTCTCGCGTTTTCAGGAATTTCTACGTTAAAAGCGTGATCTAAACATTTTACCGAAGCTATCGCGTGAACCGACGTACATACACCGCAGGCTCTTTGCGTAATATACCAAGCGT
Source organism: Spirochaetia bacterium (assembly GCA_029880285.1). Lineage (GTDB taxonomy): Bacteria > Spirochaetota > Leptospiria > Turneriellales > JAOUOS01 > JAOUOS01. Next base: position 21,480 of record JAOUOS010000033.1, read on the forward strand.
CTCTGGGGTCTCTGTCTCTCATAAAAATTTCAAAACCGCGAAACAAAGTTCCCGAAGAATACGCGTCTTTCACTTTGCCGTTTTCGACTTCGACTTCTATTCTTAAATGCCCTTCAATTCTTGTGATAGGGTCTATAATTACTCGTGCCATATTTTACTCCTTTGAATGCCGAATGCTTGCCGTGAGGCATGAAAAGGACATCGAATTTTGAACATAAATTCGATGCAACCCAGATTTTGCGCGGCAAAATCACTCATACATCTTCCTTTTTATCCTCATTATCGCCTTTACCAAGGCGTCCTTTTTTCGCACTGATTGCCGCATGAGCCGCAATACCTACCGCAGTGGCTGTTCCTACAGCAACAGCAATTTTATTGGCGGTTACGGCGCCAATGGGAGTTCTGTCGGGTAATCTTTCATAAAATGGAGTCATCGTATCCCAGAAATTCTTTTCGGAACATCCATTACATCCATGTCCTGCCCCAATGGGCCAGTTTGTCCCGTCGTTCCATAGAACTTTAGAACAGTTATGAAAGGTTTCAGGTCCTTTGCATCCCATTTTATAAAGGCACCATCTATTCCTATCACCTTCATCTCCGAATTGTTCAACAAATTCACCTTTTTCAAAGTGATTTCTTCTTGGACAGTGATCATGAATAGTTTCGCCGTAAGCAAATAAAGGTCTTCTGTCTTTATCAAGCGCGGGCAGTTTATTAAATAAAAGAAAATGCACAATGGTAGCTATAGAGTTTTTTACGTTATGCGGACATCCAGGAAGATGAACAAATTTTTCAGGGGGAAGTCCCGTAGCTTCCATTACGCCTTTTGCTCCGGTGGGATTAGGCGCCTGAGCCTGAACTCCACCGAAAGAAGAACATGTGCCTACGCATAGTACGGCAAAAGCATCTTTGCATACTTCAGTGGCCAATTCAAGACCGGTTTTATTGCCAATAGTTAAATAGATACCATTATCTTTTGTTGGTACCGCACCTTCTGCAATAACTATATATTTTCCTTTATTATTGTGAATAGAATCTTCTAATGATTTATGAGCCGCGTCACCACTAGGAGCCATAATCGTCTCATGGTAATCAACAGACACAATATCTAATACAACATCTGTTATATTGGGATTTGTAGCTCTAATAAATGATTCTGTATCACCCGTACATTCAGCAAAATGCATCCATATAACAGGCGGACGTTTTGCCGCTTTTGTTACTTCTTTGGCAATAACTTCGCTAAACGAAGACGGCAACCCAAGAATGGCTGCCGTTGCTGTACAAAACTTTAAGAAATCTTTTCTGGCAACATCATGTTTGCCTAAGCTGATAATTTCATCTTTTAATAACATAAATTACCTCACTTTTAGCTTAAGGCTATTAAATCTTTTAAGATAAGTTTACAAAATTTTTATTTTGATAGGTAATTTTATGATAGAATGTTTTTAATTCTTTGATTTTAAGCCCAAAGCTTATTATAATATTAGTAAATTACAATACAATTGGCTATAATTTGTATGTATTATAAAAATATATTATTACACGTAAATATAATGTTATCTAGTATTCTAATTGACATGTAGCATTATTTTTAACAGAATAGATAAAGCATATAAAAAATATCTTGAAACGCATGTAAAATAGAAAAAATAAGTGTTTAACTCAAATATAAATAATATTTATATACTCATTAGTACGGCCGCGTCAGTAGGTATTATACACACAATTTTAGGGCCTGATCATTATCTTCCTTTTATTTCGCTTTCTATTTCAGAAAAATGGTCTTTACGAAAAACAGTTCTGGTAACTATTTTAAGCGGATTAGGACATACTTTGATGTCAGTTCTAATAGGTTCAGCGGGATTTTTTATAGGCGCTTCTGTTCAATCCATTGAATCAATTGATGCTGTAAGGGGTGATATTGCCGCCTGGCTTTTAATCTCATTTGGCTTTTTATACTTAATTTGGGGATTAAAAAAATCTTTTACGGGCACTGTACATTTACATAGCCATGTTCATCCTGATGGTACCATACATTCTCACAATCATCACCATAATGAAACCATACACAAACATGTGCACATAAAAAATAAGAATAAAATATCACCATGGGTACTTTTTATTTTTTTTGTTTTAGGTCCGTGTGAAGCTTTAATACCGCTTATCGCGTATCCGGCTATACATCATAATTATACCGCAGTAATTATTATTTCACTTGTTTTTTCTCTTGCCACTATAAGTATAATGCTTTTATTAGTTTTTCTTGGATATAAAGGAATTCAAAAACTACCGTTTCAAAAGTATGAAAAATATTCGCATGCCATAGCGGGGTTAATTATCTTTTTAGCGGGACTGGGAATTATAATGGGATTATAGGTTAGGCGTACTCATTTTTGTAAACCTATCCCACAAAAAAATTATGTGTGAAGACTGTGGTTGTGGAATAACCGATAAAGACATTCAGCATGATCATAAGCATGATCATTTGCATTCTCATGAACATAAAAGCAGCGGGGTTCATCATCACGAAAATAAAATATCGCTTTCGATTTTAACCAATATACATGAAAAAAATAATCAAAAAGCCGAAGAAATTCGTCAACTTTTATCAAATAAGAAAATTTTGTGCGTTAATTTAATGAGCGCGCCGGGCAGCGGTAAAACCTCTCTTCTTGAAGAAACAGCAAAAATTCTTGGTAAAAAAATGGCAGTTATTGAGGGCGATCTTGAAACGAATAAAGATGCCGAGAGAATTAAGAAAAAAGGGGTTCAGGCTTACCAAATTACAACCGGTCAAACCTGTCACTTAGACGCGGCCATGGTCGCGCATGGTATTTCACACATTAATACAGAGAATTTAGAGTATCTTTTTGTTGAAAATGTAGGTAATCTTGTATGTCCCGCGAGTTATGATGTGGGAGCCCATATTAATATTGTTCTTTTATCTGTTCCTGAAGGTGATGATAAAGCGGCTAAATATCCCGTTATGTTTAGAAAATCTGATAGAGTTTTTATCACTAAAGTTGATTTGCTGCCACATTTTGATTTTAATATTGTTAATGTAAAAAAAGATATTGAAAATATAAATCCTAAAGCTGATGTAAAAGAATTTTCTGTTAAAGATGATAAAAATATAAAAGAATTTATTGAGTATTTATTAAGCGTTAAAGATAAGTTATATTTGTAAGCGATGTAGCTTTAGAGGCTAATTTGTCGATGCTTGAAAAATACTTATAGAAACCATTTTTTTATTTGGTTGGCCGAACAAACCCGAGTTTTTCAACCCGGGTTAATAGTTCATTTTGTAATCCTAATGAGAAAAAACTCATAATCGAATTACCATCGACGGTTTTGGTTTGAGCCGCCTGAAGGTTTTGGAACAGATTCATTTACTTTAATTTCTCTTCCATTAATTTCTTTTCCATTAAGTTTAGAAATTGCTTTAATTCCTTCACTTTTTTCACTCATCTCAACAAAACCGAACCCTTTTGATTTTCCTGAGTTACGGTCAGTGATAATATTTGCACTTTCAACATTGCCAAATTCAGCAAAAAGTTCCTGTAGTGATTCATTTGTGGTCTCGTAATCGAGATTTCCTATGTATATTTTCATTATATACTCCTTTTTAAAAAAAATCGTTAAATGAAGTTAAAATTTTAGGAAATAAAAAACGAGCCAGTCAAAAGCTATGAAAACAGTTAATCAGAAAGTATTATATTCTAGAAAAATCAAAGTCATCTAATCAATTAGATTAGATATTTAAAGGAGATATTGTGTCAAGCACTATTCTAAAATTGAAATAAACGGCAGGTTTCTATACATCCCCTGATAATCAAGGCCATAGCCTATAACAAATTTATCTTCAATTTCAAACCCTGTAAAGTGAATGGGATATTTTAATTTATGTTTATTTTTTTTTACTAATAAAGCCGCGATTTCAATTGATTTCGGATTTTGTTTTTTTATTTCTTTGTATAAAAAATTAAGCGTAAAACCCGTGTCTATGATATCTTCAACAATAAGAACATGTTTGTTGGTTACAGGTTCAGTAATTTTTTTTATAAATTTTATTTTGCCTGAAGATTGGGTTTGGTTTTCATAGGTAGATATCTGCGTAAAATCAACTTCAAGAGGCAAGTTAATTTCGCGTACTAAATCGGCTAGAAAAATAAATCCGCCTTTTAATACTGTAATAAGTTGAAAAGGTGTTTTGTCTTTATAGAAACGACCTATTTCACCTCCTAATTCTTTAATTCTTTTTTGAATTTTGTTCCTATCAATAAAAACCGTATGTTCCATTTGCTAATTGCCGGTAACTTGATAAACCATTTCTTCACCAATTCTTTTGTCAAAGTACCGGTGTCTGCCCGCGCTAGATTTGCCGTCATAGATTGTTTCTTCTTCATGGCCCAGCCATAATGTTGTATAGTCAAATATGTAAATAGCGGCTATCGTATAAATCACAGATTCATTGGATGAGCCTGTGTGTAAGTTTAAGCTTGAGTCTATTGTATTTAAATCTGTTCTGCATTCGGCAGTTAACAATTTTTGTTCATTAACATTTATTGTGCCGCAGTTATTTTGTAAAATACTGCCTGTATCTTTTGCGTTTAAATCATCTAAAAGCCGTTTAGAATAAGTCATAAAGATATCGTTTAAAGTAATATTAAGTTTATATCCACTGGTATTATCTTCTAGTATTGTCAATGGATTTTCGGCTGTTACAGAATTAGCGTTTATGACTTCACCGAATGCATATTCTCCTGTTGATAACATTGTACCAAGCACAGTACCCGTGCAATCTACCGTATTGTAGGTAATTTCTTCAACAGCGAGATACGATAAATCTCCCGGATAAAAAGTTATCATTGTTTTAACATAAACCTTGCCGTCATTTATTGTTTTTTCTCTGCATTTTCCCGCCCACTTTCCTTTGAATTTATTTAGCTCTCCCGAAGGTTTTTCTGAGAATAATACATTGCGCTCATCAAAATAAACCGGCCGGTTCGCTTCTATTGAAATATCTTTACCTTCATCATAACCTAAATAAAGTTTAGCCCCCTCATATTCTGCCGCCAGATCATAAAGAACAGTGCCGGGCTTTATTAAAGCCGCTTTATAGTGAATGTTAGCGTTTGTTTCTGCGGCTATAATATCATTATAACAATTTTCGCTTATTATAGAAGCCGTATCGTTGGTGATATTAGCACAGTTTGTTTCCCACGTTAAAGAAGTGTTTATAAATTTTGTTTTTAATTCTGTAATTTCAGCTGAAGACATTGTAATTATAAGCGTGTTTATTGTTATATTTAATTTGTGACCTTTAATATTACCTACAAACACTGGATCATTCATAGTATTTACATCTATTAGCATTTCTGCTGAAATTGATTCTGTTAATGAATAAGAACCGATATATTCTACAGGTGAAAGATGCGTGCCCATACAGTTATGTGAATTAAATTTTTCAATTTGAACATTGATACTGCCAGACTTATTATCTTCAGTTTCAGGTGAAAAAGTAAAAGTTTCATATCCAGATTCGTATAGATTTTTAGTTGAATCATTATAAGAATAATCGATACAAGCAGAATACCATGTGCCGGCAGGATTGCTTTCAAATGTAAGAAGCTCTTCTTCTTTTTCTTCTTTTATGCATTGAAATAAAGCAAGTAAAAAAACCGCTAAAATTATTAAATTAACATTTGCTTTTTTCACACAAGCCCTCCTGAGTATCAATAATAAAATGATTTATAGTATATAATCACTCAATTATTATAGTGGATAGTACAATGTCAATATATATTCAAAAATTACAAAATAGGTTACCCAGGGTCGCCGTTTGAAAAGTTATTTATTTTGCCTGCTTTTTGAACTCCCACCCGGTTACTTAGATTCAGGTTGAACTAGTATTATAAGGTCAAATGTTTTTTTATTCTTTAATTAAATAAAGATGGTCATCTTCAACTTTATAAATTAAGGGAGCTATTAATATTTTAGGATATATCTCACGTAATCTTTTTACTTCGCTTAAAACAAAATCAACCTCATTGCCAATTTCGTATTTTGTGTAATGGTTAAAATGTTCTTTCGCGTCACTTTGGGTTATACCGGCGTTTTCTACCAGACTTTGAATAAATTCTTCTTTTTTTGAGGCAAGATCTACCATTCCGCATTGGGTATGACCTATAATAGCAATTGTTTTTATTTTGCCTATGGCTATAGCAAAAGAAATTTTAAACAGACTATATTTCATATTCGCGCCGCCGGTTCTTAAAATATAAGCGAATTTTGTAGGTATATTTAATGACTTTCTGTGATCCATACACATTCCAATTAACAATTCAGCGTTTTCGTAATCGTCTTGCGGTTTATTAAAATTATGATATTCAATTAATTTCGCAATGTTAGTATCTTGATACCGCTGCGGAAAATCTTCTGGTTTATTTATTTCAATTAAGCGTTCCATAAATATTCTATTTAACCTTAAAATATTTTTAACAGGCAAAGAAAAGATACTGGTCTGTTTGTAAACCTAATTAGGAAAAAACTTCTTTGCCCGCTTTGGGGCCCAGTGGCTACCCTCATGGGCTTTGATTAAGCTTTTGATTCACTTTATATTCAGCGATATTTTCTAATATTTGTATATAAATATATCCCAGCGTATAACCGCAAATCCATCCGAAAATAACATCAAAAGGAAAATGATGGTTTGATAATACTCTGGCGATACCTACTACAATGCTTATATAAAAAAACATCTTTTTTTTTGAAGAAAACCAGTATCCGCAAAATAATGCGAGAGCCATGGTATTTAGTGCGTGAGCCGAGGGAAAAGAGTAATTAGAGGCCTTAAGAATTCTGCCCATTTGCGCGCTGGGTCTTTCTCTCATAAAAAATTCTTTTAAAAAAGCCGCTAAAGACTCAGAGATTAAAAGCAGTAATAAAAATAAAATTAAAAATATAAGGGCTCTTTTATAGTTTGCAAAAAGATAAAAAATATATAAAATGGCAATGGGCATAAAAAAGTTTTTTTCATTTACAATAAAACCCGCGGTTTGAACAATAAAATCAAAATTTAAATATACAAGAATAAATTCAAATAAAGCTTTATCAAAATTATTTAAGATATCTAACATTGTCTTTCACAGAAAATAAAAACAAATACATTTAGACAACTTATTTTCACAATAAATCAGAGGGATCTATATCTATTTCAATAAATATATCTTTATTATATCTTTCTTCTTTCTTGTAAAAGAATTTTATGTTTTCGGCAAAAATTCTTAGTTTTTCATATGAATTATCTTTAGCTATAAGATGAAAGCGATAATTATTTTTAATTTTATACAAAGGCGCTTCTACAGGTCCTAAAATTTCTTTTGGCATATTTACATCTTTATTTTCAAAAAGTTTATTTGATTCTCTTAAAGAATTTTTAAAATTTTCAAGCTTGTTTATAAAGTTATTTAATAGTTTTTCATCTTTAGAAAAAAACAATATTTGAATTAAACGGCAAAACGGGGGAAAATAAACCTGCTTTCTAAAAAAAAGTTCCTGCTTATAAAACAAAGAATAATTGTGATTTATGGCGCTTAAAATAGCGTAATGCTGGGGTTGGGTTGTCTGCACAATAACTTCTCCCGTTTTATGTCTGCCGGCTCTTCCTGAAGCTTGTGTTAAAAGCTGAAAAACTCTTTCGGCAGAACGAAAATCGGGCAAACCTAAGCCTGTATCGGCATTTAAAATTCCTACAAGGGTTACGTTTTTAATGTCAAAGCCTTTTGAAATCATTTGTGTTCCAAATAAAATTTGAATTTGGTTATTTTTCATGGCTTTTATTATATCTGCCGAATATCCTCTTTGAGAAGAAGAATCTTTATCAAGACGCGCGAAAGATGTTTGGGGAAAATGTATTTCTAAAATATCTTCAATTTTTTGTGTGCCTTCGCCAATTAATTTTAAATTGCTTTTACATATTTTACATTGCGAAGTAAAAGGTTCGGTAAATCCGCAGATATGGCATTTTAAAATAGAATTTTGTTTGTTTTCATTGTTTTTATGAAAAGTTAAAGACATAGAACAATGATTGCATTTAACATTTTCTTCGCATTTTTTGCAGTACGCGTAATGACTGTATCCGCGCCTGTTTAATAAAAGCAGTACCTGATTTTCATTTTTTAAATGTTCTGTTATTTTATCTTTTAAAAATAAAGAAAAAAGTCCGGCATTATTATTATGATCAATACAGTAAATTTTTGGCATTGGCAGGCCGGTTGCTCTTTTGGTCATTTCATGCAGCTGAATGGTTTTATTATTTGCGTTAAAATATGTTTCAACCGATGGAGTCGCTGAACCTAACAAAAGATTTACTGGCAGGTCTCCTTTTGTAATATTTAAACTTAACCGCATATAGGCGGTATTTCGCGCGTGATACTTTGGTGATTTTTTTTCTTTATATGAAGGGTCGTGTTCTTCATCTATAATAATTAAACGAAGATTTTTTACGGGAGCGAAAACAGCCGATCTCGTACCGGCCGCGATATGCGAGCTGCCATTTAAAAGTTTTTTATATTCTTTAAATTTTTCACCGCGCGCCAAACCCGAATGTAAAATAGAAATTTGATCTTGAAAAATAGGTTTAAATATACGAACAAATTCATATGCAAGGGCGATTTCAGGCGAGAGAAAAATAACTCCGTATCCTTTTGAAAGGTATTTTCGTATTAGTTCAAGATATATCTTTGTTTTTCCCGAGCCGGTAACGCCATGAAGCAAGTGTACATGAGGTTTTTTCGCGGATGGATTTATTTTGTCGGATGATAAAATTTCATCAATAATTTTCTTCTGCTCATCACTTGACTGAATTTCTGCTTCAAAGAAGGGTTCTTCATCAAGTGTAATTGTATCGGTTTCTCTTCTTCCCGAGGGGAGCATTGAAAAAACAGTTTCGGCAAATGAACACATATAAAACTCAGATACTTTTTCAGCCAGTTTAATTTGCTCTTCATTTAAAACCGGTTCTTTATCTATAATTCTATTTAGGGGTTTAATGTTTTTTTCTTTATACTTTAAATTAGAATATGATAAGACATCAAATATTATACCCGTTTTTTTTTGATTTTGAAATTTTGCTTCAACACGCTGATATTTTTGAATGGTTAAAAGATATTTTTCTGGTACTTCATAGGTAAAAGTTGAATTAAGCGGCAGATTAAATAGAACCGAAACATATTTTTTCATTTTTATTGAATTAGTACCGTTATTTTTTCGCGGTTATGCGAAAAGAAATATTTAGATTTATTATCTTTAAAATATAGTACTTGATGTGTATATCTTTTTATACCATGCAAAATCGGTACTGCCACATGCACCCCTTTCTAAACGGCGCAAGATACCCGTATAAAAGGGTACGGGCTAATATGCGGTGTGAGAATGACGGTTATAAAAAAAACTATTTATAAGTTGTAGCTTCTTTTATAATATAAGAACCAATCTCATTTAACTGAATTTGGCTGGTTCCTTCATATATCTGTAGTATCTTAGCGTCTCGAAACATTTTCTCAACCGGATAATCTTTAACGTAACCGTATCCGCCTAGAACCTGCACGGCGTCTGTGGTAACCTGCATAGCTGTTTCGGCTGCGTAATATTTAGCGATAGCAGAAAATTTAGCTGTATCGGGATGATCCGTTACAGAATATACAGCAGCTCTGTAAGATAAAAGTCTCGCGGCGTCTATTTTTACCATCATATTGGCCAGCATATGCTGAATAGCCTGAAAATTAATAATTGATTTACCAAATTGAACTCTTTCTTTCGCGTATTTAGCGGCTTCTTTATAGGCTCCATGAGCTACGCCAACGCCCATGCTGGCGATAAACGGACGGGACGCGTTTAAAGTTTTAATACCATGAATAAATCCTCTGTTTGGTTTTAAACCTACCAAATTTTCTTCAGAGACCTCAACGTCTTCCATTATAATTTGCCTTGTATGCGAGCAGCGAATACCCAGCTTGTTTTCAAGTTTGCCAAATGAAAGTCCTTTCATACCTTTTTCAAGTATAAAAACAGACATTCCGCGGGCTCCTTTTGCTTTATCGGTTAGCGCGAAAATGGTATATGTGTCTGCCACGCCAGCGTTTGATATCCACTGTTTGGTTCCGTTTAATATATATTTATCGCCTTTTTTTTCTGCCATAGTTGATAAATTTGGTACATCAGAACCTGCCTCAGGCTCGGTAAGACCAAAAGCCGCGATTTTTTCACCTGATGCCAGAGACGGTAGATATTTTTGTTTTTGTTCTTCGGTACCGCCTATTATAATAGGTAAGGCTCCCAGTTTTGATGCCCCAAAAGCAGTGGCTACCCCTAAACAATATTCAGCGACAGCTTCAGAAACCATGCAAGAAAGAAAAGCTCCCATTCCAAGACCGCCGTATTCTTCGTCAAACATGGTGCCAAAAAGTCCCGCTTCGCGAAATTTATCAAATATCTTATGAGGGAACTCTTCTTTTTCGTCAAGTTCTGCCCTTTGTGGTATAATTTCATTGCGTCCTATTTCATGTACTAAATCTAAAATTTGCTGTTCATCTTCGGTAACTGTAAAATCCATTAAATTTCTTTCCATTTTTTTCTCCTTAAATATTGTGTTTCTATTTCTTCTTAATATTTGATAAGTTTACTATGATTATTATACTGAAAAAAAAATAATTCGGCCATTCTAATTGAAAATTATTCATGTCTTTTTTTCTTGTCGTCTTATGAAAAATTCAAACATTAACAATAATTGAGATTTATTAAAAAAAAAGAGGTATAAATGAATATTGCCGTAATAGGATTAGGCAAAATAGGAACAAGTTTTCTAAGAAATATGATAATGCAAAAAGATAAAGGCGTAAATGTATTAGCCGTATCAGAAGAGGCCGAAACCCCCGGCAGAGAAGCGGCCCAAAAAGAGAACATACCTGTTATGAGTATACATGAAATAGGCAATTTAGCCGATAAGATAGATATTATATTTGATTTATCGGGTAATATCGAAACCAGAAAAATATTAAATTCTTTTCATGAATCGCAGAGTAATAAACATACAGTAATTGTGCGGGAAAACGTAGTTTTTCTTTTTTGGGCAATTATCGAAGGTAAAACGGTTCCTGAAGTTGTAAGAGATCGAAACTGAAAAAACAAACAATATTATTTTTATGCACAGGCAATTCATGCCGCAGTCAAATGGCAGAAGGCTTCGCGAAAATCTATTTAAGTGATAAATTTGCTGTGTTTTCTGCCGGTATTGAAGCGCATGGATTAAACCCTTATGCCATTAAAGTAATGGATGAGGCGGGTATTGATATCTCTTTACAAAAAAGTCAAAAAGTATCTGATTTATCTGTACAAGATTTTGATTATGTAATAACCGTATGCGGCCATGCCGATGAGAATTGCCCGGTATTTTCGGCTAAAACCAGAGTAATTCATAAAGGTTTTGAAGATCCGCCCAAATTGGCCAAAGACGCAAAAACGGAAGAAGAAAAACTGTACTTTTACCGTAAAGTTAGAGACGAGATTAAAGAATATATTTTAAAATTAGAAGATAAAATTAAAACAAATTAAAGCAATTTTTTAGATATTCGAAAAACTAATATTCAACAATAAGCTGTAACCCACAGTCGGCGCAGATTGCGGCATTATGCCCATTATCAAAACCACAGGCAGGGCACTTGCCTTGTTCTTCAAGTTCTTTAGATTTTTTAAATTCAGGATGCAGCGAGATAAAATAGTCTTCAACAACCAAAAGACCATTTTTAACCTGATCTTCTGGCACAATTAAAATATATTTTAAGGCACAGGATCCATTTTTGCAACCCGGGGCCAAGTTTACTTTATGCGGAATATTTTTATCAGATAATTTATTGGCTATTTCTCGAATAGTTTTTAGACTATCTTCTCTAATAGCAAACCATTTTATTGAAGAATCAGAATCTGTATAAACTTGTGATAATTCTTTTTCAGATTTATGTGTACATTTTTGGCTCATTATATATTACTTGTTAATATGTGTATTATCTATACTTTTTACCATTAATTATCCAATTTGATTGGTATTCAGTACCTGTAAATACTTTTTTAAAGTTCCATGTATATTTAACTTTTTTCACCCTTGTGCTCGTCTTCTCTGGCGGTCTTTGTATCTCTTTAATCGCGTCAAAAACCATTCCGAATTTTTTATCGTGATCGATCAGCTTCATATCAATTTTCTGAAATTTGAATTTCAATTCGGTATTTATATTTGTTTGCTCCTTTAATTTAACAAACACTCTCATGATTTGAATATTCACCTGAATTGCCATTTCAGAATTCAAGACGCTTGAAAGCATGGCTATCCCATTCTGAGTAAACGCATAAGGCTTCTTCCTAAGACCCATTTTGTCAGAATTGGAAGTCACAAATTGTGACTTCCAATTTATGAATTCTTCATCAGATAACTGAAACATAAAATCTTCAG
>JAOUOS010000080.1 GCA_029880285.1 Spirochaetia bacterium
AAATACATGGCAGTAGTCTTGATAAACAAAAATTAATTGCGTAACTGAATTAAATAAAAGAAATGAACAGAGAAAAATACACCTTATTTTATCCTGAAAATGGTCCCATAAATGGGGAGAGGCTTATTATCTTTACTTATATCAACACTAATTTGACATTGGGCATATCTAGCAAACCATACTTTTTGATTAGAATTATAATTAAAAATTTTAATAATTGGAAAATCTCCAATAACTTCTATATTCTCACTATGAATATAATTATTTATTATTAAAATAAATATAAAGATATTGAATTTTACAAATTTCATATTAAAACTCCATAATTAAAATAGATATATTAAATTATAATAATTAAAACCTAATTTCATATAACGGACGAACTTTTAAGTCGTTGAAAATCGTTTTTGTAGGCCTGATGAGCGCGAATTAACCTCAATTCATGCGCGAAGAAGGCCGTTAAGCAAAAACGATTTTCGATGAGTTTTGCGGTTCGTCTTAAAAACAACTTTACAATTTATCTATAAAAAGTAAATCAAAATATATAATAAAATAAAACGCAAAACCGAGCAGGCCGCAAGGCCGCGCAGCTTAAAAGATTAGTTAGGTGATGCGGCCATAGGAATTTATTTAACATTTTAATTTACGATACCGAATAAAATGCTAGAAAAAGGCACATACTATTTAGACCAAAACATGCTTTTTTATGCAGAAGAAGAGAACTTCGATTTTCCAATTTCTAATAATATTATTTGGGTATATTCAAATGAACACTTTAATGAAATTGAAAGACAAGGCAATATAAAATTTCTTAAAGTTCTAAATGATATAAAAGCAAAATACATTGAAGTTAAGTTAGATAAAAATTTTAAAATAACTGAAAATGCAATGATTCATGAAAATAAAGACTCACATATATTATATAATTCATATTTAGAATCAATATCTGAAATACCAGTTTTTAATTTATCGCCACTTCTATCATTTTTTTATGGGAATATTTCAGCTATTGAACCAGCAGAATATATTAAAAACTTCAAAGATTCGTTAATTAAAATACAGGATCTAATTTATAATGAAATAAAAGATACTGAATTAATGAAGCAATATAATGAAATATTTGAAAAAGATACAAATGAGTTTGATAAATCGATTATTGAAGCCAGTAAAAGTATAGGCCCTTTAAAAGAGATGAGAAAAAAATTAACTGATAAGCAATGTAGTGATTTAGATATAAAAAATGGGAAAATAATTAATCAAATTTGGGATAGACTAAATGTTGATAATGTAATATCTAAAGATATTTTTTTTGGTAAAGAACCGTATAGCTTTCAAGAAATAGATAAAATACCAACCTTTTTAGGTATTAGCCAATGTTATTCAGCATTAAATTTTATTGGTTATTGGCCGGATGAAGGTTTATCAAAATTAAGTAAAATTTATGGAATAAATAGTGACGCTTCTCATGTAGGCCATGCCGCTTTTTGTTCAGCACTTGTAAGTGGTGATGATAGAATGCTTAAAAAAGCAGAAGCTATCTATGATTATTTTCAAATTAGAACTAAGTTATATAAATATTTAGATAAAGAAAATATAATAGTTCCCTTTGGCAATTAACCTTGGGGAAAAAAGTTGTTAAATGGCCGTTTCACCTAACGTTGTGCGGCTTTAAGATGTTTTTGATTGCTTCTTGCCAGTTTTGTGAGTGCGAATTAACCTCAATTCTTGCGCGAACAAAACGGTTAAGCAAGAAGCAATCAAAAATATGCTCAAGCGTAAAGCCAATATCTATTTGGAGAATAAGTCATAATACGTAAATACTTTTCTTGTGATAAAATATAGCGCCGAGCCGAGCGACCGAAGGGAGCGTAGCTTATAGCCGCTGTTATGCGAAGAAACGTTTGAATGTTATTTAAGTTTTAAGCGATTATCTGGCAGAAATAATCTTTTTTTTATCAATTTGATTTGATGATGGTTTTTATGAGTAGGATTAATTAAGAAAATTGATTCTTCTGGCACAACTGCTGATGGAATTTTTAGTATTAAATTTTTATTTGATAATAAGAATTTTGAACCGTATTCAATTGTAAAATTATTCCAGGGAGTAGTATTCCAATTTTTAGGAAGATTTTTAATATCAATAAATTCAAATGATTCATTGGGAACTTCTACAGATAATACATATCTATTGTATAAATCAGCGATCTTTTGAGAATGTACAATCGTTTCAAGAATTGATAAAGATATATTTTCAGCTAAATATAATGCTGGAATCCCTTTTTTATTCCAACGACCACCAGAAAGTTCAGAACCTTTTCCTGTTAAATCATCAGCATGTCTTAATTTTGACATTCGATATAGTAACATAAGATTCTTAACTAAATTCGCTATATTCTATTCTAAGGAGTTCAGATTTTATTAGATCTCTTCCTTTATGTGTATCCATTATATCAATGGGCTTATGACCATTAAAATATGCATTTTCAGCTTTAAGCCATTCATTTAAGCGTTTTTTGTCATCATCAAATGCCTGTAATCCCAATGAATATATTTCGCCAATTTCAATTAAGGGTTCAGATATTTTAATATCAAAATTATACTTAGATTTTTCCAGTTCTCTTTGAAGAGTTCTTTTAGAAACGGGTAAAATTGAAGACCATGTGCTTAATGAGAGTTCTGAATAAGCAATAAAGTTTTTAGCGTATGAAGCTTTAAATCGTTTTCTTATAAAATCTATTAATTCAGCCTCATTATGAATATTGCGGACTTCATTTTCCGGCATTTTATACATATCGTGTAGAAATAAATAATTTGGCTGTGCCAATGTTTGTGCCATATGACTTAATAATAATGCCAAATGGCGTTGTCTACCAAAAAATATTAAAAAAAGAGAAAATTCTTAAAAAAAGGAGTGTTTTAGAGATATAAAAAAATAATTTAACGTTTTTTCGCATAACGCGAGATTTTACAAGTTGTTTTTGACTGGTTCTTGCCAGTTTTGCGAACGCGAATTAACCTCAATTCGTGCGCGAGCAAAACGGTTAAGCAAGAAGCAGTCAAAAATGAGGTCAAGCGTCAGGCTAATTTCAATTTAGAGAATA
>JAOUOS010000081.1 GCA_029880285.1 Spirochaetia bacterium
CGTTTTACTCGCGCATGAATTGAGGTTAATTCGCGCTCGTAAAACTGACAAAAAGCATTTGCAAACTTCGGGGTAGCCGCAAAACGTTAGGGGTAATGCATAATTATTTCTAAATTTATTCTTATTCTGTAAGTATAGTTATAATATCTGCCCAGTTTTTTTCTAAATCCCGACAATTATTAAAAACAGCTTTAGAACCTGATTCAATTAATAGTTTATTATCTAAGATACCTGTATTAATACATAAACAAAACATTCCAGCACTATTTGCTGCTTTTATACCTAAAGGCGCATTCTCTATGACAATAGCATTATGTGGGTGTATATTTGCCTTAGAAGCTGCATACAAAAAAAGAGATGGATGCGGTTTGCCTGCCCATGTGTCTTTACTTGTTATAATGTTTTCTTTTTTTATTAACCCATCGAAATCATTATATAATCTATCCTTTAACTGATCATCTGATGAGCCTGTAACTGCAAAAATCTTAAGTCCAGAATTAGCTACAGTTTTAACTAAATCTAAAGCACCATCCATTAATACTGCTTTCCCTAATTTTTTATATTCTATTTTTCTTCTTAAATGAATTCGCTTAATCAAATCCTCATTTACCTCCCTTCCTGTTTCAATTAATTTTTTTCGAATTGTATCTACTCCACTGCGACCTTCTTCAAGGTATGTTTCTTTTTTTGTAAATTTAATATTCTCTGATTTAAAAGCAATTTTCCATGCCTTATAATAATTTTCTAATGAATCAATTAATAGGCCATCAACATCAAAAAATACTGCCTTCGGGGCTATACATGGAATTTTACCACTTCCTTTCCATGGTGCATCCCTATGCAAAATTGCATCTTCATCTGCCCATGTTCGTTCACTTCTCTCCAAACCTTTTAAATAATTATAAATCTCTTCCAAAAAATATTTACCATCTTGGCTTAAATTATTAATATAAATTGCTGGGCAATCATTAATTCCTTTATAAATACTACCATTTTTTGGATTTTTTTGATCATCTATTACTTGATAATATGCAACTATTGCTTCTTTATTATCTAATAAATATATTCTTCTATTCGGTGAACTATTATAAAATATTTGATTTATTTTTACTTTTAACTCTTTTGATACTTCTTCAATTTGCTTACTAGATTCTATCGAATTTTTTCGTTTTCTCCATCTATCAACCTTTTTTCCATTAATTAGGTTTCGCAAATTCCATTCTTGTTGCTCAGCTAAATCTTCTAAAATAGATCTTTTATAAATATTTATTTGTTTTTCTTCTCCTTGTATAAAATATTTTTTAAAAAAACCAATATTAACCTCAGCAGTATAAGTTACCATTGATATTTTTTTTATATTTTTATCAGAAAGACCCCTCTGAAGGAAATTTGTAAACTCAGTTCTTTTTCTAATATTTGTTTTATCTGTTGAATCTTCACTTCCTTTGTTATCCACAATAATTTTTATATGTTTCTTTATCTTTCTACAGGGTGTGCTCATTGCAGCTACATAATTTTGATCTGTTCTATCTGAATCAAAATTTGCATGATAAATACCTTCAAGATCACTTGGCAAGTGTACATCTTTTGAATGTATAATAAGACTTTTATCCATGCCTGATCTACCAATAAATAATCCAAATTCAAATAGAACATTATCCCGCACTATTATATATTTCTTGTTTCTGATTTTAGCCATATCATCTTTTGCAAAAATAAAAATTCCAAATTCAAAAGTATCTAAGATTTTTAATATCGAATCCATTGTATACTTTGCTATTTCGAATGCTCCATCTTTCCAAATAGTTACTTCGAAATCACTTTCAAGGTGCTCCATAACTGCTCTTGCTAATGGTAAACTTTCTTTAGACGACCCTATAAAAATCTTTGTTTTCATTTTCATGAAATCTCCTTTTATATTATTATTAGTACAATAAAAAGGGAGGCTATAAGCCACCCTTAATTATTATTCTTTTATTTAATATCTTATATCTCAAAATATTTTTAACTTAACTTTTTCATCATATATTTATTTTGATATTGTTTTAAAGTCGCCCCCAGCATTATGTGCATCTTTCAAAGCCTTGACAGCTTTTTCTGTTTTTACTGCCTCTTTCCAAGCTTTATTAGCCGCTTCTCTTCTCGATGCATCAGGTGTATGTGTTTGTGCTTCTTTTTCAAGTGCTTTTGCAGCATCTGTAGCACTTTTTATAACTTCATGCACTTTTGATCCATCACTGTTTCTTTCATCGCCATTTAGAGACATTGTCATAATTAACGAAGTCAGTATAATTATTATCAAATTTTTTATTTTCATATATTTTTCTCCTATTTTTTGTTAAATTCAATCAATACAATACTCATTTATTTGTACCATATTAACTACATATACATATGATAAAGCTATGTTCTATATGTCAAACAATTTTATCTCCTATTTAATTTAATTTAATTTTTTAAAATACATTAAAAACAATAAATATTTGTAAGCACTACCCCTAACAGCGGCTATCAGCTGCGCGGCCTTACGGCCTGCTCGGGTCGGCGCTGTATTTTAATTCAAGAAAAGTATTTACGTTTTAGTATCAATTTTCAAAATAGATATCGGTTTGACGCTTGACCAAATTTGCAAACGTTTTTGCTTAACAGCTTTCCTCACACATGAATTGAGGTTCGTTGGTGTTCGTCAAGCTTACAAAAACGCTTGCAAACTTCATGATAGCCGCACAACGTTATCGGGCATTTGCGTTTAACAATTTCGCATGAGCCTGTTTTTTTGAATTTAATATTTTTTTTTGAGAACCACTGTTTGCCCACTTCTCCATTAGTGAATATATCCTAAAATTTTCATAATTAAAGTGCGCCCGGTAACGACCGTAATAGTTAGGGTTTTTACGTAATAGTTTGTTTTAGAAAGTCATTTTTTTAAAATATGCCTACTCTCCTGTAAGCTAAACTCTCTTTTATATTCTGACTAAAAATAAAAAAATACTACATTTTATTTAAGTCGTTTGCTAACGGGCGTAATAGTTAGAGGCTTACGTAATAGCTTGTTTTAGAAATTCAAAAAAACAGGCTCTTTTCGGCCCTGG
>JAOUOS010000082.1 GCA_029880285.1 Spirochaetia bacterium
AGCCGTTCCCTTCAGATAACAACAGCTACCAGCTACGCGCCCGACTGCGCGGTCGCTCGGGTCGGCGCTGTAATATAATTTAAGAAAAGTATTTACGCTTTACTATCAATTTTCATAATAGAAATTGTTATGACGCTTGACCTAATTTTCAATTGCTTTTTGCTTAAACGCTTTGTTGCGCAAGAGAAAGAGTTTTATTGTTGCTTACAAAGCTGACAAAAAGCAATTGAAAACTACTGGTAGCCGTCGACGTTAGGGGTAATGCCTGTTCGTCTATGTCTAGTCAGGACATAGGTAACACTATTATTAAACTCTAATTTTTTCTTTAATAAAAATATTTTTTAGTCTAATTGTTATTATTAATTTAATTAAACCTACTACTAAATACCAGCAGCAGAGACATATTCTATTTGATCACATAATGCAGCATTATAATCATTATCTGTTGAAGATATAACTTCAGATTCTATTATTATTTCATCATTTGGGAAAATTTGTGTATTATTATATTCAACTAAAGGAATATCATAACCATTAAAACCGCCACTACTTCCATAGCCAATGAAACATAGTAAACCAATAGAATCCAATATAACATTACCTGTATACTTAATATATATCTTTACCCTATAATTATAATCACTTACTTTGACTAACTCGGCCATTTTCCCATTTTCAATAGGTGGATTAGGTTCTATATTGTATTCTATTAATTGCATTACTTCATCTGACCATTCCGAAGCATTTCCTTCTGAATCAATTGCTTTTACTCGGAATTTTATAAAAAAAATATTTTCATAAGCCATATTAACTACTCTTTTTTCGTCTAAATAATAATGATAGATTGTATCTTTTATATTAATACCTGTATTTGTCCAACCAGTTTCTTCACTAAGATAAACCTGAACTGTATAATGACTTGCAGCAGAAACCTCCGCCCATTGGATATTTAAAATATTACTCGTAGTCTGTATTTCAACTATTAAATCTTGTGGAACTGTCAATTCTTCCTCTGTGCTACAGCTGATGTTAAATATTATTACTAACATATAAAATATTATTTTTTTCATTGGGTACTCCTATTTTTCACTTTATAAATATTTAATAATTTTTCCACTAATATTATTCTTATTCTTGTGTCATATTAATTGCTTTAGAATTACATGTCAACCATTTAATCATATTTTTTATACGTTTGAGGTAAACTCATATTTCTTATAAAGCTTTTAATATATTTGTTTATTGAAAACATTATGTAATATTTTTACCTTCTATCAAAATTTATATATATAAAAAAACAGGCACTACCCCTAACTAATCTTTTAAGCTGCGCGCCCGACTTCGCGGGCTACTCGGTTTTGCGTTTTATTTTTTTTCTTAAAAAAGATTTACTGTTTATAGATATATTCTAAAAATAGTTTTGCGGTGAGCCGCAAAACTCATCGTAAATCGTTTTTGCTTTACGGCCATCTTCGCGCATGAATTGAGGTTAATTCGCGCTTATCTGGCCTACAAAAACGATTTACGACGACTTAAAAGATCGAACGTTAAACGCCATTTTTAAAATGAATGTTCTAAAAAAAAGCACAACATTAGGTCTTTACCGCCCTGGATTTTTTAGTATTCAGATAAATAAAGATTCACCTTTTATAAATGAATCTGGTTTTATTGTAGAGGAAGAAATTTTCTTTCATGAATATATACATTATCTACAAGATATATCTACAACGTTTGGATTAATTAATGCTTCTAATAACCTAGCATTATTAATGAGTTTATCTCAATCGATGAGAGAATCGGGCAAATCAAATTTAACTGTACCAATACAAAATATTGACTTAGGTACTCACTCGATAAATTCTGATCTAATTAGCATTTACATGGGTGATGATGACTTTAAGGAACTAAATGATTTAGAAACTGTCATTGAGGAGCCTATTAAATTTATTGAAAGTGCTCCGGACTTGAAAGCAGTTAAACTAGTTTTCAAATCTGGGGATATATACTATTTTGGTGCGACTTGTATTATGGAAAGCATGGCTGCCTTACTGGAAGAGCTTGTTTTCGGTATCCCAGATACGAGTCAAATGCCATATTCAGCTGCTTCCATACTTGCAAAACATTTATGTCCACAAATTGGTAACAATAAAAAGTATTTAATAGCTCTTTGTGACTTATCATTAATGGACTATAACCCTGGTATTTTCTTCTATAATATCTGTCTACATTTTAATAAAATGAATATTAATTTAACCTCTTATAAAGATATATATTTAACTTCACATTATTTCAAAAATGACAAATCTACCAACTTTTCTTCAATGTATAGAAATGCAATTTTAGAAGTTCTAAAATTTGGGAAACCTCTCTTCTGTGAACCAATTCATAAATCAAATTATTATTGGTTGCGAGAAAAATTTGCAAAAGTTTATATATACCGTAAAAATAATTCTAATTATATATTTGATATTTTAGATAATTTAAATCATGATTTTCCTACTTTAACTAATAAGTTAATGTTAAAATATGGTATGCCAATGGTCTTTAATTCACTAGGTAAAGGTTGGCGAACTGACAAAAGTAAATATGATTCTAATACTCTCCTATTATTCAAATCAACACAAGAATTATTTGATATTTTATACTATGGTTATACCTATGCCCATGAGGAAAATGATCTTTTGAATAAATTTTTCTGCTCAATGTATACTACTTGTAGAGATATTCCTACTGAATCTGGTGTTATAGATATTACAAATGAACATTGCAAGTATAAACCATGGGAAAGAAGTAAAGATGATAATTTATGTACTTTTGCTCAAATATGGAAAGTATCTGGGTTAGGAAACATCAATTTAGAAAATGCCGAATAAAAACGGCGTTTAACGAACCTGTAGAATAACCCTTAAAAAATATAATTTATATCTATTGCCATTATTAGACATCAGATATTTTTAATAAATATTTTATTCTCTTTCATTTTTTATATTCAATCAAACTAATTCTCCATCGCCTTCGCAATTTTACCGATGTTATGAGCCATACAGTATAATAGCCATTGAA
>JAOUOS010000083.1 GCA_029880285.1 Spirochaetia bacterium
TGATTCGGTTATTGTGTTACCGTCATCACAGGCTTCATATAAACTTTGAAGAATACTATCACCGCAGACATTATTTGTCTGGCATGAAGCGTCACAACCGTTGCCGTCATCAACAGTGTTACCATCATCACAGCTCTCTGTGCCGTTCATAGTACCGTCACCGCAATAACCGGATACGGCGCCTGCCACAGAATTACAAGAAGCGTCGCATACCGTACAAGATGTCTCACCATAAGCGCATGATTCGGTTATTGTGTTACCATCATCACAGGCTTCATATAAACTTTGAAGAATACTATCACCGCAGACATTATTTGTCTGGCATGAAGCGTCGCATCCGTTGCCGTCATCAACAGTGTTACCGTCATCACAGCTCTCTGTGCCGTTTATAGTGCCGTCACCGCAATAACCGGTTACGGCGCCTGCCACAGAATTACACGAAGCGTCACAAACCATGCAAGATGTCTCGCCATAAGCGCATGATTCGGTTATTGTGTTACCGTCATCACAGGCTTCAACACCGGCCTGAATAAATCCGTCGCCGCATGAGGCGAATTCGCAGGTGCTTAAACAAGCGTCTGTATCTACCGTATTACCATCGTCACAGGCTTCATTTGCCGCCTGTGTTAAAGAGTCGCCGCAATAGGTGCCAATTATAGTTAAAGTAAATGTTTTTAATTCTGACACGCCATTTTTTGTAATTGTTGCCGTTAAAGTTACGGTTCCCGTAGTTGGGTTTCTCGAAGAATCATAAGGTTGATTTATTGTACCGCTAGAATTATTAATGCTAACAAGCGAAGTGTCGCCGCTTGTCGCCGCCCATGTAATTGTACTGCCATTGTAACCGTCTATAGGCAAAAATATGTTTTGAGTAACGCTGTTTATAGAGTCAGAGCCTGAAAAATAAATAACGACAGACGCGGCGTCAAGAGATACTGCCTGCGCGTCTGTTATTGTAGTAAGATCAGTATCTCCTGTTTCTTCTACAACTGTAACAATGGTACTGGCAGTTGAAGTCACTGTTGTTTCTAACTCAGTGGTATCTGCAATAACCTCTGTGGTTAAATCTTCATTATCTAAGATCGCGGCTGTTTGTGTGCTTATGAGGCTTAATAATTCTTCTTCTGACTCGCCGGTTAAGGTTGTTGTATTAACCGTATTAATAATGGCATCATCTACAATATTAATTGTATTTGCCGTTAAATTACCAAGAGCGTTCGCGCTAATATCGGTTATGCTGTTCGCCCCGGGCGTTTCGCATATGGTGTCTTCAATAATCGCCAGAACTGTTTCGGTTAAAGCATCAAGAGCGGTTTTTAATTCATCTGCATTTAAACCCGCGTTAACCGCGTAAACCACAAACTCGTTAATAATAGCCGTTAATTCATCTAAAGCGGCTAAAACAGCAGCATCGCCTCCCGTAAGTTCAGAAATACTTTCTGATGTTTCTTCTGTGGTAAAACCGTTTTGCATGTAATTTGAGGCCAAAGCCACCTGAAATTGATCTTCATTTAAGAATGGCGGCGGAATCTGGCCGTTGCAATTTAAAACCGACCCGTGATTATCTAATAAATTTGAAAAAGCATTACTTAACCCGGGATTTTCATTATTGGCCCTGGCAACCAACGTATCAAGAACCATACCCGCCGCAGAAGGCTGCTCTTGGCTTTCATTGGGAGATTGAAATTCTGGATCATCAGAAAAAGAAGAATAAGCCACTGTAGAACCCATAGTATTTTGAATAATTTCATCTGCCTGAGCATTAAAATCACCGTCTTCTACCGAAGATAAATTTTCAAGATTATCACCCAGTAATTTTTTATTCACATGGTCGGTCATGGGGTTTATATTTACTGTAAGATTCGTTAATGTTGATGTCTCTTTATAAATTAAGCCCGCCATAAAAGAAGAAAAATCAAGACTACCTTTTAATACTGTACTATTTAAATTTGTATTAGCGTCTACATTAGCAGTTACAATAAGGGGCCGCACAGTATTCTCTGGAATATCAATTGAATAACTGCCGTCTGCATTTGTTACTGCCTCGCCAATAAGCTGACCATCGGCCGATTTTATGGTTACCGTTTTACCGGCAAGAGCGGGCCCGTTTGACACGCTGCCTGAAAGAGTAATATCTATTTGCGATATATCATCTTTTTTTGCTGTCTCTTTTGAACAGTTTAAAAATATAACCGATACTATCACCAATAAAATCTTGAAAACTGTCATATCTTTTCTAAATTCATTTTGCGCTAAGTTCATTTTACTACCTCTTTTTTATTTATTTTTCAACATTTTATTGCAATATAAAACCAAAAATTCAAATTCTCGAGTGAACTTTTTATTTTTTTCTTTCTCTGGGTAAATAATTTTTATCTCTTTTAAATTCTAATTTTATTTTTTATTCTAATTTTATTTTTCACTTTTACTTTATTTTCTATTTTTACTTTATTTTTTACTTTTACTTTATCTTTTACTTTAACTTTATTTTTTACTTTAACTTTATTTTTTATTTTAACTTTATTTTTTATTTTAACTTTATTTTTTATTTTCACGTTGTTTTCATTGGCTTTATTTTTTTATAAAATATATGTTTTGAAAAAGTTTATACCTTCTTTGCATGTTACTTTCTCTGCATCGCCTAAACATTTTTCATCATATACTTGACCCATATTATTTTTAGCTAAAAAAGCTTTGTTGACAAATTTATGATTGTGCCATCTCCTATTTTTTATTATTATTTTTTTGATAATATCTTTTTGCGAAATATGCCGTCTGATCGCCCTGCACATAAAATCGCAGAAATCTATTATCTAACATTAGAGAGCCTTTAAGGCCCTTAAAAGGTGACAATTTTTTTTAACAAAAAAATAATTGTTATCAAATTTTTTGAAATAAAGCCCTATTTACCGGTCGTGAAACGCTATTTAATTTTTAAAATTTAGCAAAGACAGATATTGTTTTCTGCAATAGTAAGCATTACGCCTGTTGGGGACGTGCAAAAACAAAGAAAAGATTAAACGCAAAGACGCGGAGGACGCAGAGAAATCCGTAAAT
>JAOUOS010000034.1 GCA_029880285.1 Spirochaetia bacterium
CTCACCCGTTCGCCACTCGTGTTTCGGCCGAAGCCTCATTTTCACCGTTCGACTTGCATGTTTAAGACCCGCCGCCAGCGTTCGTTCTGAGCCAGGATCAAACTCTCCATTATAGAAAGTTTAATTTTCTTAAACTGGTCTTCAAACTAGTTGTTCAAAGAAATTGTGTTACGTTTAAAACGTAA
This sequence comes from Spirochaetia bacterium, assembly GCA_029880285.1. Classification (GTDB taxonomy): domain Bacteria; phylum Spirochaetota; class Leptospiria; order Turneriellales; family JAOUOS01; genus JAOUOS01. Next base: position 186 of record JAOUOS010000034.1, read on the forward strand.
CTGTAAAGCACAAACATGCTTTATTTATTAATTCTGCTGTCTGCTTTTCAAAGAGCGACCTTTTGAACCTCTGTTCATTACAATTGATTTGATAGATATTACTTTAATTTATTTCGTATCTATCTATATGGGCCTAAACCCTTTATCAAACGAAAGGATAGAAAATAAAATAGAGTTAAGCCGTCAACATTAATCATAAATTAAATGTTTATTTTGCTCAAAAAATAACTATTTTTTCTGGATATCTGTTATTTTTATATTGTAGATAAAAACTGAAAACAAAACATATCCCTTTAGAATATTTTCTTTTTCTTCACTGTATATAATGAAGAAAACTTATAAAACCGTCCACTTTTTTAAAAAATATTTTAATTTTTCTAAAAAAAAAGCTTTTTTTAGTGGAAATAAAAGAATTATAGATATATATAATAAATATTAAAATAATTGGCAGGCTCTTTTTATTTTGAGTAAAATGTAAGTTTTTTCTTGCCGGTAAATAATCTTTGCCGGCAAGAATTTTTTTTACAATTTAACGCCTTGAGCAGATTAACGCTAAAAAGCTTCCTATTAAAGAATGAAATAAACTTGAAATTACTTGAATATACTTGATATCAAAGAATAAAATTCCGATAATATACAGATGAAAAAGATATTAGTATTAATCTTAACAATAGCGGTTTATGGTAGTATATTTGGCCAAGAGCAGGAAGAACAAACAATTGCAGAAGATGAAAACGCGCAAGTTGAAGAAATATTAGAGAATGAAAATAAAAGCCAAAGTGAATTAAACGGATTTGGCGGCATTCAATGGGGTACAAAATATCAGGATGTGAAAGATCGATTTCAAACTTTATCGACCAATAGAGAAGTTGAAGATTCTATTGAAATTACAAGTGATATTCCTAATAAAGAAATTATAGTTAAAAGAAAAGGGGTCTATTACAGATACCTTTTTTACAAAAAGCCTTCGGATAAAGAAAAACAAGCAGAACAAATGCAAGATTTCAAACAAGAAAGCATGTTTCCCGAAGAAAAAAATACGCAACCAACGGAAAATCAAGAGGCTGGGTCTGGTGAAGAGTCAGAAATTGCTCGGTTATTTTTCGTAGAATCTAACTTTATTTTAATTAATGCGGGCGACTTACATTCTAAACTTAAGCAAAAATACGGCAGAAGAACAATAAGTACTTTAAGTAAAGATTTACGCGGAGCGTATGTTTGGGATTTACAAAGTGGATTTTTAGTACAATGGATAGAGCCATACCAGCAAAAAGTTTTCAGCCGATCACTTTATTACATTTCAAAAGAAATTCGCAATGAAATTCAAAAAGATCTTAAAGAATATCAATATTCTAAAGAATTAAAAGTATTAAATAGCATTGAACCGTAATTTATAAAATATAAATTTCATTGAAAATAGAATTAACGACAGAAACAGGCTCTTTAGCTTGATGAATAGGGCGTCCCATGACTATATGAGAGGCGCCTGAGAGATAAGCGTCTTTTGGGGTAACAACTCTTTTTTGATCATGCGAATCGCTAAAAGCGGGACGAATACCCGGATTAATAATTATAAAATTTTTACCAAATTTTTCTCTTATTGCTTTCGTTTCTTTTCCTGAACAAATTATTCCATCTGCCTGAGCTTTTAATGTAAACTCTGTTCTTATTAAAACTTCTTTTAAAATTTCGGTATTATTTTCATTTGAAGAACCCGCACTTGTAAGCTTTGTTACATTTAACAATTTTAAATCACTGCCTGTTTCTTTAACAGCTTTTACAGCCGCCTGAACGCCTTCAATATCAGTAAATAAAGTTAAATAACTAATGGGATATTTACTTAAAACCTTTACTGCTTTATAAAGCGTATTAGGAATATCATTTAATTTTAAATCTAGAAATATTTTCTTATTTTTTTTATAAAGCTCATTTATTACAGCTTTTCCATCTGCGTAAAAAAGCTCCATGCCCACTTTATAAAAACTTATATTATAACTAAGTATGTTTACAAGTGCTATGGCTTCATCATAATTTGAAAAATCAAGGGCTGTAATTAAGAAATCAGATTTATTCTTCTGAATATTCATCTTCTTCTGAAGTGGAATACTGATTATTCTCTTCACCTAAATATGAAATACTTATAATTTTATCAAGCATTACAACATCAAATGAACTTTTTAGTTCAGGATTTGTGTTTATTATTTCTAGCTTTCCGTTTGTGCGTACTAAATTTGTTTGAAGCATTACAAACTGCGCTATTAATTCTGAATTTATGGCACCAAGTTCAGCAAGATCTATAGATAACAAAACAGGATCTTTTACTGTTTCGACTATTTCATTGTTAAGATGTTCTAATTTACGAATTGTATTTACAAGGCCAAGTTGATTGTCTTGTTTTTCGATTAAAACCTTCCAGTTTATGTCTTTTTTATCTATAACCATTTTTATATACTCATTAAAGACCTATGACTAAAAAACGATATAGAATGTATATTACTTTTTAGGTTTGACATATTAATGGTTTTGTTTAAAATGTTTTATTAGAAAGTACAATTTTTTGATATTATATCAAAAATTAGTATAAATTTTATATATGACCTTTTATAGTAATTATAAAAACTATATTTCTTTAAATATACCTCCGAAAAGAAAAGAATTATATACAACTATAAATAAAAAATATTTTAAAAACTCTTTTATCACATCTATTCTTTTGCATACTATATTTATTCTTTTACTTTATTTTACCCAAGAACAACATCCTATTCAGATTAGTTTTAATATTAAACTTCTTAACACTGAAAAAAGAATACCTAAAAAAGTTAAAGAAGAAATTGAAACAAAATTAAAAACAATCAAAGAAAAAGTAGAAATAAAGAAAAAAAATGCTGTTTCAAACGAATCTTTAAAAAGTGAAAAACCCGTTGACGAAAAAATTGAAACAGTTGAAACCTTAGCGCCAGCGCCAAAATCAGCTAAAAAAAATATAAAAGATGAAATGTTTAAATCTACTGATGAATTTGCCAGTGACTTTGAAAAAACCTTATTTACTAAAAAAAGTTTAAAAAAAGTTATTACCGGCTCACAAGCACAGGATAAAGAAGGCGGTGATGCCGCAAAAAACTGGGAAGAAGAAGGCAAAGAAACCATTTCTACAGAAAAAACAGGTACTACAGAATCTGTAAAAATTCCTTCTGGCAAAACAGGAAAAGGAAGCATAGTATGGAAAAGTGGATATAAAAGAAATTTAGACTATATTCCTGATATACCGTATCCTAAATACTACAGAGAACGCGGTATACAAGCAAAAATAATCTTAGATTTTGAAGTAAACTCAGCGGGAAAAGTTATAAATGTCAACATCAAACAGTCAAGCGGATATACAAAACTGGATATTTTAGCTAAAGAAGCCGTTAGAAAGGCAAAGTTTACCGCTATTCCCGGAGTTAAAAATTTGTCATCAGATGCCGGAGAAATTGAAATACATTTTGAATTAACCCGTTAATATGAATAATTTAAATAATTCAATTATATCATTAGAAAATATATATTTAAATATTGATAACAAAGAAATATTAAAAAATATAAATTTAAAAGTGAATAAAAAAGAAACTCTTGTAATTATGGGTAAAAATGGATGCGGTAAAACGATGCTTTTAAAAACAATCGTGGGAATATTTAAGCCGCAGGAAGGACTAATTTCTGTCTTTAACAAAAATATAAATAGTTTAAAAAATAGAGATTTAGATGAATTAAGAAAAGATATTGGCTATGTTTTTCAAAAATCAGGACTTTTTGATTCTATGAGTATTGCTGAAAACGTAATTTTTGGGATTCAACGATTTTATAAAAAGTCTTTTAATGAGCTGTTGAAAATTGCTACAAATTCATTAAATAAAGCCGGACTAAAAGATGTAGAAAACAAACTTCCTTCTGAATTATCAGGAGGCATGCAAAAAAGAGCCGGTATCGCCAGAGCAATTGCGATAGAACCTAAAATATTATTAATGGATGACCCTACAGCAGGTTTAGATCCTGTTCTTTCTGACGCCATAGCAGATTTAATACTTGAAATAAAAGAAAGTTTGCAAAGTACTTTTATTATAGTAACTCATGATTTTAAACTGGCATATAAACTGGCAGATAGAATTGCTCTTATGGTAAATGGCGAATTAAAAGGAATACATACTATAGACGATTTTAAAAACTTAGATGACCCTTATTTTGTGCAGTTTAGAGAAGGAGCTTTAACCGGACCAATACCTGTTGTAGAGTAAATGAATATATCAAATATAGATTATTTTTTATTAAATTCGCCCAAGCCTTTACTCATAAACTACGTCTCGTATAAAAAAAAATAGTAGCCCAAGGCATTAGCCGAAGGCTCAAAATAAATAATTCTAATCTATGAATAACTATTCAAAAATAGAAATAAATTTAATAGAGTGGTTCAATAAAAATAAAGAGCCCTGGTTTTTTAGAAAAGACAGAACCCCCTATAAAGTATGGATATCTGAAGTTGCTCTTCATCAAACACGAATAAACGCCGCGTTAGAGCCCTTAAAAAGATTTTTAACAATTTATCCCAATGTTCATTCTCTCGCTAAGTCTACAGAAGAAAAAGTAATGAATGCTTTTCGCGGCCTTGGTTATTATAACAGAGCTAAAAATTTATTACGCGGAGCGGTATATCTTGAAAAATATTATGATGGAATTTTTCCTGATACTTTTGAAGAGCTAATAAAAATTCCCTCAATAGGCAGTTATACTGCTGCCGCCATATTATCTATTTGTTTTCAAAAAAAAATAGGGGTTTTAGATGGTAACGTAAAAAGAATATTATCTAGATTACTATTCATTGAAAAAGAAATTAATGATATAAGTTTTATAAAAACATGTGAAAAGTTTCAAAATTCTTTATTTAGTCAAATTAAATTAAATTCGGGCGATTTAAATGAAGCTTTTATGGAACTGGGGCAAAAGATATGTACTCCTAAAAATCCCGATTGTGACAATTGCCCCATATCTGATTTTTGTTTTGCACAGAAAAAAAATAAACAAAATATTTTACCAATACGAAAAACGAAAAAAGAAAATATTACTGTAGATTGGCATTTCTTTATATTACATTATGAAAATAAGTTTTTAATTCAAAAGTATAATTCATTTTGTTTCTTAAAACATCATTGGGGTTTCCCTTCTTTTTCTAGTTTTGAAAATTCAAATGAAAATAAATATTCATTTGATAATATCAATGAACTAACATTCCTAAAAAAGAATAATTATATTGAAAGCAAATCATTAAAACCAATAAAACATTCTATTACTCATCATAAAATAACAATGCATACGAATATTTTAAATTTAAACAAAGTTATTAAAAACAATGAAAACTTGTTATGGGTAAATGAAAACGAAATAACAAAATATTTAACGGCTTCGGCTATGATAAAGGTTTGGAGAGCTTTTAAAAATAATTAAAAACCCTTTCCATCTTTAATGACCTTGACCCTTTAACAAGAAAATGATCTTCTTTTTTCAAGCCCTCTTTTACAAATGAAACGCCAGATTTTATATCTAAATCGTTGTTTGATAAAATACAAATATCACTCTTTTTACCTCCGCTTGAAATCCATCCGCGGTAAAATGCATTGCCTTCTTTTTTAATTTTATAACTGAAAAAAACTTTTGAAAAACCATATTTAAAAGCCATCTTACCTAATTTTTCATGAGCTTTTTCAGATTTCTTGCCTAGTTCTGCCATTGAACCAAAGGCTCCCGCTGAATTATTATTTTTTTTAATATTTGAAATAAATTGAAAGGCTGCTTCATACGAAGCCTCGTTTGCGTTATATGTATCGTCCCAAATATTATATTTTTTATGCTTAACAATTTGAAGTCTGCCTTGCATAATTTTTAGGCCAGATAAATTATCTAAGACTTTTTTTAAACCTTGATTAAATTTATCATTATTATTAAAACAAATCTTTAGGACCCGCCAAATTAATAAAAAGTTGTAAAATTGAAACTCTCCAGCTATAGGAAAAAGAAATTCATTATTTTTATATGAAAATTTCGTACCTAAAGATGATATTTCAATTAATTTAACTTCATCGGAAAGTTTATTTATTTTTTTAATTTTTATCTTTTTTGTTAACATTTTTTTTTCAATAATCTTTAGGCAATTAATTTTATTAGGTACGGCTAAAAATCCATTTTTTTTCATGCCGCAGATTATATCTGATTTTTCATCAGCTATATCTTCTACTGAATTAAAAAATTCAATATGGCCTTCAGATATAGAAGTTATAATTGAAATATCTGGTTTTGCCCATAAACTCAATTGTTTTATTTCTCCCGGATGGTTTGTACCCATTTCTATAATCGCAAATTTATGCGAAGGTTTTAAACTTAATAGCGTATAGGGAACGCCAAACTGGTTATTATAATTACCTGATGTTTTTAATACTTCTCTTTTTGAAAAGATGTGTTCTAAAAAAAATGCGGCTATCTCTTTAGTTGAAGATTTGCCGGCTGAGCCTGTAATTGCCAAAACAAACGGATTTATTTGGTCTCTTTTAATACGAGCCATTTCGCCTAAAAATAAATTGCAGTTATTTACAACTAAACCTTCGGGATTTATATTTGACGGGGTCTTTTCATAAATAATTCCAGATGCCCCATTTTTTAATGCCTGCGAAATATACTTATGGCCATCTGTATTTTCACCGCGTAAACATATAAACCAATCTCCTTTTTTAACTTCTCGCGAATCGGTTTGTAATGTTTTAATTTTTTCATTGTTCTCTTTATTAACTAAAACAGGATTTAAAGATATTAAATCTTTTATTGATAAGTTTACTTTAAGCATTCGGAATCACTATGATTTCTGATATATTTATAAAATACTTTATTGTAAATAGATTTCGCATCAAGTGCAGAATGACGATTATTTTTTAAATTTATCTTTTCTTTTAACATTTTATACTAACACAATATTTTTTAATATCTCTTCGGCTATTAATTTATCATCAAAAGAAATTTTATTTTTACCAATTATTTGATAATCTTCATGTCCCTTGCCTGCGATTAATAAACATTCATTTTTTCGCAGCTTTTTAATACCGGTTTCTATAGCTTTTCTTCTATCATAAATAATTTCATATTCTTTATTTGAAATGCCCTTAATAATATCATTTACAATATTTTCAGGATTTTCATCCCGCGGATTATCATTGGTAATAATAACATGATCTGAAAAATCTGCAGCTATTTTACCCATTATAGGTCTTTTCTTTTTATCTCTGTTACCACCGCAGCCAAAAATGGTTATTATTTTTCGGGGAGTTAATTCTTTTATAGTAAGCAAAACATTCATTAATGCGTCAGGTGTGTGCGCATAATCTACTATAATTTTTCTACCGTTTTTCGCGTGAATTATATCCATTCTTCCCGGTACTGCAGGTAATAATTCTATTTTTTTTAAAATTAAACGGCTGTCAAAACCTAAAAGTGTTAATGCTAAAAATACAGAAGCCATATTATAAAGATTAAATACTCCATATTGACATGTTTTTAATTCATATGAGGTATTATTATAAATAAGTAGACCAGAATATCCATCCCAGGAACTTTTTACAGCCGTGATAGAGGCATTGGCGTTTTTACCCAGCGAAACAATAGGAAACAAGGGTTTTTTACTTTTTAACCACTCAAATAATTTTTGGCCATATTCATCTTTAACGCAAATAACGGCGCCTTTTGCGGTTTTTGAATTTTTTAATAATTCTTTAAAAAGAAGTTTTTTACTTTCAAAGTATTTTGTCATAGTTTTGTGATAATCTAAATGATCTTTAGTTAAGTTTGTAAAAATACAAACGGACCATTTTAGCTTTTCTGTTCTCTTTTGGGATAATCCGTGCGAACTAACTTCAAGTGCTGTATATTTAACAGTTTTTTCTTTTGCTTTTGACAATGCTCGATATAAATCAATTAGACCGGGGGTTGTTAAATTAGACTCAACTTTTTCATCAGGAAAATAATATCCCAATGTTCCAATATATGATGTATTTTCAGATAAAAGATTTAATACATTATAAATTGCCTGACCAATTGTAGTTTTACCGTTTGTACCGGTTATACCTATTAAATTTATATTTTCAGCCGGTTCATTAAAAAAATATTTAATGAGTTTTAACGTGCTTTCTCTAAAATTTTTAGCAAAAAATACGGGAGAACTTTTTTTAAATCTGTTGTCTTTTTTTATTTCACGCTGGTATTTTTCATCTACAAAAACAGCTGAGGCTTTTTTATCAAGGGCCGTAAAAACAAAATCTTTACCTTTAAAACTAATTCCGTCAAAGGCAATAAAACCGGTTTTGTTAAAGACCTTTCTGCTGTCATCAGTAATTTCTTTTATCTCGATACTTTCTTTATCAAAGGCAGTATACCATCCTAATTTTTTCAGTTCTTCTATTTTTATTATCATTTATTTTATTATAATCATCGTAAAGGTTAAAAAGATGATAAAGAAAAATAATTAATCACACTTAGTATTAAAAGAAGGATAATAACAATTTGACTCATAACTATAGATTACTTCATACTCTTTTTCTGAATATTCATTAAACAAACATTTTTTAACACATGCATTATCACAAGCGTAATTATTGTACACACCGCCTGTATTCGCGCAATCTTCCTGAATATTTGAATCGTTCCAGCCTGAGCCCGTATATTCAATACAATGTATTTTATCATAAAAATTTATTGAACAACTATAATTTTTATCTGAATCTGAACATTTGAAAATAGTTAAAAAAAATAAAAAACATATTTTATTGAATTTTTTATCCATAACTCAATTCCTACTCTTTTACGTAATAATATCCGCCAATAGTGTAGATTTCATCATTTACTATTACGGAGGTTAATCCTGCTCTTGGGGTTAGCATAGAAGGTATTTTTTCCCATAAATTATCTTGCGTATTATAAACATTAATATTACCATTAATTGAATTATCTTCATTCTCACCGCCAATAATATATATTTTATCATTAATAAAAACATTAGAAAAATATTTTCTTGGTGTTGGTAAATTTCCTATAGATTCACAGATGCTACGGTCTGTAAGTAATTGACATATATGCAGATTCGGTTCAGGACTATATTCACAAGTCATACCACCTATAATATATATATTTGAATTTATTTTTTTCATAATAGAATAGTTACAATAAAATCGTTTTTTATTTTTCGCAAAATAATAATCTTTCCATTCATCCAATATTATATTATAAATTAGAGTCTTTTTACATCCAAATATATATATTAATTCATTATCCTGTTCAAGTGATATCCCGCTAATCTTCATATCATCTATATTAATTTCTGTATCGCTATATAATTCATTGCCACCTATCATCTTAACTTCTTCTGACCATAAATTAGTAGATACATCATAAATATCTATTTCTAATATTAAACCTGAGTTATTGAATCCGCCTATGGTATATATTTTATTTTCAAAAAAAGCTGTTGAGAAATTTTTTCTTGCCCTAGGCATATTGGTAACAAATGACCATTTATCTTCTACAGGATCATAAACTTCTACAATATCTGTAATGCCATTTAATCGTGTTTCGCCGCCTAATACATAAATTTTATTATCTATAACAATAGAAGAAGCTCCTTCTCTTGCATGCGGCATTGATGTAACTTTTTCCCATTGATTGGTTTGAAAATTGTATTTTTCTACTATATTTAATGGTTTTAATTGAGAAAAAGTTTTGGCAATTTCACAATTTTGAAAAATAATGTTTAGTAAAAATATAATATTAATTGTTCTTTTCAATTTTATAACCTTTTATAACAAACATAATTATAATTTTGAGTAAATAAAAATCAGATATTTACAAAGTCAAATCTATATTTAAAAGATTATGAAAATAATGATTGTCAATAGGTCTAAAATTCCTTTTTGATCTATAAACAAATAGACCCTAAGGGGGCGTAGCTCAGCTGGGAGAGCGCTACAATGGCATTGTAGAGGTCAGGGGTTCGATCCCCCTCGTCTCCAGAATTAAAAACAAAAAAGAATTAATATTAGTCGTAGAGGTAGTATAAAATGGAAAAAATTAAAATAGGTATAAACGGATTCGGCCGTATAGGAAGAAATGTATTTAAAGCGGCATATGAAAAAGAAAATATTGAGATTAAACTTGTAAATGATTTAACCGATAGCAAAACTCTGGCTCACTTATTAAAATATGATTCTGTTTTTGGCATTTGGAACAAAGAAATAGGCGCAGAAGACGGAGCAGTTCACGTAGACGGGAAAAAATTTAAGGTATCTGCAATTAGAAATCCTGAAGAAATTAATTGGGCAGATCATGATGTAGATATTGTTATTGAATCGACAGGATTATTTACCAATGAGAAAGCAAGGGTTCATATAGATAATGGCGGCGCGAAAAAAGTAATAATTTCGGCTCCCGCGAAAAACGAAGATATAACTATTGTTTTAGGGGTAAACGAAAAACAGTATGACCCCGCGAAACACCATGTAATTTCAAACGCTTCTTGCACAACCAATTGTTTAGCGCCGGCAGCTAAAGTTATACTAGAAAAATTTGGCATAGTAAAAGGATTAATGACAACAATTCACAGTTATACCAATGATCAAAGACTTTTAGATTTACCGCATAAAGATTTAAGAAGAGCGCGCGCCGCAGCGGTTTCTATGGTGCCAACTTCAACGGGAGCCGCAAAAGCGGTATCTCTTGTTTTGCCAGAACTAAAGGGTAAATTAGACGGCATTGCGGTAAGGGTTCCCACACCAAATGTTTCACTTGTTGATCTTGTTGTAGAAACCGAGAAAAGTACTGATGTAGAAAGTATAAATAACGCTTTTAAAGAAGCTTCTCAAACCTCTCTTAAAGGTATTTTAGAGTTTTGCGAACTACCGCTTGTATCACACGATTTTGTTCATAATTCTCATTCTTCTATTATTGATTCTTTAAATACATCAGTAATTCAGAGAAATTTAGTAAAAATATTTTCCTGGTATGACAATGAATGGGGATATTCTTGCCGCGTTGTTGATTTAGTTGAATTTATAAATAATAATAAATAAGTATTAAAAAAATCTTTTAATTAATACATCCCAAAGATCAAGCCCAATTACATACATACCAAATGTAATTAATATAGCCATACCTACTCTCATTATCTTGGCCACTGTATCTGGGGGTATAGGTTTATATATAGCCTCAATAAAATAAAAAACTATATGCCCTCCGTCTAATACAGGTATGGGTAATAAATTCATAATACCTAAAATGATTGTTATATTGGCCAATAAAAACCAGTATGTATCCCAGCCCGCACTTACAGATTCAGCCGCTATGGTGATTATTTTTACCGGACCAGACACGCTTTTATTAAAAGAAAGCTTTCCCTGAAAAATTCTATATAAACCCACCAAAGTACTTTTTGTCGTAAAAATAGTCTGGCTGTAAGTTCGTTTTATTATAGATATAAAATCTGTGGGTAAATTTGCTTTTTCAGGAGTTAAAAATTCAGTAAGTGATATACCCAAAAGACCTCTTTTTTGAAATGTGACTTTCGAATTTACCAAAACAGCGCCTATTGATAAAGAAATATTATTTTTTTCATTAATATTTGATTCTATAGATTTCTTAAAATCTGACCAATTAGAATAACTTTTACCATTTATATATATTTTTGAAAATTGGGCATCATTTAATTCTCCAATTTCAATTTCTGGTACTACTTTTTCTGTTTGAACATCATAAATATTTTCTAGTAATAAATATTCATATTTTTGTACCGGCACCGTAATATTTACTTTTTCTTCTGCCTCTGGTTTAAATACGGTACCTTTATTTCTAAGTACCGTTATATTTACATACTTTTCTATATTGTCAGATAGAATATTTCTTAGTTCCGTTATAGAAGAAATATTTTTATCATTAACCGCTACAATTTTATCTTCTTCTACAAGATTACCGTTTGTAAAACTTTTACCCTTTAAAACAGATAAATAATTTTTACCCCATGGTTTTATTCCTATTCTAAGAGGTTCTCCCGGCTCAAATGCCTCTGCCCTCACAGTTTTTTCTAAAATTTGACCATTTCTTTCTATTTTTAAACGTAAATTACTATCTTCAGCAAGAGCAATATGATAGTTAATTTCTTCAAAAGATTCAACAGTTATGCCGTTTATTTCTACTATTTTATCTTCAGATTGAAGGCCGGCTTTTTTAGCCGGAGTTTCAATTTCAGAATTTACAACATCTATTTTATTTGAAATAGGCTGCCATCCTGAACTTACTAATACAAAAATAACAACAAAACCAAATATAATAGAAAACCCGGGACCGCCAAACGCGGCTGCAATTCTATGCCAGGGGCCCGCGGCAAAAAAATCACCTTTTTTTAATTTTTTATGTTCTTTAGAAGGATCATCACCATAAAACTGAACATACCCACCAATAGGAAAAGCGGTAATTTGATAAATTGTTCTATCTTTTTTCTTAAACCATATTCCTCTGCCGTAACCTATAGAAAAGATTTTGGCTTTAATACCTACCCATTTACCTACTAAGAAATGGCCCAATTCATGAACAAAGATGCAAATACCCAGTAAAAATACAGCGGCAAGAATTTGTGTAATTAATTGTGTTCCCATATTAAGTTTTAAAGCCTAAATATAAAATGTAGACACTACAACAATTAAATTGAATTAATCCTTTTTCAAAAATACTTTTATATGCAATAATATTGAATTTTTATAGCTATTTATATGAATGTAAATAAAAAGTTTTATTGGATAATTAGATATTGGTTGCCGGTATTCTTTTTAGCTTTAGTTTCAATTTTTGCTCTTTGGGATATTTATACTGATATAAAAAATAACAGCAACTTAAAACACTTAATACCTGAAGTTTTTTTCTTTATTATAACAAGTATAGCGTTTATATTTTTCTTTCGTTCTAATTTAGAAAAAGAATTATCCATTAAGAATATTAAATCAACCAATCAAAACCTTCAAAAGAAAGCGGAATACTGGAAAAAGAAAACTATAAAACAGCGTGAAAATATAAGAAAAGATATTGAAAATCAATTTAGAAATTGGGAATTAAGTAAATCTGAAATAACTGTTGCTTTTTTAATTATACGCGGGTATAGTTTTATTCAAATTGCCAGTTTATTAAAAAAAAGTGAGCGTACAGTTAGGCAGCAGGCGATTGAAATTTATAATAAATCTGGATTTAACTCACGATCTGAATTTACGGCTTTTTTTCTTGAAACAATTTTTGAATTTGAAGATGAAGACTCTTTTTTTGATTAATACTGTCATTTGACGTATGGATTTTTTTTAGTTCAATTCGTATATTTCTGTAAAACCTAAAAAATAGGTTAAAAATAATTAAGGAGAAAAAAAGATGATTCATCCAATGATAATACATCTGCCCCTGGGGCTTATGTTCATAGTACCCGTAATTTTATATTTATTATGGGTAAAAAATAAAGAAAACGCGAATGAACCTCTTATTAAAAATGGTATATGGCAAATTTTAGCTTCTGTAGTTACAATTATGCTAATAGGCTCTATTGCCGCGATGATAAGTGGTGAGGCTGATGAAGAAATTGTAGAAAAGCTAATATCTGAAAGTATAATAGAGGGCCATGAAGATATGGCAAAAATATTTACAATTAGCGTATTTATTTTAACTGCTTTATCTTTATCATTAGCTTTTCTTAAAGATAATCTTAGAAAATTAACAATTAAAATTCTATTGCTTTTTAGTGTTATTGTTATTGCTTTAGGCGGTTTAACGGGAAAAAAAGGCGGCGAATTAGTATATCAGCATAAAGCTGCTAATGCTTTTGGTAACGCGGGTAATTTACAAATAGAGACAAATACGCAAAATACCAATAAAGAAGAAATTAAAAGCAAAGAAAATAAGAAAAAAGATCATGATGACGATGACGATGAAGATGATGACTAATATCTAATTTATCAAGATGTTTATTAGAGACTGTATTTTTTATACAGTCTCTTTTTATAAAAAAAATATAGACAAAACAAATCATTTTTTAAAACTCTTAAAAATATGAAAGTAAATATAAATTCTATATTGGCAGTTGTTGTTATATATGTTATAAGTAATCAAAATATGCTTTCAATAGAAAATAATGATCAACCTATAAATTGGCCAATATCTAGTGATAAATTTAAAAATATAAGCTCTACTTTTGGCGAATCAAGATTAGATCATTTTCATGCCGGTATTGATATTCCGGGTGAAGATTTGCCTGTTTACCCTATTTCAAAGGGACGCCTGCTATGGAAAACCACAGCGCATCACAAAAAAGGTGAAATTCCATTTGGAACAGGTATGACAGTAATAGTAGATCACGGGAAATTTTGGAGCGGGTACATGCATTTAAAAAATATTGCCGCTAACGAAGAAAAAGAAAATCAAACAGATAATACAAACTTATACGAAAAAAATCAAATTATTGGTTATACCGGCAATACGGGAAGATCTGGCGGGGCTCATCTTCATTATTTTATTTATGACAGTCAAAAAAAGAAAATATATAATCCCTTAATGCTTATGCCTAAAGGTGTTTCATTAGATATAAAAACACCAGAAATTCAAAATTATGGTATTTTACTGCCAGATAAAATAGCTGAAGTTGATTTAAAAAAAGAAATAATAATGAGTCAAGAATTTCCTATATACGCTAAAATAAAAGACTCAGGCGAAAAAAATGAAAGATGGGGCATATATTATTTAAAAGCTTTTAATAATAAAAACACCCAGCCTATTTTTGAAGTTGTTTTTGATAATTTAAATTTTTTAAATGGCAGATGGCGTACTTCTAACAATAAATCATTTGATGATGTTTATTATCAAAACTGGTATAATATAGGCACGGGTTATAAAAAAACCAGATTTTTAATGCTTGAAACAGGCGGTTTATTTGGGCCCTCTAATATTGAATCAATTGACTTAAAAGTTAGAGATAAATAATTAAAAAATCAATTTTCCCGAAATTCTAAAAAGTATGATACTTGATTCTTCATTATCAAATATCGTCTTATTTTGTAAGGCCGCAAAATAAAACATAAAACTTTTTGAATTTAAATAACCTTCTATACCTTGTATTTTATTTTGAAAATAAAAGCCGTTATCTTCTTTCATGCTTTCTTGATAAAAAGAAGAAGGTAAAAACATAGGATTTAATTGAAAATATTTATCATTAAATTTATCGGCATATACAAAACCTACTCTTATTAAAGTACCTAAACCCATTGAAACTGAACCCATATAACCTTTACCATTTACTTGTTTAAATAATGAAACCGAAGGATATACTTTTTCTTCAGGAGGGTTTGTTAATAATCCTATTAGATTAATATTATTAAAAGAAAAATAAGCGGTTATGCTTTTATATTGAATTGTATGGTAATGTTTAATAATATCTTTCGAAATTATAATGGAACTTTTAATATACTCATGATTAAATTTAGCAAAAATTCCTTTTTTATATTTTTTATATAAACCCGCGGTAAAATTATTTTCATTTAAATACTCAAAATATTTTATTTTCAAAGACCAGTTTATATATGATATTTTAAAAGCGATACATCCGCCAAATAAAGAAGAATACTCTGCTGAAAATAAAAAATTAAATGTGGTTTTTTTTTCTTTGTTTACAATATTTGTTAACTCAAAATAAAAAAGTAAATTATTAAAATTATTTTTTTCAATATCAGATAAGGCCCCTGCTAATAATTTATAAAATAATAATGGCTGGCTATTTTTATTTGTACCCAGCCCTATTTGATAGAAAAATAAAGATTGATTAAAATTTTCTTTTAATAGATTTTCATTTTTATCAAAATGAAAGCCTGCATGATAGTATGCTGTATCATAATAAATATTTTTATAAGACCCAAAAAAATGCGCGCCCGCCGGTTTTTTATTTGGTAATGAAGAATAACCTGAATCAAAACCTCCGTTTGAAATTATAAAACCTTCACGAAGAGAATCATTTAAAAAACCGCTTTCAATAAAATTTTCTTTAATTTTTAACTTATAAAACAAGTGAAAAATATACTCGTTATTATTATTAAAAATACCAGCGCTCCCGTTATTTGATTTAGCGTAAATCCATGAAAATATTTTATTTTTATCATTAATATCACTCTGTATGGTACCGGTTTGAAAATTTAATGAAAAATCATCATTATTTATTTTTTTAGTCTCTTGCGTCGCGATATTTTTCGCACTTAAAATTAAAATTATATACCTTAATACTACTTTTATTAAGAATTTTTTTATTTTCATTTAGATTATCCCACATAATTATTCCTATGAAAGATGAGCGTCCATCGCGAAGCTTGAATAGGACATCGAAATCTGAACAGGATTTCGATGACTCGTATCGCTTCTTTGAACTTTTGCAAAAGAAGCGATGAACTCGGAATTTTCGCAGAAAATTCACTCTTACCTTTTTAAAAAAGTAATACCCCCCAAATTGAAATATATACCGCTAAAAATGATTTTTTTTTAAAAAAACTAATTTTCTAAACAATTCATAAATAAATCGTACGATTCATCAAATATTGTTATATCTTGTGTTAATTTATAAGTATTTAATAATCCCTGATAAATTATGAAAAATTGTTTAGCTAATGATTCAGATGATTTTTTGGATTTTAATTTATTAGCTTTTTTCTGCATACTAAAATATTTGGTTAAAATTTTTATCCAATTATGACTTAAATAATGAACATATTCTTTATCTTTTATTTTCTCTATTTCTAATTGCGAATAATAATTAGCCACGGGACATCCGTTTAATAATTTTTTATTTTTTACGCTTCGCTTTAACATATTTAACCAACGTTTTATAAAATCTTCTGTACTTTGGCTTTTTCGCATTAATCTTATGACATTATGAATTATTTTTTTATTAAATAACCAAATATATTTATGACCAAGTTCGTCTTTTGATTTAAAATATTGATAAAAACTTGTTTTGTTAGTGTTTGCTTTTTCAATTATTAGGGCAATTCCTGTATTTGAAAATCCGTTAGTATAAAATAAATTAGAGGCCGATTGAATAATTCTATCTTCTAAATTTGTGCGTTTTCTTCCCATCATGTTTATATAATAATTGACAAACGCATTGTCAATTATTATATTACCGAACGGTAAGTTAATATATATTTAAATGGAGATTTTTATGAAAGAATTAGAAAAATTATACAAAGAGCAATTAAAAAACAAGAATTATTTTACAACAAATATAAACGTAAGATGGGAAGAAATGGACGTAAACGAACATATAAATTACGCGGCTTACTTAGATTATTTTAGCGAAGCCAGAATTGAAGCCGTAGGCCATGATTTATTTGTATCTTTAAGAAAAGAAGGCATTGGCCCCGCTATTTATAAAGCCGAAATAGACTTTGTAAAAGAATTGCATCACCCCGATACCGCGCATATTGTAACCTGGATTGATGAAACCATAGGTAAAACTAGAGTAAGCGTCGCGCAAGAAATTTACAGCGTTCAAAAAAGAGAACTTATCGCAAAAGCAAAATTCGCCGCTATTTTTATGAATATTAAAACCAGACGTCCCATAAGAATGCCGCAGGTTTTAAGAGATAAGTTTGGGTTAAAGTGAAATAGGTTATTGAATTTATTAAGAAACCAACCCCTTAAAACCCGGCTACTCTTTGAGCCTGAGCACTACGGCGGCAGGATATGGGTTCTTCGTAACTCTTAAGCTTTCCTAAGGGTTACGAGCAAGGCGAAAGCCTATGTTGTCGATCCCGTAATACGGGTCGAGGAAGCTCACGAAGCCAACTTGCAAGTAGCTCGCCTGATAGAAATAGCTGCCGCCACGTAACACACGGTTCGTACCGACTGTATTCCAGTCGTATATCCACTCCCATAAGTTACCGCTCACGTCATACATACCAAGAACATTAGCTGTTTTCATGCCCACATTATGAGTAACACTGCCGCTGTTAGCGTCATACCACGCTACCTCGCCCGTTGCTGCCGAGTTATTATAAGCGGCTGTCGCCCCGCTTGCGTAATTACCGGGATAATATTCGCCCGTATCTAATATATCGCCGTCGCTATTGGCGTCATTAATATATCTTGCCGCAAGCTCCCATTCGTCATTTGCAGGTAGTCTAAACCCTTTCGCGTTTAAGTTTACGTAAGGATCGTCTTCAGTGCCTAAAGTGCCATAGCTGCTTGATGTATTGTTTGTACTAATTCTTAAGCAAGCAGCATAACCAGCGTCGGCTGTATAAACGCAATCAAATGAAGTGCCATTCATGACATTATAATATTCTGTAAGAGCGTTTGAAAATATCATTGCGTCGCGCCAGTTTATGGTTGTTACCGGTTCCTGACTTATTGTCTCTGTTCCGGCAGTACCGTCATGGCCGGGTATGCCAGTATTAGCAAAAATATAAAGATCGTCATCGCCGTGGCTGGCATTTGTAAAGCCGTCGCCGTCACGATCTATGGCAGGGTCAGTGGCCCACGTATATACCTTATACCAAAGCTCATAGGTAACCTCGGTTTCGGCCATTAAATAATCTTCTGTAACTGTTGCCGTACCGCTGTCGTCGGTACCGGTAGGGAAGGTTTTACCCTCAACGTAGCGCATTTTAAAAAGCGTACTGCCCACGTTATGCGCCGATCTGTCGCCTACTTTAGGCGGTTCGTTTTGGGCGATACGAAAGCCAAAGTCGCTGACCTCGTCATACGGATTGAAGCTGACCACAGAGCCAACCTGCATGTAGAACGCCGAATAGTTCCAGCTGCCGCCACGTCCCACACGGAAAGACCCTTCAAAACCCGGATACCATTCCAAAGTCCCCTCCCATACATTGCCGCTCATGTCATAAAGCCCAAGAGTATTGGCGGTTTTGGTGGCCACATTATGAGTAACACTGCTACTATTTACGACGTACCAACCATAATTACCCGATTCAGATGAAGTATCATAAGGGTTGGTTGTATCACCGCTTATATGATTACCGGGGTAATATTCTCCCGCGTCCATGACATCGCCGTCATTGTTAATATCGTCAATATATCTGGCCGCAAGTTCCCACTCATTACTTGAAGGCAGGCGAAAACCTGTCGCGGCTTCTTTTACATCAGGATTATCGCATGCCCCGGCGGTTATATCAACAGCCGCGCCGCATGTACTATCTGTAGAATCGCGATGCGGCGTCGCATACGAATTGTCGCCGTCTGAATAATAAACAATATCTAATGCTGTGCCATTTTGCGCGTTATAATATTCTGTAAGCGCGTTCATCCAAACCATGGCATCGCGCCAGTTTATCATCGTTACAGGTTCCTGCGCCGCCGCTGTAGGTAAAGCGCCTGCTGTACCGTCATTGCCCTCTGTACCCGCGTTGGCAAATGTATAGCCGTTTGTGATGGCCCACTGGTAAACTTCATACCAGAGTTCATAGGTAACCTCGGTTTCGGCAATACGATAATTTTGTTCTACCGAAGCCACTGGAGAAATATCTTGAATAAGATCGCCGTCTATGTCGCCATTATCATCTACACCCGTAAAAAAGCTTTTAGACGGCACCTGCCGCATGTTAAAAATTACGCCGTTTACATTGTGCGCCTTTCGGTTGTCATTGTTTACCTGCTTGCCCTTGGCAAGGCGAAGGCCTAAACTTAAACTTTCATTGTATGGGAATTTGTTATCTCCTATACCTATTTGTAAATAATCTGAAATATTGTCAAAACCACCGCTATGAGCTATTCTATTATTGCCAATAAATGAAGGATGCCAATTAAAAGAATACTCCCATATATTGCCGCTCATATCATAGAGACCAAGGGCATTAGCCATTTTCTGGCCAACCGGATGTGTTGAAGCGCCGCTATTGGCATCATACCATGCAACAATATCCGTGGCTGCCGCGTCAGTATAATCGGCTGTAGCGCCGCTGGCATAATTACCCGGATAATATTCGCCCGCGTCAAGAATATCACCGTCATTATTGGCATCTTCAATATAACGCGCCGCAAGCTCCCATTCGTTATTAGTGAGCATCCTGAATCCGTCAGAATATATATTAACATACGGATTATCAAAACTTCCCGGATTCGGGTTTACACTAGCCGAATAAGCGCCGTCAGATGAATTTCTTATACAGGTTGTAAATGCCGCATCGGATGTATAAACACATTCAAGCGATGTGCCATTAATAGCATTATAATATTCGGTTAGCGCGTTTGTAAAGACCATTACGTCGCGCCAGTTAATCATTGTTACGGGTTCCAGTTTGGCTGTTGTGGGGCCTGCCCCTATCGTACCGTCGTGACCCTCGCGGCCCGCGTTGGCGAAAGTATAAAGCGTACCACCGTCGGCTCTTAAACCGCCGCCCGCGTCGGTTGTGGCCCATGTGTACACTTCATACCATAATTCATAAGTAACTTCGGTTTCGGCAATATGATAAGTTTGGTTTACAGAAGCAAAACCCAAATCATCCACGCCATTGGTTGGATCAAAATCGCTGTCTATCTTAAAGCTCTTAGGCGGCACATAGCGCATGTTAATATTTGTACTGCTAGTATTATAAACCGACCTGTCCCGTGCTTTAGGCGGTTCTGTTTGGGCAATGCGAAAACCCAAATCGAATACCTCATAATATGGGGTACTACTGTTCATTAAGCCAATTTGCAAAAAGTTTGTCATACTGGTAAAACTACCAGCCTTAGACAAACGGAAAGACCCGGCAAACAAGGGATGCCAGTCAAGAACCCATTCCCAAACGTTACCGCTCATGTCAAATAAACCGAGTGCATTGGCTGTTTTTGTCGCCACATTATGAGTAACGCTACTATTTCCTGAATGCCAGCTATAATTACCTAATACTGTTGAAGTATCATAAGGGGCCGTATTATCACCGCTAACATGATTACCGGGATAATATTCTCCCGCGTCAAGAATATCGCCGTCATTATTGGCGTCTTCAATATATTTTACCGCAAGTTCCCATTCATTATTTGAGGGCAGGCGAAAACCTGTCGCTTTTTCTTTTACATAAGGATTGTCAAAACCGCCGGGATTAGGGTTCACACTTGCAAAATAAGCTCCGTCAGATGAATCTTTTATAGGTATAGCAAAAGAACTGTCTGAATAATAAACCGGTTCTAACGATGTACCGTTTTGCGCGTTATAATATTCTGTAAGCGCGTTCATCCAAACCATAGCGTCACGCCAGTTGATTGTTGTTACCGGTTCCTGCGCTTTGGCTGTTGGCAAAGCTCCGGCTGCACCAAGATTACCCTCACGACCCGGGTTGGCAAAAGTATATCCATTGCCCACTGCCCATGTATAAACTTCATACCATAACTCGTAAGTAACCTCGGTTTCGGCTAAAAAATAATTAATACTTACTGAAGCGAGCCTTAAATCATCAACACCATTTGAGCCGTCATAATCGCTGTCAATTTTAAAACTTTTTGAAGGAACAAGGCGCATATTAAAAGAAACAACGCCGATATTTTCTGTTTTTTGATAACCCGCATTACCCTCTTTAATTTTACAAAACTCGTCGCATTCATTGCCGTCATCAATGGTATTGCCGTCGTCACAGGTCTCGCCTGCTTCAACAACACCATTACCGCAGGTATTTATTGCCTCACACTGGTTAGAGCCATTCACAGCTAAATCACAAACATTAACACACTGTATGCTGCTTGAGCAGGCCTGCCCGTCTGTAAAAATACAGCCTGTCGAACAGCCGTTAGCATCATCAAGCGTATTCCCGTCATCGCAGTATTCACCCGCTTCAACCGTTCCGTTGCCGCAGGTGTTCAAAGGTTCGCACTTATTAGAACCGTTCGCGGCAAGATCGCATAAGTTTAAACATTGTACATTTGCGACACAGACCTCGCCATCGGTTAAAAGGCATGTCGCCGAACATCCGTTGCCGTCATCAATAGTATTGCCGTCATCGCAGTATTCGCCTGCTAGTTCATTAATATTGCTATCGCCACATGAAACTGCGGTACAATCATCATCACATGAGGCCGATTCGCCCCCGTTGTCACATGTTTCATACAAACTTTGAATAATGCCGTCACCGCAAACATCATTTCTCTGGCATGAGGTGTCACATCCGTTACCGTCATCAATGGCATTGCCGTCGTCACAGGTCTCATATAAACTTTGAACAGAGCCGTCACCACATACGTTATTGGTCATACAAGAAGCGTCACATCCGTTACCGTCATCAATGGCATTGCCGTCGTCGCAGGTCTCATATAAACTCTGAACAACTCCATCACCGCATACATCGTTTGTCTGGCATACAGCATCACAGCCATTGCCGTCATCAATGGCATTGCCGTCGTCGCAGGTCTCATATAAAATTTGAATAATACTGTCACCGCAAGAATCATTTCTCTGGCATGAGGCGTCACATCCGTTACCGTCATCAATGGCATTGCTGTCGTCGCAGGTCTCATATAAACTTTGAATAATACTGTCACCGCAAGAATCATTTCTCTGGCATGAGGCATCACATCCGTTACCGTCATCAATGGCATTGCCGTCGTCGCAGGTCTCATATAAGCTCTGAATGCTTCCGTCGCCGCATACATCATTTGTCTGGCATGCCGCAGAACATCCGTTACCGTCATCAATGGTGTTGCCGTCATCACAGGTTTCATATAAACTTTGGGTAATTCCGTCACCGCATACATCATTGGTAAAACAAAAAGCGTCACAGCCGTTGCCGTTATCAATGGTGTCGCCGTCATCGCAGGTCTCATATAAGCTCTGCGTTATACCGTCACCGCATACAGAAATATAATATACTGAAGTATTCTCGCTTTCAGCATTACCCGCAAAATCAAACGAAATATATTTAATTGTATAACTGCCGTTGGTTATCTGAAATGGAGTATAAGCGATACCAACAGAAATTGTTCCGTCAGCATTAAAAGCGGGGGTGGATGTATCATTTGTATAAATAGTACTGCCGCACCCAGCGGAATTATCGGCGCAGGTTAATGTTATATTCTGCACAGACATATAATCACCCGCGTTGGGTAAAATAGTTGTTACAGGAGATGTAATATCTACTGTTATAACCAGAGGCGTTGAAGCTGTTGAAACATTACCCGCCGTATCGGTTGCAGTCGCGGTTATGGAATGCACATTTTCTGTTAACGAAATATCCAGCGACCAGTTGCCGGCGCCGTCAGAAGCAGTACTACCCAATGAACCATCAATATCGCTTATTAAAGAAATTGTCATATTAGCTTCTGAAGTACCCGAAATGGTAAGACCGGTTGTGTTTTTTGTAATGTTATCTGTATTTAATATACCTGTATCATCAGCACTGGCAAGGCCAAGAGCAGCCGGCGCGTTTGGAGGAATTTTATCATAGGTTACGCTTGACGCATCCGTTACAGATGTTGTTAAACTGCCCGGGTTACCCGCTGTATCAGCAAAGTCAATAGAAAAAGAAATTAACCCCTCTGCTTCTGAACCGGTAAGGGTATGTGACGCCGTATAGGGACCGGTACCAGAAATAACAGCGCTTGCGCCCGCTATAGTCACAACAGGCGTTATACTTTCATTAGAACTAAAGTCTATTTCTATAACATCACCGGTTTTAGCAAGCGTTGAATTCGCGTTACTTGAAGAAATTGAAACAAACGATAAAAAAGGTGCCGCTGTATCTATAGCAATATTTTTATTGAATGAAAGCGAATTAGCCTCGGTAGGGAAAGGCAAATTAATATCAGCATTTAAAATAGTACCGGCCTTCTTTATGGTACCGCCGCTTAACAAAAGCGCAGAAGGCGCCGTATAATCTAAATCTAAATTATTCTGCCACGCGCCTACCGTATATTCAAAAGTAATTTCATTAAAAACACCAGCTGTGGTATAACCGGTATAATAAGCAATACCGCTGGAATTTAATATAAGAATAGGCGAACCGGTAATATCAATATCGCCAGAGAATAAAATATCAATCAAAATAATGGCACCTTCATTATAAGATCCGTCAGCTGTAGATGAAGTAACGTTACTTATAAAAGGAATAATTGTATCTATAATAATGGAGCTTCCCGAAGCTATGGTTACCGCCGGTGTGCTTAAATTGGCATCATTACCCGCAGGATCTTGCAGTGTACCCGCGCTTAAGGCGGCGAAGGTAGAATCTAAATTTGCGGAATTTTCACCTGAAGATACTGTATAGGTACCGGTTAATACATCAGAGGGATAAGAACCCGCAGAAACAGAAACAAGTGTTCCCGTATCAAGAGTAATGTTTAAATTGCCACCCGATAACGATACCGGTTCGCTCATGGTTACGGTCACATTTATAGAATCACCGAGGCTGTATGTACCATCAGCAGTCGTAGATGTAATGGATGTTATTACAGGAGCTATTGTATCAACTACGATATCTTTATTAAAACTTAAAGAACCGGCGGCCCCAACAACAGGCAGTGTTAATATCGCGTCTTTTGTTAAATCTGTAGTTTTTATGGTACCACCATTTAAAATTAATGAAAACGAATCTACATAATCAAGATCAAGAGAATTTTCACCGGCGCCTATGGTATAAGAAAATTGTAATGTATCTGACCCCGTATTAGTACCTGTAACAACCGGATTTACAGCAGAAACAAGAACACCCGAGTTAAGCTCTAAAAACGGAGAACCACCCGCAGTATCAAGAGAAATATCCTTATTAAAAACTACATCAATTAGAATAAGCCCTGATGTATTATTATAATATCCATTTGCTGTTGATGAAGTAACATTAATAATACCCGGCGTATCTGTATCAATTACAATATCACTAGATAAAGATATATTTTGAGACGGCACAGATAAAACCGCGCTATTTCCGTTTATATCAAGAAGACTACCCGCTAATAACAAAATACTGGCAGCCGCTAAATCTGAAGAATTTTCTCCCGCGCCTACTGTATATGTACCAGTAAATACATCTGACGGATATGAATCCGCAGAAACCGAAACATCCGCCCCCGTATCAAGAGTAACAACAAGACTGCCGCCAGTTAAAGTTACAGGCTCATTAAATGTCATGCTAATACTAATATTAGCACCCTCGCCGTATATACCATTGGGAGTTGTCGATGTTGCTGACAAAATATACGGATTTATAGTATCTATGGTATACTGTTGTGTTTTTAAAGCCTCTACATTACCAGCAATATCTCTTGAAATATAATTTAGCGTGGTACCGCCGTCTATCACACTTATGGGAGAGGAATACTCTGTACCGTTTAATATAGTACCATCGCCGTTAAATTCGGGAACACTGCCGTCTAAAGTATAAATTGTTTTTTCACAGCCTGAGACATCGTCGGTACAGGTAAGTGAAATATTTTGAACTGTATTGTAAGTACCCCCTGGCGAAGAAACCGATGTAACCGGCTGTATATTATCTAGAGTTACAACCAGTCCCGTAATGCCGCCAAGAAAACTGTCTTGATTTAAGGCGTCTCTTACCCCAATGCATATTTGATATGTTCCGTCATCTGGCGGTAAAACAATAGGCGGCGATTCTGCGTTTGAACCTATACCAACATATGATGTACCAAAAATATCAATAACCACCGTTGTTTCGTTTTCATAGAAATAAAAAGGGTTACCTAACGCAGAATTTACGTTACATTCGGGATACTGAGCGGGATCTATGCCCGTTACCAGACTATAATAATATTGATAAAACCCGTTACTATCGGCTTCAAACGAAACCGTAGTGTAAGAGTTATTATTAATAAATTCGCCTACAGCGGTGCCTTCGGGCATACTTACCTGCGGACCGGTTTTACCGCTGCCCAAATTAAGGCTTTGAGTTGTTGAAGCGCCCTTAATATCTGTTACCGTAACGGTAACAACCGCCTCAAAGCCAGAATATAATTCTCCAGGTAGAATATATTTAACAGTCGAAGAGCCGCCACTATCATTTTGTGACGCAAAAGAACCTAAGTCAGAAGTATAGTCAAATCTCATTTCATTTTCATTGGGATCTTCTGCTTTTACCGTCACGTTAAAAGACTGGTTGGGCAACAGCGTGGCGCCTCCTGGCGAATCTGATGTAAAACTGATTATGTTAGGAGGCTTATTAGGTATAAAATTCTGCGCTTTTTGAATAACATCATCACCGCATGAAAATGTGATTAGAATTGTGAATATTATTATTGTTAGGGGGACGTGCAAAAACAAAGAAAAGATTAAACGCAAAGACGCGGAGGAAGCAGAGAAATCCGTAAATTCAACACTTTTCCTTTGCGTTCTTTGCGCCTCTGCGTTAAAAATCTTACTTATTACACAGCCCCTCATATAAAATTTATTTATTATTTTTTCCATTTATTACTTATACTGCAAATTTAATTTTGAAATTACTTTATAATTCCACAAAATATACCTCTTAACATGGGTCAAGATTTATTTGTATTATTTTATTTTTTGAAATTAGCGGCTTTTAATTCTTCTGCGATATCTATGGGCCTATCATTTAGCACTTAGTTTTAACATGAATCACACTTACATTTCATAATTTGTTTTAATTTATTGTGAAGAAGGCGGTTTTAATGTAAAAGTTCCGGCGCTTGACGGTTGTTTTACTCAGGGTGAAACTGAAGAAGAAGCCACAGAAAATGCGAAAGAAGCTTTATCTGGTTATTTAGAATCATTAAATTATAGAGACTTAAATTTACCACATCCCTCTAAATTATCAGGAAAAGATACATATTATATTATACCTGCAAAAAATATTTCTTTTGCAATATGGCTTAGGTTAAAAAGACAAGAAAAAGGTTATTCTCAAACAGACATGGCAAATTTATTACATATTCCTTATCAAAGTTACCAACGGTATGAAAATCCGGGAACATCAAATCCGACTCTAAAAAGAATTGAGCAAATAGAAAAAGTATTAAATGAAAATATAGTTGCTGTTTGATAAGGCCGTTACATTGGGCAGACTTCGGCTTTTGCAAATACAATATTATAATACGGCATTAATTTATTTTTTTGCCAAAGACTTTTTTACCTTTTCAAGAGAAATTCTTGGTTCTTTTTCTCTTTTCTTGGCGATTAAGCCATCATAAAAATCTTCCCATAAATCAGCATATTTTTTCAAATCTATAATAACAGCTTTTTTTTTGCCTTTTTCATCAGTAATGTATTCTAATACTTGCATATATACTACTGTATTAAAGATTAGCAAAATATCAAATATTTTCTATCCTTATTATAAATATAAACAAAAGACATTTTCGCCCCTCAAAACCCGGCTGATCTTTGAGCCTGACCTCAAGGTAACGGCCAAAGGCCGTTGCGATACATCCCTCGATACGCCTTCGGCTACAAGGCTACGCCTACTAACGTAACGGGACACCGCCTTCACCCTTTCGTAAGCGAAGCTAACCGAAGGTAGTACAAGCGGCCTGCTTCGCTATCATTCAAAACTCAAAAAACCTTTTTTTCTTTTTCCCCAATATTTTGCCTGCTCGTTTTTCTTTCAAACGTTTTTGCGCAACAGATAACCATTTTTTATCAACCTCTGTTTCAGGCTGGTTAAGACCGCGCAGCAAAGAATCTGCAATAAAAGCCCGTTCTTCAACGGGTAAAGATTCCACTTCGTGAATTAATTGTTTCATTTTCATAATCTTGCAATGCCCATAAATATATTATAAATAAATTGAAATGAACGGTCAACAAAAAGATTTTTTTCTTGAGGGGATCCTTCGACGCCGCTTAGAAACCAGCCCCTCAAGCCCCGGATGATCTTTGAGCCTGATTCACACCCCGTGAAGGTGACGATCCGGATCGTCACCTTCACGGGCACAAATTCAAAATTCAACACTAAAAATTCAACATTCAACATTCAACTAACAAAACGGAGTTTTGTTAGTTGGCGACACAACGCACATAGGCGCTAAACGTCTTAGTGTAGGAGATCACGGAACCAAAGTTGAAGTAGACAACCCACGCGTAAGAAGTACTACCAACATACGTAGACGACGAGTAGTAATAGTTGGCAACTGTACCCGGGAAAAATATAGTATCAATAGCTGAGTTAAAAAATGTTCTATCGACAATACTTTCAAGTTCCGTTACATTGGGCAGACGCCAGCTTTTGCCGGCAAGAGATAAACCTTCGCAATAATTTATGGCGTTAAGCCATGTGGTTGCTGTCGCTGAACCTGAACAACTTGCATCGTTTGTTTGTCCCATGGAACATTTTTGCCAAACAAGATTTGTAGTATAATCGGTTACCGTACCGTCGACGTTGTCTTCTAAGACAGGCGAATTATCAAGCGATCCCGTAGACACGCAACGCACATAGTAGCTACCCGTCTTACCGTTAAAGCCCGCGACACCAAAGTCGAAGTTGACGCCCCACGCGGCAGAAGTACCACCAACATACGTAAACGACGACCAGTAATAGTTGGCAACTGTCGCGGGAAAAGCCGCCGCGAAACTTGATGGGTTAAGAACGCTGTAATTAATTAATATTTTTAGCTCGTCAATATTTGGCAGGCGCCATGTGTTAATACCCGCATAACCGGCGCCGCTATTTAAGCTGTTTAACGCGCTGCAGGTTGTGGTATTGGCAGTATCCCATGTATGTGTGGTTACCGTGCCTGTTGTACATGCTGCCCCTGATAAACCTTCTGAACACGACTTCCATACAAGACCCGTTACATTATCTTTTGTGGTATAATCTGATGTGTGCGTGCCGTGTGGGGTTGGGCCGGTAAAGTTTACATCACGGCCCCTCTGGTATTCACCATCCTGGCCGGTGCCCGCGCAGAAAATTAATGTACCCGATGCGTTCCAGCATTGGTTCTGGTAGGTTTTAATAGGCGGCATAATTTGTTTTATAACAATATTAAATACTTTGGTATCTGACGCGCTGCCTTTTGTAATTGTTGCCGTTAGGGTAATTTCCTCATCACCGGTCGCTATGGGACGCGTAATAATACCATTTGAAGTGACTACTGCCGAAGCGTCTGCGCCGCCTGTGGTATACGTAGCTACCCAGCTTATGGTTGTGCCGTTTAGGCCAAAAGTCGCAAGACCTAAATCTTGGTATACGGCAAGCGCAGAATCTATTGAAGCATAAGTAATTGCAAGAGAGACTTTGTCATTATCAACATCTGTGCCGTCATTTGTAATCGCTGTTTCTGTAATATTGGCGCCTGTTGAACTATTACCAGCAACATCCACTGTTTTTACGGTAAATGTATAACTTATGTTATGAGTTAAGCCTGAAAAAATTTTTGTTTGCGCCCCTTTGGCGACTGTTACAGGCGTTGATCCACCCGGCAAATAGGTGATTTCAAGATGGTCTAAATCGCCATCTATATCTACAGGGTCAATCCAGTTTAGTGAAATGCTACCATCGCCAAATGAACTGGCTTGAAAGGTAATTTCGCCCGGCGCCGTTGTGTCATTTGTAATGACCGTTACCGTAAAAGTTTTTATGGTTGTTTCTGCGCCTTTAGTTATGGTTGCCGTTAATGTTACGGTGACATTGCCGCCCACTGTAGGTCTGGTTACTATTGCTGTTCCATCGGGCAAAAATGATATACTGGCGTCATCACTTGACCAGCTTATTTCAACGCCGTCATTGCCGGTTATAGGCACGGTAAAATCTAAGGTTATATTGTTTTGGTCATCTACACCGCCATACGTAAAATTGGTAAAAGTTAAATTCGTATAGGCATTGTTTATGGCGGTTAAATTGGTAATGGGCGATGCCGCTATAACCGCGCCAGAAGATTTATTGCCCGCTAAGTCGACACTTTTTATGGTAAAAGTATATGCGATATCGTTTGTCAAAGAAAGCGCGGTGTATGTTTGAACGCCCGCGATAACCGAATTAGCCGCGGCGCCGCCCGGCGACCACGTAATTTCTATACTGTTAAAGTCGCTGTCAACAGGATCGTTCCATCCCAAAATAACCTGCGAATCAAACGCATCGGCTGTTAGTATATCGGGTTCAACCGTGGGATTCGATATATCTACCGTTATACCAAGCGGTATTGAAGCTGTTGAAATATTTCCCGCCGTATCTTCGGCTGTCGCGGTTATTGAATGAATATTTTCTGATAACGTGACATCCAGCGACCAGTTACCGGTGCCGTCGGCTGTAACACCCCCAACGGGGCCATCTATATCACTGGTAATTGATATTGCCGCATCGGCATCTGATAAACCGCTTAATGTTACAGTTGTATTATTTGTAATGTTATCTATATTTAAATTGCCGCTGTCAGAAACATCGGCAAGATCAAGACCGGCTGGCGCGTTTTCTGTTGTATCTACCGTTATTGAAAGCCCGGTTGACGCACCAGATATATTGCCCGCTGTATCTGTTGCAGTCGCCGTTATCAAGTGAACATTCTCTGTTAAAATAACATCCAATGTCCAGTTACCCGCGCCGTCAGATGTGGTACTGCCTAAATTGCTGTCAATATCGCTTGATACAGCTATGCTGGCATTTGCATCAGATGTGCCTGTAATAGTTAGACCTGTTGTATTATTTGTAATGTTATCTATGTTTGAAATACCGCTGTCATCAAGAGCATCAAGGTCAAGACCGGTGGGCGCATTTTCTGTTGTATCTACCGTTATTAAAAGCCCGGTTGACGCACCAGATATATTGCCGGCTGTATCTGTTGCAGTCGCCGTTATTGAATGAACATTCTCTGTTAAAATAACATCCATTGTCCAGTTACCCGTGCCGTCAGATGTGGTACTGCCTAAATTGCTGTCAATATCGCTTGATACAGCTATGCTGGCATTTGCATCAGATGTGCCTGTAATAGTTAGACCTGTTGTATTATTTGTAATGTTATCTATATTTGAAATACCGCTGTCATCAACATCAGCAAGATCAAGACCGGTGGGCGCGTTTATTGATGTATCTACCGTTATTGAAAGGCCGGTTGACGCACCAGATATATTGCCCGCTGTATCTGTTGCAGTCGCGGTTATTGAATGAACATTCTCTGTTAAAATAACATCCATTGTCCAGTTACCCGTGCCGTCAGATGTGGTACTGCCTAAATTGCCGTCAATATTGCTTGATACAGCTATGCTGGCATTTGCATCAGATGTGCCTGTAATGGTTAGACCTGTTGTATTATTTGTAATGTTATCTATATTTGAAATACCGCTGTCATCAAGAGCATCAAGGTCAAGACCTATTGGCATGTTACTTGTTGTATCTACCGTTATTGAAAGGCCGGTTGACGCACCCGATATATTGCCCGCTTTATCTGTTGCAGTCGCGGTTATTGAATGAACATTCTCTGTTAAAATAACATCCAATGTCCAGTTACCCGCGCCGTCAGATGTGGTACTGCCTAAATTGCTGTCAAAATCGCTTGATACAGCTATGCTGGCATTTGCATCAGATGTGCCTGTAATGGTTAGACCTGTTGTATTATTTGTAATGTTATCTATGTTTGAAATACCGCTGTCATCAAGAGCATCAAGGTCAAGACCGGCTGGCGCGTTTTCTGTTGTATCTACCGTTATTGAAAGCCCGGTTGACGCACCAGATATATTGCCGGCGGTATCTGTTGCCGTTGCCGTTATCAAGTGAACATTCTCTGTTAAAATAACATCCATTGTCCAGTTGCCCGTGCCGTCGGCTTTCGCTGAGCCAAGCCAACCGCTAACATTACTCGTTAACTCAACTGTAGAGTCTGCTTCTGCCGTACCTGATATGGTAAGACCGCTGGTCTTATTTGTTATATTATCTGTATTTGAGGTTCCACTGTCGTCAACATCAGCAAGATCAAGACCGGTGGGCGCGTTTATTGATGTATCTACCGTTATTGAAAGGCCGGTTGACGCACCCGATGTATTACCGGCGGTATCTGTTGCAGTCGCGGTTATCAAGTGAACATTCTCTGTTAAAATAACATCCATTGTCCAGTTACCCGTGCCGTCAGATGTGGTACTGCCCAAATTGCTGTCAATATCGCTGGTTAAAGACACTGTTACATTCGCGTCAGATGTACCTGATATGGTAAGACCGCTGGTATTATTTGTTATATTATCTGTATTTGAGATTCCACTGTCATCAACATCAGCAAGATCAAGACCAGTGGGCGCGTTTTCTGTTGTATCTACCGTTATTGAAAGGCCGGTTGACGCACCAGATGTATTGCCCGCTGTATCTGTTGCAGTCGCGGTTATTGAATGAACATTCTCTGTTAAAATAACATCCATTGTCCAGTTACCCGTGCCGTCGGCTTTCGCTGAACCAAGCGAACCGCTAACATTACTCGTTAACTCAACTGCAGAGTCTGCTTCTGCCGTACCGAATATTGTTAGACCGCTGGTATTATTTGTAATGTTATCTATGTTTGAAATACCAGTGTCGTCAACATCGGCTAGATCAAGACCGGTGGGCGCGTTTATTGATGTATCTACCGTTATTGAAAGACCGGTTGACGCGCCCGATATATTACCCGCTATATCTGTTGCAGTCGCCGTTATAGTGTGAATTGCTTGTGAAAGCGATACATCAAGTGTCCAGTTACCCGTGCCGTTAGATGTGGTACTGCCCAATGAACCGTCAATATCACTTATGACATAAATTGCCGCATTCGCTTCAGAACTGCCGGTTATTGTTAATCCGGTTGTGTTTTTTGTAATGTTATCTGTGTTTGAGATACCTGTATCATCAAAACTAT
>JAOUOS010000084.1 GCA_029880285.1 Spirochaetia bacterium
ATTATTCAAGATAGAGAACCAACAATATCAAGAAATATATTAAATTTTTTGCCTTTTCGTATAGACCATTATTTTGAAAATATTCCAATCGCTTCAGGGGGGTACCATCCTATTAACTCTCCCTAATCTATACTTTTTAATTTTCCAAGCTAAATTCGAAACCCAAATGGTAAAGAAAATATTATTTATTTCTATAGTTTTTCCTTTATTTATTTGCTATTTTGGATATCAAGCCAATTTTCATTCCTAATAAGGGTAATTATTTGTATATATCAAAAGAGAATAAAAAATAAATCTATAACCACCTACACTCAAATCTCTTATTTCATGATTCTGACTGACACTACCCCTAACTAATCTTACAAGCTGCGCGCCCCTGCGGGGCTGCTCGGTTTTGCGACAGATTTTTACCACAGAAAAGCTTTACTTTGTGTAGATACATTGTAAAGTAGTATTTGTGCCTTGCCGCAAAACTCATTGCAAATCGTTTTTGTTTAACGGCCTTCTTCGGGCAAGAATTGAGGTTAATTCGCCCTCATCAGGCCTACAAAAACGATTTGCAACGACTTGTAAGATTTATCGTTAGAGGTAATGACGGGCTTATGTACATTAAGAATTTTCATCCCATAGAATCGTTATTTCAGTAAATAATACTGTTATGCCTTATTGAATTATTTTTTCTAATCAAGTATATATTTCTGAATATAGGTAGTAATATCTGTTTTTAATAAAATTATCTCAAGTTTTAATGTGTCTATTTGAATGTCTATAAAAATATTACATGTCTAACATTAAAAAATTATCGCCTTCCTCTTTTCTTACCTGCTGGTAAAATTCACAGATGATACAAGCTCCTTTCTTCTTTGCAAATTCGCCCTGAACAATACCGCCGCATAGAGTACCAGCAATTGCCCAGCAATATCTTCCGCCGTTTATTCCTGAGTTAATTCCATTATATTTTATGTTTTCAGTAGCCGGACAAACCCCCAATTCTTTTTCTTTTGAGCCGCCTGCTTCTCTGCCACAATTCTTAATTTCCCAACAATTTTGTTTGTGCATATTTTTTCCTCCAATTACTATATTTATTATAGAAATTTTCTTCCCATAGAACTGTAACTCATCTAGATAAAACAGTTATTCTCTGTAGAGATATTACCAATTTATTCGAATTAACATCTTTTCTCAATTTAAAATTTCTTTTTATACCTGATATTAAACATATTTTCTTGAATTCAGTTGTCAATCATTATTTGAAAATATTTATGTTGCAATTTAATGATGTTTATATTTACAAAGTTCCCATAGTTCTTTTGATTCAAAGTAATAAAAAAAGTTCGACCATAATATGATAATTGTGTTTATAATTATTTCATAGTTAACTATCATCTATTTTTTTCATGTTATTTTGTCTTATCTTCCTAGTTAGAAATGTTAATAGCCCGTCACATACCTCTAACTAATCTTTTAAGCTGCGCGCCCGACTTCGCGGGCTGCTCGGTTTTGCGTTTTATCTTATCCTAAATTTTGATTTACTGTTTATAGATATATTCTAAAATGAGTTTTAAGGTGAACCGCAAAACTCATCGTAAATCGTTTTTGCTTTACGGCCATCTTCGCGCATGAATTGAGGTTAATTCGCGCTCATCTGGCCTACAAAAACGATTTACGACGACTTAAAAGATCGAACGTTATGCAAAATTGACAATATATTAATATCTTTTACACTTGTTATCAATATCTAATAAATTAATATCTTATTGATCCCATTTTTTAAAATCATCTTTAAGATTTTTACGCAGTTTTTTATAAATTTCTGAAATTTCTTCTCCAACCAATTTGTTATTATCTTGTTTATTTGCTATATTAATAAATAACTTATCATTTAATTCTTCGATTTCTAATATATTATTTCTCACATTTTTTGAATAATATGGTATTTGTTTAAATATTTTAAAAAACTTTTCTGAACAAGCATTTAGAAACTGTATGTCCATATCTTTATTTTTATCCCAGTATTCTACTTTTAGTACATTCGTAAAATCAAATGCATCTTGATATGCCTGAATTCTATCTTTATCATGAATTTTTATTCGCTCTAACTTATTGGCATTTTTATTGCTTATTAAATCCTTCAATAAAGGTATTATTGCACCAATTATTACGCCTCCTATTCCAAAGATACCATTCAAAATAAATAATTCATACTGCTCGTTAAAACTCATATTTTGCCTTCTTAATTCTAGAGATAAATCCCTAATATTTTTTCATAGATTATTCTATGGCTTTAGTATATACTTAAGTTTATTATCTGCTAAATTAAATCTAATTTTACTGCAGATAATTTGAAATATTTTATCATTGCCAAATTCTAGTGTAACTCTTGATTGCTTATCAATTATTTTTATATTAAATAAACAATTTGTTTCATCAATAGGTATTTCAATATCTTTATTTGTTATTGAATAATCTAGTACATCTAAAAATGAAAATTCAATATTTTTATCTGATACTCTCCCTTTGATATAATATAACCATGATAATTTTATTATATTTGTACGGGTATTATAATTAAAATTTAAAAACTCCCCTCCATTGTGTAAATCATATATAATATTATTACTTTTGATTTCAATAAACGTTGATTCGGTTTCATATATTGGTTCAAAATTTATATATTCCATTATAAATATATTTTTTTTTATAATTTGTATTGTCAATTATTAAAAAATATTTATTTTAGATTGTTAATTTTATCGATTTTGTCAAATTCGCATAACAGCGGCTTTAAGCTACGCTCCCTACGGTCGCTCGGCTCGGCGCTGTATTTTAATTCAAGAAAAGTATTTACGTTTTACTATCAATTCTCACAATAGATATTGGCTTTACGCTTGAGCAAATATGCAATTGCTTTTTGCTTAAACGCATGGCCTCGCAGAGCAATAGAGGTTTATTGCCGCTCGCCATGCTGACAAAAAGCAATTGCATACTTCTTAAAGCCGCCGACG
>JAOUOS010000052.1 GCA_029880285.1 Spirochaetia bacterium
GAAATACATGGCAGTAGTCTTGATAAACAAAAATTAATTGCGTAACTGAATTAAATAAAAGAAATGAACAGAGAAAAATACACCTTATTTTATCCTGAAAATGGTCCCATAAATGGGGAGAGGCTTACAATTTGGTGTATTAAATACCAGAAAAATGCGTTTGTCAATCACCCAAACGGGTGATTTTTGTAGTTTTCAGGGCGTTTTTCTCACTTTTTTTTTGTATTTTTCGCAATTTTATCGCACTTTTTTTGGCATAATAAAATATATGCTTTGTTTTATAATAATATTTATTGCGCGCGGCTGTCACATCAGCTAACTAATTTTACAAGCTGCGCGCCCCATTCGGGGCTGCTCGGTTTTGCGTCTTGTAAGTCCCAAAGAAAAGCTTTACTGCTAAAAGATTAATTGTAAAAATGGTTTATTGGCTTTCCGCAAAACTCATTGCGAATCGTTTTTGCTTAACGGCCTTCTTCGCGCAAGAATTGAGATTAATTCGCCCTCATCAGGCCTACAAAAACGATTCGCAACGACTTGTAAAATCTCGCGTTATCGGGCATTTGCGTTTAACAATTTCGTATAGCCTGTTTTTTGAATTTTGTTTTTTTTGTTGAAAACGGCTGTATTTCTATTGCTCCATTAATAAATATGCTAAAAGACAATATAAATTCGGCTGGCTGTACTCTTAATTCTCCATTATATACTTCATTAACTTAATATATCTTATGTATTTATTTTAATCGAAGTACGCCTGCCAACGCAATTAGTTGTTAGGGGCTTACGTAATTGTTAGGCTTAGAAATTCAAAAAACAGGCAGATTTATTCTCCTATTAGGAGCACGATCTATTTAAAGATTTACACTCTGCGCAAACCTCCCGATAACAGCGGCTATAAGCTGCGCTCCCTGCGGTCGCTCGGCTCGGCGCTATATTTTAATTCAAGAAAAGTATTTACGTATTATGCCTTATTCTCCAAATAGAAAATGGCTAACGCTTGAGCATATTTTTGATTGCCTCTTGCTTAACCGTTTTGCTCGCACGCGAATTGAGGTTAATTCGCGCTCACAAAACTGGCAAGAGGCAATCAAAAACATCTTATAGCCGCACAACGTTATGTGAAATGTCGCAATTAAAAGAATTTTATAGTGAAGTGTATTTGATAATATTTTAATACATTTGACCAATAATTTTTTTCTTTTAATAAACGTTCATCTATATCTAATGGATAATCGATTTTATCAACAAAATTATCAACTTTCGTTTTCATTTTTTTATAATACTCAAAACCATACCCCAACTCTAAATAGCCCTTTCCAGTTTTAAAACCTAAATAAAATGCATTTATTATGTTCCAAGATTCTGTTTGATAGGAAGCCCTTACATTATTATAACTAAAACCACCAAAATTAATTAAATTATGATATCTTATATTAATTGCAGTTCCTATATATGTATCTTTATCAAATTTATATTTATATGTTGGTGCAATATTTGCAATTATTCCTACAGCATGATCTGGCCCTTCTGCCAAATAAAGGAACATTCCCGAGGCGAAACCCCACTTAATCCCGATTTCTTGGCTACTAAATAAAATACGATTAAGCTCTAAACTTATCATAGGCATTGGTGGTAATGGAAATGCAATTGGATTCTCCATCATTAAATGAACATGAAATTTTTTTGTTTTACTTTTTTCAGCGTTTATCTCTTTGTTACTTATGAAGATTGCTATTAATATTAGAAAAAATATATTTATTCTTCGACGATACATTTTATTACTCCGTATAATATCACATTTTTACCTTGCAATTTATCTCCATCTTGTTATATTTAATCATTTATAATGTAAAGTCTTTTTCATTGTTATTTTTAAATAATATGAAATTTATTTTGATTTAGGCTTAAACTATTTACCCAGATTAGGAATGAAAATATAATTTTTTATTATAAACTCAATAATTATAAGGGGTAAAAAATATTTTATGAATACTATTTTTTACCATTTGAGTAAAAATACAAAGCGATTTTCCCCTGTAGTTATAATAGATTTTCGGCACTTGATTCCAAATCTGGGTATTTAGTTTTCATGTTTTGTAATAAAGAATATTATAAACCATGCGACACTTCACATAACTTATCTTACAAGCTGCGCGCCCTGATCGGGCTGCTCGGTTTTGCGACAGATTTTTACCACAGAAAAGCTTTACTTTATGAAGATAAATTGTAAAGTTGTTTTTGTGGCTTGCCGCAAAACTCATTGCAAATCGTTTTTGCTTAACGGCCTTCTTCGGGCAAGAATTGATGTTAATTCGCCCTCATCAGGCCTACAAAAACGATTCGCAACGACTTGTAAGATTTCGAGTTATAGGGCATTTGCGTTTAAGAATTTCGCATGAGCCTGTTTTTTTGAATTTAATATCCTTTTTGAAAACCACTGTTTGCCCACTTCTCCATTAGTAAATATATCCTACAATTTTCATAATCAAAGTACGCCCGGTAACGACCGTAATAGTTAGGGTTTTTACGTAATAGCTTGTTTTAGAAAGTCATTTTTTTAAAAAATGCCAACTCTCCTGTAAGTTAAACTCTCTTTTATATTCTGACTAAAAACAAAAAAATACTACATTTTATTTAAGTCGTTTGCTAACGGGCGTAATAGTTAGAGGCTTACGTAATAGCTTGTTTTAGAAATTCAAAAAAACAGGCTCTTTTCGGCTCTGGTTTGAATATAATTTATTTATATTTTTATCCAAGCGAAACGCCCTATAACAGCGGCTACCCGCTGCGCGCCGCATTCGCGGCTGCTCGGGTCGGCGCTATTATTTGCCCCAAGAAAAGTATTTACGTATTATTCCTTATTCTCTAAATAGAAATTGGCTTGCGCTTGACCAAATTTGCAAATGCTTTTTGCTTAACCGTTTTACTCGCACACGAATTGAGATTAATTCGCGCTCGCAAAACTGACAAAAAGCATTTGCAAACTTCGGGGTAGCCGCAAAACGTTAGGGGTAATGCCAGCAATATATTGTGTAGGCACCATGCCGACATCGTGTCGGCATACATTGGTTAAATATTATTGCTTATTGGGTTTTCTAACTTATTCATATATTTCTTTAACATTAAAACTAAGCATAACTCTTTAGAATTTCATTTAAGTCTTCATTTCCAGTAAAATCTTCCAGCATTGCTTTAATAAGATATTTTATAGTAATATCAGTTCCCCCACCCCCTTGTTCAATCAATTTAATAGCTTCAAACCATTGTCCTTTTCCTTGAGTATTTAGAGTTACCAAAGAGAGATCCCCACCAGCTCGTTCCCATATTTTCCTATCTTCAATGCCTCTCGGATAAAGTTTGGATACGATTTCAAATAATTGTTTTGTTTTTGATGTTTCCTGTTTAACGTCAAAAATGTCAAGTTCTTTGATCAAGCCAAATAAAAAAGTAGAAACATTCTTAGAAGCGTATATCTGAGAACCTTTCCCGTCCATTTCTCCTTTGTCATTCACCAAGTCGGAAATTCCCCTTAACAATAGACTTTTTACAGACGGCCGTGTCCTGCATACCGTTAAAAAACCTAGTCCCTCCATTTCAATTGCAAGTGCATGACTTGCATTTAACTGAATATACTTATGTAGCTCAGACTTATAGGAAGCATCGACCTTTTCACCCGAAGCAATTGTGCCTGATATTATTGATATTTCGGGCGCGAAATTGGCATCGACCAGCGATTTTGAAATTGTTTTCCATGAGCCACTGATCGCAAATGAATTTGCTGCTTGTTCAAGATCATAAGAAGATGCACCAAACTGTGGCCTTGGTTTAAACAACCTTTCTTCGGCTTTCCCTCGTTCATAACCAATGACTTCAGAACCTATAACAATATCGCCTACTTTTACATCCTTTAAACCACCAGCGACACCGACATAAAAGGCATGGGATGGCTTATAATACTGAAGGGCTCTTTCAGTTTCCAATGCTGCTTGGATATTGGTTTGATCTGTTCGGCCTACTATCACATTAATATTACCTGATTGACTTGAAAAAAAACCTCGAAAATAATCTGTAGCAACTTCAGGGTGTTTTTCTAATTTAACACCATTTAAATTCCTGATTACCGCATCTCTTTCTACTTCAAGGGCCGTGAGGATCAGGATACAGTTGTTATTTGTCATAATTTATCAATTGACTCCTTTCTAATTCTTTTAATTCAGGACTAGAAGAAAAGTCCTGTAGCATTTCTTTTAACAGTTTATGGCGATCAACATTGGTATATCCATTTTTTATTTTTCTTATTGCATCCAGCCAAATTTCTCGACCTGACCCTTTTGTAAGTAAATCATATTTTTGACCACCAGCTCTTTCCCACAAGCCCATCTCTGCTGGACCCTTTGGATATTTTGTATAGCACTGTTTTGTAAGTTCATCCAACCATTCTTCTGTTGAAATGTCTTCAGACAGAGTGCCTGAAATTGATAACTTTAACTTTTCATAAAAGCCAAGAAGGGTTTTGCACTCCATTAAAGCTGGTTTCAAATCTCCCCTTGTGGCTATATTATTTACAATAGCATCAGTTGCTTCTCTCCACTGGTTAACAAGTATTAATTTCCCTAGTCGCTTAGATTCTCCTAAAGAAAAACACTTAATATTCAACATTTTTAAAAACTCCTTTTCTCTAAGCCCTATTTGCTCTTCAAAAAGCCGGATTTTTGTGGAAATTTTTATCATTTTATCATCAATAATCCTTTCTATAATTACTGGATCAATCAATCTATCTTGAACCTCTTTTTCTATATCACCTATTCGAATATTTTTTTTATCTAGTAGGCGTACACATCCCAATGTGGTAGCTTTAATAAAGCCTGGCTTTATACTTTCATCAAGGTGTTTCCAAACTTCCGATCTGTGCTTGAAGTTAGAAATATCATTGTAATCAGAATTGCTTAGCTTCAAAAGAAGTTTTGGCTCTATTTTAACTCCCTTTATGACTTCTTCTAAGAGTGTAAAAAGTATTTTAGATGGTTTTTCAATCCCAACCCAAGGCTGCATTCCTTGCTCAATACTTTCTAACCAAATTTGCCTCCAAATTATATTTCCTACATCTAGATGCTTAATTAAAGAAGGCTTTTTCACTACTTTTGTGACTACGATTTTTACGAGTCTCAATTCACCAATTGCCACTGTAAGCTGAAGGAATTTTTTGTCGGGTATCAAATTGCCCATTATAGTCAAGGCGGCAGAGTACTCTGGATCGGTATCTATTTTTAACTGACTTTTTATACTTTTTTCTGGAGTAAATAGCTGCAATACAGATAAAGCATGGAGTCTCAGCCATTTTCGTTTTCTGGCAAACGCCTGAATTTCAAATGCAAGTCTACGTGCTGGTTTTTGCCAATGAAAGACAAAGTCTGTTTCAATTTGAGTGGTTATTGGCAAGAGAGTGTCCAATTTTTTTACTAAATCATACTCCTTTTTAAACCAATTCCACAAAACTATTGCATAAGTTGGCTTCCATTTTTCCAAAGTGGTTTTTAAACCAACCGCAAACGTTTTTTTCCACCATTGCTCTTCTTTTTTTTCCAAATCAAAGGCTGTGCTTATAATATTTGCAATAGATCCATCATCTTTAAGACTAAACAGTGATGTCCCAATCCAATTGGCTATTTGATCACCGATTAACTGTTGACCATTTAAAAATCCTTTCCAGTCTGCATTTTTGAGCTTGAAAATCTGTTCGGCAGATGCTAAATTAATTCGTGAGCTTACTTGCATTATAAGTTTTTGTTTTTCTGCTTTGGCAACTTTTTGTTCTGGACTATATTTAGAGATTAGATCGCATAATACAATCAAACTGTTGAAATCTGTCGTAGGAGATAAGTTTTTGTAGGTAGTAACCCCTGCCTCTAAATACTCATAATCTTCAAATTCGGTAGGTAATACTCCAAAAGTTTTAATCAAATCGTTAAGTGGCTCAGATTTATCTTTTTGTCCGGCCAGTAGATATGAAGACATTGATTCCAATATTCCAATATCTTCTTTGCCAATGATACAAAAATCACTTGCTTTCCACTTGCTTTCGTAATCTTCCAACACATAGAGAATATTGAACTTCTGAGTATCTATTTTTTGAGGATTGAATCCTACACCCAGCCTCAGCTTTCTTTTTAAATGCCCTTCTATCTTGTTCCATATTTTTGCTACAAAGGCAAAGTAACCCTCTTCCCCGATCCAGATTATTGTATTGTTATAGCTAGAATGATGGAGCATGCCATTTATTGCTGATGCTTCACGCGATGTCTTATTTACAATTTGAGTTGGGTTTAAATTCGCATTTTCAATCACTATAGGCATAAGATTAGGATATTTATCTGGTTCAGGCAGAAAGTGAGAAAATAATTTGTTAAGATCATTTAGTTGATGCAAATCATCCTGATTAATGATCAACGTATGTGACAACACTCGCCCCTTTCTGATCGAGGGTTCGTTATCAGGAAAAGATTTAATGAAAATATACGAGTTGTTAAAGGCAAACCCGCGAATAACTGGCTCAGTCAAATGGCCACTCGAAGGTCTATCTAGAAGATCAGTAACATTGCATATTCGTTTTGCCAACTCTGTATCAGTTAAGCTTGTTTTGAGTAGAGCATAGGCCCCTGAGTTATCCCCATATATTGCCTGATGAACTATCATCATAATTGAAGGGATGCTTTAACAATTTTGGTAATGTCTTTATCTTTCTTCCCTGTCGGATCTATCATGTACCCAAAATTTTCAGGCAGTTCATTTTGATATTTTTCCTTAGCCTCTGGTGTATTCAATGAAAACTCTTGGGCAGAAAGGCCATATATTTCAAAAGATTTTTTTTCCCATATTGATTCAACAAAATGGAGTAACATCGGTAGTTTTTCTTGCAAAACCTGAACAGGTTTTGCTTTATTTTTCAACTCATCCCAACATGTAAGAATAATTGATAGCGTGGGCGTAACAACTTGTTTCTTAAGACCCTTGTTTTTAATGTGCAACAAAGACTGGAGCAATTCGATAAATTTACTCTGTTCAGATAATCCAGGGACTTTTAAGACTGTACTTTTCTCTTTTATTATTTCTTCATAACTGCTTATGCTCAAGTCATACTCAGGTGTAATCTCGTGCGCTCGAATAAAAAGAAACCATCGATCGTAACTATTCAGCAAGTTATGCCAATGTTCATTAATTTCCATTAAGTCGGTTATGTTGTTTACCTGTTCACCTCCATAATCAGGACACACCAAGTCAGCATTTTCACCATCTACATTGATGTGTAAAAGCAATTCTACATTTTCATCTGCAGAGGTTGTGGTCGGTTCTTCACCCATGGAAAGTCGTTTTACTGTATCTGTTATTGCTTTTATATTCTCAGGGATTTTAGCGAGCTTTATGCTACTTTTTCTTTTCTTAATCCTTGTAAAGAACTGAGCAATAAAAGTTGACTTGCCAGATTTTGGATACCCTATTATGAGTATTGAATTATTCATTGCCATACACGCCTCTATAATTTAAAAACAAATCAACGGAACTGATTTGCGGTACTAGTTTAATGACTTTTGGCTCATTCAATTGTGTCAGCAGATATTCAGTAACGGCTAAATTATTTTTATGACATAAAATATCGGGGTCGGTTTTTGAAAAATTGCTGACTTCAAAAATTTGGGAATCGCCAAAAACTTGAGACAAATCTTCGCTTAAGGCAATTTTAATATTTTCTCGAATTTTATCTATTACATCAGCCTTGGCCCAAACTACAACGACTGGTCGTCCTTTCAAATTAGCGGCAACTTGCTCAGCCATTTGCATAATTTCGTTCTTTGCTGCACCGCTCCTCTCTATTAATGCCATAGAATCGACCATAAAAATAAAAGCGTTAGATTTTTCATATATCCACCGCGCATTCTCTGCATTCTGATCTTTAACATCCTCAGCCCATAGGTTGAAAACTTCTCCAGATGAATCTGCAAACAACACATCTCGGAACAAATCTCCTCTTTTCAGTGCTAAATGATAAAGGCTATAATAGTCAGGATTGGCTGGTGTTGTCGGTGCAAACTCAACATTCCCATCAGGTTTAATCTTCAAATATTGGGCCAGTGTTTCCCATCCAGAAAGTGTACAACTTCCAGCAAAAGACCAGTCTTCAAATATAAATCCATTAAATAGCAGGGTGTACAACATGCCAAGATAAGAGGTTTTCCCAGCTTCTGCACTGCCTACCATTCCTATAATCAACGGGACAGAACGCTGACTGACAATCT
This sequence comes from Spirochaetia bacterium, assembly GCA_029880285.1. Taxonomy (GTDB): domain Bacteria; phylum Spirochaetota; class Leptospiria; order Turneriellales; family JAOUOS01; genus JAOUOS01. Next base: position 8,289 of record JAOUOS010000052.1, read on the forward strand.
CGATATCGGATGGCTGAAAAGGCTCCCCTGTCCAGGGTAGTGTCTGTGATTTTATATTAACTCTCTTTTGTTTTTCTACTGACTGATCTCCTAAAGTACCCAACCAATTCTGACATTTTGGGAAATCATTGCTAAGTTGTTCAATACATAGTCCTTTAGGTGCAGGACAATCTGGCTTACTACATTTTTTCCTCATCTTCTTTAGTTTGACTTAGCTAGTTTATTGGCTTGGAGATCATGGCACATCCAGACGGCAAGTTCTCCTAAAGATATTTTGGCGTTCTTCTCTATACCAGTATGATTAAAAAACTCATCAACATTCATTTGACCCTTCAGTATTTCCACCATACAAGCACCAAAAGATTTTCGATTTTCGTTTTCAACGCATAAATTTTCGAGTATTCGCTCTATTACTTCAGAAAATTGCTTAAGTGTCTTTAGAATTTCAGCCAACTCAATCTTCTTGTCTACCTCAGCACCAAGCACATCGCGTAATGTTTCTTCAAGAAAAAAGTCAACACTTTTCGGATAAATTGGAGAGACATTATCAGTCAAATCTATGGCCATAACCACTGCTAAAATTACCGGATCTAATGTTCGATAACCTAAATTTAATCTTGGCGAATAAAGTGCCTGTTTCCACCAAAGAAGTTCATTACGCTTTTTTAGTGATTGAGAATTCTGCAATATGGCAGAAAATATCTGAGTTAAGTATTGTTTGAGGTTTGTAAGAGATGAGTCTATAGATTTAGTTTTGGTTATTAAGGCAGAATTAATTTCTTCAGAAAGTCCTTTTGCAGCTCTTTCTGAAAAAAATGTAGGCCATATTGCAGCATTATTACTTGCCCATTGTGGATTTTCTCCTTGAACACTTTGTTGCGCAGCCGCAGCAAATAGGTGAGTTCGCAGATTGTCTTCTTTTACTTTTCCAAGGCTAATATCTGGCAAAGAGATTTTAGCAGGATCAACGGCCTCAATTTGAGCATTTTCATGAATACTCCAATCATTATGGGCAATTTCTTCTACCTTCTTTCCAATTTCCATCAAAAAATTAGTTAATACTTCTTCTTGCCCAGCCAGTTTGTAATGGCTGACAATATTACAGCCAGTATGCCAAACAATGGCCGCTGATTTTTCATCTTTGCTAAGTTTGCTTAATGCTTCCAATATAACTGCTTGGATATAGGTAATTTGTTTATCCTTTGTTTTTACTACGCTGTTTCGAAAAGCTGGCCATTGTTTTATAATTAATGCTTCGACTTCACCAACTATTGGCTCGTCATCAGGTATAGTAGGATCAAGAGCAACCAATGTATACGAGATAATTTTTGGTTTGTTCTTTTTATTTTCCAAGAAACGTTGAAGCGCAACCGATGCTTTTTTTAGATTTTCAATGTGTTCAGGGTCATCAGTTTTGAGAAACTGATTATCAAGAAAAGACTGTAGAATTGTATTACCCATAATCATGTCCTTTTTATATTATCAAAGATAAAATTAATCATAATCAAGTTTTTAAAACAACTCTATTACATTGGCATTTTCTCCCTAGAGAATATTTTGTTCCTGATAGGCATATATTTTAATCTCGAAGTTAATTGTCAAACATTTTACTATATAAATACCTTTTAAATGCTTTCTTGCCACGCTTTCGGGGTTTTTTAGTTTTAATGAGAATGTTCTTTCATTTTTGACCTCGTGTCAAAAATGATGACAACGCCAGCTGGCACTACCCCTAACTAATCTTTTAAGCTGCGCGCCCTGATCGGGCTGCTCGGTTTTGCGACAGATTTATTCCCAAAATAGATTTACTGTATAAAGATATATTGTAAAAATGGTTTTATGGCTTGCCGCAAAACTCATTGCAAATCGTTTTTGCTTAACGGTCTTCTTCGGGCAGGAATTGAGGTTAATTCGCCCTCATCAGGCCTACAAAAACGATTTGCAACGACTTAAAAGACTTTCGTTATAGGGCATTTGCGTTTAAGAATTTCGCATGAGCCTGTTTTTTTGAATTTAATATCCTTTTTGAAAACCACTGTTTGCCCACTTCTCCATTAGTAAATATATCCTACAATTTTCATAATCAAAGTACGCCCGGTAACGACCGTAATAGTTAGGGTTTTTACGTAATAGCTTGTTTTAGAAAGTCATTTTTTTAAAAAATGCCAACTCTCCTGTAAGTTAAACTCTCTTTTATATTCTGACTAAAAACAAAAAAATACTACATTTTATTTAAGTCGTTTGCTAACGGGCGTAATAGTTAGAGGCTTACGTAATAGCTTGTTTTAGAAATTCAAAAAAACAGGCTCTTTTCGGCTCTGGTTTGAATATAATTTATTTATATTTTTATCCAAGCGAAACGCCCTATAACAGCGGCTACCCGCTGCGCGCCGCATTCGCGGCTGCTCGGGTCGGCGCTATTATTTGCCCCAAGAAAAGTATTTACGTATTATTCCTTATTCTCTAAATAGAAATTGGCTTGCGCTTGACCAAATTTGCAAATGCTTTTTGCTTAACCGTTTTACTCGCGCATGAATTGAGGTTAATTCGCGCTCGTAAAACTGACAAAAAGCATTTGCAAACTTCGGGGTAGCCGCAAAACGTTA
>JAOUOS010000085.1 GCA_029880285.1 Spirochaetia bacterium
TGATTTACTTTTTATAGATAAAATGTAAAGTTGTTTTTAAGGTGAACCGCAAAACTCATCGTAAATCGTCTTTGCTTTACGGCCATCTTCGCGCATGAATTGAGGTTAATTCGCGCTTATCTGGCCTACAAAAACGATTTACGACGACTTAAAAGATCGAACGTTATGCAAAATTGATAATTTTATTATATTTTATCTTTTTTTATTTTATATTTTATTTTATATTTTGGAATCTATTGTTTACAATAAATATAAATAATTATTAACGGTTATACCATGTCATTAGATAAGAGAAAAGAGGAATATTTGAATAATCCGTGTAGAAAAGTCGCGCGCTCTAATGATGTATTATTTCATTATACAAACCAATATATTGCCTTGGAAAAAATATTATATGAAGATTGTTTTAAGTTCTCTGAACTCGAAAAAACTAATGACCCCAGAGAATATAAAGATTTTAATTTCTTGTATTTATCAAGTCATGAATCAAAAGAAATTGCTTTTGATGAAATGTCAAAGATTAAAACTTCCTTAAATCATTTTTTGAAAAGAAAATCTAAATTTAGTTCTTTTTGTTCAGATGAAAAAATCAATTTTAACTTTCATGGTTATGAAGATGGCTGGGATTACAATTTTTCATATACCAAATCGAGAATGTGGTCTCAATATGGGAATAATCATATGGGAGTTTGTTTATTATGTTCAAAAACCAAACTTTTAGAATACTTAGAGAAAAATTATCCAGATAAAAAAATATACCATAATCTTATGACCTATAACTTCTTAAATTCTACTAAGATTCATGCCGTAGATTTTGATAAGTTCCTTAAACTTAAAGATTCGCATTACTATTTTCAATTTATTAAGGAGAATCAAAATTCTATTTATTTTACAAAAAATCCAGATTATGCGACTGAAGATGAGTATAGGTTTGTTGTTCTCTCAGATGATCCAATAGAAGTACCTATTTCATATATCTTAACTGGCCTGATTGTTGGTGATAAATTTCCTGATGCATATTGTAAGACAATAAAGAGTATTGCCGAAAATCATAACATACCTATAGGTCAAGTTGACTGGGAAAATGGTTCACCGAACTTAATAGATTATAATTAATTATCTTATTAATAAAATTATCAACTTCGCATAACAGCGGCTATAAGCTCCGCTCCCTACGGTCGCTCGGCTCGGCGCTATTATTAATCCCAAGAAAAGTATTTACGTATTATGCCTTATTCTCTAAATAGAAATTGGCTTTACGCTTGAGCATATTTTTGATTGCTTCTTGCTTAACCGTTTTGTTCGCGCAAGAATTGAGGTTAATTCGCGCTCACAAAACTGACAAGAAGCAATCAAAAACATCTTATAGCCGCAAAACGTTAGGTGAAATGTCATTCGTCTGAAATTACTTTTCTTATTATATATTTTAATAATTATATTTTATGAAAAATTGTCACTCATAATGGTCAGTCTACAAGCTAATTTAATTAAATCCCAATATGGTAAAAAATATCTTTACATAATAAATTAGAATATATATTTAAGCCTTATTCTATGTTATGTCTTTATTTAGATTGAATTTATAACGAATAATTAATTATAGAATATTATGAGCCTAAACAAAAATATATTTTTCTTAAAACTAATAATATTATTTATTATTAGTTCATTTAATTATATTTTTGCTCAAGAAATGGATGTCTATTTAGAATCTATTCAAAAATATTTTGCAAATAAAAATGATTATCCTGAATTATTTAAGGATAATCCTTATAGATTAAACATAACCGATGTTTCTATTGGCGATCTTGACTCTGATAATCAAAAGGAAGTTGTAATAGCAGTAAAGCCTCATTTTCGGCAATCCCCTACTGTTATTATATTTAAGGTTGATAAACAAATGAAATTAAAACGAGTAATTGAAGGCTTGGCTCCCGGTTCCTTGCAAAAGATATCTGGTGATTACTTAGATAGTCATACAACTGGTCTTGCTACAGATATTAAACTGTCAACTGGCAAAGAAAAACATATCATAACTAAAGAAAATGATAAGGAACGTCTTAATGTTATTAAAATATTTGGTGGTGTTGTTCAATACAGAAATTGGTATCATGTTGATAAAAGAAGTGGTAAAGGTTTATATATTGATATGCGCCATATAAATCTAGAAAACAATATGGATAATTGTATAAATTTTGAGTTTTCTACAGTAAAAGATATTGAAATTTTACCTGACAAGGACAACTCTGGTAATTCATTACATGTATGGGTTGATGATAAAATTTACGTTTATAAAATACAGAAATTTCTAAATAATGGTCTTTTGGAAAAAACATTAAAAATCTTTCCCTTAAAAAATTAAAATAATATATGTCTTTAATATAATTATTTCAATGTTTGTAATAACTTTTTATATTTTATTGAATATTTTTTTAGACGAATGACAAATCACCTAACTAATCTTACCTGCTGCGCTCCCTTTCGGTCGCTCGGTTTTGCGACAGATTTAATCCAAGAAAATGATTTACTTTTTGTAGATAAATTGTAAAGTAGTATTTATACCTTGCCGCAAAACACAATGACAACCCGTTTTTGCTTAATCGCCAGCCTCACACAGCAATTGAGGTTAATTGGTGTTCGGTTGGCTGACAAAAACGGGTTGTCATCGTCAGGTAAGAATTTACGTTATCTGAAAGAAACGGCTTTTTTATGTAAGTATTTTTAGGCTGCTGGTCTACTTCTTCTCATTCTCATTTGTTGGTACGTTCGGTTTTGTTATTATTTTATATTTTTTCCTTATAGACTTTTCTAACCCAGCAATCTTTTGTAAGTTTGGTTTTGATCTTTATTTTTTTCATATAAATCCTTGAAGACTCCTGTAACCGGGCATTATTTAGTACGTTTGG
>JAOUOS010000035.1 GCA_029880285.1 Spirochaetia bacterium
GCGATTCAGGAGGTATTCAAACATCAGAATGTGAGGCGAATTGTAAATCTCCACAGTGCGGCGATGGTATCTGGAACAATGGAGCAGGCGAACAATGTGACGGCGGCGGCACAGATAAATTAACCTGTGATAGTGATTGCACAACGCCTTCATGCGGCGATGGGCACACGAATACGGCTTTTGGTGAAGACTGTGATACTTTTGGCGTTCAAACCGACAGCTGCAAGGCCGACTGCACTTTTCTTACCGATTCAGAAGCCGTAAACTATGATTGGGACATGCTTACCTTTACCGATTTTACTTTTACATCGCCCGATACCGAATCGAGCGTCACGCAAAATTTTACCGTACCCACGTTGGGCGACAGCGCCACGACCATAACATGGTCAAGCAATGACGGCAGTATAGTTTTCACAGACGGCAGCGCGGCTGTTACACAGCCAACCGTGGGCGGTAATGTGCCGGTAACTATAACAGCGACGATTTCTAAAGGTTCAGAAACACCGGTAGATAAAATATTTACCGTTACCGTAATTCATAACGATACAACAGCGCCAAACGAAGTAACCTTTCAACCTAGCGATTTTGGCGATGGTACCATTACCTTAAACTGGACGGACCCGGGCGATAGCGATTTAGATCACCTTGAAATTACATACACACCCGACGGGGCAACGCCTGTAACAGTCGCGAAAGGAGCGCAAGCAAAAACGTTTTCAGGCTTAACTCATAATCAAAGTTATACATTTACCGTAAAAACCGTTGATGTCGCGGGTAATAGTTCAACAGGCACTGATATAATAGAAACAGCGGTGACAAATGATGGCACAGCTATTGATAATGACAAAGCGTCTCTTGTTTTTGTCGATTTTACTTTTGGAGCGGGAGACAGCGAAACATCGGTAACGCAAGATTTTACTGTGCCTACAAACGGCTCAAACGGCACGATAATAAGCTGGTCAAGCGATGATAGTAGCATAACAATCGCGGCCGGCGGTACGGCAACAGTTACACAGCCGACAGTAGGCGGCAATATTGACGTTATATTAACGGCGACAATAGAAAAAAACGGTACAACAGACACAAAAGAATTTACCGTCACTGTAATTACAACCGACGTAACACCGCCCGCGGATGTAACCGCTGTTAGCGCCAATGCCGCCGATGGGCAGGTAACTTTAAGCTGGCTTGACCCCGTCGATATTGATTTCGATTATGTAGAAATAACATGGTCGGGCGGCGGCACAACCGTAGCAGCCGGTACGCAAACTTACACGGCAACGGGATTAACTAACGGCACGCTTTACGCCTTTATGATGACGACGGTTGATACTGCGGGTAATGTTTCAGGCGGTATTACAAGCGACGCTCAGCCGCATTCAACAGGTACAGCCGCTAACAAAAGAATTCATTCTTTAAACGGCATAAGATTGGCCGAAGCGTATGTGCCGCCAAAAAGCTTCCCGACCGGTACCGATGATCTTGGCGTCACAGCAACAGTTTCTACCGGCTACCTGATGGCCGAAACCGAAGTAACTTACGAGTTATGGTATGCGGTTTATACTTGGGCCAATTCAAACGGTTATTCTTTCGCGAATACGGGCATACCCGGTAATGATGGTACAGCCGGTACAGAGACGACAAGCCAGGAGCCGGTAACGTCAATTAACTGGCGTAACGCTATGGTATTCAGCAATGCTTTAACAGAGTATTATAACGCTCAAAATGGTACAAGTCTTGCTTGCGTTTATACAACTGATGCCGCGTATACAACTTGTATAAGAACAAGTACAAACAATACCAGTATAACTTACGGTACATTGGGCAGTGAAGATGATCCTTTTGTAAACCCAAACGCAAAGGGTTTTAGGCTACCTACAAATGACGAATGGGAACTCGCGGCGCGATATATTGACGATACAAACAGCAATGGCACACTTGATGCTGGCGAATACTATCCGGGTGCCTATGCAAGTGGAGCAACGGCAGATTATAATAATTTTGACGCTACAAGCCTTGTTGCATGGTTCGGAAATAGTACAACTTACGGCACGGGTAACACAACGACAACACAGCCTGTAGCAACAAAAGCAGCCAACGCTCTTGGCTTGTATGATATGAGCGGTAATGTTTGTGAATGGGCGTTTGACTGGCATCCATCATATATCGGTACGTACCGCGTCTATCGGGGCGGTTATTGGTTCGGCGGTACGGCATATTACTTGCGAGTTGGCTACGTGTCCTACACCAGACCGTATTTTGATGGCATCATATATGAGGGCTTCGGCTTCCGCTTTGCGAGGACTCCGTAACAGAAACCGCTACAGCGGTTTCTGTTAATGTTGAGTGTTGAATTTTGAATGTTAAATGGGAGCCCATTAAGAGCCTATACCTCGATACAACCAGCCGAAGGCTGGTCACTCGGTACAGGCTCTTAATGGGCTCTAATGATGAATTTGATTTGAGCCTTTTAATTGATTATAGATTTTAGGGGAATGCATTTTGTAAATATTCTTAAATGTGATGATGGGACTTTTTATACAGGATAAAAAACGATTATTTTAAATATATTAAGAATTTATATCGAGTAGCGAAGCGTATCGAGATATAAAAGAGGTGAAAGTGTTTATACAAAAAGCAAATTGCAAATTGCCAATTGAAATAGTTTATAAAGAAAAATTTATAGAAGATAACAAAGCATTAAAAAGGGAAAAGCAGATTAAGAGTTGGTCAAGAAATAAAAAAAAGCATTGATTGATAAAAATTATAATGAATTAAAAAAAGCAGGGAGAAAAACATTTAAAGTATAATAAGAGCCTGCCTCGTTACCGTAGGTGGCCTATAGGCCCGTGTTTCGAGCTTTGCGAGAAATGTACCGAGAATCAAGCGAAGCTGGCCGCAGGCGGTGATTTTCAGGTATTTCCTGAAAATTGTACCGAGGCCAGGCCAAGGCGCAACAGGGGTTTGAGGTGGGAAATACTCAAACCATTACTTGTAAACAATTTTTTGCACTTTACAAGATATTAATATATTTTATCTATTATGGCAGTTAAGGTAGATAAAGAAGAACTTTATTTAATGATAAAAAAAATCGTTACAGAGGTATTAGAAGAAGAAAAATATAAGTTTTTTCTAAAAAGTATACCCGAAATTTCTAAAGATGAAATGAGCGAAATAGAAAAAAGTTATGGGTCTAAGCCTGAAAAGAAAGAGTCAGCTTTTAATGAAACAATCGAAATATGAAATGGCATATTGAGTATTCAAAAAACGCCATTAAATTTATAAAACGAAACAATCTTGAAAAAACAGTTCATCATGAGCTTAAAAAATTTATTCTACGAATAACCGGTAAACCAATGAATATTGATATAAAAAAATTAACGGGAAATTGGTCAGGATTCTATCGAATTAGAAAAGGACAAATAAGAATAAAGTTATTTTGTTAGCCACGGATTTACCTGTCCTGAGCTTGTCGAAGGGAACCCGTGACTAACAGAAGGCGCAATCGGGGTTTGAAGGGCCGGTTCCTGAGCGGAGTCGAAGGAGCCCCTCAAGAAAATTAATTTTTATTGACAATGAAAAGAAAAATTATATTTTATAATATATGAGTCAAATTCAAGATACACCAAAACACGCGTATATTGTAGAAAATACAGAAATATGCGAAGGAGAGCCGGTAATTAACGGAACGAGAATAACTGTAAGATCAATAGTTCAATATATTCTTTATCAAGGCTTAACCCCTGAAGAATTAATAAGGGAACTTACACAGTTAAAGTTATCTGAAGTTTACGACGCATTATCATATTACTATGATAATAAGAATATTATAGATGACTATATAAAGAAAAATCAAAGACCCAAAAATTGAAAAAGATCAGAATATATTTAGATGAAGATGTGAAACCGCTTTTATCAGAGATTCATAAAGGCAGAGGGTATAATGTAATTCATACAAATGAAGCGGGTAATTCAGGTATTTCAGACATTGAGCAAATGTTACCGACGGGCCATAACATTATTCAAAGGCAAAGCCTTTGAATAATGTTAAATGATAAATGTTGAATTTTGAATGGGAGCCTGTTACCTCGATACAAAATTGTCGGCGTATCGAGGGGTCAGGCTCAGTAATATAATTCTATGGCTAGAAGGTCAAATTACACTTGACTTTTCGTCTTGAAGGTTGTAAATTGAAAACATGAGCAAGCATTCTCAATTTGATAAAGCGCAAAAGATTGTCTATGAAAAATTAGGTAAAGAAAAGTGGGCGCAAAAAAAAGGGTGTCTTGCTTTGGTAGATATAAAAAGACAAGATTTTTTTATAGGCGATGAATTTTCCCCTCCTTTACATGAAGCGCGAATAAAGTATCCTGATACAATTTTTGTAACCATTCGTATCGGCTATAATGCCGCATATACTACCGGCGCTTCTCTTAAACCAATAGAAGTCTAATGAATGGATATTTTATTGGCAATCGTCCCGCTATTAATATTAACTTAAATGGCGATATAATTGCTTGCATAATTGATACAGGTTTTAACGGTTCGCTTATGCTCAGTAATGAATACATAAAAAAAGCAGAATTGCCGCGTATTTCTTCTGATATAATAACAATAGCTGATGGCAGCGAAATTGTCGTGCCAACATATATATGTTCATTTGAATGGTGCGGCAAGAATGTTGAAGTAGAAACTATTGGCGTTAATGCCGAAGAGAATTTACTAGGCATGAGCCTATTATCAAATTTGAGACTGACTGTTGATTTAATGGGCGAGGTAGTAGAAATAAAGCGAATAAAATAGAATTCATTCTGTTCGATTATTGTTCATATATAAAAAAATGGATATAAAACAAACGATGCAAGTTGTTCAGGTTCAGCGACAACAGCCACATGGATTAACGCCATAAATTATTGCGAGGGCTTAACTCTTGGCGGCAAAACTGATTGGCGTCTGCCCAATGTAACGGAACTTGAAAGTATTGTAGATAGAACAGTTTTTAACCCTGCTATTGATACTCTATTTTTCCCGGGTACAGTTGCCGGCAATTACTGGTCGTCGTCTACGTATGTTGGTAATACTTCTGCCGCGGGGTACGTCTACTTCGTCAATGGTAACGTGAACTACCCCAATAAGACGAATAGCATGTGGGTGCGTTGCGTTGCCAACTAACAAAACGAAGTTTTGTTAGTTGAAATGTTGAGTGTTGAATTTTGAATTTGTGCCCGTGAAGGTGACGATCCGGATCGTCACCTTCACGGGGTGTGAATCAGGCTCAAAACACCAACGCGGAGCTTGAGGGTATTGAAAAACAAACTTTATATTTTCAAATAAACCCATTTGTTTTCGGATAAACCGTGTTTTATGTATTGATTTTCAATATATTTGACATGATTAAAAAAATCAATTTCATCGCGGATGTAATGGTCGTGAAATGATTTTTGCCATTTGAATTTGGGTATATTCATGTTTTGAAAATGTGGTTTGTGTGATTTTATAAATTTGGCGATTCCATGACGATGTTTTTTGAAATTCGCGTCAAACCGTATGTCGTTGCCAATATATAACGTATCATCGCCTTTAATCATGGGTAATATCAATCGGTTCGCGTCACGGGTAAAATTGCGTTTTAATGAACCCATAATTTGTGAGTAATTGAATTTATTGCAGGGGCTTATTAAAATATGAATATGCTCAGGATTTATTTTGTAACCAAATATATCAAAGAACTGAAAACTTTGACAAAATTTAAATTCTTTAATAAATAAGCGGCAAAGTATATCGTTATTAAAAAACGGAAAATTATTATATGTATTAAAAGTAATAAAATATATTGCGTTATTAAGGCACACGCGTTTTTGAGAATTTTTATGCTTCACATAAAAGTAATACCCCCAAATTTAAGAATTATACCGCTAATTATGGTATTTTTTATAAATTATTAGAGTTATAAAGAGCCTGCCTCGTTACCGCAGGTGGCCGATAGACCCGTGTTTTGCGCTTTGTGCAAAATGTATCGCAACGGACAAAGGCGGTAATATTGCAAAATAAAATAAAAACAAATTATCTTGACAAAAAGTATCCAATTTAATATGTAGGCATTATGTCACATTTTTTTTATTTTTTTTAATTAATTTTTGTCGCATTTAAGCAATAATATGCCGAAAATAAAATATAAATGAAAACTTTTTACACACAGCAAGAAAAAGAATTAAGAAACGACTTAGTACGATTAAAGAAAGAAGATAATATCGTTGCGATAAAAACCGGCACAGAAATTGAAGATATGGGCAAAGAAGAAATCCGGTTTTTTAGAAGAATCTCAGAAAATATTTTACCGTTAATAGTAAAAATTGGCGGCCCTGAAGCAAGACAAGATATTAGAGTTTGCCTTGACCTTAGAGTAGACTGTGTGCTTTCGCCAATGATTGAAACTGTTTACGCTTTAAGAAATTTTCTTGAATCTATATTAGAAATAGCTGAAGAAAAAAACGCGGCTTTACCTAAAATAGCTATGAATTTAGAAAGCATTACTGCCTACAGCAATCTTGACGCCATGATAGATTCTACCGCCTTTAAGCATTTATATCAGGTAACTATTGGCCGCGGAGATTTTTCAAAAAGCGTGCATTTAACCGTTGATGATGATGAACTTACGGCGCTTACCGCGAATGCTCTTAGAAAACTAAAGAGATCAGGCATTGTTACTTCGGTAGGCGGCGGATTAAAACTCGAAACGATAGCGAAAACATCGTCTAAACTGCCCACCGACAGATTTAACTCACGCCATATGGTACTTGAAAGAAACAAGTCATTTCAAAAAAATCCGGTTAAATACTTATTTAACGCTTTACTGTTCGAAAAAAAATTATATGAGAAAATGGCTCTTATTTTTCCTGAAAGAAAAGTATTTTACTACAAACGAATTAACGTTATTAATAACAGACTAGGCCCTATTCAAGCGGTATCAAGTTTATAAAAGTTATTTAAAAGTTATTTTTCTATCTTTTAATATAAAGCCGTCAAATAATTTTTTTAGCGCTCTCCAGTATGTATCATGTTCCAGTTTTAGTATCTTTTTAGATAAAGTTTCTTCGTTATCTTTAGGCAGTACTTCTATCACACTTTGTATTACAATAGGCCCTGTGTCACAGCCTTCATCAATTAAATGAATGGTACATCCGCTGAATTTCACGCCGTAATCTACCGCCTGCTTTTGTGCTTTTAAACCGGGAAAAGACGGCAAAAGAGCCGGATGGATATTGACTATTCTATTTTCGTATGCCGTAAGAACGGTTTTTTTAAGAAGACGCATATACCCCGCGCAAATAACCCATTCTACCTTATTTTCTTTTAAAATTTTCACCAAGGCTTGTTCATATTCTTCAAAAGAATTATATTTTTTAGGCGAAAAAGACAAAACAGGAACATTAAACAATTTTGCCTTTTTTAAGCCTTCGGCTTTTTCATTATCACTAAAAACTAAAACAGGGTTTGCTTTCAGTTTTTTCTCTTTTATTTTTTTTAAAATAGCCGTCATATTAGAACCCCTGCCAGAAATTAAAAAAGCAATACGGGGCATTTTTTCTTTATTTGCAAAAATCTTCATAAAATGAATAAAAATTATTTAAAGACAGATTTATTTTTGAATCAAAGAGGTAAATTAAAATGAAAAATTATTCAACAAGTTTTTCAATTTTTTGCGCGCTGCAAAATTTATCTGAAAAAGAGCAATAGTAAATTACGGCTTTTACCGCAAATTCACCGGTTTTAAATTGTTTTTGCTTAAACACCAAAGGATCAAGATTATCAAAATAATCTTCATCAGCCGAAGCTGTATGACCGACAAATTTTTCTTTAGAATCAATTTTTTTACCGTATTTGCTTATTTTTTCTTTTATGTCTTCTGTTTTGCTATGATCTTTTGAAAGCTGGTATACCTCAATTTTATGAGGTCCCTCTTTTTGAACACCAAAACCTTCTGATATTTGAAAATATAGCGTAATTGAGTCGTTATCTTTTACAGGATCTACATTTACCACAGTCTGGCTTAGCCATGCAATAGATATAAATACTGAGAATATAATTATTAAAAATTTTAACTTATTTTTAAATTTCATTTTGTTTTACCTGTAATATTAATTAAATTTAACTTAATTAGAACCAAACGGCATCATTTTCTATACACCGTCAATCTTTTTTGAAAAACAAATAGACGGGCCGTAAATTATGAAAAGAATACCTAAAATATGAAAATCTTTATAACAAGATTAATATTTCTCGCTTTATTTTTTAATAAAACAAATTTTCTATATGGTATAGAAAATTCTATTTACAATGAATTTTTAAAATATGAAGTTGAATGGCTCAAGCTGCCCGTGGGAACTATCTACATGAAAACGGTAAAAGGAGAAAAAAACCTTCTTTCAATTAGAGCGAAAGTTGAATCGTTTGAAGCCATAAAAAGCCTATACTACGTGGGAGGCTCATTTGGCGCTTTATGGAACTATAAAACACAAAATACATATATTGCTTATGAAGATATTTATCAGGGATATAATTATCAAAAAAGATATTATTTATTTGAAAATAATGAAATTTTCGTTAAAAAACTTGAAAAAGTTTTTTACGAACCGGGGCTTCCCCATAGTGAACCGCCCAAAAGACTAAGACAAGACGAAAAATACATACCATTAAATGAACGTCAAGATTTACTGGGCATTTTTTACTGGATGCGCCTAAATAAAAAAGATACAAATAAAGGCGATGTTATGAAATTTAACGTGATTACGGCAGGTAAACCTAAAGTTTTAATAATTCGTGTATTAAATAAATTATACGTAGATGTACCGGTGCTTGGCGGCCAAAAAAAAGTGCTTCATGTAAAAAGCGGTCTTTTAAGCGAAAAAAAAGCCGAACAAGGCGGCGATATTATATTTAAAACCCAAAGCCCTATTGAAATGTATATCACTGACGATAAATATTCTATACCCGTAAAATTATGGACAAAAGCTCCTGTTTTAGGGAACATAGAAATTATACTAAAAGAATATAAAACAGATTGATTATTTTTTAAACCTGAAAAGTAAAAAAATACTGAAAAGCAAAAATATAATATTCGCGAGCCAGCCAGCTAAAAATGGCTGTAAAAATCCGCTGTTACCCAATGCTTTGCTAAAATACATGAGAAAATAATAAATCACGCTTATTGTTACTGAAACACCAATAGATTGCGCTAACGATCCTTTTTTCAAAAAAATACCAATGTATCCCCCTAAAAGCACGATAAAAAAACAAATAAAGGGATAACCCAAATGCCAAAAGTACTCTACTTCATATTCTATGGCCGGCTCTGCTTTTTCTTTTTTCTTCTTTATGTATTGCTCTAAATCAAATATATTCATTTCTTCAAATTTTTTTTCGGCATCCTGAAAATATGCCGGCGATTCTGGCAGTGGAATTATTTTTCTTTTAAACTGATAAGATTTTTGAAATAAACCTTGATTATCAAAAAGTAAAATTGTTCCATTTTCAAACTGCCATACCTTTGGCATAATTTTTACTTTTTGGGCCTCTATAATTCTTTTTATGTGCCCGTTTGAATAAAGCTCTACTATATGAACATTGTACGCTTCTTCTTCTTTCGCGTTAAAAAAACCCAGATGATAATATCTGTTATTTGACTTTATTTCAAAATTACTCTGGTTAAATAAACGAAAAGCGCTTGGTTTGCCTTTAATAATATTTAGTTCATTGGTAGCTTTAAAATTTGCCTTGGCTGTAACCATTTCATTGAACCATAGCATAAAAAATGATAATAAAAAAGAAAATAGGGCCAATGGCATTAATATTCGTTTAAAAGATCTTCCTGAGGTCATCATCACGTTTAATTCATTATGTTTTGAAAAAGAAGTTATAGAAAATGCAATAGAAAAAAGAAGAGCCGCAGGCAGTAAAATAGAAATCATATTTGGTATATATAAATAAAAGTATCTATAAATATGCACCGCAGAGCCGGTATATTTTACTAAATGATGAATAATTCCTATGGCCCGCGTAATTAATGCAAACCCTGTAAGTAATACCAGAGCGCCAAAAAAATATCGAATAAAAAAACCAAATAAATACCTATCAAGTATATTCATAAAAAAAATTGTTATTTATTATTAATATATAAAGATTAGGCGTCAAGCCTTACAATATAATCTAGAATTTTAGGGTTTCGATACAAACTCATTACCCTTTATATAAAACCGCCACGGGAGGCTTTGCCCCTTTGATATACCAATACGTGTTGTTTTTACAATATCAAATTTTTTTCGCGATTTATTATCGGCAATAAATATTTCTTTTTCTAAGAGAGATACGCCGTTTGTTTTTTTATTAATATCCATTGCCTGGCATAATTTTGCCGGCCCGTTAGCCAAATTTTTTAAAATTATTTTTTCGCCGCGCAATTTTCGCATAACTTCAACACCCTGTAAAGGTTCAATGGCTCTTATTAAAACAGCAGCCGCTGTACCCTCTTTTTCGGTTACCACATTTAAGCAGTAATGCATCCCGTAGGTAAAATAAACATATAAATGAGCCGGCGGACCAAACATCACTTCATTTCTTTTGGTTTTACCATTATGCGCGTGACACGCTGGATCGCCGGTTTCATGATACGCTTCGGTTTCTACAATACGCGAAATTAAAGGTTTGTTTTTATAGTATCTTACAAAATATTTACCCAGCAAAAGTTCTGCTATTTTTAAAGTGGGTTTTTTATAAAAAGATAACGAAAGCGGAGTTAAAGAATTAATGTTTAAATCATTTGTCATCAGGACTTTTTTTATTTTGTCCTTTTTTCTTCAACAAATTTTGAATATCTTTAGGCAGTTCAGATTTAGAAGCCTCTATATTTTCTTTTTGAATTTCGGCGTAAATTTCACCTCTGTATACTCTTACATCACGCGGGGCCTTAATGCCTACTTTTACCTGATCGCCTTTTACATCGACAATTAAAATTTCTATATTATCATTAATGATAATAGATTCGTTGGTTTTTCTTGCCAGTATAAGCATTACGTTTGACCCTGCGTTTGCATATATTCAAGAAACGGAGCTCGAATTGTATGTGTTTCATCTACCGAGATAAACTGAGCCCCCGCTTTTTTTTCAGGATTTATTAATAACGGTCCCTGAAGATTTACCGTCATATGACCAGGCTCATTAGAGGGAATCGTTAAAATAAGCCAGCATTCAGTTTTTGAAATATCATTAACGCCCAACAACGATAAATATTCATTATCAATTTGCGGTTTATATCGAGGCAGATGAATAGCCGCGTTAACCACAAGAAAAGCCAGGCCGGGATCGTCAATACACTGCAGCCAGTAAAACTCTGTGTCTTCTTTTGTCGCTAATAATATGTAACGATGAAACTGCTCAAACGCGAAAATACCTTCGGGAAAGTCGATAATTTTATCGGTTTCAATATTAATTTCTCCAAATCTTTTTGTATTTACGCGCATTTGACTTATCTTAGAAAATCGAGCAGTGTCGGTTTTATTAAATTTGCTCCCACTTTGAGAGCGTAATTGTGAACATTCTCTAACCATTTTAAATCCATTATTGTTTCTACAACGTCAACTGATTCATTCTTTGCCAATAGTTCATTAACATAGGTTTCATCCCATGTTACCCTTTTTTCATGCTGTTCAAGACGGTTTACGCGGGCGCCAATTTCTGCCCTGTAGCGCAAAACATTTTCAATAGCTAAATCTACAGCCTCTAAATCTCTACCCCCCACAAGATTTTTATCGTTTCTTATCATGTCATCTCTCAGTTGAATTACAAGATCAAACATAGAAAAGCCCGTTACCGTGGCAGAAGCACTGTAATTATCAGGAGGATGCGGATCGCTACCGTTTATTAGACCTAAATCTTGAAGTACCGTGCCCCCTTCAATATCTTCTAACCAAATTTGATGCGGAGTTGTCGTGTTTAATATTAAATCGTCCTGGCCGCCCCTTGAAGCCTTTATTTCAATAGGAGCATTATTGATCTTATCAATAATATCATTTAAAGTATCGCCGGCAGAAATATTTATTTTTACTCCATCAATAGCAATAATTTGATTCGCCTGTGAAACAAAAGTCGAAGAATCTCTGTTACTTTGTATTGTAGAGTTAGTTCCCCAGAATATTCTGTTCCCGGGTATTCCTACTTCCATCTCTTCGCCTCGTTCTATTTCTCTTTTAATGCCTCTTACGTCACCCTTATACTGAACGCCTACCAGTGCCGCATCTTGCTCAATACCAGATGTACCTGTATGAGTATAAACCGGCATGAAAGGATCGTTTTCAATAACGCTGCCGCCAAACAAACTGCGGCCCGTGGCGTCTTTAATATTCCCTATATCTACCAAAGAGTTTAAGTGCTGGTTTATCTCACGCGCGATAGCTTCTTTTAACTCAAAATCAGTATTTGTACCGTTAGCGGCCTGCACGGTAAGATATCTTATTCGTTGAAAAATATCGGTTACCCGCGAAAGCTCGCCATCCATTAAATTAAGTCTGTCTTTACCTTCAAATATATTACGACCATACTGCTTTAGCTCTCTTACTCTTGACTGCAAAAGTATCTGGCTTGCCGCGGCCGCCGGATCATCCGACGGAAACTGAATTTTCTTGCCTGTGCCAAGACTCTGTTCTGCCTTTTGAATTTCATTTTTCTGCCGGTTTAATGTTTGAACCAGCGAATTGCTAATCATTTTATTAGTTACCCTAATCATTTTTTACCTCCTGTAAATTTAAGAGCCACAGAGTTCACAGAGACCACAGAGAAGAGTTTAATGTATTGATTAATCTTGAATATTGAATGTTAAATTGAAATTATTTTTTCAAAATTCAACTTCTTCTGTATCTCTATGTCTTTGTGTCTAATTCTCAATTTTTTTTATAATCTTAGATATCTCCTTATATCATATGATTGATTATTTTATCTAACATTTCATTCATTATCTGAATCATCTTAGCCGATGCGTTGTACGCATGCTGAAACTGAACCATGTTTGCCATTTCTTCATCTAAATTTACGCCCATTACCGACTGTCTCATATTTTCAAGATTTGTCATAATAATTTCTTGGTTTTTCTGGTGACTTTCTGATTCTTTCGTTAAGGTACCCACTTTAGAAATAAGCGCGTTATAAAAATCATCTGTGGTTTCGGCTTTGCCAATCATTCTTTTTTCATGACGAAGCGCCTGCGCTATTTTAATGGCGTTTGAGCCGTCTTTTAATCCGTATGACTCGTTAGGATTTCCCGTACCGCCTATATCTTTACCGCCGGCTGCCGCTATTAGTGCCGCGTTTCCTTTAATCTCGTCGCTCAGTTCTAAAACACCGGCCGCGTGAAGCGATGGCGTTAAAGTAATTCTATCAAGATCAGACTGCAGTTTATTTATTTCATCAATTCTTCTGTAATCAAAAGATCCGCCCGTGCCTGAATTTTGTAAAAGACCGGCAAAACCCACAAGAAGTTCGCCCGAATCTTCTACGTGTCTTATCATTAAATTTTTTCGCCAGTCGTCTTCGGCAACAGTACCCTTTAGTACCAGATTATTCTGGTGGTTTATATAAGCGACAACACCCGACGAAGATTTATTAATTCTGTCAATGATACTGTCTAAGGTTTCGTCGGCACGGTATGTAATATGAACCGGCGTGTGATCTTCATCGTTTTTTACAAACGTAAGCATACCCGCTATGCCTACCGGCCTGTTAGATTCAACGGCGTTTCTACCGGCCATTTTAAATACGGTAGATATATCATCCTGACCATCACCGTTAAAATCAAAATTACCCCGAATATTTCTTGAAAGCGTTCTCAGCTTAAAAAAATCAATATTAGTTTCTTTTGTAAGACCAAAGCCGTCACGATGAACCTCGTTTACGATATCGCCCACGTTGGCGGCTAATAAATCGAGCTTATCGATATTTTCTCTTAACACATTATCTCTTAACTCTAATAGAGCCTGCATACGGCCTGTTTTAAATACAACTTCTTTACCGTCTTTTTCCCAAATTACCTGACTTAAACCCTCGTTAGCCGCGTTAGATTTAGTAATTAATTTATTGTGAATCTGACCCTGAATAAGCATTTGTCCGCCAATATGCACAATAAGTTCATCGGGATCAGTTCTTTCAACAGAGATATCGGCCAGACCCGCCAGCTCTTGCAAAAGCGCGTCTCTTCTATCTAAAAGATCATTAGGATTATCGCCTAAAGTCTGTGATTTTAATATTCTTTCATTTAAATCTCTTATTTCAATGGCCAGCGTATTTATGTTATTTACGTTCGCTTCAAGATCACGCTCAACCTGCGCCCTTAAATCTATCATTTTATCAAAAGTGCTTCTTATTCTAAAAGTAAGCTCGCGGCCACTGGTTCTTACTACTTCACGGTGCGACAGCTCTTCAGGGTACTGAGAAAGTTCCTGCCAGCCTGCCCAGAATCTATCTATCTGTGTTCTTAATGATTCTTCTGAAGGTTCGTTATAAACAATTTCTAAATGATGAAGGTATTTTTGACGAACCTCCCAGTATACTTTTCCCTGTTCTGCCTGTAATATACGGCCGTCTAAAAAATTATCTCTTACTCTTGTAACACCCGAAATAACGGCACCCTGCCCCAGCATCCCTTTATTTAAAGCCCTGTTTAACGCGGGTTCATAAAGCGGATTCATGGTCGTCATCTCTACCCTTTGCCTGGCGTAGTGTTCGTTATCGGCGTTAGAAATATTATGACCTGTCACCTGCAAAGCCTGCTGGTGAACCTGCATCCCTCTTTTGGCTATTTCTAATCCTGAAAATGTTGACGGCATAATATTCTCCTTAACAATTCGCGTTTATAAAAACGGGATTTTTCTTTTGCGGTAAATGCTTTCTTTGGTTTTTTTTATGCGGCTCGTATTCTAAATTTTCACCGGCCGAGATTTCATTTATAATTTCGCGAAAAAAATCGGCGCTGTCTTTAAGCATTTTTGCCGTGGTGTTAGTTACTGAATCTAACTCTGATAATATTTCAAATAAAGACTGTCTTTCTTTAATAAGCATTTTTTTAGACGCATCATCAATATCCGGCCATTTCTCAAGCTCAGATATTTTTTGAGGTGCTTTTACCCCTTTTTCACGCGCGATATTTTCGAGAAATTTTAATCTTTTGCTTTCTCGTGTTTCAATATTTTGTATTTCGCCTTCTTCTTCTTCGCATAAATTTTTTAAAAGCTTACCGTCTCTTTCAAGAACAGCATCCTGTTTTTTTTGCTCTATTCTAAGCAAATTTAAGTAAGAATTTTCTTCATCTTTTAATATATCACAAAGTTCTTTTACCAGTTTATTCATACCGCGCTCCTGTTAATATACTTTACTTCTTAACGTAAATTTCGGTATTTTTCAAAAATACTAAAGAACAAAATAATAGGTGGGTAGATTGCGGCTTGCGCCGCTGGGATTTCTACGTCGCTTACATTATAGATTGCGGCTTGCGCCGCAGGGATGCTTATTTAGTATATTCTAGTATTATATTTACTTTATTTACAAATTATGTAATATTTTATCTATGCATTTAATAATATAAAATGTCAAAAAAAAGAAAAATAGTTATTGCCGAAGATGAGCTGCCTATTCGTGCTTATATTGAAAAATTAGTCTCGCAAAGAAAAGATTTTAAAATTGTTGGTAGCGCAAAAGATGGTTTAGAACTTCAGAAAATTTTATCTGAAAATACCATAGATATTGCCTTACTTGATATTGACCTACCGATAAAAAATACTTTAGAAGTGCTTTCTGAAATAGATAATTTACCATTAATTATATTCATTACCTCTTATGATAAATACGCGGCTAAAGCATATGAATTAGGTGTTATTGATTATATTTTAAAACCATTTGATGAAAATAGGTTCCATTCTGCCTTAAATAGAGCGGTTAATTTTTTAAATATAAAAACTGAGACAAAAAATGATCTTATTGATTACTTATGGCTTAAAACGGGAGAGAAAATTTTGCCCGTACCTATATCAGAAATTAGATATTTTGAGGCTGATAACAAGTATACAAATTTATTTTCAGAAAAAAAACGATATAGAGTATGTAAATCATTATCCCACATATATAATCTTGTAGATAAACAGGAATTTATTCAGGTACATAGAAAATATGTAATAAGAAAATCTATGATTAAACAAATAGAGCCGCTTTTTAACGGTAATCACTTAGCAATACTGCATGATAATTCAAAAATACCTATAAGCCGAACTCACTTTAAAACAATTAAAGATAATATTATTTAACAAAATATTTTCATAAAAAATCAAATAATAATTAAATATCTATTAGACTTACTTAAATAACTTTTTTTGTAATTTTATAATTTGACGTGTTATCTTATTACATACAATAAAATTAATTAAACCAATCTTTTTTTTTTGTCAATATATTTTCTTAACATATATTAAGAAAAGTAAATACCTTTTTAATAACAGGAGATATTATGGCACAAATTACACTAAAAGAAAATCCTATTAACACAACGGGTAATCTGCCTGAAGTTGGCGGTCAAGCTCCCGATTTTTCTTTAACTAAAACAGATCTTTCAGATACTACACTAAAAGACTACGCGGGAAAAAAAGTAATCTTAAATATTTTTCCTAGTCTTGACACTCCGGTTTGTGCGGCATCAGTTAGAAAATTTAACCAAACCGCAGGAAGCCTTGCTAACACAGTTGTTTTGTGTATTTCAATGGATTTACCTTTTGCGCATAAGCGATTTTGCACGACAGAAGGCTTAGAAAATGTTATTTCGGCTTCAGAGATGAGAAAAAGATCATTCGGTGAAGATTACGGTGTTAGAATTATTGATGGTCCTTTAGCGGGAGTTTTTTCACGCGCCATAGTGGCTGTTGACGAAAACGGCAAGGTTGTTTACACTGAGCAGGTTCCCGAAATAACTCAAGAACCCAACTACGAAGCGGTTTTATCTGCCCTTAAGTAAATTATAGCTGCAAACAATTAAATATAAAACAATCATATATTTTTGAGCGTTTTATGAGTTCAGCATTCATAATTCGCGCTGAATATTTTTCTAGAAGCGTTTGATTTTTATCAAAAAGAGACCGCCCAAGAGCAATTCCTTTGTTATCTAAATTTGCTCCCATACTAACTAAAATTGAAGGATATATATCAAAATGACTAAAATAACGGCTTTTCATGAACCTTGGTTTCTTTCTCGCATTTATAAATATATTTAAAATTTTTCTACCCTTGCCTTCAGGGAATATTTTTTTATTCATAGATAAATGATCACCCAATATCACTACAGTTGTATCTTTATAGAATTTTTGTTTTTTTATCCAATTGACAAAATTATCCAGCTGCATACTGGCACAACGCATAACATCTATATATTTATATTCTCTTTCATTTTTTTTCTCACATATTCTTTTATCAAGAAACTCATCAGACATATGAGTATCAATAGTCATCATAAAAAACGCGAAAGGCTGCTTGTTCATACTCAAGTCTGATAATTCTTCTTTAGCCAGAGCATATAATCTATTATCTTCGATGCCCCATTTGCCTCTATTATAGTTTATATCTATTTTACCAACAGATTTATAATAATTAAAATCTTTCACTGGTATTTGGCCGTGATTTTTTAAAAAGATATCAATCCCTGCGAAATCTTTACTGCTGCCCAATAAAAATGATATATTATAATCATTTGCAGCTAATATATCAGTTAAACAATTCGCGCCAGGCAAAAAATACCGATATTTATTATCATATAAATTTTTTTCAAAAGGAAGTTTAAGTGGAATTCCACACGTACTGGCAATTAATCCTGCAATGGTCCAGCTCGTACCGTAAAGCTGCTTGAATCCGCCTATTTTATCATTATGACTAAAGTTAATATTCAATTTTGCCAAAGTGTTTATTTCAGGCATTAAATCACTTTCAAACAAACCGCCTTCGTCTACAGAAACAAAGCTACTTTCGAGAGATTCAACATATATTACAATTAGATTTTGTTTTTTTTCAGGAAAAATATTTGTATTATTGTTTAAAAATATATAATTTTTTTCATAAAAATCTGAAAACTCGGTTTTATTATAAACATACTTTACAAAACCAGTTATCCCAAAAAAACTATTTGCTGTAACAAACGAACTAATCAGCAGAAAAATAACAAAAAGATATCTATATTTTACAAATGGTTTTCTCAAATATGAAAAAATTCTTAAAATTGAATATTGAAAATAATTACTCTCAAAAATATTCTTATAGTCATAACTGAATAAAAATAAGATTATAGCAATTATAAAAGGAACCAACATACAGTTTAATAAAAAACTATTAACAATTTCACTACCCGTGCCATTAAGCGGCATTAAAAAATGAAATAATATTTGTTCCGCAGAGGGCGAATCAAACTCTCTTGAAATATAAAAAGAAAATGCAAACAAAAATAATGCCGCTATATAAAAAAGAAAAACCAAAAACTCCCCTACATATTGAAAAAGGCTAATCTTTTTTTTTATATTTTCGTATAGTGTTTTGATAAAAACAATTTTCATTACAGCAATAAATTTTTAGAGTAATTTAAGATACAATTCAGTTCGTTTTGGAATTTTATTCAACGAAGCAATCATTTTTTATATTAACAAATTTTAATTTAACAGCTAAATTTAGATATTGGCACACGTTTCGCGCCATGGTATACTTAGATTTTCTTCTTTATTTCGTATATATCTTTTCTTCGATCATTTAAAGTTCGAACTGTGCCTATAGCATGCAATTCTTTTAGTAAGTCAAGATCAACATCAACAATCAACATTGTTTCAGTGTTTGGTGTTGATTCAGCTTTTATTCCATCTACAGGAAAAGAAAAATCACAGGGGGTAAATACAGCTGACTGTGAAAATTGAATATCCATATTGTAAACCTTTGGCAAATTACCAACACTGCCCGAAATAGCTACATAACATTCATTTTCAATTGCTCTGGCTCTGGCACAATTTCTAACTCTTGCGTAACCGTTTTGTGTATCTGTCATAAACGGTACAAAAAGAATTTTCATTCCTTGATCGGCCAGCAATCTTGACACTTCTGGGAATTCTACATCATAACAAATTAATATGCCTATTTTACAGCAATCTGTTTCATATATCTGAATTTTAGAGCCCCCTTTTAATCCTACTGATTTTACTTCATCAGGTGTTATATGTATTTTTGTATATTCTTCCCATGTTCCGTTTCTGCGGCATAAATAACCTGTATTATATAGATCATTTTCATTTACAACCGGCATACTACCTGCTATAATGTTCACATTATATTCAACGGCAAGACGTGAAAACCTTGCTCTAATTTCAGCTGTTTTTTCTGCCAGGTTTCTGTACGCCTGCGCCGAATCAATATTATTGTCTTTTACAAGTAAAGGTACATTAAAATATTCAGGAAATAATACAAAGTCTGCCTGATATCCTGAAACTGTATCAACAAAATATTCTACCTGTTCCATTAAATCATCTAATGTTTTATATGGTCTCATCTGCCATTGTATTAGGCCTAATCGTACAATCGTTTTATATGATTCTGCGGTAATTTTAGTATAATAAATATTGTCCCATTGTAATAAAACTGCAAAATCTTCAGATTCTTTATCTCCAATTTGATAGTTTTTTATAATTTTTTTTACATGAAAATCGTTTGCTAATTGAAACGTTAAAATTGGATCATATATTTCTTTATATTTTACTTTATTAATATATTCCTTGGGCGTCATAGAATTAGAATATTCATGAAATCCTGGAATTCTGCCGCCAAATACTATTGCTTTTAAATTTAATCTTTCACATAATTCTTTTCTTGCGTCATACAACCTTCTACCGAGTCTTAAGCCTCTGTAACCGGGTTTTAGAAAAATATCTATGCCATAAAGAACATCACCTTTTTTATTATGCGTATTAAAAGTTGCGTTTCCGGTTATTTCTTTATATGTATGGTCATCCCCGTAATAATCATATTTCACTATTATAGATAACGCGCAGCCGACAAAAGTATTATTTACAAATACAGCTAGTTGACCTTCAGGAAATATGTTACACAAACTTTCAATATGCTTCAGATCCCAAAGAGCGGCAGGCCATTCTCTATAGGCTCCTTTCATTGATTCAATTAGTTCTTTGTAATTTTCTATTCTTAAAGGACATATTTCTAAATTTTTAATTTCCATAAAATAATCTATTTTTATACACTGGATAATTTTGAATATATTTGTCTATAATTTTTTATTTTCTAAAATAATAAAAATATATAAATAAGCTTTACAATATGCAAGATACCCTAAAAAAGGACATGAAATTAGATGACATTGACTTTTCTCGGATATTACACTTTTTGATTAAATGTTTTCATAGCTTTTAAGCGGCTAGTTGTTATTTCTTTGAACTTGATATCATTTAAAAAAATTCAATAGGAGTATATTATGAACATATATGTAGGTAATCTCGATTATGGGATCACTAATCAATCGCTGCACGATTTATTTGCCGAATTTGGCGAAGTAGTAAGTGCAAATATCATTACTGATAGAGACACAGGCAGACCAAAAGGTTTTGCTTTTGTCGAAATGAGCAATAAAAACGATGGTATTAAAGCTATTTCAAAACTAAATGGTCAAGAAGTAAACGGGCGAGAAATTAAAGTAAACGAAGCAAAACAAAAATCTTCAAATCCCCCGTCTCGAAACCAGCGATGGTAATTCTACTCTAAAATCGTTTAGTTAGAATAAAAAAACCCGGGTATTAAACTCGGGTTTTTTTTATGAACTATATTACTATATCAAATTTCTTAAGTTCTTCAATAAATTTTTGTATTCCAATATCTTCTAATTTTTTCTTTTGATATTCTTCTAAAACATCATATTTTAATTTAACCGACTGATACCTGCACCAGTTAAATAATTTTTGTTCCATGGCGTCTTTACTGGCCCGCTCTGGAAATTTTCCTGTTTTAGCGAGCCATTTTTCAAGACTATCAAAGTTATTCTGCCAGCGGTGCTCTCTGGGATAAAAAGGAAATTGTATTTTTTTAAGTTTTTCAATTCTTTCTTTTGATAGCTTTTTATTTTTATAATCTTTTCGAATACCTAAAAACCAAACAGCCAGCTTGTGTTCCAAGGGTTCTTTGCTTCTTTGACTGGGCCATCTTTTTGAATTTTTATTTCTATACTCTACCAATAAGTCATAATTTTTTTCCCAAATTTCTTTTTGAATATCCCATACAAAATTTACAGCATGTAACTTTTCTTCTTTTTCTTTAGATAAATTATTTCTTTTTTTCTTTAATCTTTGAACGGCGCACCATGTATATAATTTTTGATCATCTTTTTTATCGGGAAATTTATTATTTGTTTTAATAAATTGAACTAAAGAATTATATAATCTATCCCAGTTTTTTTGATGCTTTTCCATTCTGCAAAATCAACCATTAATATGAAAAAAGATATGTCAAGCAAATTTATATAAAAAAATAAATTATTGAATGCAAAACATATAGATATTTTTTATTAGCTTTTCTTATTTTATATTTGAACCGGCAGCCTTTTTGAGCCCCAGCTTCCCGGTTTTTTATCAAATATCCCGGCAATTTTTTCACTGCAGTAGATACAATTACCTTTTTCATCTAAAAAATAAGCCGTCATTTCATACCAGTTTCGACCTATTACTTTTTTACCGCATGAATGGCAATAAGTACTACCGCCTTCTTCATCATATATATTACCGGTATACACATACCTTAGTCCATTTTCGATGGCAATTTTTCTTGATTTCTTAAGCGTATATACAGATGTTTGTTCAAAATCTCTCATCTTATAATCAGGATGAAATGCCGAAAAATGAAGTGGAACATCGGCTCCAAGATTTTCATAAATCCAACGGGTCATTTTATTAATGTCTTTTTCAGAATCATTCATACCGGGTATTAAAAGGGTTGTTATCTCAAGCCATACTTTTGTTTCTTTTTTTATATATGATAACGTATCTAAAACCGGCTGCAAGGCGGCGCTACATAGATCTTTATAAAATTTTTCACTGAATCCCTTTAAGTCTACGTTAGCCGCGTCTATAAAAGAAAAAAATTCTTTTCTTGGCTTATCATTAATATATCCGGCTGTGACAGCAACTGTTTTTATATTTCGTTTATGACATTCACGGGCGGTATCTTCGGCATATTCAAAAAAAATAACCGGATCATTATAGGTAAAAGCCACGCTTTTACAGTATAAACTTTTAGCGGTTTTCGCGATTACTTCAGGGGCCGCAAAAGATCCAAGAGTATCCATTTGGGTTGACTTGCTTATATCCCAGTTTTGACAGAATTTGCAAAAAAGATTACAGCCGGCTGTTCCAAATGAAAACACGGGCGTTTGAGGATAAAAATGGTAAAGAGGTTTTTTTTCTATGGGATCAACACAAAAACCGCTGGATCTGCCATAGGTAGTAGAAACAATTTCATTATTTTCTCTTGCCCGAACAAAACAAAGACCTCTTTGACCTTCTTTTAATTTACATCCACGCGGACATAAATCGCATATGACTTTACCTTCACCTGTTTTATACCAGAATTTTGTTTTATAAAACGATTCTTTAATAATTTTCATATTTTATATTTATTTATAATAATATATAAAATTTTATAATTAATAAATAGTTTTTTTACGCTTCAATAACTAAAATAGCACTAGAAATATATAAATCTAAAACCAGAACTAGAACATATATGAAAATAGAGTACTTGAAAATGCTGTTAGAAACTCGTGATAACGATAACACAATCAACAACGATTACTGTACCAATTTATACTTAAAAGCCAAATTACTGAGATGTAAAGGCCACAGAAGATGGTATTTACGCTACACCGGCGGTGTGTAATTTTTTAGACTCTTCTTCTATTCTTTGCGCGGCTTTTACCAGCCTTGGAACATCTAGAATTAAGGCAACTTCTCCCGAGCCTAAAATAGTAGCGCCGCTTATACCGTGCACATTTTCAAATAATTTTCCTAGCGGTTTTATTACGGTTTGAAATTCTCCTAAAAGTCTATCGGCCACTAAACCGGCTTTCATTTGACCATAACGTACAACAATGACATTTTCATGAGCAGACTTAGCGCCTTCTTCGTCGAAAAATTCACGAAGTCTTAGAAAAGGGAGTACTTCTCCCCTTAAATTTACAAAATTACCACCTCTTTTTGTTAAAATATCTTTTTCAGTAATTTCAATACACTCTAAAACCATATCAAGAGGTATTATATAAGAGGTCTCTCCCACACCCACTCTAAATCCGTCTATAATTGCCAAGGTTAAGGGAAGTTGTATTCTTATACTGGTACCTTCTCCCTCTTTACTGTCAATATCAACCGTGCCCCGTAAAGCTTCAATATTTTTCTTCACGACATCCATACCAACACCTCTGCCAGAAACATTGGTTACGGCTTCTGCTGTTGAAAAACCCGGCTCAAAAATTAAATTATAAATTTCTTTGTCTGTAAGTTCCTGCCCCTGAGCAATTAGTCCTCTTTCAATGGCTTTTTTAAGTACTCTTTCTTTATTAATACCCTCGCCATCATCTGAAATTTCAATGATAATCATACCCATATCATGAAAAGCATTTAACGATAATGTACCATATTCTGGTTTACCTGCTTTTTTTCTTGTTTCTGGCATGCCAATACCATGATCAACCGCGTTTCTGACAATATGCATTAAAGGATCTGATATTTTTTCTACAACCGTTTTATCGAGTTCCGTATCACCGCCGCTTACCTCAAGATCTATTTTTTTACCCAAGTTTTTACTTAAATCGCGTACGACTCTTTCGAACTTTTTAAAAGTTTCGCCAATTTGAACCATTCTTACATTCATGGCGCTGTCTCTAATTTCTTCAACAAGACGTGACATTATAGATGAAGCCTCTAGTAATTCTTTATCGCCGTTTTTATCGGCAAGCTGATTTACGTTTGAAACGGTAATTACAAGTTCCCCCACTTGATTTATTAAATTATCAAGTTTATCTGCTTCAATACGAATAGATTTTTTTACCTCAACAGCTGTTTTCTTTTGTTTTTCTAAAGCAGCGTCTATGACTGCCTCGGGAACCATTTTTTCTTCTGCAAGAATTTCTCCCAGAGGTTTTTCATGCTCAAGACCTCCTTTTTCAATCTGTTTCATCATGGCTTTTTCAAGTTCATGTTCCGTAAGAGATCCTATTGATTGTAATATCTCGCCAAGCCTCATGGGAGTTTCGGGCATATTTTCAATAAGCATTTTATATTCATCAACCGAACTGTTAGGTGGTATAATAATTATCTGAGCGTCATTTTCTACAAATTCAAAAACCTGTTCAATGTCTTCTTTCGTTTTGTCGGTTTCAAGATCAATTTCAAAACCAAGATAACATTCTTCAGGATTCATATCTTTTATTTTAGGCATGGCATCGGTAACGGTAACAAGATTTATAATCTTTCCTAAATTTTTCAAATAACCTATAAATGCCATAGGATCAAGCCCATTTCTTAATACATCTTTACCAAATCGAAGAGAAATATGCCAACAGTCATTTTCTACTCTATCTCTTGAAGTTTTTGTAACGGATGCTGTATCTTTTTTTTCTTCTGCTTCTTTAGCTTCTTTAGCTTCATTATGTTTACTTGAAATTGTCTGCCCTTCATTTAAAAAACTTTCAAGCCGCTTTAATATTTCATTGCCCTTTGCAACAAGCTGGGCAGGAACACTGGCGTCACCTTCGGCATATATGTCTACCAGCTCTGCAATATGATCACGACATTCTAATAAAACAGCCGTTAAATCATCTGAAATTTTTATGGTACCTTTTCTAACTTTTTCGAGAAAATTTTCAGCAACATGAGTAAAGTCAACTATTCCATTAAAACCAAACATTCCCGAAGAACCTTTAATAGTGTGAACAGCTCTAAAAACAGCGTTAATCGCATCTTGGCTTGAAGGATCTTTTTCAAGCTCAAGAAGAGAATGCTCCATCTCGTCTAATAATTCTCTGCTTTCTATAATGAAAGTATCTTTGGCCGCGCTTAAATTCATAGTTCTTCCTTATTAATAATTAAAATATATACAACAAATATTTAATTATGGCAATTTATATTGGGACTTTTTGTTTTTTTATTCCATATGAAAATGAATAATTGTCTCTTTCATTCTTGGGAAGCTTTATTTTATCACCAAAAAATCCTACCGCACCAAACAAATCGAATATTTTTAATACCGGGCCGCTATGGTTAATTATTTTTAACGCTTTATTTTGTCTCGCGGCCTCCTGCTTGGCTAAAACTAACATTTGAAATCCTGCTGTATCAATTTCATTTACACCTGATAAATCAAAAACCAGATTATCATGAGAATTTATAGCATCATTGAACTGTTCTTTTATAAGCAGTACATTATATATACTCATATCCCCCTTAATTTGAAGAAGGCCATAATCTTCAGTTTCTGCTTGTTTTATTTCTATTGACATATGTTTTTTATGGTAACGCTAGTTTTTGTACCGCAGCCAAAAGTCTTTCTGGTAAAAATGGTTTTACAATCCATGCTTTTGCCCCGGCAGCCTGACCTTGAAGTTTTTTCTCTTCTTCAGATTCTGTGGTTAACATTATAATTGGCGTAAATTTATAATTTGCATATTGAGGATTGTTTTTTACCTCTTTTACAAATTGAATACCGTCTAAATTAGGCATATTAACGTCACAAATTATAAGATGTATCTTATCGCCTGTAAGTTTATTTAAGGCGTCTTGGCCATCTATAGCATCCATCACCTCATATCCAGATTCTTTTAAAGTTAAACTCACAACCTGTCTTATTGAGGCTGAATCATCAATTATCATTATTTTCTTTGACATATTTTCTCCTGAACTCTATCTTAGTTTATAAAATATTTCTTTTTATTTCAACATTTTTTGCACAACACTAATTAAAATATCGGGCATAAAAGGTTTTATAATCCATGCTTTCGCGCCTGCCTGCTTGCCCCTAGCCTTCATTTCATCATCACCCTCAACTGTAAGCATAACAATAGGTACGTCTTTATTTTCTACGTAATCGGCCTCATTTTTTATTTTAGCTGAACATGTAATACCATCCATATTAGGCATGTTTACATCCATAATAATTAAATTAAATTTTGTTTTCTTTAAATATGATAAAGCGGTAAAAGCATCATCTGCTTCAACCACATCATACCCTGCGCCTACTAAAGTAATATTTACGAGTGAACGGATTGTTGAATCGTCATCAACAATTAATATTTTTTGCTTCATATTTGAATCTCCTTAATTATACTAATAAAAAACAAATTAATCAAAAAAAGTTACTTCTGAAGCCTTTGTATCCTTCTTTTTTTCGTCTTCTTCGAAATGAACTATTCTTTGTTCTTCCGTTGTGTACGTTTTCATCATATTGTCAATCCACCTTTTAAAGTCAAGAATTTCTTTTGATGATTCAAATTCTTCTATTCTCATTAGATGAAAATAAAATTCTTTCATATTGTCATGAACATGGTTTAATATTTGACTTACTCTATCTGAAAATTGAAAAAATACAATAACGTCATTTATCTCACTTTTTATCTGCCTGCTTTCATTATTTAATATTGACTCTAAATCATTTAACGCGGTCATCATTTGTCTCAGTCTTATTAGGTTTTCGCGAAGCATATTTTTAGAGCTTCGGCTTGAAGCATAATTTTGTTTCGCAGCCAGTTCTGCCGTGTCTAGGGCCTCATTCATATCGTCTGATATGGCCAATATTTTTTCTGACATATTTTTACTGGTATTCGCCGAGAGCTCCGATAAATTTGAAACACCTTCAGCGACAACCGCGAATCCCTTGCCTGCTTCACCTGAGCGGGCTGCTTCTATAGACGCGTTTAAAGCAAGCAATCTGGTTTTTTCAGCTACTTTTTCAATATCTAGCGCCATATCTCTTAATTCAGCGACGGTCATACCCAGCCCCCTGAACTGTTGAATCATTTTCTTTATTACTTTTTGCTCTTGTTTTAAATGCTTTAGTTCTTCTTTAAAGGCCTGTTTACTTTGCTGGTAAACGTCTTTACTTTCTCTTTCTGTTCTGCCTTGAACAATGGAAACAGCGTCTTCAGAGGCATGTAAAGCTTTATCAAGAATATGCACCATACCCTGAAATCTCATGGTAAGGGCCGTTATAGCGTTTTCTGTCTGCTGTTGAGAACTTTCAATATGCTTTGCCCAAATGGGCATTACTTTTTCAAGCAGTATTTCAACTTGCGGTAAATATTCTCTTTTTAAATTTTCTGCTTCACTTTTTTTTAGTGCCGCGAGATTTTCTTTTTCCTGCAGATAATTTTTTGCAACTTCATCTAACTCTTTTTTAACATTTTTTCTTTTTTTATAGTTTTTAACCGCGTATAAAATGGGCATTACTAACTGAGAAAAAACAATTAAAAAAACAACATATTCTAAATAATTTTTGCCTTCATGCTTCATATAAAACCACACAAATGCTCCGGCAATTAATTGTAAAAATAACCAGTAAAAAAAGCTAATCATATTGAAAAAATATCCCCGCTATTAATCTATTTTAAAACATAGATATTCATTTTTAAATAAAAATAAAAAAAAACCTTAAAATTATACATTCTATCATAATATATCGGCATTTTTATGCTTTTTCAAAGACAAATACACTATAAATTAAGAATTTATCTTTAAAATTAGTATTGTGATTTATTTTATTTTAAGTAAAATTTAATCAAATATTATATAAATAACAGACAATTAACCAAAAAGTTTTTACTATTGCTCTTTTATTTTTTTTTGATTTTCAATTAACTTATTTTCAAGAGAAATATCAAAAACTGTATCATTAGGATCATATAATTTTTCTTTTAAAAGATTAGCGGGCCAGTAATTTTGATTAACATATCCTTTGTAATCATGAGGATACTTGTAATTTTTTGTTTCTTTATGATGATTTAATAAATAACCGGGAACTGAAAAATTATGTTCAGCCGCAAAGGTTTCTGCTTTTTTTACGGCCCTGTACGCGCTGTTTGACTTAGGCAATAATGAAAGATAAATTAAAATATGAGAAAGTATTATTTTAGCCTCTGGCATTCCTATTTTTTCTATGGCCGAAAGCCCCTGTGACGCGACAACCAAACCCTGTGAATTAGCAAGCCCCACGTCTTCAGAGGCTAAAATAACCAATCTTCTCGCGATTAGCACCGGGTCCGCGCCTAAATTTAAAAGGGATGCCATATAAAGCAAAGCAGCATCGGGATCGCTGCCTCTTACAGATTTAATCATCGCGCTTAATAAATCATACTGCTCTGATTTTACATCTGCTCCAAGGGTTTTATTTTCACGTAAATAAACCTCTAAAGCCGAAATTATTTCTTCTTCAGATAATTTTTGAACTGTCTGTAAAGGATATAAATACTCAAGACTTTGATACGCCTTGCGAAAATCGGGCCATGTACTTTCAATAACTTCGGTTATTACATTATCAGAAAACAGCTCAAAACCCGCGTTTTTCCATTTATCTCTTATAATGTTTTCAAAAATGCTTTTTTCAGGCAGGCTCATTTCTTTAATAGTAAATCTTGAAAGTAATGGCCGGGTAATATAATACCAAGGGGACTCTGTTGTCGCGGCAATTAAAATAATACTGCCGTCTTCAATAGGCTTTAAAAAGTAATCCTGCCTTGCTTTTGAAAACCGATGGAATTCATCCATAAAAATAATTACAGGAGCGTTTTTGGCTATTTTTCTTATTTCTTCAAGCGAGGTAGAAGCCGCAGGTACTATGGCATGGTTTATTCGCGTCTCTTTTAATAAAATTTCAATAAAAGTTGTTTTACCGCATCCCGGTGGTCCATATATTAAAAACGAAAAGGGTTTTGTATCAAATCTTTCTTTGATATCGCGTAACGCGCAGTAATCAACAAAATCTTTCCATTTTTTGGGCCTTAATTTTACCCACAAGGGCTCGGTATGACTCGCAAAAATATTGTTTGAATTTGTCATTTTTTTGACAATTTTAAGGTACTCTCTATAAATTTGACAAATAAAGGATGCGGCTCTAAAGGTTTAGATTTAAATTCAGGATGATATTGAACCGCTACAAAAAAAGGATGCATGCTTTTTTCAAGCTCAATAGTCTCTACTAAATTTTGATTTGGTGAAAGACCACTTAAAATCATTCCCTTCTTTGTAAATTCATCTCTATACTTATTAGTAAATTCATATCTATGACGGTGTCTTTCAAATATGTTTATCTTGCCGTATATTTTTTCAAACAGTGAACCGCTTTTTATAACACAGGGATACGCTCCTAAGCGCATAGTACCCCCTTTCTCTGTAATATTCATCTGCTCTTCCATTAAACTAATTACCGGATATTCAGTATCTGGGTTCATTTCTGTTGAATCGGCATCTTTCATTTTTAATACATTTCTCGCGAACTCAATTACCGCGCAATGTAAACCAAGACAAATACCAAAAAAAGGAATTTTATTTTCTCTGGCATACTTAATGGCTTCAAGTTTTCCCTCTACACCTCTTTCGCCAAAACCCCCCGGAATTAAAATACCTGAAGCTTCTTTTAATTTATCTTTAATATTTTGCTTGTTCACTTCTTCAGAATTAATTTTAATAAGATCAACTTTAGCGCCAAAAGGAAATCCGCCGTGACTTAAAGCCTCAAAAAGGCTCCTGTATGCGTCGCCCAGCGTCATATACTTGCCAATAACAGCTATTTTTACTGTTTTTTTCGGGTTTTTAAAAATAGTGCCTATTCTTTCCCACTTTTCAAGCATAGGGTTTTTCATTTCAACAAAAAGGGGTGATATATCTTCCATTTTAAAATATTTTATAATTTCATTATCTAAATTTTCTTTATGATAAATTAATGGTATTTCATAAATACTATGGCTTATATCAGGTGCCGAAATTACTCGATGCGCAGGCACATTACAAAAAAGTGATATTTTCTTTTTTAATTCATCATTTAAGAAATTCGAAGATCTGCATAATAATATATCAGGCTGAATTCCCTGTTTTAACAGTTCTTTTACCGAATGCTGTGTTGGCTTTGTTTTAACCTCACCGGCCACCGTAATCGTTGGTACCAATGTCAAATGAATGAACATGGTATTTTCAATACCAATATCCAGCCTAAACTGTCTTATGGCCTCTAAAAAAGGAACCGATTCAATATCGCCTACGGTACCGCCAATTTCTACCAATACAAAATCAAGCTGTGGATCTTTTTCACTTAGTTTTAATATTCTGTTTTTAATTTCATTAGTAATATGCGGAATTACCTGCACCGTTCTGCCCAGATAATCTCCGCGTCTTTCTCTATCTATTACAGTAAAATAAATTTGCCCCGTAGTAACCGAATTACCGCGCGTTAACTTAGCGCTGGTAAATCTCTCATAGTACCCTAAATCAAGATCAGTTTCTGCCCCGTCTTCTGTTACATAAACCTCACCATGCTGAAAAGGACTCATGGTACCCGGGTCAACATTTAAATAAGGGTCCAGTTTTTGTATGGTAACTTTAAAGCCTCTTGCTTCAAGAAGAGCGCCTATAGACGCGATTGAGACACCTTTACCCAGCGAACTAACAACGCCGCCCGTAACAAATATATAACGGGTTTTTTTCACAAGCCATCATTTTGACTTTTGATTATCCGTCAATCAATAGTAAATTGAAATTGATTAAACTTTTGATAAAAGTTTTTCAAAAACAGTAATCTTACTTTTTCTTTCACCCTACCGACTAGCGTCGAGCGGGTACGAGTACAGCAAAGAAAAAGTAAGCAATAAGAAACTGCCCGCAGTGCCTTACCCACAGGGCACAAGTCGGTTAGCTTCGCTTTCGGCTGGCCTCCTGCCAGATACCGCGGGGGAATGGCCGTGGCATCTTGAACACAGGATGTGTGAAATGCCGGTTTTGACAGGACGTCAAAAAACCGGCCGTGCGATTTCGGCTGCGAAATGGTTTGTATTTCTTATTTTGTCGCACCGGTACGACAAAACTATATTCTACTCATTCGGCGCTAAAAAATATATTTATGCTACAAATATAGCTATTTCGCCCTCTTTAGAAAGAACGCCCATTAACTGCTTTATCTCTTTTGCTGTAGCTTTTGTATCGGGTCGGTGTTTCACCTGAAGTTTTATTCGAGGATTTTTTGCGCC
>JAOUOS010000053.1 GCA_029880285.1 Spirochaetia bacterium
TAATTAATTCTTCAATAACCTCCAATAAGTTTTTTAAGTCTATAGGTAAAAATATTCCTAAATTGCCAAACTGTTTGTGACGTTTCAATCGCTTCAGGGGGGTACCATCATCCCTATCTTTTCCAAAGAACTGATAATATCCGCTTTACGTTTTCTCTTTAAAACTAAGTTTGTCATATGATAGAAATACCACGTTTTAATATATCTTCTGAAGAATGGATAGAAGATAAACTTTTATATGGTAAAAAATTAGCGGTTTTAATAAGAGAAAAACTTAAAATATGGACCAATGAAAAAAATATTAAACCGGGTCTGGCCGCTCTTTTAGTTGGCGAAGATGAAGCCAGTAAAATTTATGTTTCATCAAAAGAAAAAGCCGCCAGCGAAATTGGTTTTCATTCAATTGTAAAAAAGCTGCCTGCTTCGGCATCTCAAGAAGAAGTGGCAGCTGTTATTCATGAGTGGAACTTAGATTCGTCTATTGACGGTATTTTAGTTCAGCTGCCATTACCTAAACAAATTAACAGTCAGAATATTCTTCAGGCCATATCGCCTGAAAAAGACGCGGATGGTTTTCATTTTGTGAATATGGGGCGATTGATGGCAAAAGAAAAGGGCACAATAGCCTGCACTCCGCTTGGAATTATGGTAATGATAAAGGAACTTGGTATTGAAACAGAAGGCAAGCATGCCGTTGTTTTAGGCCGTTCAAATATTGTTGGCAAACCAATGGCCCAGCTTTTATTAGATTCTGGGCAATGTACCGTAACCATATGTCATTCAAAAAGTAAAAATTTGCAAGAGATGGTATCAAAGGCAGATATTCTTATTTCGGCTATGGGTGTAAGAGACATTGTTGATCATTCAAAAATAAAAGAAGGCAGTGTTGTAGTTGATGTTGGTATGCACCGTATTGAAGGCAAAGTAAAAGGCGATTTAGACTATAAAGAAATAATAAACAAGGTATCTTTTATAACTCCGGTTCCCGGCGGCGTTGGACCTATGACAATCGCGATGCTTTTATATAATACATATCAAAACGCGCTATGGAAAAAAGAAAAAGAATCCTATTTGGCTTAATAAAAAAGATTTTAGTATAAATAATAGAGAAAAACTATGAGCACAAAAGAAATATTAAAAGAAAGCATCCCTTTTAAGAATCCCAAAGAGGCTGTTTTTACCGGTAATGGATGGTTTGTTGTGGGACAATCTGCCGGCAAAAAAGATATAATGGCTAAAAAATTAGAAGCTGAAAAGTCAAAAAGAAAGGTTTTACTTATAGGCGGTGTGCACGGCAACGAAACAGAAGGCGTAAGATTTATGGTAGATTTTTGTAAAGAATTCGCTAAAGATGAACAAAAGTCTCCTTTTGACTTTGGTCTTTATTTGCTGCCTCTTTTAAATCCAGACGGATTTTTTAAATATGAGCGAAAAAACGCGGCAGGTATAGATTTAAACCGGAATATGTCAACAAAAGACTGGGCAGAAGAATATACAGAAGAAAAATATAATCCGGGTAAATATCCCGGCAGCGAACCTGAAAGTCAAATTTTAGAGCAGGTAGTAAATATGTATAAGCCTAATTATATTATAAGCTTTCATTCGTGGAAGCCATTAATAAACATTAACGGTCCGGCTGAACCTTTTGCAGAAAAAATGAAAAACAAATTAAAAATGAAAATTGTTAAAGATATTGGTTATCCTACTCCCGGTTCTTTAGGTACTTACGCCGGATGGGAAAGAAATATTCCCACAATAACTCTTGAATTTGAGCGAGGTATGAAACTTGAAGAAGTATATCGGTATGCTAAAGAAGGCGTGCTAGATTCATTTACAGTTTTATGAGTACAAATGCTCTAAAAAAAATATGTTCTCTTGAAAATTTTCTAATTGAAAAGAAAAAAAACCAGAAATATTTATTTATACCATACATTGCTTTATCTTTTCCCGATTATAATTTAAGTTTTGATATTGTATCAACTCTTCTTGAAGCGGGTGCCGATACTATTGAACTGGGTCTTCCTTTTACAGATCCTATTGCCGATGGTCCTGTTTTACAAAAGGTATTTACAAAAATTCTTGAAAAACCTTTTCGTAAAGACGATATGTTTTTATTTTTAGAAAAGTTAAACGCTGCTTTTCCTGACCAGCCGTTTTTACTAATGGGTTACGCGAATATGTTTTTACAAAGCGGATTTTCTTCTTTTACTAAAAAGCTCTATCAAAAAAATATTCGTGGTATTATAGCGCCCGATTTGCCTTATCATGAGAAAATTCATATAGCAAAAGAAAATAAAACGGATATATTTTCTGAAGATATGGCGTGGATTGATTTTATAACACCCGCCACAAAACCAGAAAGACTTAAAAAGATATGCCAGAGCGCAAAAGGATTTATTTATGTTGTTTCAACAAAAGGCGTTACCGGTCAAAAAGAATTTAATTTAGACAGCTTAAGGCCCATGTTTCAAAGTATGAGAAAAATAACAAATACCCCTCTTATGGTGGGCTTTGGTGTGCGAACAAAAGAAAACGCTGTTCAGGCAATTAAATATGCAGATGGATTCATTGTGGGCACAAAAATTAATGAGATTATTCTTGAGAATTTAAATCAATTAAGCGGTATTCCTAATAAAATTAAGCTTATGTTAAAAGAATTGCTGCCTGAAAAATAGTTGGCGTACGCCCTTTGAAACAAATTTTGACTTATGGCAAAAGAAAAAAATCAAGCAGGATCAAGAAAATGGTTTCAGTATCCTGAACATAAGTTTACAATAGATATTGAAGATAATGAAAAAAAAGATGTGCAAAAAGTTATTTTTGTTTTTGGCAAAGATGAAAAATCAAAAGATAAATCTGCGATTATAAAAGAGATACCTTATTTTAAAGCAGCGCCTTCTGAAATTTCAGAAATTAAAGGTTCTTTTTATATTGGTTTAGGACCTTTTGAAGAAATAGACGTCGAAAGGTTATCTGCAGTCTTTTTGAAAACAGCTAAAAAAATAGTAACAGGGTTTGAAAACGCTCAGGTAATACTGCCTGAAAATATTTATGAGAAATTTTCTATAAAACAAATATCAAATTTACTGGTTACCGCTTTTGGTATTGCCTCGTATCCGGTTGATTTGTTAAAAGAAAAGCCTTCTTTAGATAACATCATATTAAAAAAATTATATATTACAGCTGTTAGCGGTTTTAAAAAAGAATTTCAAAACGAAACAGAATACTATAAAAAACAAATTGACCATGTAAACGGAATGCGTCAGCTTCAGGTTCTGCCCGCTAACTATATTACCCCCGATACAATGGAAGAGCGTGCCAAAGTTATAGCAGATAAATATAATTTAAAATTAAAAGTAATTAACGAAACCGAACTTAAAAAAATGGGAGCAGGGGGCATTCTTGCCGTTTGCCAGGGATCGGTTCAAAAACCCCGAATGATTATTTTAGAATATAACCCTGCTGGGGCAAATAAAAAAACTCCTGTCTTGGGCCTTGTTGGCAAAGGGGTTACTTTTGATTCAGGCGGTATTTCGTTAAAGCCCGGCGATAATATGCATGAAATGAAAATGGATATGTCGGGCGCCGCAGCTGTTATGCACGCTGTTGCTTCAATAGCTTCTTTAAAGCATAATGTAAGAATAATAGCCGCTGTAGGTGTGGTCGAGAATATGCCGTCGGGGACCGCATTTAAGCCCGGCGATGTTTACAAATCTCTAAAAGGTTTAACAATAGAAGTGCAAAATACCGATGCCGAAGGCAGGCTTGTTTTAGGTGATGTTCTTCATTACGTAGAAAAAACGTATAAGCCAAACATGATTGTAGATGCGGCTACATTAACCGGTGCCTGCATAGTTGCGTTAGGCAATCATTACGCGGGTATTTTTTCTGAAAATGAAAAAGCTATTGAAGCGCTAAAAGAGGCGTCTAAATTATCTCTTGAGCCGGTTTGGCCCTTGCCTATAGACAGGCAGTATAAAGAAATGCTTAAATCAGACATAGCCGATTACAATAACATAGGCGGCAGATACGGCGGAGCTTCAAGCGCGGCAGCTTTTCTTTCATTGTTTCTTGAGAAAGAAACTTTATGGGCGCATATTGATATCGCGGGTACGGCTATTTTAAATAAAGAACACGGCCTTTATACTAAAGAAGCGGCTGGTTACGGAGTAAGATTATTAACGGCTATTGCCGAAAACATGAAGTAACAAGAGGAATTTAATGAGAGAAAAGAAAATAGAATTAGCCGTAATAGGCGGTACCGGCCTTTATGAAATACCCGGATTAAATGTAATTGAAAAAGTTTTTGTAGATACTCCATGGGGTAAGCCATCTGATGAAATTATAATTGCTGAATATGAAACTGAAACCAAACCTGTAAAAATGGGTTTTTTGCCGCGTCACGGAAGGGGTCATTTTCTTTCGCCAAGTGAAATTCCTAATAAAGCGAATCTTGCCGCCTTAAAAATGTTAGGCGCCGATGAAATAATATCATTTTCTTCGGTAGGTTCATTAAAAGAAGAAATTGCTCCGGGTCATTTTGCAATTCCTAATCAAATATTTGATCGTACCCGGCAAAGGGATAGTACTTTTTACGGCAGCGGCGTGGTAGTTCATGTTTCTTTTGGCGATCCGTTTTGTTCAAGGTTTTCTGATGCAATAGAAAAATCTTTTAAAAAAACAGATATAACTTTTCATACAAATGAAACCATTATAT
The DNA here is from genome assembly GCA_029880285.1 of Spirochaetia bacterium. Taxonomy (GTDB): domain Bacteria; phylum Spirochaetota; class Leptospiria; order Turneriellales; family JAOUOS01; genus JAOUOS01. The sequence goes on from JAOUOS010000053.1 coordinate 4,718, forward strand.
GTATGGAAGGGCCGGCTTTTTCAACCCGAGCAGAATCAAAGCATTATCAGTCTTTAGGAGCGGGGCTTATAAATATGAGTGTTTTGCCTGAAGCAAAACTTGCCCGAGAACTTGAGATGTGCTACCAGATGGTATGTATGTCTACAGATTACGATTCTTGGCGCGAATCTCACGAGGCTATTACCGTAGAAGAAATTTTACGTATTCTCAAAAATAACTCTGAAAAAGCGACAAAACTTTTAAAAGTTTTTATTGAAGAATATGCCAAGCTTCCTGAAAGAGACTGTGCCTGCAAAGATGCCGTTAAATACAGTATCATTACGGCAGAAGCCAGCCGCCCACAAAATACAAGAGAAAAATTAAATAAAGTTTTACCGGGATACTTCTAAAATATTTTGAATAAAAAATCCCTTGAAAAAGAAGAAATTGATTTAATAAAAAAACGTCTCTTTAAAGAAGGTTTTAAGCATGTTTCGTTTTCAACTTATTTTGAAGTTGAAAACGAATTTAAAAAATTTTATTTGCAATTTTTAAAAGAAAAAAAAGAAGCTTCATTATCTTATCTTCAAAACATAAAAGCAAAATTTAACATAAAAGAAATTTACGCAAATACAAATACAATTATAGCGGCTTCATTTTTTTATCATAATCAAAAAGTAAAATTAGCGCTAAAAGAAAATCCCTATAAAATTGCTTCTTACGCATGGGGTAAAGATTATCACAATGTTTTAAAGAAAAGAATGAAAAGAGTGGTAAAAGATATAAGCGCGGGCAGGATAGTTACAGATTCAACACCTTTGCCCGAGCGATATTTGGGCAGAAAATTAAATATAGGTTTTATAGGTAAAAACGGGATGTTAATAAACCCCGAAAACGGCAGTTATTTTTTGCTTGTTTTTGCTTTATTAGAAAGACCACTTTCATCTGACCTTATCTTAGAAAATAAAAAAGCAAACATAGAAGAAGATTTTAAAAAATATTGCAATAATTGCAGCCGATGTATAAAATCTTGTCCTGGAGGGGCCATTAATAGTGATGGCATAATTAACATAGAAAATTGTATTTCATATCAAACTATCGAAATGAGAGGGAAGGTAAATTGTTCAAATATAAAAAAAAATAAATGGATTTTTGGATGTGATGTATGCCAGATGGTATGTCCGTATAATAAAAAAGAATATTTAAATAATGATACAGATTTTTATCCGTCAGATATTTCTTTAGACGTAAGCAAGGGACATCTTGAAAATATTAAAGATACTCATTTATTCGGAACAGCTTTAAAAAGAGCGGGTATTGAGGGGCTAAGAAGAAATATTAAAAGTAAAATTATATTAAAATAAATCTTCTTTTTTGATTGTTAAACCTTTTAATAATCTACTTGAAAGAGAATTCTTTTTTTTCTATTTATGTTCCCGCAGTTTACTTTCATTGTGTGATAACGCAGATAATTAGACGGATATTTTAGATCGCTTGATAAATTTGTTTAATCAAATATAAATTCCATTAAAAGCGGCAGATGATCTGATATTTTTAATGTGTCTTTTTGTCTAACATAGTGATTGATAGGTTTAATATTTTTAGAATAAAAAATATAGTCAATGGTTCTATCAGGTTTTTTTACATCTTCGTCATTGGGCCAATGGGTATAATATTTTTCATATTCATCGCTTTCAATTTGTTTTAACGAAGGGAAAGAATTAAAATATTCAAAAAAAGGTTTTAATTCGGTTTCGGTTTTATAAAGATATTTTTGCGATTTTTGAAGTCTTTCATAAGACTTTTTTGAGGGCAACAGATTAAAATCTCCGCCTATTAGCCATGGGTTTTTAGTTTTAAGCAGCAAGTTTTTTGTCATTTGTACCTGTTTTTCCATAGTATCAGATTCCTGCGCAAACGCGTCAAGATGCGTATTATAAACAACAAGTTTTTTAGAATTAGATATTTCAAAAGTTGTTTCAAGAATTGCTCTTTTTAATTGAAAATTTGAAGAAACAATATCTGCCGGCATTTTTGGCAGCTGATAGCGCACTGCTTCATTTATTTTATATTTTGAAATTGTAGAAAGCTTCATGCCCGCTGAACCCATAATTCTAGGGTGGGGTATAAAAAATGCCTTCCAGTAAAAAGCAGAAGCATGACAACCATATTCTTTAGGAAGTTTTTCGAGAATTTTTTGCAATTGATCTTCTTTATAGGTTCTATCTGCCGCGTCGTCTACTTCTTGCAGTAAAATAATATCGGGCTTTTCGTCTATTATGATTCTTACGGTTTCATTTAATGTAAGTTCAATATCTTTTTTACTGGGTTTTTCATCAGGGCCTTCATTATTTTCAACGTCAAAGAAAAAAATATAATTTTTACCCGCTAAAAATTGAATATTCCATGAAAGAATTTTTAATTTCTTATTTTCATCAATTGGTTTTACGTTTTCGTTGCAGAAGACCTTAATATCTTCGATATCGTCTGGATGAAAAGTTGTAATTCTAATAAAAGCGGCTAATACTATAATTATCGCAAGAATAGATAAAGATATAATTTTTAATAATTTTTTCATAAAATGTTTTTATTTGCTATTTATTTTATACTCAAATGCTAAACTGTTGATTATAAAGTTCATATTATGATCTCTATAAATATATATTATAAAATTAGTATATGAAAGCAAAGATTTTATTAATATATTATTGCTTCGCATAAACGAAGAAAAAGATTTGGTATAGCGTAGTCAAGAAAAATAATGAATTCAATTGTTCAAAAATAACTATACCCCCTAATTAAGTTATATTTTTAGACTTAAAGAGAATATGATAGAATTAATAAAAAAAATAAAAGGCAAAATAAATCTAACAACTTTAGCATTAGTATTATTCGGGTTTGTTATTTTACTACCTGTTTTTGTGAATATCTTTTCAGGTCAGAGAGAATCCTTTTTACTTAAAGAACTAACATTAAATAATGGCAGCAAATGGAGAGCCGATGAGTTAACCAGAAAAAATATGGAAGAAATGCAAATTAATGTGAAGAATTTACTTAAAAAAGAGAGTCACAGTTCTGAAGAATATACAAACGCGGCTTTATTATTAGAAAAAAATATAAATGAAATAACAGAAAAATCTATTCTAGAGGGACAGGCAAGGGAAGAATTGTATAAAATTTTGTATAAAATTATGCTTGAGGTAAAGCCCTTAAAAAAAGGATTATCAGACCCGAAAAAAGAATATATAAAATCGGTTTATGATAAAATAGAAATATTTTATGAATACTTTGAATGAAGATATTAATATTTCTTTATCTTTTTCAGAATTTGAAAACGCCTCTAAAAAAGCCAATGTTATTCCCATATATACCTCTTTAATTTTAGATCTTGATACACCTGTAAGTATTTTTCTTAAAACAAGTGCATGGCAAAACAAATATTCTTTTCTTCTTGAGTCGGTAACTGACGGAGAGTGGAGAGGGCGTTACAGTTTTTTAGGAATAAAATCTCATGCTGTTATTAAAGGTAAAAATAAAAAGTTTTACTATGAGAACATAGAAAAAAATGAAAAAAAAGAATTAAAAAGCAAAGATCCCATAAAATCTGTTGAAGAAGTTATGTTGCAATATAAACTTTATAATGAACCGTCTCTTTCAGGTTTTATTTCGGGAGCGGTGGGTTTTTTTTCTTATGATATTATAAGATATTATGAAAACATCGTTTGTGAAAAAGAACTTTTAAATACAATTGATATTGAAGATACAGTTTTTTGTATTCCTATGCTTTTGGTCTGTTTTGATCACGCGATGGGGTCGGTGAAAGTGATTTATAATACTTTTATAAATAAAAATAGCAATATAAAAGATGAGTATGATAAAGCTTTAAAAGAAATAAGAAGTATTAAAAATAATATTTCTAAAATGGACGGGTTAACTAAATTTATGCAATTAGAACGTCCGAAATCTGAAAATCCAAAATGGAAATCTAATACTACAGACAAAGAATATTGTCAAATGGTTGAGGCAGCAAAGGAATATATAAAAGCAGGCGACATATTTCAAACGGTTCTATCGAAGAGATTTTCAATTGATTTTAAATATAGTCCTTTTTCTTTGTACAGAACCTTAAGAGCGACAAATCCGAGCCCTTATATGTTTTATCTTAATTTTCCTGAAACTACAATTATAGGCAGTTCACCAGAGATACTTGTCAAAAAAGATAATGATGAAGTAATTGTTAGACCTATCGCCGGAACTATAAAAAGAGGTAAAAATTTAGAAGAAGATGAAAAATTGGGCAAAGAGCTTTTATCAGATAAGAAAGAAAGGGCAGAACATGTTATGCTTGTCGATTTAGGAAGAAATGACATAGGACGTGTTTCAGAATACGGCAGTGTAAAAGTTACCGCTTTAATGATTATTGAAAAATATTCTCATGTTATGCATATTGTTTCGAACGTTACGGGAAAAATAAAAAAAAATAATAACAGCTATGATGTTTTACGGGCGGCTTTTCCCGCTGGTACCGTGTCGGGCGCTCCTAAAGTAAGGGCTATGCAGATAATTGAAGAGCTCGAAAAAGAAAAAAGGGGTGTTTATGCCGGATGCATTGGATATTTTAATTTTCAGGGAAATATGGATACCGCAATTGCGTTAAGAACGATGTGGGTAAAAAATAATACTTTATATGTTCAGGCTGGCGCGGGAATAGTTTTTGATTCTATACCTGAAAAAGAAAATGAAGAAATAAATAAAAAAGCCGGAGCTTTGTTTAAAGCAGTAGAAATATTTTATAATGAAAATGAGGGATAAATGATTTTTGTATTAGATAATTATGATTCATTTACTTATAATCTTGTACAATATCTAGGTACTTTTTCAAATGAAATTAAAGTAGTTAGAAATGATCAAATTACAATAAAAGAAATTGAAAAAATAAATCCAAACGGTATTTTAATATCTCCCGGGCCCAAAACTCCTAAAGAAGCAGGAATTTCGAAAGAAATAGTAAATGTTTTTTCAGGTAAAATTCCTATTTTAGGGGTGTGTTTAGGGCATCAGGTTATAGGAGAGTGTTTTGGCGGCGAGATTGTAAGAGCCAAAAATATTATGCATGGGAAGGTAAGTATAATAACTCATAATAAAAAAGGAATTTTTAAGGGTTTGCCCGATAGTTTTACCGCTACAAGATATCATTCATTAATTGTTAATCGGGAAAATTTACCCGATACTCTTGAAATAACAGCAGAAAGCAATGACGGATATATAATGGGAATTATTGTAAAAAAACATCCAAATACATGGGGTGTTCAGTTTCATCCTGAATCAGTATTGACGGAACATGGAATGAAAATGATTGAAAATTTTTATAAAAACTGTGTAAAATAATTATTTTTTACTAAATAAGTAAAATAGTAAAGAAAGAATAATACTGATAAGTATTGATGTTCCTAACGGAAAATAAAACTTAAAATTTTCACGTTCTATGACTATATCTCCCGGAAGTTTGCCTATAAAAGTAGCTCCAAAATAAAATAAAAGACCCAATATGAAAAGTAAAGGGGCTATTATCATGAGAAGCTTGCCAAAATGTTCCATGAAATATGTAACTTGTTTTGGGTTTGGTTTGTAAATTAAAATATATTACCAATAATCTTTTGGTGAGAATAAAATATAGGGGACGTGTAAAAACAAAGAAAAGATTAAACGCAAAGACGCGGAGGACGCAGAGAAATCCGTAAATTCAACACTTTTCCTTTGCGTTCTTTGCGCCTCTGCGTTAAAAATCTTACTTATTACACAG
>JAOUOS010000009.1 GCA_029880285.1 Spirochaetia bacterium
CTGTGTAATAAGTAAGATTTTTAACGCAGAGGCGCAAAGAACGCAAAGGAAAAGTGTTGAATTTACGGATTTCTCTGCGTCCTCCGCGTCTTTGCGTTTAATCTTTTCTTTGTTTTTACACGTCCCCGACACCCGTGAAAAATAAATTGACCACATGCCTAAATCTTTACGTATGGAATCATGTTCAAAAATAAATTAAAATCAATTCTATTCTTTTTAATGGTAATATCGGCGGCCTCTTTATGCGGTAAAGAATCTAGACAGTCCGTTATAAAAAGCCTCGAAGAGAAAATGGCAAACGAAAAGAATCCACTGGTGCTTATGAAAACCAATATGGGTGATATTGTTATTGAATTATATAACGACGCGGCACCTGAAACCGTAAAAAACTTTATAGACTTAGCTTCAGGCGAAAAAGAATTTTTAGACCCCAAATCAAATAGAAATGTAAAAAAGCCTTATTTTGACGGATTAAGTTTTCATAGAGTAATTCCTAATTTCATGATACAAGGGGGCGATATTCTGGGCACGGGCGCGGGCGGCCCCGGATATAAATTTAAAGATGAAATAAACGCCGACGCTCTTGGCTTAAACACAATGAAAATAAAAGACGCTCAGGGATTTAATAACGACGCGGCAATGTACGTTTTTCAAAAACTAAATATAACAAGCCGTGAAGAACAGCAAAAAAGAATGAAAGAAATTGAGGCTGAATATGAAAAAGTATTAAATATGAACGTTAAAGATTTATTAACCGCTAAAGGTTACGTGTATGATTCTAACTTGCCGTCTGTGCCTGTAAAAAAATATACTCTTGCTATGGCCAACGCGGGACCAAACACAAATGGAAGTCAGTTTTTTATTAATGTAGTGGATAACTTTTTTTTAAATGGCAAGCATACTGTTTTCGGCAAAGTAGTAAAAGGGCAAGCTGTATGCGAGAAAATTTCTACAGTAGAAAGAGATAATAGAGACAAACCCAAAAATCCGGTAATTATGACCGAAGTTCGGGTTTTAAAATAAAATTGTCTGATATATCAAAAAAAAAAGCGGGGATTATAGGAGCCGGGGGATTTACCGGTAAAGAACTTCTATTTCTTATTGCAAAACATAAATATTTTGAAATTTCATACGCTACATCAAACGAATACGCGGGTAAAAAAATCTCTGATGTTTTTCCTGAAATTAAAACAAAAACTTATGATAATCTTAAGTTTTTAAATCACCCTGAAGATATTACTAAAGTACCGGAACTTGATGTTATCTTTTTAGCGGTACCAGATGAAACTTCAGTAAAATTTACTCCGCTTCTTTTAAAACGAGGATTTAAGGTAATTGATTTATCGGGAGCCTGGCGCATTCAAGATGAAGAAATTTTTAAAAAATATTATGGTATAGAGCGAAATGACCCAGAAACATTAAAAAAAGCAATTTTCGGATTAACTGAGATAAACCGGGAAAAAATAAAAGGAGCAAACTTAATTGCAAATCCGGGCTGTTATCCCACAGCCGCTCTTTTGCCTTTTTATGTAATAAAAGACTATTTAAATTCATTTGACAACCAAATATTTATAGACGCGAAATCGGGCACAAGCGGCGCAGGAGGCAGAAAAGAAAAAGACACACTCGCTTTTTCAACTGTTTATGAAAATTTTAGAGCATATAAAACAGACGGCCACCAGCATGAACCTGAAATCAATCAGGAACTTATGCCTTTTTTAAAAGGTGCCCAAGTAACTTTTACTCCTTATCTTTTACCTGTTTTTAGAGGAATTTTATCAACCTCTTACTTAAAAGTAAATTCAGATATTGACGAAGAAAAGTTAAAACAAAAAATAAAACAAATAATAGAAAATGAACCCTTTATAAGATTTTATGAATCACCTAATGAAATAAATCTTAAAAATGTGCAAAATACAAATTTTTTAGACTTTTCGTTTCTTTACAATAAACGTAAAAATACATTTATAATTTTTTCTGCTATTGATAACTTACTTAAAGGAGCAGCAGGGCAGGCCGTTCAAAATTTAAATGTAATTTTTAACTTTTCAGAAACTGAAGGCCTGCTATAATCATTTATTCGCGTTCTACTTCTTGGTAGTTTACATTTTCAGGTGAAAAGGCGTTATAAAAATAATCATAAAGCTTTCTTGCTTTATTTGAATTATCTGTTGTTACATTACAAACAAATATATCAAGTGTAATGTAATTTTTTTCTGGCCATGTGTGAATGGCAACATGAGATTCAGCCAATATAACTGTACCCGTAACACCCGATTCAGGAAATTGATAAAAAGCTCTGCCGACTTCTGTAAGTTCTACGTCTCTAACTTTTTCTGAGCAGAATGATTCTAAAAACTCAGAAACTGTCATAAGGTCATATCCATCTTTACAGTTGTAAAATTCTGTTAAAATGTGTATACCTTTTTTTGGCACTTTATTTGATCGTATATCAAATACACTTTTTTCTTTCGTTTGTTGCATATTCCCCCCTTGCAGTAGTTTTTCGCGAGAGAACGGTTCACAACCTTTTGTTTTTAGAGTATTTGGGCTACCGCTAGGAGGGCGGCAAAGCAATTAGCTTATGCCAATAATGCTGTAGCTCTCTAAAAACATATCAGGTATGATTTGCCGTACATCTCAAATTTATTGGAACCAAAATTAAAATTGAATTTACGCTGTCAAAAATAATTAAGTGTAATTATTAAAAATTTTTTCAATTTTTAACGATTCCTCTAAATTAATCTCTAATTCAGCCGCGGCCGCGTTTTCTTTTGCCTGTAACTCATTTCGCGCCCCTGCTATTGCCGATGTTACACCTTTTTTGTGCAAAACCCACGCTAAAGCTAGAGTTCCGGCTGATACATTTTTTTCTCGCGCGATTTCTTTTAGTTTATCAACTGCTTGAACTATTTTTGAAAATAAAGGTTCTTTGAAAAAATAATCTTTTTTACGCCAATCATCTGAAGCAAGATTTTTTAATTTTTCATGATTAAAACTGCCAGATAACAAGCCCGCCTGCATTGGACTATACGCTAAAGTCGCGGTTTGATTTTTATCGCAAACCGGCAGCACATCTTTTTCAATTTCACGTTTTAACAAACTAAAAGGCGGCTGGGATGAATCTACATGACCTATCTTTTCACAGTTTTCAATCATATCTGCCGTATAATTGCTTACGCCAATATAACGTACCTTACCTTCTTCTTTTAATTTAACCATTTCGCCCCAGCTTTCTTCAATAGATGTATTAGGATCGGGCCAGTGAATTTGATATAAATCGATTGTTTCGGTTTCAAGCCGTTTTAAACTGTCTTCGCATTCTTTTCTAATACTTTCTGCCTTATTATGTCTTTGAATACGTCCCCTATCATCCCATACCAGACCGCATTTTGTGGCCACAAATATATCTTCATTAATTTCTTTTAGGGCTTTCGCTACAATTTTTTCAGCATGCCCTAGCCCGTATGCGGGCGCGGTATCAATCCAGTTTATACCCTGTTCAACAGATTTAATAACAGCTTCAATAGATTTTTTATCTTCTTGTTTGCCCCAGCCAAACTGCCAAGGACCTCCTATGGCCCATGTTCCTAACCCTATAACTGTAATTTCGGGACCATTTTTACCCAGTTTTCTTTTTTTCATAATTTAATCGCGCCTTTATATTTATTTAACCACTCATTGTATTCTTCAATAAAATACCGAAGCCTTGTTTTTTTAAATTCTCTTGTAGAGGTTAAAATTAAATAATCATCACAGTTTATATCGCGTGACATTTTTTCGGCAGTTTCTGTTAAATAGTCACTTGAAGAACCATGAATCATCGAGTATAAACTATAAGGAAAATCAGAAATAGGCGTTCTTGAATAACAGTGACTCACATCAGGAAATTGAGCGAGTTTTTCTCCCGCTTTATCTAAATTTTCAGGTTTTACATTCCAAACAGCCATACCGTTAAAAGTAACGCCCATTTTTCTGTGCATAAAAGTACCAATATATTTTCTTACCGCGCCCCCCATATTTTCATTTAAAAAGTTAATAATTTCTTCTTCTTGTGCGTTATTTTCATCAGCCAGAACTTTAAACGGATTTTTTACGGCAGGTAAATCTTTTTGAATAATTTGAATTAAGCGTTTATTTTTTTCGGTAATTTCAATTTGTTTTTTATTTATTGAGTGAATTGTTTTTTCAGAAACATTTGTTTTATTCTTTAAATCTACCACTACGCCTATTTTATATACTTTTATTTTTTTAAGGGGGTGTATATTTGAAATACCGGTTAAAGACGAAAGTATTTTTATATCTTCTTCTACGCCATTTTTTCTTTCTGACGCTATAGTAAACCATAAGTTATATTTATGATTTCTTTGATAATTATGAGTAACCAGAGGATGTTCAGAAATTACAGAAGCAGTATCTTCTATTTTTTCTGAAGAGACCTCGGCGCACACAAGAGCTGATTCATAGCCTAAAAGTTCACCCTCCATGACTGCTGATATTTCACGCAGCCTTTTTGTATTTTTCCATTCCTGAATTTTTAATAAAACATCCTCTTCGGTTGAATTAATTTGCTCTGCCAATACCTTAAAAGGTTCTTTATCAAGAGGAAATTTTTTTTGCAAAAGCTTGGCTAATTCGTTTTCTTGTTCTAAATTCATTGGTTTTTATTTATAATCCGGTTTGAAAAGCTCTCCATATACCAAAAATTCCTGATGGCGACTTTAAAGGAATTCTCTTTAATTCTTCTCGCGTTAAGGCGTTAACAATTATAAATTCATTGGTCATGTTACTTGAAATAAAAGCTTTATCACCTCTGGGTGTAAATACCATATGAAATATTTTTTTGCCAAAATTTATAACTTCAATTGATTTTTCAGTTATAGTATCAATTATTTCAACTTTACCGTCATCTTTTTCGCCAGAGAAAGATATCCAAATTTCTTTTTGATTCGGATGTACAACAGCGTACACGGGATCGCCAGCCAGCTCAATATATTTTTGAAATTTATAATCAATACTCGAAATAACGGCCAAACGTTTTTTACCGGGTAGGGGTATAAAAATTTTATTACCAGCTACCGCCCAGGCTTCCATATGCGGCATTTTTACCGGAATTCTATCTACCTCTTTCGCGTCTTTAAAATGCACTGGTTTGGCCGCAGGGTTATTTTCCCAAAGGTCAACAAGGCTAATTTTTTCAGATTTAAAATGACCGGTTACATAATACCTGCCTTCAGGAGAAATTAAAGCATCAAAAGGAAAAGACGCCACAGCTTTTATTTTTCTTTTAATCTTATAGGGCACGGGGCCTGTTTTATTATTTGTCTCGGGCATAAGTTCCCATATTTCATCGTTATCCATTAACGCGCATAAAAATGTATTATTAGCGCCATCAACAAGGCCGGTAACTCTTGAAAGTGTAGTTTCGTTTTCAATATCGCCAGATATACGATTTGTAACGGTAAAGGTTTCAGTATCAACAAAAGTAATACCTCCCGGCTCATATTCTGATACAGCGATAGTTCTTCCGTCTTGTGAAATACCAAGACCAATGGAATTTTTCGATGTTTGAATATAACCATCTTCTTTCATTGTTTCAAGGTTTACTCTGGTTAAAACACCATTTCTTGTCGCTATAAATCCATAATGCAATTCAGGATCAAATACCATGCTCGCGTGACGCAAATTGCCTGAAAGAGAAATTCTGCTTACTAATTCCATTGTTTTATAATCAATAACGGCCATACTTTCAGAAGCACGCTCTATGACAAATACCTTCGTTCCTAAATTCATAGGTTTCTTTTCTTCTGAACATGCCGTCAGTACCAAAGAAATAAAGGCCGCCATAATAATTATTTTTTTTCTCATAAATTCTCCTTTTGCTTTCATTAAATATAACAAGATGGATCTTCTTCCCACATATCATTATAAACCGCGAGAGCTCTTTCTCTGTGAGAGCCTCTGCAAATTTCAACATAATCGCAGTTTTTGCATTTGCCCTTTAAAAATTTAGTTCTAATTCGTAAACTCTCTATTAAACTGTTTTCTAATATTTCAGATAAATCTTTTTCAAGTAAATTTCCGCAGGTTGAAGTCTGCCAAAATTGATCAGGATGAACATTCCCTTTATAGTCGATGTTCAATAGTTTTTCGCCCGCAGTATTACCGCCTCTTTTTTTTAACAAATCATAAATTAAATTGGCTGAAGATTCTTCAAAGTTTTCTTTCGCGTATAAATATAAATAAACTCCATCGGCATCATTACCCCCTGTGACAATATTTAAAGGGATATTGTTATCAATATATTCTAAAGATTTTTCAAATATAAAGTTCATTAAGTTTTTAGTTTCTATTTTTTGCACATCATATTTTGAAAACGCCTTTCCTCTGCCGCCGTAAACCAAATGAGAAAGATAAAATCTGTGAATATTATTTTCAATGGCCAAGTTTAACATATCACCAAGCTGGGCACTGTTTTTATCAGTAAGGGTAATTCTAATTCCCGTTTCAAGACCGGCATTTGCCGCGTTTTTAATACCTTCTAATGCCTTTAAAAAGGCGCCAGACATTCCTCTGTATGAATCGTTGAAATCAGACAATCCGTCTATACTTACGCCCACATAATTAATACCCGATTTTTTCAGGTTCTGAGCTTTTTCTTTTGAAATTAAAACGCCATTACTTGAAAGATGACAATGAATATTTTTTTTTGCCGCGTACTCAATTATATTAAAAACATCATCTCTTAAAAGAGGTTCGCCTCCTGAAAAAATTATAATTTTTATGCCATAATCAGAAAGTTTATCGATAATTTTATACATTTCACTAGTACCTAATTCATCATTATTTTTTTTTAATTTAGCAGAAGCGTAACAATGAGGGCATGTCATATTGCATTCATTTGTAATGTTCCATACAATAACCGGCGGCATATTTTTATGAAACCGAGGTATATCTTTTTTTACGATTTCATCTGAATTTTTTAAAGCGTACCGAAGAATTTGAGTGACACTCAGCATTTTTTTTTAGTTTTCTTGACAGACCGAAATATATCGGTTTATAATCGAAATTGACACATGCTGTAAATTAAATATATTAAAAAAAAATTGTACCGAATTTATAAATTCGGTAGATTTTAAGAAAAATATGGGTATAATTTCAAAATGAAAAAAATTATAGAAAAGTGGATTACACTAATTATTAATAATCCGCGGGCGGTATTGGCATCAATTATATTATTGACTGCTTTTTTTATCAGTGGTCTTCGTAAAATTGAAATAGACAGTTCTGTTGAATACTTAATGCCAAAAGATGAACCTGTATATAAACTTACCGAGCGGGTAAAAGTTGCATTGGTAAATGAAAAAACATTTTTAATTACCTCTATAGAACCATCTGAAGGACATGAACTTTTATCTAATGAAGTTTTTAACTCATTAAATCTTCTAGTTGAAGAAATTGAAGAGTATAAAGATTTTAATCTTAATCTTGAAAATGAAAGACTTAATACAATAATAAAAGCCGGTAATGCTTTATACAATATAGAAAATGAACCAGAAGTAAAAAAAGAAGAAGTCAATCTTGATAATCTTGAAGAGGACCTTGATAAAATGATTCTTGAAGACAGTGGTAAAGGTACAGAAAACGCTGAAAAATTATTAAAAAAACAAAAAGTTTCATCTTATGATATCTGGGACATGACAAAACCCCTTCCCGAAGACAGATATGATAAACCCGTTAGAGAAAAACGAATATATGATCTTACCAAATATACTCCGGTAAGTATTAGTCAAATTAGATCTTCTCTTGATACAATCGCCAATAGACAGCTTGATAGTATTTTACTTTATTTAAAACTAAATGATTTTGATAAAAATATGAACTTATCAGTTAAGCAATATAAAAAAATATTAAACGCATGGGAAAGTCTTTATTTATATAAATCATTAAATATTGTACGGATGTTTTTAAATCCTATCAGCGGCGAAGATATTTCTGGCAAAAACAATGAGCTTACCCCTGTAGATTTTATTGAAAAAAATGAAAACGGTAAAAGAGAGCTTCCCGTTACTAAAGAAGATTTTATTGAATATGAAAAAAAAATAAGACTAAGCCCTATCAATTCTATTAATCTATTTTCTTTAAATGAAAAAAATAAAATTCAAGCCTTTGCTCTCGGGATTTCGCTTCGCTCTATTGAACACTATAACCATTTTTATGAAATATTTCACCATGTGATAGAAAAATACAATACAAAACCTTTAAAATTACACATAATGGGTTCAATGGTTATTGAAAAATATATGCAGGAATTCATGCAAAGAGATTTATCTACTCTTTTACCCATTGTTTTTATACTGGTTATTTTAACTTTTTTTCTTAATTTTTATTCTATTCGCGGAGTTCTACTGCCAACACTTACAGTAGCTTTAGGGGCAATTTGGACCATGGGACTTTTAGGACATCTTAATGTTAAAATGTCTTTGCTGGTTAATATACTCCCTCCGCTTTTAATTGCAATAGGCAGTTCATACTCTATTCATATGTTTAACCAGTATATGCTTGAATTAAAAACTTTTACAAAAGAAAACATGAAAAAAGCTCTAATTGAATGTATGAGTCATATTTCAGGTACTGTTTTTTTAGCGGCCTTTACTACCTGTATTAGCTTTTTAACTTTATCGGGAAGTCAGGTTACATCAATGAGACACTTTGGCCAATTCGCGGCGGTCGGCGCTTTTTTTGGCATGTTGGTTTCTTTTTTATTAATTCCCGGAGTTTTAATTTTATTAAAACCGCTAAAGTTAGAAAATAATAAAAACCAAAAAGGTACAAATTTAATTATACAATTTTTTGTAGGAAGACTTTCAATTTTAAGCACACATTACGCGAAGCCGGTATTTATTTTTTCGGTATTGCTTTTTGTTTTAGGCATCTTTGGGCTTACAAAAGTAAGGCCAGAAACAGCGCCAATGTTTAACTTTAAAGATGATTCAATAATAAGAAAAGCTGATGATAGAATAGGCGAACTTTTTAACGGAACCTTTGCCATTAATTTAATTTTTGATACCGGCAAAAAAGACGGTGTAAAAGATCCTAAAATTTTAAAATATATTGAAGATATTCAAAAATGGGCAGACGATCCTGTTCAAAGAAATCAATATCACATTTTATCAACAGCCACCTTTGGCGATTTTATAAAACGAATGAATATGGCAATAAATGATGATAAAAAAGAGTTTTATAAAATACCTGATTCACAACATACTATTCGCGATTATCTTGAGATTTTCGCAGGCGAAGACGAAGACTCTGACGGCAGACCAGACGCTTTTGAACAATTTGTAGATGTTGACTACAGACGGGTAAATTTAATTATTCGTACCGGCTCAATAAAAGAAAGGCTTTTTAGTACAGAAATAAACAAAAAACTTGAAAAGCATTTGAAAAATTACCTTGAAGCACCAAAAAACCATCCGCCTGATAACGCTGAATATTTTATGGCCGGCAGTACCATGAATTTTCCTGTTTTAGCCGACTATATTTTTGAGAGCCAAACAAGTAGCATCTTATTAAGTTTATTTATAATATTTATTTTAATTTATATTCTATTTAAAAGAATAAAAGCTTCATTTGTATCTCTAATTCCCATCTGTTTTGGAATAAGTCAGGTATACGGATTGATGGGATTTCTAAATATCCCGCTTGATATTCCTAAAGTGATTTTATCATCAATAGCTATTGGTATAGGTATTGATGACACAATCCACTTTATGCGCACTATGTCGCACTTTCTTAAAAAAGGTATGAACATTAAAGAAGCAATTTATCATACACACGCAGAAGCCGGCTTAGCAATAACATATACCTCAGTAGCTCTTATTTTAGGCTTTTCAATTTTAATGGTGTCTAGTTTTAAACCTGTATTTTATTTAGGACTATTGGTGTCTGGAGTAATGTTTTCAACAACAATAGGAGCATTACTATTCTTGCCGGTTTACATTTATTTATTTAAAATAGAAATTCCAGATTTTGAAAATGGAGATAATAAGATTTAGGAGAATATAAAGATGAAAATAAAACTAAAAAATATGCTGGCTGTATTTTTAATTCTACCAGCACTGGCATTTGCCGATGAAAAAGGCCGTCAAATTATGGAAAAAAATGACGCGTTAAAAGAGCCCGACACTAGAAAAGGTGTTTCGGTTATGGTTGTTATGAAAGGAGACAGCAAAGAATTAAAAGAATTTGAAATGGTTTCAAAAAAATACGGTAAAAAAACTCGATCACGTTCCACATTTTTAAAGCCAACCAGAATTGAATTCTTAAGCTGGTCTGAACCCGGTGAAGACTCTTTACAATGGATTAAACTTTCAGGCGGCACAGTAAGAAAAATAGCCTCATCTGATAAAGGCGGTTCTTTTGTTGGCTCTCATTTTTACTACGAAGACATGCAAGATAGAGATATTGACGATTTTAACTATAAATATCTTGGTGATGAAAAAGTAAACGGTGAAGATTGTTTTAAAGTAGAATCGGTCAAGAAAAAGGGAACAAAAGTTTACGTAAAAACAATTGTTTATATAAGAAAGTCAGATTACTTTATGATAAAAGCTGATTTTTATGAAAATAAAGGCCACACAAAAATTCTTGAGGTAGATAAAATTGAAACCATCGACGGAATTTTAACCGCCCGAAAAATTACTATGTCAAGAACAGACGGAAAGGGTAAAAGTATAATTTATATTAAAGAGGTGGATTATAATAAGTCAGTCTCAGATGAATTTCTAAAGAAAGAATCTTTATAAATATATAGCTATGGATTTACATAGCTAAAAAAATTTATTGAAAAGTGGTATGTTTTAAATTTTTAGGGGTATTACATTAATATGAAATGTAGAAAACAACCACACTGGGTAAAAACAGAAATTAAAAATATTTGGGAAGTACATTTGGATAAATCCATCTGGAAAAAGGTAAAATTAGCGGCTAAAATACATAATAAAACATATTCATGGATTGTTCGATACTGTGTTTTTAAGTTAGCTAACAAGAAAAGCCTCCAATGGACAAACGAATTGTTGAATATTAATTATAAACTAAAAATGAACGAAATACAAACAAAACACCGTCATATGCTTTGTTTATACGGCGACGATGAAATATTATTAAGAAATAGTGCTTTAATATTAGGTATTAGTATTTCTAAGCTTATACGAATTTCAATAATTTTATATTTAGAAAAGTTTTTTCAAAACAAAGTTAACAAAAAAGAATTATTCTGGTACGGTATAAAGTTATTTTCGAAAATAAAAAAATTTAGGAGTCTGAAAAATAATTTAATTGCTATGGATTTCCATAGCCATAAAAAATTCCTAATAGAAGAATATTGGGGATTTCAATAACCAAAAACCCGGAGAAATAAAATGAAACATTTTTTAATTTTTGCATTACTTGTACTAAATCTATCGGCGCAGGGGGTTTCTGAAGAAGAGATGGACTCTCTTTTTTTAGAGGGTAAAGAAAACGAGACTCTTTCGGTACCTGAGTCTTCTTCAAAGTGGGATTTTTTTGGTTATTTTGAAAGTGAAAATTTTTTTTCAATCAGCAGACAGCTTGGTGGTAAAAACCCCGCAGAAAGCGATATTGTAAAAATAGAAACAAGAGCCCGAATAAACAGTAAATATGGCACCGATTTTTTTTACGGCAAGGCCTCGGCAGACATTTATTTTTATCCGGTTTATTATGCCGCTGTTAATCCGCAAAACTCTGGTGAAATAGATGCTTATGAATTATATATAGCCGCCGGAGAAAAATTACAGTTTAAAATAGGCAAACAGGTTTTCAACTGGGGCAGTGCCGATGCTTTCAGGGTAGTAAACTACGCTGATCAAAGAGATTTGCGTGAAATGTTTTTGAAAGAAGAAGACGAAAGGTATCGCGGAGTTTTCGCGCTCGATTTTAAATATATTTTTTCAGATTTTAGTATAGAAACTTTTTTTATACCTGTTCCGGCAAAACCGCTTTTACCGGCCGAAAAAAGTTTTTGGGCGCTTCAACCTGAAAATGAAAGCGAAATGCCGGTTAAAATGGATATGAGTGAATCTGAAAAATTATTATTAAAAAATGGGGCTTTTGCGGTAAGAAGCGGAGGTACTTTTGGTTTTCTTGATATTTATTTAAGTTATTTTCACGGACAAAATAATAGTATTGTTTTTTATCCTCAAATTACTATTGATATGGCTACTCAGGCCCCCGCATCTGTTATTATCAAACCCGATTTTTCAAAAGTAAATAAAGCGGGTGTCGATTTAGCGTTTAGCATAGAAAAGCTCGCCTTAAGAGCCGAGGCCGTGTATACGCATGATCAAACCGCGGTCTATAAAGATGAAAATGAAACAACAGTAATTAATACCGATATGACCGCGAATGAAATGACTCTTGAAAAAAACCGCGAAAAGACGCAATATTTTTCATATACGACAGGTGCCGACTATAACATCTGGGGCAGTAACGGTAGACTTTTAATTGAATACGCGTCATCTTTCTATATTAAAAATTCTAATAAATATGAAGAAGAATTTTTCAGTAATTTTCTTCTTATTTCATTAGAAGACCGCTTTTTTAACGAATATCTTGAACTAAAAGCCATGTCTATTTTAAGGCTTGCCAATGATGTCGCATACATTCCCGGTTTAACTATTACCTACAATTTTCAAAACGGCCTAAAGCTTACGGGCGGCCTTATGCTTATATATGGTTATCAAGACGATATGCTTTCTATGTTTGATAATCATGATATCGCCTATTTTAGAGCCAGAATGGATTTTTAGCGCAATAATATGCGATTTATTAATAAAGTACTGGCGAAATAGGCCAAGTGTATTTCTAATATTGCCAAACGCGTTATCGGCTGTTTTCATATCTCCCTTTTTTAGTTCTTTAATATCAACATTCAATTTCATTAGAAACTTGTGAAACTCCTCATGGCCTATGCCGGTGGCTATGGATTTCCATAGCTGTCATAAAAATGACAAAAAAAATGGAAAAAATATAAATAGATACTTATAATTATTATAGGTATTAAATGAATACTTTCTTTAAATTATGATCAACTTTGATTATAAAATAAAATCTTAAGGAGAGTGTATGGGCGATTTACGAAGTTTTTTGAAAGTTTCGTAACAGTTCACTATTTCGTCAAATAAAATATAAATTGATGCTTCTGAAAACTTCGTAAAACGCGAAATAATTTTTAAGGAGCAAAATATGAAAAAGTGCTTAATGTTAACGGCATTGGTTATTAGCGCTTTTGTATTCTTGGGTTGTACCATTGAAGGTCTTGGAGATATAGGTATTACCCCTACCCCCACTGAAAATTGCGGCAACGGATCAATTGAAGGTACAGAAGTATGCGATGACGGCAATGCTATAACTGAAACAAAATGCGATTACGGTACCGAAACCTGCACGGCTTGCGACGCTTCATGCAAGAATGTATTAAATTTAACAGGTTTATACTGTGGCGACGGCGTATGCTCAGCTAATTTTGAAAATGACACAGCTTGTCCCGCTGATTGTTTCGCAGCTAATCCTGTATGCGGCGATGGTATCGCAGAAGGCGCTGAAGTTTGCGACGATGGTAACACAATTACAGAAACCGCTTGCGCTTATGGTACAGAAACTTGTACCTTCTGTAACAATTTATGCGATACAGAGCTATTTTTTACAGGTGAATTCTGCGGTGACGGAACATGTAACGGCCCAGAAGATACCGCTTCATGCCTAACAGATTGTCCAACAACATGCGGCGATGGTATTGTAGAAGGCGCAGAAGTTTGCGACGATGCTAACACAATTACAGAAACTGCATGCGCTTATGGTACAGAAACTTGTATCTTCTGTAACGATATGTGTAATACCGAGCTATTTCTTTCAGGTGATTTCTGCGGTGATGGTGCCTGCAACGGTCCTGAAGATACTAATTCTTGCCTAACAGATTGCCCAACAACATGCGGCGATGGTGTATGTAATGGAACAGAAACTTATGGAACTTGTTCTACAGATTGTCCTGATGGTGACAATACCTATGAAAGCGCAACAAGTATTGCTGTAGGCAGCAGTGCGGTGGGTTTTATTGATACGTTTGGCGATCATGATTACTTTTCGGTTACTATGGCAGCTGACCAGACAATTGTAATTACCACTGATGACGGCAATGGCTGTAATCAATTTGATACCGAACTGTATCTTTTTGATTCAGACGGCATAACCCAGTTAAGTATGAATGATGATTATACAGGCTTATGTTCACAAATTACCTATACAAATACATCAGGAGCTGTAAAAACAGTTTACTTTTATATTGCCCATTATGCTGATAACAACACTGGTGCATATACTGTAGCTGTTATTATGCCCGTAGTTTGCGGCGATGGTATTGTAGAAGGCGCCGAAGTTTGCGACGACGGCAACACAATTACAGAGACCGCTTGCGCCTATGGCACAGCAAGTTGTACCGCTTGTAACGCGGCTTGTTCCAGTGTATTAACCTTAGCTGGCATGTATTGCGGTGATGGCACATGTAACGCGGGTTACGAAGACACTGCTTCTTGTGCTGTTGACTGCCCCGCGGCAGATACATCCCCGCCTGTGTTTAGCAACATATATTACACCGGCGCAGGTTCAGGAGCCGGTGGAGCATTCACTGTTGGTGATACTATTACTTTATTTGCTGATGTTACCGATGCCTCAGGCGTGTCTTTCGCAGAATTGTATGTGTTTCAGGCAGATCTAATGAATTATGCAGGTTACTGTAACGCGTCTTTAATAGGCGGCAATACATATTCCTGCGCCATTACGGTACCCGCGGGATACATACCAAACGGTACAGAACACATACTGCCTTACGCGATGGATGTATTAGGTTACGCCGACTATTACTATTTTGATACATATGTATCGTCAACCTATTACACCCGTTACTGGGATGGCACTATGACAACAATACCAATAGTATTAGTACCTATGACAGAGCCCGCTGTTTGCGGCAACGGAGTTATCGAAGGCGCAGAAGCCTGTGACGACGGCAATACAATCAGTAACGACGGCTGTTCATCTGTTTGTCAATTTGATACAGATACAACACCGGCTGCGTATAGTAATATTTATTACACCGGAACAGGTTCAGGAACCGGCGGAGCCTTTATAGAAGGTGACACTATTACATTGTATGCTGATGTAACCGATTTTTCAGGAATATCGTCTGTTACTTTATATGTTTATCAGGCTGATATTTTCGATTATCCCGGTTACTGTACCGCAGCCTTAATAGGCGGTGATACATACTCATGCAGCTTTACGATTTCAGCGGGTTACGTGCCTAATGGCACTGAACATATAATAGTAGCCGCAACAGATAGCGCGGGTAACTATGAATTTTACTATTATGATACGGCCGTATCGTCAATATACTATACAATGTATTTTGCGGGTATGGTCACAACAACTCCTATCGTTTTTGTGCCAATTACAGAAGCTGTTACTTACGTAAAAACTGGCGATTACGTTGAATACGCGAACACTAGCGGTTTCAGCGCCAACTATTTATTGGGCCAAAAGGTTACTGTATCTTCAAATATGACATTAACCCATATGGGCTTAATAACTAAAGCGGCCAGCGCCGCGGGACAATGGGCGCTTTATACCAATAATACCGATTTACCCGGTACATTAATAGCGAATACGGCGCAGCATTCTGTATTAATGGGCGACCAAATGTACGCCATAGTTCAGGGCAGTGTTTCACTAAGCGCTGGAACTTACTGGATTATGGGTGTATATAATCCCAGTGCTTCTATGGCTGTAGATACAACAGTAACAACAAATAAAATAGCCTATATATCGTTTGGTTTTGGCGGCGCGTTACCTGCCACTTTTCCCAATCCAAGCGTATACAACGGCACTCGCTTCAATTACTATTTATACGGTACAAGTCCGTAATATAAACATACAGATATTAAGAATGTTATAAGGGGAAGTCTCAAACTTCCCTTTTTTTTATTTATTGGCCGGCAAGGGCGTTCCGCCTTAAAAACAACAAAAAATACAAAAAAAAGAGAAAAATTACATTTTTTTGTTTACATTTTTAACCGACATTGTAATATGTCACAAAATGTGCAGAGTAAATTAAAAAATTACGAAAACACAATAAATTAAACAATAAATTAAATGAGAAGGTCTGAAAAATCTTACGACAATGCGACAAATAGTATATATCTTAGATTTATAAAGTTTCAAAATCAACGGTTTATTCTATAAATTTTATTCTTAATATTTTTTATTTTCTTCTCATAATATAAGGAGTATAAATGATGAAAAAACGACTAATAATAATAGCGCTCATGTTCAGCGCTTTTATCTATATGGGTTGTCAAATAGAAGGTCTTTCTGTAGGCGGAACCTGTAACAATAATGGTTTATGCGATAGCGGCGAAACTACCGCTTCATGCGCCGCAGATTGTCCTGTAAATAATACTGACAATACCGACAATACCGACAATACTGACAATACAACAACGGCTGTTTGCGGCAATGGTGTAATAGAAGGGACTGAAGCATGCGACGAAGGCAGCGAAACCAGTACTTGCACGGCCCTATGTCAAGTTAAAGGCCCAAGCGGTGAAGTTTGTGGTGATGGTATACATGAAGGCATTGAAGTCTGTGACGATAGTAATACGGTTACTGAAACCAATGCAGACTGTGCTTATAATACAACTTGTACAGATTACTGTAACAGTGACTGTACTACAGCATTAACACTAACCGGTGGTTATTGCGGCGACGGTATAATAAATGGGCCCGAAGAATGCGATGGCGAGGCAGATTGTGCAGGTGATTGTACCATTATTGCAGGCGGCGCTGACACAACACCACCAACCATTACTAATATTAATTTCTCAGGCACTATTGCCATGGGCAATTATGTATTAGTAACTGCAGATATTACAGATGCGTCAGGCATTGGCAATATTGGCTGGTTTAATTTATACGATGATTATGGTAATTGGCTAGGTGATTGTTCACCATACTTTTTTACCGGCAACACCTATGGCTGTGATATCTATGTTTATAATACTCCGGCAATTTCATATGGGTATGTTGAAATTTATGCTGAAGATACATACATGAACGGGATCTACGGTTATGGTTACTGGTCAGGCGGCGGCGGTGATGTTTGCGGCGACGGCGCATGCACAGGTACTGAAACAAATGCAACATGCGCGGCAGACTGCTCGGCAGACACAACACCACCTGGCATTTCTGGTATTGGTTTTTACGGCACGCCAACAGGTGCTGGAGGCGCATATATGATGGATGATTCAATTACCATGTACGCCACAGTCACTGATGAATCAGGTGTTGGATATGTATGGTTATCACTTTATGACGATTTCTGGTATAATTTAGCAGGGTGCTATGCTTTTGATATGGGCGGCGGTTACTATGAGTGCTCAACGACAATAAGTATCTTACCAGCTACAACATCAGGATTTATTGAGGTATTCGCCCAAGATAGTTCAGCAAATTGGAATTATACTTGGGAGTACTCTGCTTCTATTGTGCTGTTAGATACAACATTTGTACCACCCGCTACCATTGGAACCCTTACCGCAAATGGAGGCTGGTATTCATATTCACTAGCTCAAATTGAATACGTGCAGGTTAATGTAACTGCTGGAACTTCATACACAGTATACTGGGACGATAGCTGTTGTGATGGTTCTGGTGCTTATACAGCAGATATTGCAGCCAGCGCTTATAATCCCGATGGATCTTCCATTTTTACATTCGAGGATTCTGGATATATGTATGGGTATTCGTTTACAGCAAGTCAAACGGGTTATGTTTATATTAAACTTGATCCCTACTGGTCAACTGGTACTGTAGGGGTTCAGGTAACCAGTCCGTAACATAAAAAAAGTAAATGGAACAACTAAAAAAGCCGGCTTATGCCGGCTTTTTTTATTTTTGTATCCATAACTCTTTGTAAAAACACATCTCTTAATGATCGCGAAAGTGGGTAACAATTACTTGCATAATATATTCTCAATTGACGCGAAAAGTCATTCCGTTGCCCGTTTTCAAATGCACAATACTTGATGCAAAATCTCTTGAAATTTTTCTACTAATAAATTCCCGTACCGCATTACCCGCGAAAGCTGGTATAAGTAAAGAAATCAGGGAAAAACCCACCCGACCACAGTCATTCCCGCTCCGCACCTAAGCCTGTGCCCGCGAAAGCGGGTACGGCATAAACTCCAGCGGGAATCTATAATTAACCCATCATACACGGCTAGCATTTTAAAAAAAATGGAAAAAATACACATGCTTTATTATATTTTAATAGATCTGAAAAAGTTTACACCTATCAAGTAATGCAAATGTTTTCTATACCGTTACATAATAAGGCAAGAAAACAACAAAAAATACAAAAAAAAGAAAAAAATTACATTTTTTTGTTTACATTTTTAACCGACATTGTAATATGTCACAAAATGTGTGAAGTAATTTAAAAATTGCGAAAACACAATAAATTTAACGGGAGGGTATGAAAATTTTCATGAAAAATAGAATATTTCATAGGTCTAAAAAGTTTCAAAATAAACAGTTTATTCTATTAATTTTATTCGTAAAATTTTTTCTGCTCATCCAATAACAAAAAAGGAGTAAAAAATATGAAAAAACGACTATTAATAATAGCGCTCATGTTCAGCGCTTTTATCTACATGGGTTGTCAAATAGAAGGTCTTGGAGAAATAACGGCGACCGACACTGGTAAAACTGAGTGCGGTAACGGTGTTTTAGATGCTGGCGAAGCTTGTGACTCTTTCGGCCAAAACACGACAACATGTAACGCTAATTGTACGGCGCCTGTTTGCGGCGACGGTCACGTAAATGACGCGGTTGGCGAAAAATGCGACGACGGCAACACTATTAATGAAGAAAATTGTGATTATGGTGAAGCTGAATGTACAAGATGTGGTTCACAATGTAAAGTCGAAATAAGTCTAACCGGCAGCTATTGCGGTGATGGTGTTTGGGATGAAGCCAATGGCGAGCAATGTGATGATGGCAACACATCATCAACCGATTCATGTACAGTTGAGTGCATAACAGTAATCCCAGATACACCTGTTTGCGGCGACGGTCAGATAACTGGTACTGAAGTGTGTGACGATGGTAACAATGTAAATGAAGAAAATTGTGACTATGGCACTGCAACATGTGAAACTTGCAATGCTGATTGTTCGGCACCATTAAGTTTAACCGGCGAATACTGCGGCGACCTTATTTGTAATGGCCCTGAAGATAGCTCTTCATGCGTAACAGAGTGTCCCGTAAACTGCGGCAATGGAACTTTAGATGAGGGCGAAATTTGTGACGACGGCAATACTACAGAAGAAACTGAGTGCGCGTATGGCACATCTACATGTACTACTTGCAATAGCAATTGTACCGCCGAGCTAAATTTAACCGGTGACACATGCGGCGATGGAGTAACTAACGGCCCAGAAGTTTGTGACGATGGCAATACAGTAACAGAAACAAATGCAGACTGCCCTTACGGTACAACTTGTACAACTTTCTGTAACGACACTTGTAGCACACAACTAACCTTAACTGGTGCTTCATGCGGCGATGGCACATGTGATTCTGCTGACGGCGAAACAACAGCTTCTTGTGCTGGCGACTGTCCTGCTGCAGGTGTATGTGGTGACGGTACCCAAGACACAGGCGAAGCTTGTGACGATGGTAACACTACCACTGAGGTTGCCTGCTCTTATGGTACTGCAACATGTGAAACTTGCAATGCTGATTGTTCTGCACCATTAAGTTTAACCGGCGAATACTGCGGCGATAGCGTATGTACAGCTAGCGCTGGTGAAGACAATGTGACTTGTGCGGTTGATTGCCCTGTAGTTTGCGGTAATAGTGTAGTTGAATCAGGTGAAGCTTGCGACGACGGTAATACAGCATCTAACGATGGTTGTTCATCAACATGCCAGTTTGATACTGATACGATGGGCCCAGCTTTTAGTAATATTTACTATACAGGTACAGGCTCTGGAACAAGCGGCGCCTTTGTTGCAGGCGATACTATTACAATGTATGCTGATGTGACTGACTTTTCAGGAATTAGTTTTGTTAATTTGTATGTAATGGGTGCTGATTTTTCAAGTACTGCAGGGTATTGTACTGCTGCTTTAGTAAGCGGCAATACATATTCATGTACTCTAACTATTCCGGCGGGTTTTGTGCCAAATGGTACAGAAACGGTAGTTCCGTATGCAGAAGATACAAACTTTACATATGAAGCATACGTCTATAACACTGCAAATTCGACAACTTACTATTCTACCGACGCTACTTATCTGGTAACAGATATAGGTTTAGTTTTTGTACCAATGGAAGCGCCTCCTGCGCAGGTCTGTGGCAACGGTACAGTAGAAGGAACAGAAACATGTGACGACGGTAACACAACATCAAACGACGGCTGTTCAGCGGCTTGTCAGTTTGATACTGATACAACACCACCAACCTATAGTAATATTTATTACACAGGTACAGGCTCAGGTGCCGCAGGCGCTTTTTTACAAGGTGATTCAATTACAATGTATGCCGATGTAACAGACTTTTCAGGCATTTCAAGTGTAACACTGTACATAGTTGATGCTGATATTATGAATATTGTTACTTCTTGTTCAGCCTCGCTGGTAAGCGGCAATACTTATTCATGCGCCATTACGGTCCCCGCGGGATACATACCAAACGGTACTGAACACATACTCCCATTTGCTAACGACACATTCGGATATGCTGACTACTTGTATTACAATACGGCGATGTCGTCAACATATTATACATTGTGGAATGCTGGTACTGTAACAACAACACCAATAGTTTTTGTTCCAATGGATGTACCGGCACAAGTTTGCGGTGATGGCGTAGTTGCCGGCTCTGAACAATGTGACGATGGCAACACAACTGCTGGCGATGGATGCAATAGTACATGCCAAATGGAGTTTGCTGCTGGCGGGGCAATAGTACCGGGTAATGTTACCGGCAGTACAGCCTATGGTACTTCTGATTACACTACCTTTTTGCACACCAACACGGGCGAGTTTTTCACTTTTACAGCAAATGGTACAAGTTCATATGCTGTTTTATGGGATGACTCATATAGCGGCAGTGGTGCATATACTGGTGATATTTTGATGATTGGTACCAACTCTGCAGGAACTCAAATAATCTATCAAGACAGTGGTTATCTCTATCCTGCGATTATTACGCCCATAGCTGGTACGGTCACTCTTGAGACAAACCCTTATTATAGCGCTGGTACGGTAGGTATTAATGTACTGCCCTATAATACAATCACGGTAAACGGCGGCTGGTATTCTTATAACTTGCCTGTAACTTCCGGCAGTATATTAATTGCTTTTTCAGTTACTTCTGGCCAAACTTGTACCGTAAACTGGGATGACTCTTATGAAGGTACAGGGACCTATAGTGGTGACATCTGGATGGCTGCTTATCAGGGCAACCCTGGTGCCACACCATATTTTAACTTGGTAGACTCAGGTTATTATACAGGACAAACATTTACGGCAACTGCTACAGGTACTGTGTATCTTGAAGCAAATGCTAACTGGTCCTCTGGTTCACTGGGTGTTAGTGTAAGCTGCCCATAACAAAAATATATAAATAAAGAAAACCTAAAAAAGCCGGCTTATGCCGGCTTTTTTTATTTTTACCCGAGAAAAGGAAGATTTAAAGCAAAAGTTAGAAAAAATAAATTTAGAAAATATTCAACTTCTTTTATTTTAATTTTGTTTCAAATACCGTTTTTATTATATTCTCAATTGCATTACCCTTATCGCAATGTAAAATATGCTCGATATTTTGTCTTACCTCTTTAGTAACTGCCAATATTCTCTGGGACTTACAATTTTGCATGATTTATATTTCTTAATATTTTGGAAAGCTTTATCACCAGTAACAATATAATTTGCTTCAATAAATTCAGCCAATTGTAGAATTTTGTTGTCATCTACATCTGAACATATATTTGGAATATTATTTATAGGTTCAACAAATATTAAATTGTTTTTAATTAAATTTATTTTGTTTTCAATAATATTTTCTGGTATTTCAAGTTTTTGATCTAAAACGGTTTTATACTCAAGAAGTATAAAAGCTCGAGATTTTCCGGTAACACGATTTATTGCTATTTTATTCTAACAGATTCCCGTTGGAATTTATGCCGCACTATGATGCGGTACGGGAATGACACTGAAAATCACAGTTTATCTAAATTTATATTATTGCCAAATAAATCTAAAATTATAAGTGAGATGTCCATCCCGACCACCAGTAACATTTGCATAAATTATAACTATTTTGCTTGTAAACTTATCTTATATTTTATATTATTATAATATATGATAAAAAATATTATAATATTGAATTTTTTATATTTTATTTTTTTTCTTCCTCTATATTCTACTGAAAAAAATAATCAAAATAAAACGGGTGATGTATATCTAGAAATAGAAACAAAATCTGAAGTTGTCTTAAAAGGCCGTCTTCTTGAAGAAACATCAGAATATATAATTATTGTAACAATTGATGAACTTGAATTTAAAATATTAAAAAAGAATATAACAAGAAAAACAATCATAAATGAATCGCAAGTTTCAAAAGACAGCTATCACAAAGATCCTAATTATTCGCGGCTAATGTTTACGCCTACCGCCAGACCCCTTAAGGCCGGTGATGGTTATATTTATGACTACGAAATTTTATTCCCAGGCATTTCATATGGTATTACAGATAACATAGGCGTTATGACAGGATTTTCAATTTTGCCGGGATTAGGCCTTGACGAACAGTTATTTTATATCGCGCCAAAAATTGGCTATGAATTTTCTGATAAATTATCTACGGCGGGTGGTATACTATACGCGACGGTGCCCGAAGAGGGTTCATTGGGCATTTTATATTCTGTTACAACTTATGGCACTTATGACGCTCACCTGACAATAGGAGTAGGATTTGGTTTCGTCAATAAAGAATTTTCTAAAGATCCTATTTTTGTTTTTGGCGGCAATTTAAGATTAACAAAAAGCATTGCTCTAGTAAGCGAAAACTGGATGCATCCACAGCTATCTATTAATCAAACGCCTTTTGCCATAGCTGTACGATTTTTTGGCCAAAATATCGCCGTAGACGCAGGATTTATTATTATAGGAGAAGTCATAAAAATGGGTTTTCCTATGCCATGGTTATCATTTATTTATAATTTTTAAACCTCAAGATCACTAATTTCTTTTGGGGCCTCATGTGTAATTATTTCATGTTTTCCGTTTTGCATAATTACATCATCTTCAATTCTAATGCCTATGCCCCTAAATTCTTCTGGCAAAAAATCGTATTCATGCGGCATGTAAATCCCCGGTTCTATAGTAAAAACCATGCCGTTTTCAAGGGGCCGTGGTTTATGATTAATGTACCGTGACCCTGCATCGTGAACATCAAGCCCTAAATAATGAGATGTATTGTGCATATAATATGTTTTATAATATTCTTTTTTTATAATTTCTTCTTTTGAGCTTGAAGATTTCATTTCTGTTTTTTCGTTTTTTATAAATAAAAACTTTTTAAAAAAACCAAGTTCAAAAAGTCCATCCACAATAGTATTTAAAGCCGCGTCATGTATACCATCTAAGGTATTATTTATGTAGCACTTTTCAAAAGCTTTTTTTTGCGCGGTTAATACAATTTCATAAAGAATTTTTTGAGCCTCGGTAAATTTACCGCCAGCGGGAAAAGTTCGCGAAATATCAGAAGCGTACCCTTCGTATTCACATCCGGCGTCTACAAGTACTAAATCTTGCGCGCTAACTTTTGAAGTTAAATTGGTGTAATGTAAAACTGTGGCATTATTACCGGCGGCAATTATACTAGGATACGCAAGACTTGTTAGGGCGTTTTTTGAAAATTCCCATTCAATATATGATTTTAATTCAAATTCAAAAAGTTCTTTTTTATTTACATTTTCGCGGCAGTACTTTATTAAATTCTCGTGCGCCTTTGCCGATATCTCTGCCGCTTTTTTCATTAGCTTTATTTCTTCAGGGGTTTTTATAATTCGCATTTCATGAAGTATTTCTTGCGGATGAATAATTCTGGTGGGAGCAAAATCTCCTTTTTTTAAATTATTTTTTATATTATTTATAGTCTCTGTAATTTTAACGTCAATTTGGCCGTCTTTACCTAAAGAAAAATAGACTGTTTCTTTGTTTTTTAAAAGTTCTTTTAATTTAGCCCATATTTTTTCATAAGGATGTATATTTTTTTCAATGTCAATATTTATATTTTTAGATATATTTTCAAAAGTAACCCCCCGGCCCTCCCATCGTGTTTTTTCTGCGTTAGATTCAGAAAGAAAAATATGCGTACCTTCTTTTGAATCTATGTATATGGCAAATTCAGGAGTATTTATACCCGTAAGATATAAAATATCTGAGTTTGTTCTATAGCTGTAATGAACTCCCGAATTTCTTTCTTTTTTTCCCGAAGAAAATAATACCATGGCCGAATCTGGCGCCATTTTTTTTCTTGCCTGTTTTATTCTATTTGAATAATATTCTGACGATAAATATGAGCTCATAAATATATACTAATTTTTTCTCTTTTTTATTTTTTGCTGTATTGTCAAAAGTTTCATTTGCATAGAAGCTTCTTCAAGATACAGGTACTTATCAATTAAAAAAATAGCTTTGTTATATTTTTTAAAATAATAATATAATATTACAAGAGCCTCTGGCAAAGCCTTTGAAAGCCCTTTTTTATAAGCTTTTCTAAAATATTTATATGACTGAATATAATTTTTTTTCTTTTTGTAAGCTTTAGCCATATAATACATATCTTCGGCATCTACATTTGCCATACCTGAAATATTTTTAATAATAAAATCGGGATCTGTTTTTTTATTCTTTAAACGGTATATTTTATATTTATATTTTTTATTTTTATCTATATCTGTAAAAGATTCATTTATGGCACTATTTATTTTTAAGGCAAGGGCCGCCATAGAAGCAATATCTGTTTGATTATGTAAAAATAATTTTTTTAATAAAGTATCATCATTTTTTTTCTGGTATTCAAAATATGCCTGCCCTGCCATAGAACCGGGCAAATCATCTTGTCTTATCATTTCTAACACTGAATTTTCGTAATCAATTAAACGAGAACGCTTTTGCGGATATATTTTTCTAAGTATATGATACAAATCGAAATGTTCTAAAAAATGATTGGGAAATTTTTTTAAGAATAGCTGATACCTGCTTTTAATAAGCGGAATATCAAACGATTTGCCGTTAAAAGTAACCAGATAATTAAAGTTTTGCCAAATATTATCTAAAAAAGAAAGCATCGCGTTTTCATGTGCCATATTTTTTAAAAATATCTGTTCTAAATGAAAACCATCTTCTTTAAAATAACCAAGGCCCAACAAAAACGGAATGTTCGACGCCGTAAAACTTAAATTTACGCATTCAACATCAAAAAATAATATTTTCTTTGAATCATATTCGTTTTGGGCCAAAAAATTAATTTTTTTTTTAGCCTTTAAAATTAATTTATAATTTAACGGATGTTTTTTAAAAAATAATTCTGCATGCTCTATTTTTTTTTCGCCGGTTTGTATTATCTTTTCTTTTTTTTTAGAATTAAAGTAAATGCTCAGTTTTTTTGAAGTGTTAGAAACCATTACTCTAAAGGATACTTTTCTTTAGCGATACTTAGCAAATTTAATAAATCTCTCGAAAGAGTATCTTTTAAACCTTCGTCCATTATCTGAAGCAGTATAATTTTAAGTTCACTTTGTTTAATACTTGTAGTATCTTTATTTTCATAAAGAGTAATCAACTGAGAATACATCTGCTGGGCCGTATGCGCGTTTAAGCCCCGTGCCTGGGTCTGCTTTAAAATATTTTGTATTGCTTTTAATATTTCGCTATAAGCTTCTGTTTCTTGCTTTACTTTTTTAATAATATCAACAGACACTTTATAATTTTTTGAGAGCTGATTAAAAACTTCCTGCCAATTCACCTGCTCATGCCTTAGTACCTTATTAATATGATTATTTAAATTTAATGTTAGTTTATGCACAGGCGAAAGAGTTGAATACCATTTTTGATATCCCTCGCTGTCTTTTACTTTCATATACTTTGAAACTGTACTGCCTAAAGAAACATAATGCTTTAACAAAGTCTGCCGTGGAATTTTTAACAGATCATTATTTTGCTCTGTATTGACAGTAGTTTCTTTTTTTAGGACAAGCGGCCTTGAATGCTGAAATTCCGCGCCTTCTTTTTCAATTAATATCTGCCCTGGTAGTCTTGTGTCTTTTGGCTTTTGAGGTTCTTCTGGTATTATTTTTTCTTCAAGCGCCGCGGCTTCTAATTTATTTTCTTGAGCAACATCTTTAGATAACTCAACATTCAATTCAAATTCTTCTTTATTTTCCCGTTCAAGTTTTAAAGGCGGCGCTAAGTTAAATAATTTTTCATACCCGTCTAAAAGTATACTTCCCGGTATGAGAATAGATTTGTTTTCTTCAATTATCGGTGCTGCTTTTTCGTTATTTGCATATTGATTTTGATTATTATTTGTTGCATTGTTCGAATGTACTTGACTATAATTCTCTTGAGGTTCATTTATATCTTCTTCTGCATCTTGTACTTCTATTTTTATTTTAAGAGGTGCCGCTTTCATGAATAAAGTACCATAAGCCTCTAGAAAACTGTTTGACACAGCTCTAAAAGGATTATCAAATTTATCTTTCGCTTTAGGCAGTTCGGTTTGATACAGTTTGGCTTTTGTTTTTTCAAGAGAAGATAGAAAATAACGGCCTAGAAAAGAACTAAAACGTGCTTCATCAGATTCTCCTATGTATTCGGCTAATAAATTTAATTTTTCAAGGTAGTCTTCAAGTTTTGTAAAGTTTTTATCGGTAAATGCTTTTAACGTGTTAATCTTATTTTGTGTAACCGCCGGTTCTGCGTGTAAAACTTGTGTCATGTAATGAGATAAAAGCTGACGCATTGTAAAAAAATAAGACATTGATTCGCCATAAGTTGAAAACCCATAGCTGCCATTATCTTTTTTTATTACAATATCTTTAATCATAAATCTACATATTATCTTTAAAATAATTTAGAGCCAACAGATACCCTTTCATACCAAGACCGGCTATTATTCCCTCTGCTATATCGCTAAAATAAGATTTTTTTCTGAACTCTTCTCTAGCGTATATATTTGATATATGTACTTCAATAAAAGGAATTTTAACCGAAAGTACAGCGTCTCTTATCGCGAGGCTTGTGTGAGTAAAAGCTCCTGGGTTAAAAATAAAAGCATTTATTTTTTCTTTTGGCAAATTTTGAATATAGTCAATTAAATTTCCTTCATGGTTGCTTTGCATAAAAGAAAGCTGAACATCACTGCCCGCTTCTTTTGTTAATTTTTTTTCAAGCTCTTCAAGAGTAAAAGCGCCATAATGCTCTTTTTCTCTAATGCCCAACATATTTAAATTGGGGCCGTTTATAACCGCTATTTTCATAGTTTATAAAATTCCTTTAATGCTAAAAATAATTTTTTACTTTCAACTGGTTTTGGTAAAAGATATTGGCCAATATCTTTCAACATAACAAAATATATCTCTTCTTTTTTATTTTTTTTATCTTTTTTCATTAATTCTAAAAGTTCTTCTGCCTTTGGTTTCTTTTGCCCCGGTAAATTTGAAATATTTTTATTTAATTTTAAATTTGTTAAGATATCAATAATTCTATGGTATTTTTTCTCTTCTAAAATTCCCTGTCTATAAGAAAAAAAAGCCGCAAAAGAAAGACCAATGGATACTGCTTCGCCGTGATTTATATACTTATAATTATACCAGCTTTCTATAGCATGGGCAAGAGTATGCCCCAGATTTAAAATTCCGCGTAAAAGATTTTCTTTTTCATCTTTTTCAACCACAGCCGCCTTAACTAATACGCTTTCTTTTGAAAGTAAATTCATAATATTTATATTCTTATTTAATATATTCTCTACGTTTTTTTCAAGAAAGCTGAAAAATACTTTATTCATAATAAGAGCAGATTTAACCGCTTCTGCCAATCCGCAGTTTATTTCTCTTTTGGGCAAAGTTTTTAAAAATTCACAGCAGATGAATACAGCCTTAGGCTGATAAAAAGTACCCGCCATGTTTTTACCTTGTGAAAGATTTACGCCTGTTTTGCCCCCCACAGAAGAATCTACCATTGCCAGTAAAGTTGTGGGAACTTGAACAAATGAAATACCCCGCGCGTAAATAGAAGCGGCAAAACCGGTAATATCGCCTATTACCCCGCCCCCAAAAGCAATCAAAAGAGAATCTCTGTTAAAATTTTCTTTTAAAAGTTTTTCACTTATTTCTTCAATGGTTTTTATCCTCTTTGTTTTTTCGCCGTCAGGTAATATAATGAGTAATGAATTTTTAAATAGATTATTTATTTCTTTTTTATAAATGCCATATATTTTTGTGTTGGTTATAACAGCTGTTTTTCTGCCTTCTGTGAATTTTTCAATATCTTTTTTTAAAGATAGTATCAAATCTTGCCATATTACTGAATAGCTGTTTTCACCTAAATTTACTTTAATTTGATCTTTCACTTAATTCAGCTTTCATTTTACTTTCTGGATGTAAAATAGATTTTTCACTTTTACTTTCTATTTTTATTAAATTTATATTTACACCATAAATATTTTATATTTTCTGCGCATACAAAGAATAATAAAAGTTTTATGCTTTTATTATTATAATTACATTCACATCTTGGCCAGATAGCTCAGTCGGTAGAGCAGGGGACTGAAAATCCCCGTGTCGGGAGTTCGAATCTCTCTCTGGCCAATATTTCTTACTCAAAAGCAATTTGTACAATATTTGAATGAAAAGATTCCCTTTCGCCGTCAAAAGCGGTTACTGTAAAATAATAGACACCCGCCCCTTCATAATAATTTTCTATATAATCTTCAAATGAAAACTCGCGATTTTTACTTTCATTTTTATCCCAAATATATACAATATCTTCATCTAAATAGTATGCCTCGGGCAATAATTTATAATAACAGTATACAAAATATGTTGAAACGGGTAAATTTGTATCAGGATCAATTGATTCGGTCCATTGTATTGATATATTTTCAGTGTTATAACTTAACTCGGGAGTTAGCGGTTTTTCGCCGCCGGCAATATTCGCGTTGTCTTTATAATAATCTTCACTAATAGGATCACTTAAAGAACAAAAATTAATAAAAACAATAATTAATAATAATTGAATATATTTTATTTTTTTAAACCGGAAAAAAAATAATATTTTCATTTTTCTATGATACCATATTTTACTATGTTTTTATTAACTAAAAACGCGTTAGTAATAATTCGGTTGTTGTGAATAATATACCCCGATTCTAATAAAATTCCCGCTTTATTAATATATTCTTTTGTTTTTTTAATATCACTTTGAAACATATAAGTTAAAGCAATGTTATTATAATATTTTGCCATTAATTCTATGTCATTAGAAATTTTATTAATTTCTTCTAATAATAATTTTCCCGCTTCACTTTTTTTGCCTTCTAATAAAAAATGATAACTTTTTTTTAAGTAGTTATCATCACAAAAAACATACAAAATATTTTCTTCTGTAAATGATGAATCTGCTTTATTTTCCCACGGTGCCTCGGCAGGATTAACTCTATCATTTACTTTAGCTTCTGCCTTATAATATTGGTAAGGCAGAGGAACCATATACTGAAAGCGCAGTTTCTTAGGAGACATTGCGCAAAAAATAAAATTAAAAAAAATGATCAATAAAACATTTATTTTTAATAAAAAAAACCAGTTAATATACATTTTATTTTTCATTTTTTATTGTCTAAAGGGTTTAGGTTGACAGTGTGTCAAATAAAACAGTTTGAATTCATGCGGTTGTTTGTCGGTTTGGGTAATCCGGGTAAAAAATATATTCATACTCGCCATAACGCGGGTTCCATTATTCTTCAAAAAATAACTGAATCTTGTAAATTTCATGAAAACAAAAACTTAAAAGCAATTTACGGTTCTATTGAACTTAAAGATACAAAAATTATATTCCTTTTTCCATTAACTTTTATGAATTTATCGGGTGAAAGTGTTTTAGCCGCTTTAAAATATTTCAATCTTAATATTAATGATACTGTTGTTTTTCATGATGAAATTGAACTGCCCGAAGGCTCTCTTAGATACAAACTTGGCGGCGGACACAAGGGCCATAACGGCTTGAGAAATATTATACAAAAATGCGGAGGTGACTTTCATAGAATAAGAATAGGCGTAGGCCGCCCTGCTGATGATAGAATATCAGTGGCCGATTATGTGCTTATGCCGTCTGATTTAAGTTTTTTGCCCGATAAAAATGCGGTAGAAAGATTACTAGAAAATCATAAATTATGGTAAAGATAAGCCTTTGGCAATTGAACTTGCCACGTTGGGGC
This sequence comes from Spirochaetia bacterium, assembly GCA_029880285.1. Lineage (GTDB taxonomy): Bacteria > Spirochaetota > Leptospiria > Turneriellales > JAOUOS01 > JAOUOS01. Next base: position 30,646 of record JAOUOS010000009.1, read on the forward strand.
TGTCAGGGTTAACTGTAACTTTGCATAAAGAAAGACTGGTGGTCGGGATAGACATCTTTTTTATTAATATACTGTTTATTATTATTAAAAATATCACTCCCCGGCGAACCGTACTAAAAATATTTTCTTTCTATCATATTCTTCAAGAACTTGGGGTAAAAAAATAATAAGTTCATCTTTTCCTGCGGGGTTAGTTACTGTTTTTAAAATACCATAGCTGGGCACATTAATATTCTGCCAGAATTCAACATCATGAGAATTATCGCCTTTGTATATGGCCATCTCACGAAGCGTGTGCCCCAGTACAAAATCGGTATTTGAATCTGCGTTAAAATCACCCGTGGTAAAACCGGGAAAAAGACTACCCTCTGCGTCAAATGAAAGAGAAACATTATTTTCTTCAACTATTTGTTTATTTTCAATAGATAAAAAAGCGGCGTTAATTAAAATTTTTCTTCTTACAATATAGTTTATAAAAAATGTAACCCCCGGATCTATAGTTGGTATAATTAATTTTTTTTTCATATTAAACGAAGCCACAAGAGGTGAAAAAAACCCGCCCTGCTGTATAAAGAATGTTTTATTGCTTGAATCAGGAATAAAGTTTTTACCCCAAAAAACAAATATCTCGGTTCTTATTTTTAATCCCAACCCTTTTATTATTGAAAATATTAAATCTGGATTATTGTCATTATTTAAATCATCAACTTCAACGTAAGAAGCGTATACTTCTGAAAGTTCAACAGGAAACACCCGTAAAATTGTTTGGTTAAAAGGCATAATATTATTTTTTTGCAATTGGCTCAAATAAAAGTAAACCTTGTTTTCGGTGCGGCAGTACGCATCTAATATGGTATCGTTATTTAAGTCTTTAAAATAAAGTCTGGGTATAAAAGACTGCGCCCTAACCGTGTTAGACCTTCTATCAGAATTTTTCCATACTCTGTCTGAAAATTTACTTATAAAATCAAAAGGCATAACCGATTTTTTAATATATCTGCCCAAATTATTTTCAAAAAAATAAAATTTTCCAACACCGGGCAATATTAAATCAAAATCTTTATCGTTATCAATGTCAGCGCCAAGAGTAATTCTTTCGACATTTACCGTGTAGTAAGGCGCGAAAAAATATTCTTTAATATTTATTTTTTCACGTTTTATAAAGTTTGAATTATTATTTTGATATCTTACAAAAACCCCTTCAGGACCAAATTCAATTAAATCATCATATCCATCGCCGTTTATATCACCAAAATCAAAAGCCGAAATGTTTTTTGAAAAACGAATAGCGCTTGAAATTATAAAATCTTTGTTTAGTATCGTAATTGTTCTTTCAAATACCGCGAAATATGAATTATCTTCGCCTGAAAAAAAAGATCCTGCTGTCTCAGGTATAAAAGACAAAGTAGTTTCAAAAACATGGGCTTCTTTTGAATTCGCGATTAGAGATTGAATTATACCCAAACCAAAAAAAATAAAAATATAAAAATATTTTTTATTTATATAAAACGCCACCATAAAGCGCCGCCAAAATATTTTCATAGAATTAAATTTTTTCAAGCTTTGTGTATTTTAAAAGAAATTTTCTCGATTTATTATCTTCAAAAAAAATATGAATTTTAGAAGCCTCGCCTGTTCCTTCTAAACGCAAAATTCTGCCCCTGCCAAAATTAGGATGTCTTATTTTATCACCTGGTTTATAAAGACTGTTAAAAGAACTTGAAGTTTCAGTTTTATCTTTGCTAAAATCTTTTAAATTTATCATATTAGGAAATTTAGGCGCCGTATTATAGCTCTTTTTCTCATAAAAAGAAGTAGATGATATTTCTTCTTCAGTTTGCATAAAACATCCGGGTATTTCTAATAGAAATTGTGAGGGTTCTGAAACCTGCCTGTATCCCATTTTAAATCGTGTTTGCGCGCGTGTTAAGTATAGCCTGTTTTTTGCTCTGGTAACGGCTACATAAAAAAGACGCCTTTCTTCACTGCAAGAACCGTCTTTTTTAGCCAAATAATGAGGAAAAACATCTTCATCCATGCCGGTTAAGATAACCGTATCAAATTCAAGACCCTTGGCGTTATGAACTGTCATTAAATTTACTCGGGGTTTATTATCTAAATCGCCCGATTCTTCTGCCGATGTATAAAGACTTATATTTTGAAGATAATCGGCTAAAGTTGAATTTTTATTTTCAAGCTGAAAACGAAGTAAAGACTCTTTTAGTTCGCGTAAATTTTCCTTGCGGCTTGAACCTAAAAGTCTGTCTTCTTCTTCATACATTTTTCCTAAACCGCTTTTTTCTAAAATATCTTCAAGCAGAAAACCAAAGTCTATGTGATTTTTTATTTTTTTATTTAGATCATTTGTCCAGTTATATAAATTTTTAACTTCTATCTCGGCTTTTTTGCTTAAACCTAACGATGATATCTCATTTAATACCATTAAAAAATCAGCCGTACTGCCCAATTTAGACTGCAATTTTTCACGCGCTTCATATAATTTTTGTATTGATTTTTCGCCAATACCACGAGATGGATTGTTTATTAATCTTAAAAAAGAAGCCTCATCAAACGGATTTATTAAAAACCTAAAGTACGATAAAACATCTTTAACTTCTTTTCTGGCAAAAAACGAAACCGCGCCAAATATTCTGTAAGGAATTTTCATCTCTAGAAAGGCTTCTTCAAAAAGACGCGATTGTGAGTTCGTGCGGTACAAAACAGCAATTTCATCGGGTGAAATATTTTTAACAAAAGAGCTTACCATGGCTGCCGTACTGTAAGCTTCTTCATTATCACCTTTTAATAATTTTAAATGCGGATTTACGCCTTCTTTTTTAGCTGTCCAAAGTTTTTTAGGCATTCTATCTTCGTTTTTTGAAATTACATGGTTCGCTAAATCTAAAATAGGCTGTGTAGAACGATAGTTTTGCTCTAATTTAACAATTTTAGCGTCTTTAAAATCAGATTGAAATTCAAGAATATTAGTTACATCCGCACCCCTCCAACCGTATATTGCCTGATCATCATCGCCTACAACACATAAGTTCTTATTTTTAGACGATAACAATTGAATTAAAGTATACTGCGCGTGGTTTGTATCTTGATATTCGTCTACTAAAAAATACTGGTATTTGTTTTGAACGGTTTCTAACGCTTCAGGAAATTTTTGAAATATTTTTACCACCATAAATATAAGATCAGCAAAATCTACGGCAAGTGAATTTTGTTTTTGAATTTCATAAAGTCTATAAATGTCAGGAAGAATTTCGCCAAATTCATACGCGTCAAGATCTATTTCACCTGACAGCTCTTCGGGTGAAATAAGCATATCTTTAAATGATGAAATTGTCTGTGAAAAATATTTAATTTGCGTTTTATTAAATTTTTCAGTAAAATTAGCTGATACAAGTTTTTCAATAGCCCCTTTTTGATCTGTGTCATCCCAGATAGTAAAACCCGAAGGATAGTTAATATAATGAGCATTTTGTCTTAAAAAATAAAGGCCTAAAGAATGATAAGTTCTTATAAGACAATCTGAGGCCATAGGTCCGGCGATACTTAAAGTTCTTTCAAGCATTTCTTGGGCGGCCTTATTGGTAAATGTTACAGCGGCTATTTTATATGCAGGTATTTTTTTCTCATGCAGAAGATAAGCAATGCGGTGAACAATAACTCTTGTTTTACCGCTGCCGGCTCCCGCTAAAATCAAAAGAGGTCCTTCTGTATGCGTTACAGCCTCTTTTTGTTCTGTATTTAAATTTTCGAGTATTTCTTCGGCAAAACTCATATAACTTTAAGCTGATAATGAAATGAATTTCAATTTACAAGCTTCTAACAAGGCTGTTTTATATGAAATAATACATAGCGGCTGTAAAGTAAAAAAATATTTTTATGTGTTTCTTTTTTAATTTTTTCGTTTGACAAAGTTTCAAAACAATATATTATGTCACATTTAATATTATAGATAAAATGAAAATACAAAATTTTAACATAAACCATGGATATCAAAAAAAAATATAACTTTTTAGATATCAGCCGCTTGTTGCCATGGTTGTTTCTTGTTATTTTTACTTTTTTTCTTGTTATGGTAGTTATAATCTACCGTTCATATTTAATTTCTTTATTTTTTTCTATTATTTTATATTTAATTTTTAGACAATATCACAATTTTTTAAGCAAATATCTGCCCCAAAAAGAGAATTTAAATGCGTTATTATCTACATTATTTGTATTTATTGCTGTTATATTGCCTTTACTTTTTATTGCAATTTCTTTAATTAAAGAAGCGCAAATTGCTGTAACACATCTTAAAATTCTGTTAAGTATGAAAAACATAGAAGAATTTTACGCAAATAATTTATGGATTAAAGACTGGACATCTATAGAAATAGCCGATCTTCACAACCTTCAAAGCCGTATTGTTGAACTTTTAAAGGGAGTTGGTTTAGTCGTTTTTGAAAAAACAAAAGATATTCTTCAGGGATCACTTAAGTTTATAATTAACTTTTTATTATCTATTGTTTTCTTATTTTTCTTATTTAGAGGCGGCGAGAAAATAGGCGAAATCATATATCAAAATTTACCCTTCCCTCAAGATATGGAACGTCAAATTGGTGAACGTATTTTTGGAGTTTTAGATGCCGTGGTAAAAGGCAACCTTTTTGTGTCTATATGCCAGGGTTTAATGATGGGTATTTACTTTTGGATATTTAATCTTTCTACGCCTGTTTTGTATGGTTCTTTGGCTGCTTTTTTCGCGCTTGTACCGGTTGTAGGTACTATGATAATTTGGGTACCGGCTGTTATTTATTTATACGCTGCCGGATATACTATATCTGCTTTTCTTTTAGCCGGTTTTAGTTTTGGCACTTATTTTCTTCTTGAAAATATTCTTAAACCATATCTTCTTGATAAAAAATTAAATTTACACCCGTTATTTTTATTTTTAGCTTTATTAGGCGGTTTAACAGAGTTTGGCATTAAAGGATTAATTTTAGGACCTTTTATCGTAACTGTTTTTTTAACACTATGGGAATTTTTAAGAATTTGGAACAAGGAGTATGGTAACATTGGATAAAAGAAAAATATTACTGCTTTCTGGCTCATTATTTTCTTTAGCCGGATTCTTCGCTCTTCTTTATTTTTTTTATTTTTTAAAACCATCAGGTACAGGATGGGATATTGTTATTAAGGGCTGTAAACATTTGAAAGACCAAGAATTAAAAGAGACCGTACTTTACCTTATTCAAACTGAAAAAAAAGGTGTATCGGCAGAACAAATTAAAGACACTTTAATATTAAACCCGAGAATTAAAGATGCCTTTGTAAAAATACGTCCCGGAAAGAAAATTTTAATTGAACTAACTGAAAAAGAAACAGTTTACGCTGCCATCTCAAATACATCCGGCATTTCTGTTTTTAAAGAATATGATATAAACGACAATCTGATGTCAGAATCTGATTTATCAGAAAATATTCTATATATAGATTCTAAAGTTCCTATTTTCTATTTGACCGTACCAAAAGAAAATAAAATGTATGCACAAGAATTAAAAAGAGACATAATTAAGCTATGGCAGAAAACTAAAGATAAATATGGATTTATATGGCAGAGAATAAGTGAAATTGAAATTTCGTCTGTCAATAAAAACCATAGCATTTTTAATATTTATTCAGCCGACTTACCAGCGCGTATAATATTAGAAATGGAACCAAATGAAAAGATGCTGCAAAGGCTATGGTCAGTTTTTTATATGCTTGAAAAACAAAAAGCCAATAAATGGTATGATATAGAAATTTACCAGCATTACGCTGTAACAAGAACACGTGACTTTATGGCATTTGCCGGTGGATAAAAAAATATGGAAAAAAATGAAAGAATAATTACAGCTATCGATCTTGGTTCTTCAAAAACTACGGCTTTGACAGCAAGAGTTTTAAGTTCAGAAGAAGTAGAACTTATAGGTATTGGAGTATCTAATATCGTTGGCGTAAAAGCAGGTGCTGTTACTAATATTGAGCAGACAGTCAGAGGAATAAAAGAAGCTGTTGAAGAGGCTGAGTTGATGTCTGGCGCGAATATAAGCAATGTAATTATCAATATTTCGGGAAAACACGTAAAAGGCGATAATTCAACAGGAGTTATTGCTATAACAAATAAAGAAAGAATTGTAACTCAGCACGATATTCTTAGGGTTATTGACGCTGCTCAGGCAATTAGAATACCGGCAGATCAAGAGATTTTGCATGTTCTCTCAAGAGAATTTCGCGTAGATGATCAAAACGGTATAAAAGACCCAACAGGAATGGTTGGCGTAAGGCTTGAGTCAGAAGTACATATTGTAACTGGCAGTATAACACATATACAAAATACTGAAAAAGCTGTGAATGAAGCAGGCGTTTCTGTTACCGATAGAGTTTTAAGTTCTTTAGCAAGTAGCCATTCTTTTTTATCAGAAGGCGAAAAAGAATTAGGAGTGGCTATAGTAGATATAGGGGCCGGCGTTATGGATTTAATAATCTATATTGACGGCGGTGTTTCATACACCTCTACAATTTGTATAGGCAGCCAGCATTTAACACAAGATATATCTATCGGATTAAAAACGCCAATTGAAGCGGCAGAGCTGATAAAAAAAAGAGAAGGTTATGCCATTGCCGCTGAAATTGATCCTGCTGAAATTGTCGAGGTTCCTTCGGTTGGCGACAGACCACCGAGAGTTGTTCCTCGAAAAGATCTCGCTGAAATTATGGAAGCCCGAATTCGCGAGATTCTAGAGCTAATAGACCATGAATTAATAAAATCCGGAAAAAAAGGGATATTAGCAGGCGGTATAGTTTTTACAGGAGGAGGTTCTCTTGTAGAGGGACTAATACCGTTAGCTGAAGAGACGCTTCAACTTGGAGCTTCTTTAGGGTTTCCAAAGGGATTGTTGGGGATTACAGATAAAATATCTTCGCCGATATTTTCTACTGCCGTAGGAATGATACGATACGCGGCAAAATACGGCAGGGTAGATCAAAAAAGTTCAATGGGTAAAGGTATTTTATCAAAAATGAAATATTGGATTCAAGAAAATCTTTAATAATAAGGGTTTTTTTACGAAGCAAATGGAGGTAATATGTTAGCTTTTGAAGAAAATGATAGATCCCCCGCAATAATTAAAGTGGTAGGAGTGGGCGGCGCCGGCATGAATGCGGTAGAAAGAATGGTATCTCTTGATTTATCGGGAGTAGAAATTATCGCTATGAATACAGATGAGCAGGTACTTAAAAGAGCGACCGCCCATCTAAAAATACCTCTAGGTAATAAACTTACAAGAGGCATGGGAGCAGGCGGCCGCCCAGAAGTTGGAGCACAAGCAGCTATTGAAGATAGAGATAAAATAGTAAGCGCGTTAAAAGGCTCAGACATGGTTTTTATTACAGCCGGTATGGGCGGCGGCACGGGCACCGGCGCTTCGCCCATTGTTGCTGAAGTAGCGAAAGAATTAAAAGCATTAACAGTTGGTGTTGTTTCTATGCCATTTAAGTATGAAGGACAGCAAAAGATGGAATATGCCAGAAAAGGCCAAATAAATATGCGTGAAAAAGTAGATACACTTATCACCATTCCTAATGATGCTATATTTAAAGTAATAGATAGAAACACACCTATTAATTTAGCCTTTAAAGCCATTGATGATGTTTTGGCCCGCTCGGTTATTGGCATCAGTGATATAATAAATTCAACAGGACTTGTTAATGTTGATTTCGCTGATATAAGAACCGTGATGAGTCAAAATGGTGACGCTGTTATTGGTGTTGGTTTTGGTGAAGGAGAAAACAGAATATCTGACGCGCTTCAACAGGCAATTCACCATCCGCTTCTTGAAGGCAAAAGTATTGAAGGCGCTAGAGCTGTTCTTATTAACGTGGTAGGCGGTTCAGATCTAACACTTTATGAATATACAGAAATTCAAGAAACTATACATGAACTAGTTTCAAAAGATGCTCATATTATTGTAGGGTTTACCGAAGATTCAGGAAAAGAAGATCAGGTAAATATTACGGTAATAGCAACAGGGTTTAAATCGGGAAGAATAACTTCTATAGGTATAGACAATAACGCTGAAGAAAAAAAGGGTCACAATCAATTAAATAATGAGAAAAAGAATATTTATGAGCAAGAAGAAATACCACAGAAAAAAACAGGAACAGATTACGGGTCAATTAAAATTCATAAAAACCAGAGTGATCATAAAAGCTCTATTCAACAGGGATTTAATTTTCCTAATCTTGAGACCGACCTTGATAAATTAAATATTCCCGCTTTTTTAAGAAAAAACAAATGAAATTAAAATAACAGCCGCATGTTCTTTTTCTGCGCGATATTTATTTATGCGGCAGTTATTCTTTTTAACTTTAAATATATTCCTTTATATGTTCCTATAATATTATTATTATTTTTAATAAGTATATGCGTTTTCATTTTTCAAAAATATAAGCAAAATATAAATTATTTAATAACTACATCAACAATAGGTATTATAACGGGAATTATTTTATCAATTTATTCTTTATCGCTTTATAACATACCTGAAAATAAGTTTGAAAATAACCAATTAATAAATTTGCGGGGTAAAGTACTTGAATTTTCAGGTAAATCTGCGGTGGTTGCGATAGAAAAAAGTTTAACTGAACCAAAAAATATTTTTAACATAAGGCTTTCTGGTTTAAATAAAATAAAAGAAAGAATATTAAAAAATTCTATTGTAGAATTTGAATGCAGTTTTAATGAATATGATACAATAAATTTATTTACCAGTTTAGAAAAACTTAGAGGTATATATGGCATTTGTTATGTTAAAAAACTTAATGTTATTAAAGATGATTCCTATTTTTATGAAACAAGAATAAAAATATATGATTTTTTAAATGAAAAACTAAATCAAATGCCTGAAAATAGTTTGGCAAGAGGATTTTTATTGGCCGACACAGAAAGTATTAACGCAGCTGAATTAAAATTATTTAGAAAGATGGGAATAGCTCACTTGTTTTCAGCATCGGGACTACATTTGGGACTATTGTACGGATTTTTTTATATACCATTCATGTTTATAGGCTATAAAAAATCAGGAGCCACCGCAGGCTTTTTAGCGTCTCTATTGTTTTTAATTTTATTAGATTTTCGCGTTTCTCTCTTTAGAGCTTTTTTATTTTTGTTATTTTATCTTTTGTTAAAAGCAGCGGATAGAAAACCTTCGCCGTTAATTATTTTATCGGCTGCTGCTTTTTTTATAGAATTAGTATATCCGCGTTCTATATTTTCAGCCTCATTTCTCTTATCATTTGGGGTTACAGGTGTTATTCTTATTTCATTTCAATCTATTAAAAAATTATTTTTATTTTCAAATAAACCTTTAAAAGATCACACTGCCTTATCTTTTTCGGCTTTTATTGGTTCTGTTTTTTTATCTTTTTGGCTTTTTGACTATATTCATGTTTTTTCATTATTATATAATTTCTTATTGGTTCCTATATCTGGTATTTATTTGGCTTCAGTAATAATAAGCTTATTTATTCCTTTTATAAAATATATAGTACATTTTATAGATACGATTTTTCATTTATCGGCTTTTGTTCATTATAATATTTGGGACAGATATTTTCCTGTCATACTAAATACCTATGTTCAGTTCTGGCTGTTCATTATGTTTCTGTATATCGTTTATTTTACCTACCATGCTTCTGAAAACCATTATTGGATACTCAGAAAAAGAAAATCAATATTTTTCATACTGCTTATATCTTTTTTTGGACAATTTATTTTCATAAATTATCCACAAAAAGGTGTTAAAGCATTCCCTTACGCAGTGATGCATTTTGAAGAAAATATACTTAGTATAGTGGGCCAAAAGGCATCATTTATAGAAGACAATTCTTTACAAAATTTTCTTCAAATTGAAGATTTTAAAATAAAAGAAATCAGAGCTTCAGACAATTTAGAATCTGAAATAAAAGCATACCTGCTGCCGCCTTATGAAAATATCAATACTCTTGAAACAGTTGAATCAAGTAAAAATTATATTAAAATTAACAAAGATTGTTTTTTATTTTTTAAAACTAAATTATTTAAAAATTGGGATAACGATGAATTTTTAAGTTGCTCAAATATATACTTAATACATTCAAAAAAATATACACCTGATGCAGAAAAATGGTATGGTTATTTAAGTAAATATTCTTTTAATGGCAAAATTCATTTAATAAACTATAATAAATGGGTTTTTTATTGATTTTTTAGTCAGTTTGATGACCATGTTTTTTTTGTAAATGCTCAATTTCAATATTTGCCATACTGATATTATCAATAATTGACTGGGCCTGTTTAGAAAGATATCTTAGTAGTGTAGGCTGGTCTAAAAATCCCATTTTCATTAATACAAAACCTAATTTTTCTTTTGTTTCTTCCTGCCTTTCAAGAGCTCTTTCAAGTTCAGTTTGCGTTATTACGCCTTCTTTAATCAGCAAATCACCCAATCTCATCTTAGGGGCCGGTTCTCTTTTATCCTCAAAACCGGCTTCGGCTAATTTTTCCTGTTCTTCAAGAGCTTCAGCTAGAACATGTGAGTCAATAAGACCCATTTCTACAAGAACAACACCTAAAAGTCCGCCTCTTTTTTTTTGTAATTCTAATGCTTGATTTAGCTGTGTTTCGTTAATTAGATTCTTTTTAATTAATAAATCGCCTAATCTTATCATATACCTTTTTAATTTTGATAGATACCTTTACAATAAATTTCAAAAATAAATATATTTATTTTTAATAAAAAAAAAAGACGGTTTAAAACCGTCTTTTTATTATAATATAATCTTTGCATTATACTATTCTGTACTTTTTGCCATTGATTCCGCTTTTTCTTTTAAGTCTTCAGCGTGAATTCGATATACTATTTCACAGTTATCTTCACCATCATACGTTTCTTTAACAATGGCACCGCCTTTTACCATACCTTCAAATTCTTTTGTAATAGCGACTCCAGTAGATTGGCCGCTGTCAGATCCAGAAGCACCTGTTAATTTGGCCCCTACCAAAAGCTCTACAACTCTCTTTTGAGCACTCATTAAAGCAGCTTCTTTAGACTGAGTTCTTCGTACCACAAAACCTTTCGCATTTTCAGCGGCAGCACCTAAACCCCTAACTTGAAAAGTTTCATCGTCAAGCCATCCTTCTGTAACATAGTCATCACCAGATATCATTGACTCAGATGGCCCACATCCAATAAAAATAACCATACTAAAAGCACATATGGCTATTAAATTTCTCAAAAACCGAATATTTTTCATATTATCCTCCTCCTGATAAATATCTTAATAATATTCCTTAACTAATTTTATTCTTTAAAGATACTAGTCAAAAAAGATTAATTTAGTCAACTAATTTTTATTTTGCGTATTTATTCTTCCCACAAATAATCATATAGAGCTATGCCTGCGGCTAAATAAATAAATAAAAACGCGATTATTAAATTTAATATTCCTTTTGAATCTTGCCACATGCCACCGTTTATTATATTGCGGCAAAACGAGCTGCCCGCTATTAAAACAGGAAGACTTAAGGGAAAAAATAATATTAAAAGTAATATATGACGAAAACGACTGTGTAAAGCTAAGATAGCGGCTAATTGTCCTAAGAATGTTATTCCAATAGTTGTTAAAGAGCCCGCTAGAATAAACATATTAATAATATTAATACCTTTATCTATAAAAGTATCACCTGCAAACATAAATGTACTGTTAAAAAAAATAAACCATATAATCAGCTCTAAAAGCCATAAAAGCACTAAAGCTATAAAAGACGCTGTAGATTTGCTTACGAAAACCAAATGACCCTGCGTGCCGCTTAATCTTACGGCTCTATACGCGAACCATTCCCATTCCCATTCCTGAGCCGCTAAAAGACAAAATAAGCAGCTTATTAAATGGGCGGCCCAAAGAATACTTACTGCTGTCTCGCCGCTCATGTGTTCGGGCGGCAGCGTAAATCTAAAAAGCATAAACAGTCCAATAGAAAATATAAGTGAAAGCCAAAAAAAACCCGAGCCCGAAAAAAGAAGATGAAGTTCTTTTTTTAAGATATTAAAAAATACATTTGAGACAAGTTTCATGATAATTTTTTTTCAAGCTCCTTTAATGATATCTTTTTTTTCTCAATTTTTTGGGCAAGGCTTCCCTTTGTAACTATCCATAGCTGTTCTGATAATTCATGGGCCCTTTTAAAATCATGATCTACTAAAATGAAACTTTTTATTTTCCATGATATTTCGGGCATACCTCTTTTTTGAAGTATTTGAATGAGCATTTTTTGTCCGGAAAGATCTAAACCCGTAAAAGGCTCATCTAAAAACACCATCTCAGGTTTTATTAAAATCATTCGGGCCAAGGTCAAACGCTGTAGCATACCCCGTGAAAATCCATCCGCTTTTTTCCTTTTAGCCTGCTGAAGTCCTGTAAACTCTAAAGCGTAATCTATGCTTTCTTTGGCTTCTTTTTCAAAACGCAGTCTATTAAAAAAATCTATATTTTCAAATGCTGAAAGTCGGGGATAAAACATACTATGATGACTTAACAAATCCATTTTTGAATAAAAATCCCTAAGATTTTTAAAACCGGGATAACTTACTTCACCCTCATGCGCTTTATATAATCTTGTGAGAAGATGCAGCAATGTAGATTTTCCTGCTCCGTTCGGACCTAATAAAGCAAGATAATCATTTTCAATTATTTCGCCCTGGGCCTTTCGAACGGCCCAACGGTAATCAAACTGTTTACCCAAATTTGAAAAGCAGATAAGCCTGTTTATATTTTTTTCAGGCATAAATAAAACCTATTTTTCAAACCATCGGCTTAAAGCATTTTGACGGCTTTCTAATTTTTCTTTTAATTTTGTTTTCTTTTCATCTGATATTGGCAAGTCTTTAAGACTGTCGAGACGGTATTTAATTTTTTTAAGTTCTTTTAGCCAAATTGATTTCAACCAAGCCGGATTCGACTGTATATGTGACAAAAAAATAAAAAATAAAATAATGACTACTATAGAAAATATAAATTTTTCTTCTATAGAAACTGGTGACTTTATTTCTATTGGTGACCCATGAGATTGCTCTTTTTCTTGTGGGCGTGTATTCGTCATAGAAGATGAATCTTGAATTTCGCTACCGCCAGAAAAAAGAAAAGTTATCTGCTTTTGCAATAAAGGAAGCTTTACCGCTGTCTGCCCTTCAACCTCTACTTCTTCCCAGTTTATTGACCATTTAGGGTCTTCTTTAATTTTTACAGAAATATCCCGAGGCTCAATTGAAAAATCCATTGGTTCTGCCTGTGGATATGGAATACCAATTTTTAGTTCTGCTTTTTTATCTTTGTATGGAATAAAATATTGCACCTGAATATATTGATCGCCGGGCTTTGCCGATATGGGCACATAATAAAGATCACTATCTGGGGCCGTAGGTTCTGGTGAAACGTTAAGCCACTCTAAACCAGATTCAATATTTTCAACTCCTATAGAAACTGTTTTATTAGAAGCTATTTTTGGTATTGCTACAACAAGCCCTTTATTTTTTTCTGAAAATGATTTATTCATATTATTTTGAAAGCGGTAAAGTGTTTGTACAATTAAAGTATTTTGATGGTATTTTAAGTTGATAAATGTTCTTGTCTTTATTTGGGAAGAATATTTATTTTCTGTTTCAAATACTAAAAAGTTTGTTTTAAGTTCTTCTTTATCACTTATATTTAATACTTGAAAAAATGATATTTCTTTATAAATACCATGAATTAAAAGAGACTTTACGTCATCTATATTCACATCTTTTAAAATATACTGGGGTCCGATATTTTTTACTGACTTAAATTGATTTGTTTTTAAATTTTGCATTTTATAAATAATTAAATTTTCAATCTTTACCGGCTTATTAACAGTACCATTTATTATATTTATTTCAATATCTAAAGCCTTTACAGGTTTACTAAAAAAAGAAAAAAGAATCAGCAGTAAAAAACCAGATAATTTGTTTTTACTTTTTGAATTTTTTAAAGACTTACCGCATGAACTACAGAATTTATCTTCAGCTTCTACTTTTTTGCCGCATGATGAGCAAAATTTTTGTTTTAACGCTTCAGGCTTTGATGATATATTTGATTTTTTAATATCTGTTTTTTTAATTTTACCTTTAGGAACCTTGGTAAGTAAATTTTTATAAATTTCTTCTTGCTCAACCCAGTCAGAAAGAAGTTCTTTTTTTAACAAATCAAAATCTTCATTTGAAATTTTACCTATATTATGCTCTAAATCAAGATCTTTTAAAGCCAGCTTTGTACTTTCAATTTTATCATGCAAATCTTGAAGTTTTTTTTCATCTTCTGTATTTTTTTTCTCTGAAGCAGACTCTTCTATTATATATTCCGCTGCATCCCCTTTCATAATAGGCAATAATAAAATTACAGCAGAGATAATAATTACTATTAAAAAAATAATATATATCATAAATTTCAGTCAGTAAAAGCTTAAAACATGTTAAATGTGTAAACCCTTTTTCTATATAGTTTTTTATTATTTATCTGATTCATCTAATTCCCACCCTTTTTCAAATATCAAAACGCTTTTAGGATCGGGTATATTACCTTTATATATTAAAGCTGTTCCCAAAGGCGATAAAAAACAAAGTTCGTTTTGTAATCCGGCATAAATTTGAGAACCCCAAAAAGGCATTTCTTTTTCTTTATCATTCTTTTTTTCAATTAGGCGGCTGCCCATTAAATAAAAATAATGATCGCGTGATATAAACGCCCCATTCTTCCATTCTTTTATGGGAAATTGAAAATCGATTTCTACTTGATCGCTAATTTTATAAAAAACCATTTTATGCTCAGACGCCCCCCCTAAAAAAACTCCCGGCACTTCATCTTGACCAAGAAAAAAAACATGACTAAAAGAAGCTTCATTCGTTATTTTTTTAATTTTTTTATCTATTATTGCATAAAAATCATATCTGCCAAATACACCATATAAAAAATATGGATTATTATTAGTAGAAAAAAAGAAACTGCCTATATTATTTAATTTTTTAACCGGCGGCACCGGTTCTTCTTCTACAAATTGATAAACAAATGGGTTTTTATTTATATCATAGGCTGAAATTTTTTCATTTAATATAAATAATACAATTCCCTCTTCTGAAACAGCCGGTTTTTGGTAGCAATTCAGCAAAAGATCTGCCGTAGGTATAAAGATTTCTTTTTGATTATCCCAAATCCATATCGCGCAATTCTCTTCTTCAATGAATTCTTCATCACTTTCTTCATCACTTTCTTTAGGAATATCTTTAGGAATATCTATTTTTTTATTCTGAGAAAAGATAGAAAATAAAGCATATCTACCTTTAGGCGATAAGACCGTGTAGTAGACTTTGCCTTTTATCTTTTCTTTTAATTCATCTTTATCTTTTAAATCTATAATCCAAAAAATATTTTCATTTTTTTTTGTTTTCTCTTTCTCTAAAAGTAACGCTTTACTTCTATCTGCAGAAACAGTTATCATTGAAAAAGCAATGTCTCTATCTGCAAGAAAAAATTCATCAGGCAAAGAAACTTCAAAAGCTTTTTGAAAATATCTTAGCGCCTCATAACTATTTTCTTTTAATAGCTCATCTTTTGCCTTTTTTATCAAATCGTCAACACTAGGAGAACAGAAAAAAAAGAAAGAAAAACATAACAAGAGTTCAACTTTATATAATTTTTTATGTGCTATTTTTTTTAAAAATCTATAAATAAAAACCATTATATTATTTTTTAGTATTTTCAAGCTTACTTGAAGGAAATTCAAGAGCAATAGTTCCCGTACGAGCCATTTTTAATATGGTATACTCAGAAAAAACTCTAATAAATGTATCAATTCTTCTTGGATTACTGCTCATTTCTATCATAATAGCGCTATCTGTCATATCTACAATAGTTGCTTTAAAAACATCCACAAGACCTAATATCTCATGTCTTTTATCTTTTGAAGTTTTTACTGTTAATATCACAAGTTCACGCTGAAGCGACTCTTTTTTTGTTAAGTCTTCTATGCTTATAACATCAACAAGTTTATAAAGCTGTTTTTCAATTTGAAGCACCATATGGGGTTCTTCATCTACGACAAGCGTAATAATTGATTCTTCAGGATTATCAGTTTCACCAACAGACAATGAATCGATATTATACCCTCTTCGTGTAAATAATCCTGAAACATGGCTTAAAACACCGTAATGATTTTTTACCAATACTGAAAGAGTATGTTTCAAATCTAATTCCTTATTTTTTTACTTCACGGATTGTTTGGTACTACCGTAAACAAATTTCCCTTACTATTATCATGTTCGTAATCAATAATACTTTCATATTTGGCACCGGCAGGTATCATAGGATATACTTTTTCGGCACATGGAATTTTTACTTCTAATATACAAGCGTCATTATTTTCAAGCAGAAAATTTAATCCTTCTTCAATTTCATCTTTTTTAATTATTCTTTTTGCCTTCAAATCGTAAGCTTCTGCTATTTTAATAAAATTCGGATTATACCCCATAATAGAATGTGAAAATCTTTTTTCAAAAAATAGTTCCTGCCATTGTCTTACCATCCCTAAAAAGCCGTTATTAAATATAACTATTTTTACGGGAATATGATGCATTTTCGCCGTAGCAAGTTCCTGTATATTCATTTGAATAGAACCATCGCCTGAAATTAATATTACCGGCTTTTCACCTACACCAATTTTTGCGCCTATAGCCGCAGGTAAACCATAACCCATAGTACCTAAACCTCCCGAAGTAATAAATTGTCTGGGATGTTTAACCGGATAATACTGAGCGGACCACATTTGATGTTGACCGACATCTGTAACAATAACAGCGTCTCCTTTTGTTTTTTTATAAAGTTCATGTAAAAAATATTGAGGCTTAATTTCACCTTTACCAAGATCAAATTTTAGCGGATTTTCTTTTTTTAACTTTTGAATAAAACTTACCCAAGATCCGCTTGTTTTTTTCTTTATATGCGGATTTATTTTTTTCAACGCTTCTTTTAAATTTGCTGAAATATAAATATCTACAAATACTCTCTTATCAATCTCAGCCGGATCAATATCAATTTGAGCTTTAATGGCTTTTTTCGCGAAATCGCTGGTATTACCGGCCACGCGGTCATCAAATCTTGCTCCTAATGCAATTATGAGATCACATTCCATAACAGCCTTATTGGCATAAGCCGTTCCATGCATTCCCAGCATTCCTAAAGACAGTTCATGATTTCCCGCAAAAGCCCCTAAACCCATTAAAGTACTAACAACCGGTATCTGCGCTTTTTCAGCTAATTCTTTTATTTCATTGTAAGCGTTTGATGTAATGGCCCCGCCACCAACATACAATACAGGTTTTTCTGCCTTATTAATTGCACTAATTAATTTATCAACATCCCCTTCAATGGGAGGATTTTTAAAATGATAATCGGGTATTCTCATTTTAATATTTTTATAGTTTGTACTTAAACCCACTTGAACATCTTTAGGAAAGTCAATTAGCGACGTTCCCGGCCGGCCAGATAATGCTATAGTAATAGCTTCTTTAGTTACCCTTGCCACATCATCAGCACTTTTTAAAAGTGCGTTATATTTGGTTATAGGTATGGTCATCCCATAAGTATCTACTTCTTGAAAAGCATCAGAACCTATATCAGCACAAGCTACCTGACCCGTAACAGCTAAAACAGGCGTTGAATCCATTTTAGCGTCAGCAAGGCCCGTCATAATATTTGTAGCTCCAGGCCCCGATGTGGTAATACAAACCCCTAACTTTCCCGTGGCTCTCGCGTAACCCTGTGCCGCATGAACGGCGCCCTGTTCATGCCTTACCAGATAATGTTTAAGTTTAGAATGCATCAAAGCATCATAGAAAGGAAGTATCGCGCCGCCTGGATATCCCCAGCATACTTCAATATTATTTTCGAGCAAAGTATCAATCATAATTCTTGCTCCGTTTTTTTCTATATTATTAGATAACTTGCTGTCTTTTTTTTCTTTACTCATTTTAGTAATTTTATTTACAATATAAATTAAAACCTTTTTAAATAATAACACTATTGATTAATTTTAAGACACGCCGTCAACCTTAAACATAAACTTAAATGTGGGTCCTTCTAGCATAAAAAGAATATTAAATTATTAAAAATTGCTTTTCAACCTGTCTTTGAATAAAAAAATGTCTAAATATTCGAGGAGAATTCATATGAAAACATCAATGCTTGAAAAACTTAATTTACTGCAGGTTACACGGCCGCTAAGTTTTAGTGTAGGAGATACAGTTAAGGTTCAGTATAAAATTATTGAAGGAACAAAGCAAAGAATTCAGGCCTACGAGGGCGTTGTAATAGCAATAAAAAACGGTGGTTCGGGAAAAACATTTACTGTAAGAAGAATAAGTTTTGATGTAGGCGTAGAGAGAATTTTTCTTCTTAATTCACCGTCTATTCATAAAATTGAAGTTGTAAAAAATTCAAAAGTAAAACAAGCAAAGCTTTATTATTTAAGAGAAAAAATAGGTAAACAAGGCCGCTTAAAAGAAATAAATAGAAAACCTCAAGAAGATACAGTTTATAAGCAGGCAGAAGAACTTAGAAACAGCGAGTCTGCAAAAACAAAAAAAGAAGATGAGAAATTAGAAGAACTTAAAGATACTACAGCGGCTACTGTTGAAGACGGTACACTAAAAGCCGATAAACAAGAAAAGCAGCCCGAAAATACAGCAGAAGAAAACCAAGAGCAGGCTGTCGAAAAAACGGCTGAAACATCAACAGCAGAACCAAAAGAAGAAAAAAAATAAATTAAAAACCGGCTTTCTGTGTTTGAACCATGGGAAGAACATTTCTCAAAAAAATATTTCACGAATAAAAAAAACTGTGATAATAGTTATTTAGTTTCTATAGATGAAGCAGGAAGAGGCTCTCTGTTTGGACCAGTTACAGTGGGCGGTATTTTAATACCAATTAATGAAATTTATAGCCTCACTAATATAGAATGGTATAATCAAATAAAAGATTCAAAAAAACTAAACATTTCAATACGTGAAAAATTATACAGCTTAATTAACACTAAGTTTAATTTTGCTTTTTCACATATTTCAGTAAAATTTATTGATACTTATAATATCAACAGAGCAATTCAATATGGTATTTATCGTTTAATAAAACAGCTTTCAAGACAGTTAAACACTACGCAAAATAAAGACAAAATTTCTTTTGTTTTATTAGACGGCAAATATAATTTTTCGTATCCGGCAGTGGGGATGTCTGATCCCATGCCTGTAATATTTGACTTAGTAAACGGCGATAACCTGTCTTTTTCTATCGCGTGCGCATCAATTATAGCAAAAGTAACTCGTGATAAACTAATGCTAAAAGCTGCAAAACGTTTTCCTGATTATGATCTTCATAAAAACATGGGTTATGGGACATTAAGCCATAGAACTGCGATAAAAAAACTAGGCTGTACCACATTTCATAGAAAAACTTTCATAAAAAAGATAGTCAAATCAGACAATTTGTAAATTTTGACTTATGCTAGAAAGCTCTCATCAGTATTATTTAATTACTGAAGAAAACCAGCAGCGTATCGTTTCATTAATTAAGCGTCTTATCGGGCGAAAGCGGGAATCTTGGCTTAAAAAAATACTTTCTCAAATTCATTCTACCGCTATGGCCAATTTATGGCATTTTTTCAACAAGACAGAAAAACAACTTATAATTAGTCTTTTACCTTCAGATATAAACGCAGATCTTTTGGCTGAACTTGATGAAGCAGAAAGAACAGAAATTTTAAAGTCAAAAAATACTGAATGGATTGTTGATAAATTAAAATCTCTTGAACCTGATGATACTGTTGATATTTTAAAAGGACTTGAGAAATGGGAAGCCAACTCAATAATTAAAAAATTCGACAAAACATACTCTCAAAAAATTAAAGAATTAATGAAATATCCCGAAGAAACAGCGGGAGCCTTAATGACTTCTGACTTTATGGCTGTTATTGAAACGGCTACGGTCGAAAAGATAATTAGTCAATTTCGTAAAGTAGTTGAAAAAGATGAATTAGAAGATCTGCATTTAATTTTTGTGGTAAATAAGCAAAATCAATTTCTAGGATATATTCCTCTTAGAAAACTTATTCTTGAAAAAAAAAACAAAAAAGCAAACGAAATAATGAGTCCGCCTTTGGTTACTGTTCAGCCAGGGTTAGACCAAGAAGAAACGGCCAGAATTATTCAAAATTATGACATAGTCAGCCTTCCCGTGGTAGACGATAGAAACGTTTTACTAGGCAGAATTACAATTGACGATATTGTCGATGTTCTTGAAAAAGAAGCCTCTGAAGATGTTTATAAAATGGTTGGTTTAAATAAAAATGAAAAAATCTCAAATACATTAAGCACATCACTAAAACATAGAATACCATGGCTATTTGTAAATTTATTTACAACCAGCTTAGCCGCTATAATAGTGGGTTTTTTTCATGGAACTTTGCAAAAATTTATTATACTTGCTTCGTTTATGCCTATTGTCGCGGCACTGGGCGGGGCCACAGGAAATCAAATGGTGGCCATGATAGTACGGGGTCTGGCAACCGGCGATCTAAACTGGAAAAAAGCAAAATGGGTATTATTTAGAGAAATTAATTCTGTGATTATTGGTTCTTTAATTATAGGAAGTTTAATTGGCTTTACAGCATATAAAATTGAAAATTCTTATATTTTAGGAGTTATTGTCGCTAGTGCGCTTTTACTAAATATGATTTTTGCCACAATTACCGGCATTGCTATCCCTTTTTTATTAAAATTCGCGAGACAAGATCCCGCTTGGGGCTCATCTGTACTGGTTTCTGCTTTAACAGATGCTATGGGATTTCTTATTTTTTTAGGTATGGCCGCCAGCCTTTTAGGGAAGTAAAAACATGAGTGTTCTAAATGAAATTATAAATGAAAGAAAAAAAGATTTAGCGGCAGCCCGTATTCTTACAAAAAAACCTACTGAACCTACAAATAAAAACTTTATAGAAGCGTTACAACGAAAAAACAAAATACCAGCTCTCATCGCAGAGCTAAAAAGAAAAAGTCCATCAAAAGGAGATATTAGGCCTGAGATAACAGTTGAAGAAGCCGTTAAAATATATGAACCTTATGCGGCAGCTTTATCTATTTTAACTGAACCACGGTATTTTGGGGGTTCACTGAACGATTTGGCTCTAGCTGCCGCTTTTACAAAAAAACCTCTTCTTAGAAAAGATTTTCTTATTGATCCGGTTCAGGTAAAAGAAAGCCGTTTATTTGGAGCAGACGCTTATCTATTAATAGCGGCCGCACTTTCAGATTCTCAACTTCAAGAAATGATTGAAGCAGGCAAAGATTTTAATATGCCTGCTCTTGTAGAAGTACACAATGAAGAAGAAACTGAAAGAGCATTAAACCAAAACATTAAAATTTTAGGTATAAATAATCGAAATTTATCTGATCTATCTATTGATTTAAACAACACGGCGAATATATTAAAAATTATTCCTAAAGAAAAACTAAATAATTTAATTATTGTCTCTGAATCGGGTTTTCAAAACAAAGAGCAATTAGAAAATTTACCGAGCGATGTAAACGCCGTTCTTATGGGTACCGCATTTATGCAGGCAGAGAACCCTCAGGATCTAATATCTTCCATTTTCAGTTAATTTTATGCTCTTCAATAAAAGCATAAAAAAAAAATATTTAGATAACTTTATTTACGCTATGGCGTCATTGGTACTTATATTTTTTTCTTTTTATTTTTGGAAAGATACCGCTAATTCATGGGAAGATAACTTTTATTTTTATTGGGCAGAAAGTAAAATTTCATTAGAAAGCGCTTTATTTTATTTTTTTAAGGAACCTATGTTCCTAAACATGAACCTAAGCCTGCTGCACCCTCTTTTTATTGGCGCTTCAATTTTCTATAAACTATTCTCATATAAAGTGTTTATATATTTTGTTATCATATTTATTTTTATAATCTTGTTACAATGCGCAGATATAATAAAAAAATACATTCCTTTTGAATTTTTTTTATTATCTATACCTTTTTTGTTTCAAAAAGGAAGCGAGCTTTTAATTATTTGGGCCGGTATTTTTCTTTATCTTTTTATAACCCAAAACCCTAATTTAAATACATTTTTACAAAAAAAAAAATTCTTTCTGCTGTATGTTTTTTTAATTCTTTTGTTTTCTTTGTTTTACATGCCCTTAATAGGTTTTCTTTTTATTTTTGAGATAAAACAAAATAAAAATACTAAAAGAATAATTCAACTATTTTCAACTGCTCTTTTCTTTCTTATAATATCGCATTATTTTTTCGCGAAATTTTTATTCTTCAAATATGACAATTTTTATGTATATCTAAAAACTTTTCTTACTGCATACTACCAAAAAGATGCTGTTTTTAAGAATGATATTTTCTCAAAAGAAATTTATTTTAATTATCAGTATATTTTATTTTTAGTTTTCACGTTAATTATTTATATCTACACAACAATTTTTAAGGTAGAAAAAAAAAATATATTCTTTCTGCTTTCTATAGAACTTATACCAGCTCTTATAGCGTTAATAATAACAAAAGCTCAATCAGGTTTATTTTTTTATCTTTTAGCTTTCTCTTTTATTCCCAAAAGTGTTTTAAATATAAAGCAAAAAATATTTACTCTCAGCATAAGCGCTTTGTTTGTACTATATTCTTTAAGTAAAACAGAAAATATAAACTATATACATACAAATATTAAAAATCCTATTGTTTCTCTTCAAGACTTAAAGTATTTCAAATTTAAAAATGAAGCTCCTCTTATAAATATTTTAGATATTCATATTATTTCTCAAGATATAACAAAAATTTTTTTGATGCAGCCAGAAAACTCAGCGGATAATTATTTTTTTTCAAAACAAACTCTTGATTTTCTAAAAACAGAAGAAGATTATGCTTATAATATATTTAATAAATTAAAAAAAGAAAGCACCATTTCATTTCTTTTAAAAACTAAAATTCATCCAAAAGATGAGCTAAAACCTTATAGAAGAGTTAGAAAATGGCATGAAAAATTAAAAGAAGACGGCAAAGAAGATAAAGCTGTTTTTTTTATTTTAAAATAAAACCTAAATTTATTTTGAACATTCTTTTTTAGCTACAAGTGTCACACAGTTAATTTCATTATCTCTTTCAATATTCAGGCTGTCAAAAAGCTTGTTCATTACTTTAACACCTCTCATTAACGATGATTTTTCAGAGAATTTTTCTTCTATACTTTTTTCATCGTAAACAATTTGATAAGTACTATTCACCATTTTAATTTTATAATTAGAACCATTAAACGACTGCTCAGCGGCTATTGTGTATAAATCTGAATATTTTACCGCATTTTCAGCAGCTTCTATAACACTAATTATAATTTCATCTATATTTTTTTTATTTATATTAAACTGCTGGCAAAAATTTTTCACACGAGATCTCGCATATTGAAGAGGATTAAGGTTTAAATTGTTCCCTAAAAAGAAAACATCATGATTGTTTCTAAAAAAAATTATTTTTGATTTATCTTTTAAAGAATATTCATTATATAATGTATTTTCTAATACAATTTCTTTTTCTTCTAATATTTTTAACTCTTTTATAATATCTTTTTCATCCGCGTCTTCTAACATTAATAATGAATCCGTTGAAAAGTTTTTTACAGATTTCATAAATTCTGAGTGAAATCCCTCTATTTTTTCTGAAAGACCTTCTCTTATTATCTGTAGACACATTTTACCCCAGTCTTTGATCATTGCGGGAGTACCTTCAACACCGTGTGTTAAAAGGTTTATAATTGCTTCAGATAATTGTTTTTTCATATATTTTAATATACAATAAATACTTGAATTTTTCAAAAATCTATTTCAGGGCTTGAAGCCGTAGCGTATAGTTTTTGAGGAATTCTGCCTCCTATGTATGATAACCTCCCTGCAATCCATCCAAATCTCATTGCTTTTGCCATTGCTTCTGGATTTTGTGCTTTAGCAACTGCTGTGTTTAAAAGTATCGCACTAGCTCCTGCTTCCATTGCCAACGCCGCGTCAGCAGGAGAGCCAATACCCGCATCAAGAACTATAGGAACTTTACCTTTTATGATGTCAATTATCATTTTTAAATTTTGGGGATTCTGTATTCCGCGCCCGCTGCCAATAGGACTGCCTGCCGGCATAATACAATCTGCGCCTGCATTTAATAACTTAAGCGCCATAATAGGATCATCATTTGTATAAACCATTAAAAAAAGTTTTTCAGATGTAAATTCTTTTCTTAATATTTCAACTGTCTTTAATGTTTCAATGGGATCAGGTAAAAGTGTTTTTGTGTCTCCCATAACTTCTATTTTTAAATATCGCATACCCATCGCTACAGCCATTTTAGCCAGCCGGTACGCTTCTTTCGCACTGAATGTTCCCGATGTATTTGGTAGTAAAGTTATTTTTTGGGTATCTATATAATCTATTATCGATTTCAATTTATTATTTTTCCCATTCAAACCTAGGGGCACTCGCCTTAGGGCCACAGTTACCATTTCTGTACCTGAGGTTTCATGACATTTTTTCATGATATTAAAATCAGCATATTTTCCCGTACCAATAATTAAGCGCGAGAAGAATTTTTTTTCGCCTAAGATTAAAGGATCATGCTTAAAAATATCTTTTTCGAGATTAAAATCATTATGACTCATATAACAAGGCTTATCTTTATTATTAAACCGTCAAGACAGAAGCTATTTTTAAATATTTCCTATATAATAGCTTTTTTAATAGACTCTACAATTTCACTAAGAGCGTCTTTTTTATTAATTTGTTTAATTCTTGAATCATTTCTAAACCATGTCATCTGTCTTTTTGCGAAACGTCTCGTGCTTATAGAGATAATATCAATTAAATTAGCAATTACTTCGGGCAATATTTTTGTAACCGATGAAGGTTTGGGATTTAAATTTTCATAAAACCGAAGAATTTCTCGATAACCTATAGTGCGAAGACCGGGATCTACAGAGGTATATTTTTTTTCAAGCAATGAGTCAATTTCATTTAATAAACCATTATTAAACATCTCTTTAACTCTTTTATCTATTTTTGAATAAAGTTCTTCTCTTGGCAAGTCTATCCACCAACCTGAAAAATTATAGGTATTATAAATACCGCCCTGACGAATATGCGTTGAAAACGGCTGCTCTGAAGCCATTGTAACCAAAAGAGCTCTTTTTATGCGATACACATCATTTTTACCAATGTTTTCTGCCGAGATAGGATCCAGCTTTGACAACTCTTCCCATGCCTCTCTATACGTCATATTTTCAACTTCGTTCTTTAAAATAACGGGAACTTCGGGTTCTTTTAAGAGACCATCCCATAGTGAACGAATATAAAAAAAAGTACCGCCTACCACAATGGGTATTTTATTTTTTTCATGAATTTCTTGTATAAGCTTTAACGCCTCTTTAGCGAATTGTCCGGCAGAAAACTGCTTTTTCAAAGATAGAAATTCCAGCAAATGATGGGGAAATTTATTTCTAACTTCATCAGAAGGAAGAGCAGTTCCTATTTTAATTTCTTTATACACCTGCCTAGAATCGGCGCTTATAATTTCTATAGGTAAATCTGCCGGTAAATTTTCTATAATTTCGGTTTTGCCTACACCAGTAGGACCTGTTATTACAAAAACTGGTTTTTTCTCACTCATCTTAGTCTAAAACGTGATCGGATATTATGCCGTCAAGTTCTTCCGTTGTTTCTTTTAATTTATCATTTATTAATATATGGTCAAATTTTTTTGCTGTTTTTATTTCAACTTCTGCTAAAATTAACCTTTTTTTTATTTCATCTTCTGATTCGCTGCCTCTTTCTTTTAACCTTCTTTCTAATTCTTTTAAACTTGGCGGTTTTATAAAAATAATAACACTTTCGGGATTTGTTTTTTTTACCTGAAAAGCTCCCTGAACATCTAAATCTAATATTGCATTTTTATTTTTAGAAAAAATTCTCTCTATTTCTTTTTTTGATGTGCCATAATAATTATCTAAAACCTTCGCCCATTCAAGAAATTCATTTTTACTTATCATATTATTAAATTTATCTTTACTTAGATAATAGTAATTAACCGCTTCTTTTTCTCCTTTTCTTATCGCTCTTGTAGTGGTAGAAATACTATGAATTAAATCGTTCCTTCGCTCTAATAATCTATTTATTATTGTATTTTTTCCTGTACCTGAAGGCGCTGATATTACAAATATTTTCATTTTAATCTTT
The DNA here is from genome assembly GCA_029880285.1 of Spirochaetia bacterium. Lineage (GTDB taxonomy): Bacteria > Spirochaetota > Leptospiria > Turneriellales > JAOUOS01 > JAOUOS01. The sequence goes on from JAOUOS010000009.1 coordinate 57,057, forward strand.
TTTATTCTATCGATATAGTTTTATATTTTCACATAAATTATATTTTTTAAACATTTTCAAATATTATATTAATTTATTGACGGTTCAACTATTTTTTACTATATCTATACAAAAATGTGTGTGCGAGGCATAAGTGGCTACAATCGAAAGAAGGAAAATTTTTATAAAACTTCGTGAAGCGCAAGAACTTTTTCACGATGAAGATTATACGAGAGCATTTAATTTATTAACCAGCCTAGAAAAAAATTCATCTAATGAGCATTTAAAATCAAAAATCTCTCAGATGAAAATACAATGCTTGATGCAAGTTGGCAATGTTAATTCAGCAAAAAATTATATTGAAGACATTCTAGACGAATCTCCATTGAGCGGTAAAATAAATTTTATAGCCGCAAATTTTTATAAAGATATCGGATACAATGAAAAAGCAAATAGACTTTATCTTAGAAGTGTTTGCTTATATCCTGAAAATATTCAATACGCCCTTACTTACTCAAGACTACTGCGGGATAACCATCGCGGTAAAGAGGCGCTTGGCATTCTTATGAAAACTCTAAGAAAAGTAAGAAAATTTAAAAGAACAGATGATATGGCATTATATTTTTTATATACAGAACTCGCTAACGCATATTATTACAGTGGCTATTATAAAAGAGCTCTTGTTATATTTCATCATACCGAAAAATTACAAAAAGATTTTCCTTATCATGATTTAATTGCCGAATGTTATTTATTTAATAAAGAATATGAAAAAGCTTTATCAAATATAAATAAACATTTTTTACAATGGGGTAATACAGATCCCGAAGCAACATTTATAAAAGCAAAAGCATTGGCAGGCCTTGGCAAAAATAATGAAGCAATTATTGAAATTTCTAAGTGCATAAAACTTTGGGGAGAAATTGTAATAACCGCAAAAGATATGACTCACCTCTTTCCGCTTATGCAGGATGGATCGTTAAAAAAAATACCAAATATAATTTTTAACTTGTAAAAATATCAAATAAAAAAAAATAATTAAAAATGAGTATAGAAAAAAATAAAATATTAATAGCAGAAGATGACCCTGTATCTCTGAAAATTGTCTCAAATTACTTATCTAAAAATGGCTACATACCGGTATCGGCAAAAGACGGAGCAGAAGCATTAGAAAAGTTAAAAGAAACAAACTTTCTAATAGCTATAGTTGACTTGAATATGCCAAAACTAGACGGGTTCAGTCTTATAAAAGAAATGAAAAAATTAGGTAATGAGCCTATAGTTATAGTTCAAACCGCAGATAGAGATGTTAAAACAATTGTTAATCTTATGAAACAGGGTATCTTCGACTATCTTGCCAAACCAGTAAATGAAGATGAATTAATAATAAAAGTAGCAAAAGCTTTTGAACTGGCCTCTTTAAGAAAAATGGAAAAGGCTGTAGAAAAAGAGCAGGATATGAGACTTGCGCGCCAGCTTGACTGGAACCTTTTAAGAAAAGAAATCTCAGGGAAAAAAGGATTTGATAAATATGATAAAAATCTTTTTGCGAGCTTAAAAACCAGCTTTACTCAAGGCGCCGGCATTGGTACTTTAATTTCACTACTATCTTTACTAACTCAACAGGCAAAAAAAGAAGATGATAAATATATTGTTCCCGCGGGAATTATGGAATTGGTAGTTTCTAATACTCAAATGGCCGAGAAAGCCTTAAAAGTAATAAGTGAAATTGACGAACTTATTCAAAAAGATTTCAGATTGGTACCTGTAAGTCTTCTTGATCTTTATGAACTTATAAAACAAGAAATTAAAGACCTTGATAAATTAAGAAAAATAAAAAATCAAACAATAAAAATTAGTGATCCTAACTTTCCTTTGCAGGGCAAAAGAATATCTGTTAATAAAGAACAAATGCGAAAAGTAATAAGAGAAATGCTTTTAAACGCGTTTAGGTTTTCAGAACCTGAAAGTTCTATAACCATCCTTTTGTCTGCTGCCAGAAATTTATTTACAATTTCAGTCTTAAGCACACCCCTAAAAGGCATAGCTGAAGGCGAAGGCATTCCTGCCGGTTATGAAAGAGTTATTTTTGAACCATTCTTTCGTTTAACAAAACATTTAGACGAAAGATTCGAAACACTTGATTACGGCTTGGGATTAACCATGGCAAATAAAGTTATACAAAAACATAAAGGTAAAATAAATGTAAGTACTTTAAAAGATTATATGGATCTTGACCAAAAAAGAAAAGTCATGGTTAACTTTGAAATTGAAATACCTTTAACAAGCGAATAATTTAACTAAATTTCTAAACTACCCTCAAAATAACCTATATTTTAATACATTCTATCTGCTATTTGCTCGACACTGCTGCTTAAAAACAATTTTTGACTTATGGGAATATTAGTAGCAGGTACTGTCGCCTTAGATGACGTAAAAACTCCATTTGGCAAACGAGAAAAAATATTAGGCGGTTCTGCCAGTCATTTTTCAATGGCAGCTTCGTTTTTAGCGCCAGTGCAAATAGTAAGCGTTATTGGCAATGATTTTCCCAAAGCTCATTTAGATTATTTAGCCGCAAAAAAAATAGATACATCAGGCATAGAAGTTTCAGAAGAAAAAACTTTTCACTGGAAAGGACATTATGAATATGATATGAATGTCGCCCATACTGATGAAACTATATTAGGTGTTTTAACAAAATTTAATCCGAACTTAAAAGAGGCCCAGAAAAATTTTCCGTTTTTATTCTTAGCGAACATTGATCCTGAAATTCAAATGAAAGTTGTAAATCAAATGACCAACTTGTCGTTTGTAGGCTTAGACTCTATGAATTTTTGGATAGAATCTAAGCAAAAATCATTATGGGACGTGTTAAAAAAAGCCGATGCTTTATTTCTTAATGATGCAGAAATAAGAGAACTCGCACAAGAAGCTTCTTTAATAAAGGCCGCTAAAATTGTTCAAAAAAACGGACCTAAAATTGTTCTTGTAAAAAAAGGAGAACATGGCGTATTAACTGTTACCAAAGATTTTGTTTTTGTGGCAGCCGCCTATCCCACTGAAGAAGTAAAAGATCCCACAGGAGCCGGTGATAGTTTCGCGGGCGGATTTACATCGTACCTATATTCACAATATCTACAAAATAAAGACAATATTTATTCAATGCCGGTTATTAAGAAAGCCGTTATCTGGGGCGCGGCCGCGGCCAGCTTCTGTGTTGAAGAATTTACTACCGAAGGTCTAGAGAAAACAAGTATTGAACAAATAAAAGAAAGATGTCACGATATTCATGAATTTACATCCTTTGAAAAACATTAAAACACGGCTTATATTCGTGAAATGATAAAAAAAATTAATAAATACGATATTGATTTTTTTGTTAATAATTTAAAAACAAACATACCTGAAAGTAAAGTTAATCAAGTAAAACTTGATACTGCAATAATCAACATAAAAAAAAACTGGCCTGAACTTATAGGCTATACTCTTGCCTCTCATAGTATGCCAGTATCATTAAAAGGCAACTGCCTTTTTGTCACGGCAGATCATGCCATCTTTGCCCAGCAGATATCTCTTTTGCAAAAAGAAATCTGCGAAAAAATATCAAAAGGACTGCTTTGCCCCGTAAATTCTATTAAAACAAAAACCGGCCAAATAAACTGGGAAGACCTAAAAATTTTTACGGAAAAATCAAATATAAAAATGAAAGACATTATGTCTCTAACTAACAATATGGCCCCTGAAAGAGAACAACAGAATGAAAATTCTAATGTTTTAGAGAACTTAATACAAAAATTAAAGAAAATCACATAATATTTAATTAATATGAGTACCGCAGAATTACCTTTAGAAAACAATAGCTTAAAGCCCAGCGGCGATTATTCTGCCTCTAAAATACAAATTTTAGAGGGCCTTGAAGCGGTAAGACGCCGTCCCGGTATGTATATAGGCTCTACCGATTTACCGGGCCTTCATCACTTAGTTTATGAAGTAGTCGACAACTCTATCGACGAAGCGATGGCGGGTTTTTGTAAAAATATTAAAGTTGAAATTCTAAAAGATAATATTATAAGAGTTACTGACGATGGCAGGGGCATACCTACCGAAATGCATCCGAAAGCAAAAGTTTCTACAGTTGAAGTTGTTTTAACAAAACTTCACGCGGGTGGTAAATTTGGCGACGGCGCATATAAAGTATCAGGCGGATTGCATGGTGTTGGTATTTCAGTTGTAAACGCCCTTTCAGAACGGGTTATTGTAGATGTAATGCGAGATGGAGTACAACACACGCAAACTTTTAGAAGAGGAGTGCCTGAAGCACCTTTAAATATTTCTAAAAAATCAGTAAAAAACACGGGGACAATTGTTACTTTTAAAGCAGATCATGAAATCTTTGATACTCTCGAATATAGATACGATACATTAGCTGCCCGTTTAAGAGAACTTGCTTTTTTAAATAAAGGAATAAAAATAACCTTAATAGATGAAAGAGCTGAAGAGCCAAAAGAAGCCATTTTTCATTACAAAGGAGGTATTCTTGAATTTATAAAAGTTTTAACTGAAAAAAAACATCCTCTTCATAAAAAACCTATCTATATCATCGGTATAAAAGAAAACATTCAGGCAGAAATGGTCTTAGAATACTGCGATACTTACAATGAACAAATTCTTACTTTCGCTAACGCTATACATACCCGCGAAGGCGGCACGCATCTTGAAGGCTTTAGAACAGCTTTAACCCGTGCCATCAATGAAAGTAAAAAATCTTTTGGTCTTGATAAAAAGATGGACTCACCACTTACGGGTGATGATGTGCGCGAAGGTTTAACAGCAATTATAAGCGTCTTAATTCCTGAACCACAGTTTGAGGGCCAAACAAAAATGAAACTTGGCAACGGCGAAGTGAAAGGTATTATACAATCATTAGTTTATGATAAATTAAAAGAATACTTTGAAGAAAATCCCACTGAGGCTAAAAAAATAATTGAAAAATGTATAGCTTCAGCATCAGCTAGAATTGCAGCTAGAAAAGCAAAAGACCTTGTAAGACGAAAAAACGCTCTTGAAGGCTCTGGTCTGCCGGGCAAGTTAGCCGATTGCTCAACAAGAGAACCAGACTTATCAGAACTTTTTATAGTAGAGGGAGATTCAGCCGGCGGCTCCGCAAAACAAGGGCGAAACAGACACTTTCAGGCTATCTTACCCTTAAAAGGTAAAATTACGAACGTAGAAAAAACTAAACTTGAAAAAATTCTTCATGATACCGAGGTTACTGCTTTAATAACCGCTCTTGGCTGCGGCGTGGGAGAAGACTTTGATATTCAAAAATTAAGATATAAAAAAGTTGTTATTATGACAGATGCTGATGTAGACGGGGCTCATATTCAAACCCTTATTTTAACATTTTTCTTTAGATACATGCAGCCAATTATTGAAGAAGGTAATTTATATTTGGCAAGACCCCCGTTATATCTTATATCACAAGGTAAAAATTCTCATTACGCATATTCAGAAGAAGAAAAAAATAAAATCACCTCTAAATTTGACGAAAACTTAAAATACAACATTCAACGTTATAAAGGTCTGGGAGAGATGAATCCTGAACAACTTTGGGAAACAACCATGGATCCTGAGAAACGTGTTCTTTTACAAATTTCAATGGACGACGCGATTGCCGCTGACGATACCTTTGTTATTCTTATGGGTGATGATGTCGCTCCACGGCGAAAATTTATAGAAGATAACGCCGATAAAGTACGTGAACTTGATTTATAAATAATAAAAAATTTTCTTTTACCCTTATTTGCTAATATAATATAGGAACATGCCTTTAGATAGTAATAAATATTTTAAATCATATATTAACGCGCCTTTATCTGAAAGCGATAAAAAAGAAATTTTACTCAACAAAGAAACCTTAATTAACAAAGGCGCTTTTGAAGAAGAACCTGTTTTTGGCACAGGAGGGATGAGGGCCGTTGTGGGCCATGGCACAAGCAGGTTGAATATATTTAATATCACCCGGCTAAATGCCGCCTTAGCAAAAAATCTGGTAAAAAATTTTACAAATGAAATTAAAATTGTAATTGCTTATGACTCAAGAAATTCTTCCCGTACATTTGCTCAAATAACATACCATTTTTTAACGAGCAGAGGTTTTAAAGTAAATGTATTTAAAAGGCCCTCGCCTACCCCTTTATTATCGTTTGCCGTGCGCCATTTAAACGCTCAATGCGGTATTGTAATTACGGCATCACATAACCCTCCCGAGTACAATGGCTATAAAGTTTACTGGTCAGACGGCGGGCAAATTGTTTCTCCGCTTGATAAAAACATTCAAAAATCTTTTATTGAAACAAATTATAAAGACATACCGCCTGAAGTTTATAAATGGCAAAACGAAAAAATACTAAACGATGACCTTATTGAAGAAAATATTTTTCAAAATTATATGCATAAAATAAAAAAAGAACCCTTTATAAATACCAAAGAAAAAAAAATTAAAATACTATACAGCCCTCTTCATGGCACCGGTGGATGGATTTTTGAAAAAGCGTTTAAAGAATGCGGCTTTATTAACTTTGATATTTTAAATAGCCAAAAAGAACCTGATGGTAATTTTCCCGAAGTAAAAAGTCCGAATCCTGAAGAAGAATTATCATTTGAAAAGCTCTTTATACAAGGTAAAAAAAATAATTATGACCTTCTTTTAGCTACCGATCCCGATGCTGATAGAATAGGATGCGCTTATAAAGAAAAAAACAATTACATCTTCTTAAACGGCAACCAAATTGGATGCATACTGCTTGAATATATGATTCAAAAAAAGAAAAATTTGCTTAAAAATCCCTATATTTGTAAAACGATTGTAACAACAAATCTTCAAAATAAAATAGCTGAAAGCGCTAATATTCAAATTAAAGAATCTTTAACAGGTTTTAAATATATAGCCGAGGCTATAAAAGAAGATCCTGAAAACTATCTTTTTGGCAGCGAAGAGTCTTTTGGATACCTTCCCATAAACTGGGTTAGAGATAAAGATTCTTTATCCTCCGCTTTAGCCTTAGCTTCAATTGCAGAAGAAAAGTCTCTAATAAACTTATTGTATGAAATCTATCAAAAATATGGTTTATATTTTGAAATTTTGCATAATATCAAATTTTCACCTGAAGAATCAAGTAAAATGAAAGCATTTCTTGAAAAATTAGAAAACCCCGCTTCTTTTATAAGTAATCTGAATATTTCAAGAAAAATTATTGATATTTTAGATCTTAGAGCAAATACAAAACAGCCAGCAACCGAAGAAGCCATAAAACTAAAAAAAAGTTTGCCTGAATCTTTTGTAATTCAATATTTTCTAATGCCTGAAGGCAGGCTGACTATTCGTCCCTCAGGCACAGAACCTAAAGTAAAAATTTATATAAGCCTTTCTGAAAAAACAAAAGAATCAAAAAGTTCCATAGAAGAAAAAAAGAAAAAATTAGAAGAAGAAGCTAAAAACATATTGACAGAGTTTCTAAAATGTTTGAATATACAAAAGGAGTAAAATATGTTAAAACCCCTCACTACTGAAGAACTAAAAATTCTTAATTTATTAGAAGATAATTCTAACATTACTGATACAGAACTGGCAAAAAAAATTAATCTATCAGAAGAAGATATAAAGAAAATTAAAAAAAACCTGGAAGATGAAGAAATTATATTGAAATATAAAGCTATTGTAAACTGGGAAAAAATTGAAAGTCCCGAAGTAATCGCTTTAATACAAGTAAACGTTACACCCATGCAGGGTTCAGGCTATGATGAAGTAGCCATACAAATATCTGAATTAGAAGAAGTTGCCGCCTGCCTTTTAGTCTCTGGCTCTTTTGATCTTTTAGTAGAAGTTTCAGGACCATCTTTAAAAGACGTTGCTTTTTTTGTAGCTGAAAAATTAGCCGCTTTAGAGGGAGTTGAACAGACAAGAACTAATTTTCTATTAAAAAGATATAAGCAGGCAGGAGACCTTTTTACGGCTCACAGAAAAACACACCGCCTGCCCATGGTTATTTAGGCTGTAATTTATTTAATATTCCACACGCAAAACGAGCGGCTCCAAAGCCGTTATCAATATTTACAACTGTAACCGAAGCACATGAATTTAACATCGTTAAAAGAGCAGAAATTCCTTTAAAATTCGCTCCATAGCCAATGCTTGTGGGTACGGCAATAACAGGAGTATCTGTTATGCCAGCGATAACTGAAGGTAAAGCGCCTTCCATACCGGCAACAGCTATTATAATGCTTGAATTTAATAAATCGGTGTGATAATTTAGAAGCCTGTGCATACCCGCTACACCTACATCAAAAATTTTTTTTACTTCTGCTCCCAAACACTCTGCTGTAAAAGCGGCTTCTTCGGCAACGGGAATATCGGCGGTACCCGCCGTAATAACCGTTATTATGCCATTTATTTTTTTAGGGTTCTTTATTTTAAAAAATGCCGCCTTTGCATCTTTATTATAAATAAAATTTTTTAATAATTGTTTATTTAAACTTTTTTTAATACTTAAACTTTTTATTTCATTTAATCTGGTAACTAAAACGTTTTGATTATTTTTTATTATTTTATTTATAATGCTTATAATATCACTTGATTTCTTTTTATAACCTAAAACAACTTCGGCAAAACCTGTTCTAACTGAACGATGATGATCTATATGAGCAATATCAATATTTTCAAATGGTAACATTTTCAATTTATTAACAGCATCTGATACTGATATTTTATTTTCGCTTAATTTTGTTAGCAGTTTTTTAATATCTTCAGAATCCATTTTTAAAACGCTGAAAGAAGAATTGATTCTATTTCATTTTTATTTAGAAAACGCGGCGAATTAGAAATCTGCGGCAATAGCAAAGCAGTCTCGGCTATTTCAGAAATAGACTGTTTCGTTATGTCAAATTCTGAAAGTCTCGAGGGCAAATTTATATCCACAAATAGCTTTCTTACACCCTCAACAGCTTTAATAGCGGCTTCAATAACAGAAATTTCAGAAACATCTTCCTGAAGACTTCTTGCTATATTTAAATATTTACCTGGAGAATTTGTTAAAAAATATTCCATAACATGAGGCAATACCAAAGAAATAGCATAATGAAAATCAATTTGAGCCTCTGTGTTTAAAGCCATTGCTATTGCCCATGAAGCGCCCACGGGAGCACCGCAAATAGAAGCGCCAATCATAGCAGAATTCCACATCATAACTTCAGCAAGTTTTTGATTTTTAGGATCGTTATAAAATAAAATAATATTTTTCTTTAAACTTTCAATCGCTTTATGTGAAAATGTTGTGGTAATAGGATTCGCTAACTTAGAAAGCGTCGTTTCAATTGCGTAAGATAGTAATGCTCCCCCTATTCTTGACGCTCTGTCTGAGGTAATATAAGAGCTTACAAGAGGATCATAAAAAACAGCTTTGGGATAAAGCATTTCATGTTCAAAGTATTTTCTTCTGCCGGTTTTTGCGTCAACCAAAGAAAAACCGGGATTCATTTCTTCTCCCATAGAAGGCTCAATGGGTACTGTTATAACCGGTAAAGCGTTTATTTTGGGTATAAAATCGTTATCCATTAAATCTGAGGCAAAAAAGCTGTTTGGCGCTAAAAGAGCAACAGCTTTCGCCGTATTAAATGTATCAATAGAACCAAACGCCACTATAATATCAGCGTGACTTTTTTTCGCGAAATATGTTGCCGAATCAATTTGTTCGGTATCAGGATCGGCTATTAAATCTTCATAAACAATACACCCGTCTTTAATATCTGATAAAACAGATTTTAATTCTTCAAGTTTTTCGTTAGTATGGTTTTCTTTTCGAATGTTTATTAAAAGAGCCCTGCCGCCAAAATTTCTTATGAATTTGCCAATATTTAATAAGCAATTATTTTCAAAATGAATACGAGTAGGTAACGTGAAATGAACCCAATTTTCCACTCGTGTTTAGACTATCTTATAAAAAATTTATCTTAAAAAAGAACTTGCTATTTTCTCAGCTACTTTTTCAAGTATCTCATTATCAATAGTATCGTACTTGCCGTCTGCTAATTTTTGTTTAATTTCTTTTATTTTTTCTTGTCTTACGTCAGACGTTTTTTTAACAGATTCACTTGATTTCGCGAATTCCTGTGCTTTTACGGCTTCACTTGAAATATTAACAGAATCTGATCCGCTTTTTTCTACAGATGTATTTTTAGGCACCTGAGGCTTTTCTGAACGAAGAATTTTACCAATATTACCTATTTTATCTATTACCATATTGTTCTCCTTTGTTATTTATAAGATAATCTATTTTTAATATTATCGGCAAAAAGATTGAAATAAATTAACATTTTCTCTTATTTGCCTGAATAATAAATTCCCCTTTTTTATTTTCTGCCCATAATATTGCTTTATCAAGATATCCCCAAAAAAATTCTTCATTTTTTTTTGTTATCTCTCTGCCTATAAATACTTCTAAATTACCCCATGCCTCAAGTATTGAAGCTAATAATTTTTTTATTCTATGCACCGATTCAAAAAAAACCACAGCACCATGATAATTTGAAAAACTGTTTAAGAAATTCAAGCGTTTTTTTTCTTTTGGAGTTATAAATCCCAAAAATAAAAACGGTGATACCGGCAAAGGCGATACGCTTAAAAACGCAGTTACCGAAGACGCTCCGGGTATTGATACTACTAAAATACCATTTTCATGGCATTTTCGAACTATATTATACCCCGGATCAGATATTCTAGGCGTACCCGCGTCAGAAACAAGCGCTACAGATTTGTCCTCTTTTATTAACTTTACAATACCTTCGGCTGATTTTATTTCATTATAAGAATGATAGGTAATAATTTTCGCATTTATTTTTAAACCGCAAAAATTAATCCATGTTTTAAATTTTCTTGTGTCTTCCGCTGCAATTACATCTACTAGTGACAATATATTTCGGGCTCTTTGAGTTATATCTTCGGCATTACCTATAGGAAGAGCTGCAACATATAAGCCCGGTTCAAGAGAACTATTTGTTCCGCTTAACATTATAAATTTGACCGTTATTTTCAACGGCAAATTTTCTCATTGCCGTAAAAGAAGGTTCATACTGATTACGCGGATTCCATATTATCCATCCATCGCCTTTAGCATCCCTAACTGCTTCTATTTGACTTTTTATATATTCATCCATTGTCAGTTTAGATGAATCTATTTTCATATCAAAACCCTGAATATAAGCCACAATTCTTGTATTTGAGAGCCTTTGCTTTGAATTTAGTACCCCTTCTTTAACAGTTCCATAAGGATTGCTTATTCTAGCGGGATCGTTTGTATAATGCGATGGATAAACCATTGGATATAATGTATCCATATACACAGCAAAATTTTCAAGTTTTTGTCCAATATGATCGTGAGTATTTAAAGTAATTCTACCGAAAACGTCGGCTGATAATAATATGCCTAATTCATTTGCTTTTTGTTTTGCCATTTTTAGAATAGAGCTTATAACATCGTATTTGTATTTTAAGGGTAAAGATAATAGTTCAGGAATATCGGCATACCTAATATAATCAAGCTGAACTTCTTGAAATCCCTGTATCGCGCTGTCTTCTATCAGCTGAACGATATGTTTTATATAATTTAAATCGGGAGTTTTCTTTTTTAATCCCCCTTCAAATACGACTACACGCGCAACAGGAAAAATTCCGGCTTTTTTCACTAAATCTATATTTTCTTTTGGAATCATTTTCTTTTGCACATCTATAACAAAAGTATTTAAATCATTTTCTTTTGCTTTATTAATAAAAGTTTTTAATTTTTCAGCAGAAAGTCCCGTAAAATTATGCAGATATATACCCTTTGTATATTTTGGTAATGGAACGTATAAGTTTTTCTCAATAACGACTTTTGCTTTACTGCTTTTATAATTGTCATTTTTTTCAAGATAATCTAAAAATGAACTCTTTTTCAGGGTATTTTTTACTTCAGAAACTTCTTGTGGATTATCTTCTCTTAAATTAGAGTTCATTACAATGTTAATTTCTTCTTCTTGTTCAATTTTTTCATTACTTTCAATTTTATTATTATTGTTTTTGAAATCAGTTTCATATGTATTTGTATAATCAATTATCACCTGGGCATTCACAGAATCATTAAAAGTCTCCGGTTGAACTAATTGAAACGAATAAAAACACCCCATACCGCTATAAAGACTTAATGTCCCTACGATTAAGAAAAAAGACTGAAATAGTTTCATCCTTTTCACTATCGGAAATCTTTATATTTACTTAATTATTTTCTTTACACAAAAAGATTAAAAATAAAATTTTTCTTGTAAAAATATTTTAATAAAAATTTGGTTAACTTTTTTGAATAATATAATATATTAAATGCAGGGTATATATCGGTTTACAGCATGCCTCAAAATATAAAAGTTGCTTATAATTAAGGATGGCAAACAGTGAATAAAGGTTATAAAAATATTGCTCTAGTATTATTAATACTAATTTTAAGTATATTATTTTGGCAAATGGCTCAACAGCGCCCAAATATTAAAAATATACCCTACTCAGAGTTTTTACGATTAGTAGAAGAAAAACATATACCAACCTCATTAGATGAACCATTAATTATTCAGCCAAATCTAATAAACGGCTATTACCACAATGAAAAAAATGAAAAAATTAAATTCCAAACATATATCGCTCATGAAGATCCTAAACTATTAGAGTTTTTGCGAAATAATAAACTACAGTATTTTAAAGGACAACCTCAGGAAGAAAGTTTCTTTTGGCGTACTTTGCTTACATTTTTACCTTGGATTTTTATTCTGGGTATAATATGGTTTATGATGATGCGTCAAATTCAATCGACTGGCAATAGAGCTTTAAGCTTTGGACGTTCAAAAGCAAAGCTAAATCCCGATATGAAAAATAAAACAACTTTTAAAGATGTCGCTGGAATAAGTGAAGCCAAAGAAGAACTTGAAGAAGTTGTTGAATTCTTAAAAGAACCCAAAAAATTTAGTGAGATAGGGGCTAAAATACCAAAAGGAGTACTTCTTGTAGGCCCTCCGGGAACCGGTAAAACACTTCTTGCTAAAGCCATCGCGGGAGAAGCAGGGGTGCCATTCTTTTCAATTTCAGGTTCTGATTTTGTAGAAATGTTTGTAGGCGTAGGTGCCAGCAGAGTAAGAGATCTATTCGGTCAGGCGAAAAAAAACCAGCCTTGTATTGTCTTTATTGATGAAATTGACGCAGTGGGTAGGCTTCGCGGCGCTGGTTTAGGCGGCGGGCATGATGAAAGAGAACAGACATTAAATCAACTTCTTGTAGAAATGGATGGTTTTGAAGAAAATGAAGGAATTATTCTTGTGGCGGCAACAAACCGTCCTGATGTATTAGACCCCGCTCTTTTAAGACCGGGACGATTTGACAGACAAGTGGTAGTAGATACACCTGATATAACCGGTAGAATTGATATCTTAAAAATACATACAAGAAAAATTCCTCTGGATACTGAAATTGATTTGAGAAAAGTAGCCAGAGGTACACCGGGTTTTACCGGCGCAGATTTAGCAAACTTAGCAAACGAAGCGGCGCTTTTAGCAGCCAGACGCGGCAAAAAAAAGGTAGAACAAATAGATATGGAAGACGCCCGCGATAAAGTTTTAATGGGCCCCGAAAGAAGATCCTTCTTTATAAGCGAAAAAGAAAAAGAAATTATTGCCTATCATGAAGGTGGGCATGCGCTTGTGAGTATATACTTAGAAAATGCTGAACCAATACATAAAGTAACAATAGTTCCCAGAGGCAGGGCTTTAGGTATTACACAGCAGCTGCCCGAAGAAGAAAAACATATGCGATCCAAAAAATTCTGGATTGATGAAATTACTGTTTTATTAGGCGGCAGACTAGCTGAAGAATTAGCCTTTAATGACAGCACAACAGGAGCTTCAAACGACATAGAGCGCGCTACAACTATAGCTAGAAGAATGGTTTCTGAATGGGGTATGTCTTCAAAACTAGGCCCTATTAATTTAAGCGGCGGCGAGAGCGGTTCGGTTTTTTTAGGCAGAGACTATACAAGACATGCTGATCACTCTGATGAATATGCCCGTCTGGTTGATGAAGAAGTAAAACGAATTATTGATGACTCTTTCAATAATGGCAAGGCTTTCTTAAAAAAATATAAAAAAGCTTTAGAGGCTATTGCTAAAAATCTTCTTGAAAATGAAACAATCTCAGGAGATGAACTTATTAATATTGCCTTAAAGCATGGCGTACCTGTAACAAAAAAGAAAAAAGAAGCGGTATTAGCTAAAAAGAAAGAACCCACAAATAAAGATAACAGTAATTCAACACAAAAAAAAATAAAGGCTAAAACATCGCAAAAAAACAAAAAAATAATTGGCAATTTGGGACCTCAGCCTGTGTAAATAATGCTATCAAATATCCCATCGACTGTCATATATATTTTTTTAGACGGTATTGGGATAGGCACTTCAAATAAAGAAATAAATCCGCTGGCAAGATATAAAACTTATTTTTTATCTGTTTTAGGCGGCAAGAGCTCTTTTTCTCCTCCCGGCAACCTTATAACGACAGACGCTCACATGGGCGTAAAAGGGATTCCTCAGTCGGCAACGGGCCAAACAGCGCTTTTTACGGGTATTAACGCCGCAAAAGTTATGAAACGTCATATAAACGGATTCCCCACCTTCTCTTTGCGCCCCTATCTAAAAAAACACTCTATCTTAAAAAAGTTTATTGAAAATAATTATAAAGGTACACTTATTAATTCATATTCTTCTAAATATTTAACTAAAATAAAAATGCCTAGAGGTGAACGTTTTATGTCTGCTACTACAATGATTCAAAAAGGAAGCGGACTCCCCTTTTTTACCATTGAAGATTATTTAGAGGGTAAATGTTTGTATATGGATATAACTAACTGGTTTTTGAAACAACAAGGCTTAAATATTAACCTTGTAAAACCTAAAACAGCGGGAAGAAAGCTTGTCTCTTTATCTAAAAATTATAATTTAATTATTTATGAATATTTTTTTACTGATAAAGCAGGACATGACGGAAGTTTTGTAGACGCTAAAAAAATAATATCGCATCTAGAAGGATTTTTTGAGGGAATATGGGAAGAAATAGACACTGAAAATAGTCTCATTATAATAACATCAGATCATGGCAACTTTGAAGATTTTTCTTATTTAAATCATACTGAAAATCCTGTGGCTACAATTTTCTACGGCAAAGGAAGTGAGTACTTACAGAAAATAAAGTATATTTATGATATTCCACGTTTAATATTAAAAATGTTCAATATTAATTTTTCAGAAAAAAATCTCATAGATTAAATTGTTTTAATTTTTTTTACGGTTTCACAAAAACTCTAAAAGGCGTATCAGGAAATTCAATAAAATAATCGGTTACTATATTTTTATTTTTTTCTTCATTTGTACGTTTAATTAAAATAAATTTAATTTCATTTTTTAATAGTTTAGCAAATTCATTATTTTCAATATTTCTTAGAATTTTTAAAGATTTATCAGTTTCTCCGTTAAAGTACAAGTAATGGCTGTACCAATATAAAGAAAAAGCTTCAAGTTCAGACGACGGCTCTTCTTTTATAATATCTTTAAGAAATAACCAGTCTTTCTCTTTAAGTCCCTCGGGATATTTTAATAAATTTAAACATAACGACCATATATTATCAGAGTGCTTAAAGTACTTTAGTAAGAATAAAAGATAAACGGCTTTACTGCCATTTTTTGCAGGGCTTTGAAGGTAAATTTCCAGCAAATTCTCACTTTGTTTCCCCTGTTTGGTTTTTAAGCTCCATGCTGTTTGATAAAATATTTTTTCTTTCTTTAAACTCTCAGCGAAATCTGTTTCTAGTTCATTTTGTATTGAATCCCATTTATCCTGATACATTAAAGCCGTAAAATAAAGCTCGCTACTGTCTTGGTAATTTAAAGTTTTAAATATATTTTCCGCTTCTCTATATTTTTTTAATCGTAAATATATTTTACCTAAAAAATACTCTGCTTCTGTTGCATAAATGAAATTTGAATTCAAAACTGCTGCTTTCATCAAAAACATTGCTTTATCTGTACTTTTTATGTCATATAAATAAAAGCTTTTTGCCAACAGGTATGTTTGATTTATATTTAATTTATTTTTATTTTCTAATAATGATATTATTAAATCATGTCTATTTAAAGAATCCGCTGAAAAAATAATTGCGTCATATCTTTCAGGTAAATTGAGTGCAACGCATTCTCTTATTTCAGGTAGAATATTTTCAATTTTATCCCATGCCAATTGCTCATTAATTGCTCTCTCACATAGTTCCTGGTTTTCTTTTTCTAAAAGCTTCAATCCATTCCAGTAATCTTTTTTATTCCCCTGCCTAAAATAATCATTATATAATGACTGGTATCTATATATTGATAAATTAGCTTCTAAGTAATACTTTTCTAACAAATACGCGGCTTTTATAAAATTTTGTGCCGACATTTCATAAAATATTTCTTTATCATGCAAAGGATATCCTTTTGAAATAGCATCTTTTATGGCTTTAATTGCTTTTTTCATATCACCATTTTCAAAATAAAAAGACGCTATTAAATCATAACCTATTTGACCAAACTTTTCTAAAGTCATTAATGTATTTACGGCAACATCTTTTTTATTTTGGTTCCAAAGAATTGAAGCCTTAAGCAATAATGCCTTATAATTTTGAGTTTCACTAATAAGCTCATCTAAAAGAATTAATGCTTTTTCATCTTTTTTATGAGTTATATAATATTTTGCCCATAATAATTTTGAATCTTTTTTATAATTCGTATTTATGTTAATTATTTCTGCAAAAGTTTTTTCATCACTGTTAGCGGCAACAACTGATAATTGCTGCTCATTAAATATGATAGGGTTTTTCTTATACAAAACAAGAAATAATTGAATTTGATTCTTAGATAAAAGAAGTGGCTGTAAACGCGTAGAAAGAGTCAAAGCGTCATCGTTAGCAAGAATATAATTTATAAACTCTTCAAGAGGAATCTCTGTTTCGCCAAGGCTATAGATATCTAAAAGCCTGCTAGCTGCTCTTATCGCTCTGCTTTTTTCTTGTTTTAACAGTTTCGCGAAATAAAAAGCAGACAATTTATATTCTTTGATTTGAAATAAACACTCACCATATATTAAAGTCTCTACTTCATCTAAGTTTCGCTTTTCAGTTATCTCACTTAGTTTTTGAGAACATGATAAAAAATTTGATCTTTGATAATGCTCTAAATATGTAGATTGTTCAGCATAAATATTTAAATATGATAATATTAAATATATGTTTATTAAAATAAATAATTTATATTTTAAAATATTATACATGAATATGAATATATAAAAAAGGCAGAAAAAAGAAAATTCTTTTTTCTGCCAATGGTGCGTACAAAGAAACTCTATAACTAGAGTTTCTAATTTAGTTTCAAGGGATAAATCTTAAAGGGCGACTTATCACTGCAGCAAACTCATTACTGCCTGCGGTTTAATGTTAGCCTGAGCCAGCATCGCCATACCACTCTGAATGAGAATTTGATTTCTGCTGAATTTAACCATTTCTTCGGCTATATCAGCATCCCTTATTCTCGATTCACTGGCTTGAACATTTTCATAGGCACTCATCAAACCTTTAGCAGCGATTTCTAATCTTGTGTAGTATGCTCCTAAATCGGCCCTTTGCTTGGCGATTTTCCCTAAAGCTTCATCTACAATCCCAATCGTATCGTTCGCGTTTCCTACTGTAGACACAGTGACAGATTTTCCTGCCGAGAAAAGCCCAAAAGCTTGAGCTGTCATGGTACCAATATACGCTCTTTCTCTTTGGTGAGCATTTGGTCCCATGTGAAACCAGATGGATCTTATCTTGCTTTCTCTGGCAAAATGCCCAAGAAAAAGTTTAAACCGGTTAAACTCAGCCTGAGAGGCTACTCTATCGACCTCGTCTACAAGCTGTGAAACTTCAACCTGCATTAACAAGCGGTCATCTTCTGAATAGATGCCGTTTGCTGCCTGCACAGAAATTTCACGGATTCTCTGCAAAACATTCGCGATTTGATCGAGATATCCGTCTGCCGTCTGAATGAAACTCATTCCATCCTCTGTGTTTCTTTCTGCCTGTCTCAACCCTCGTATCTGGGTTCTCAATTTTTCAGAAACCGCTAACCCTGAGGCGTCATCTCCCGCTTTTGTGATTCTTTCACCTGAAGAGATACGCGCCATTGTTTTGCCCACTTCCCAGTCATTGAACTTCAATACCCGGTGCGCATTAATAGCGGACATATTGTGGTTGATAATCATCAGACACTCCTTTGTCTTAAATTTGAACGTCTTCATGTTTCAAATAAAAACAATCGGACATCCACGAAGTTATGCGCATAATTATGCGCTAATTTTAATTGCGCACACTCCCTGGATGCCCGATGATAGACAAAGGATAAACAGTCGACAGAACTGCTTTTTTATTTTTTCAAATTAGGTTATATATAACCTAAACCGCCGAACTCTAAAAATTCGGCGGTTTAAAGATTCTTATTATCTAAGAAGCTGCAACACTGACTGCGGCTTTAAGTTCGCCTGCGCCAACATAGCCGTACCGCTCTGAACCAGTATCTGTGTTCTGGTGAATCCTACCATTTCTTCAGCCATATCGGCGTCTCTGATACGAGATTCAGAAGCTTGAATATTTTCATAAGCTGAAAATAAACCTTTGGCGGCAAACTCAAGTCTGCTATAGTAAGCACCTAAATCTGCACGTTGTTTTGAGATTTTATCTAAAGCTGCATCCATAACACCAATTGTCTCATTAGATAAACCAGCTGTAGAAACACTTATGATACTGCCGTCAATTTTCTTAAACTGAAGAGCGGTGGCAGTCATGGTTCCAATAAAAACTCTTTCGCGCTGATGCTGATTTGCGCCCATATGAAACCACATAGAAGCGGTTCTTGAGTCTCTCGCGAAATCGCCCTGTAAAAGTTTCATGCGGTTAAACTCGGCTTGAGAAGCTACCCTATCTATCTCATCAACAAGCTGAGATACTTCTATCTGCATTAACAAACGGTCCATATCTGAATAAATACCATTCGCGCTTTGAACAGAAAGCACTCTAATTCTTTGAATAACATTGGATATTTGATCCATATATCCTTCTGTTGTTTGAATCATAGACATACCGTCTTCGGTATTTCTTTCTGCCTGTCTAAGGCCCTTTATCTGCGTACGCATTTTTTCTGAAACAGCCATTCCAGAAGCATCGTCACCAGATTTGTTAATACGCATCCCACTGGAAAGTTTTTCCATCGATTTATCAACATCCCACTGGTTGAACTTCAACACTCTGTGAGCGTTAATAGCTGACATATTGTGATTTATTATCATCGTAGATTCCTCCTTGAATCATATTCATAGCATCTTTCTTGATAAAGACCTCTTGTCTTTAATACCAAGATTATGCGAATTAAGCTGCTTTAAACACAACCTAATTTCTTGATTTCAATTTCGGAATCCAGCATACTTAAAGATAACTTAAGTATACTCACGTTAAACTAGAATAATACGAAATAATTAACACTAAGCAAAATTACAAGCATATATGGCTACTTTTAAAAAAAACTTATTTTTTTACTTATTTGTATTTTCGGTAATATAAAAAAATCCTTAATAATAATTTTATTTTTTTTATATTTTTATTTATTTATTAAAAAAACTACCCGGCATTTTCTCAAGTTTTCAAGATTTTGTTTGTGATCAAAAATTTTTTTCGCATCATTTGATAATATGACAACATTTGTTTTATAATTTCCCAGCGTTTCAACTGCGATTATCAATAGTGGTTTTTTACCCGCGCGTAATTCAACTTCTTTATCTTCTATTTTAGAAACATAACCCGCTACTCCTCTTAATTTTCCTGTTTTTTCAGGCACAAATTCAGGCCCGTATATTAATCGTCCGTTTTGATCGTATATCTTAGGAGCAAAAGAAGGCAACAGTTCTAACTTTCTGGCGTCTATTATTAAACCTGTATATTTTACTGGAACCAATGGTTTTAAGTATTCACTTTTTACGTTTGAAATTTGGTAAGCGTCAGTTACATATTCTTCTTCTTTCAACGCTTCATAAGCATACATATTCCATGATATAGGCATACGGCTTAACAATCCCTTTGCACCTCTAAGAGGAATTGTCATAGCAGTAACAATTTTATTTTCTTGAAAAAACATTTTCTTTATTTCAAGTGTTTCTAAAAATAAAGAATACTCTCTTGAAAATAAAGAATTTGCTCTTAATATATCTTTCATTAAATTTGTTTCATCAACCGTCAGTTCTTCTAAAGAATAACTTATCATCTGCAAAATATCTTCTTTTGTCTGCTCTCGTAAAAGCGCCCTTTCGCTAATCAAAACTTTTTTAGAAAATTGAAGTTCGCCGTTTACTTGTATAACGAAATTTTTCCAGTCTATGCTTATGTTAGAAATATTATTTTTATCACTGTTAGATTTTACAAAAGAAAAAAGACCAAACGCTCCATAAACAGAAATTATTATAAATAAAATTAAATTCAAGAATTTTTTATACAGTTTATTGTTTTTATAGTAAAGCTTTTTCATAATTGTCTTATCGACAAATTTGAAATATTTATTCTTAACAATTATGATTGACATACAACATATAAGTAATTTTTTTACAAATGACCACAGCTATTATGAAAAAAAAAAGTTTATGCTATGTCTCACAAAATATTTGTATTATTTTATTGGCGGTGCTACTTAGCTGTCAAAGTAAGCAGGTAATAATAAAAGAATACCCGAAAGAAGTACAGGATAATCTTTGGATAGATGAAAAAACTGTTCAAATAGTTTCTGAAGAAAATGGAGAAAGTTTATCCATGCCGTATTCTGAAAGAAGAGAAATAACCTGCGCGAAAGCGCAAGAAAATATTATGCATAAGTTTTTATCTTTATATAAAGACGCAAAAAATATGAAGGTACAGTTTAAAATTTATCATACTTTATATTTAGAAAACGGCGGATGTAAGCATGTGGTAAGATTTTCTTCACCTGAATTAAAAGAATTATACAATGATACAAATAAATAAAGAATCTGTATTTTTAAACGGAAAAAAAATTGGGGGGCATAATCCATTTTTTTTAATAGCAGGCCCCTGCGTTATGGAAAGTTATGAGCTATTAAAGCAAACCGCTAAAGAACTAAAAAAAATTGCTGATGAAAAAAATATTTTTTTAATTTATAAATCTTCATACGACAAGGCAAATAGAAGCAGTATAAATTCTTTTCGCGGCCCGGGAATTAGCGAAGGCTTGAAAATGCTAAGAGATATAAAAAAAGAATTTAATTTGCCTATTATTACAGATGTTCACTCTCCCGAAGAGATTCAAAAAGCTGCCGAAGTTGTTGATATGCTTCAAATTCCGGCTTTTTTATCAAGACAAACCGATTTAGTAATTGAAGCGGCAAGATCAAATTTATGGGTTAGCATTAAAAAAGGACAGTTTATAGCTCCGCCTGACGCGTTAAAAATTGTAGAGAAGTTTCATAAGTCTGGTTCTGAAAAAATAATAATTTGTGAAAGAGGCTACACTTTTGGTTATAATAATTTAATAGTAGATATGCGGGGTCTTGAATTTTTAAGAAAAGAAAATGTACACGTAGTAATGGATATTACCCATTCTACCCAGCTTCCAGGCGGCGGTGATGTATCTGGCGGTGAACGTGAAATGGCTTTACCTATCGCCAGAGCGGCAGCCGCAGTAGGTATTGATGGTATTTTCCTAGAAACACACCCAAACCCGCCTGAAGCGAAATCTGATGCCACAAATCAGCAATATTTAAAGGATATACCTAAAATTCTTGATTATATTAAAAAAATAGATTCAATAGTAAAGGATATTTATGCATAACGTACGCTTTGGCCCTCAACTAACACCCGCGGTAAAATCTCTTATTATTATCAATGTAACGGTTTTTATCGTTCAATTTATTTCTTATTTTATACTAAGAAACGCCCAATCATCCGCTCAAATTATTGATATTTTTGCCTTATGGCCAGATCAAATTTTGCGTAATTTTTATTTTTGGCAGATATTTACTTATCAGTTTCTACATAGTACAAGAGATATATTTCATATCGTATTTAATATGTTTGCGTTATGGATGTTTGGTTCTGAATTAGAAGAAAAATGGGGAAAATCTTTTTTTATAAAATACTATTTAATCTGCGGTACAGGCGCCGGATTTTTTATTTTCTTAATTCCTATTCTATTAAATCAACCAACACCGCCAACTATTGGAGCATCAGGCGCAATTTTTGGAATTCTGCTTGCTTACGCTATCTATTGGCCAGATAGACATTTATTATTTATGTTTTTAATACCCGTGAAAGTAAAATACTTTGTTCTTATTATAGGTCTTGTTTCTTTATTTTTTACTTTTCAAAGTACTCCCGGAGCATGGGGGGTAAGCCATGTGGGTCATCTTGGGGGGCTTTTAACAGGATACTTTTATATACTGTATCAAATGCAAAAGAAAACTAACAGTTTTGAGTCAAAAGTTAAAAAATGGAATCTGATAGAACGGTATAAACTCGCTAAAAAGAAAAAAGAGTGGCTTAAAAAAGAACAGGAAAAATATGATATGATGCATATGGAAGAAAAAATAGATACTATTTTAGAAAAAATAAGTCAAAAAGGCATGAAAAGTCTTACAAATTATGAAAAGAGCTTTTTAAAAAAAGCCTCTGAAAATTTAAATGAAAAAGAGAAAAAAAAAGTTAATGACAAAACGCAAATTAAGCACTAAACACCTCTTTTTGCCAAAAGGAATTTTCTCTTTAATTACAATTTTTTTTTTCATTAATTCATACACTTTTGCTGAAAATAAGCAAGAAAATACATCATTTATAAAATACAAAAATATTTTAATGCCTCTAAATGAAAAAAGCAATGACAACACTTTAACATTAGGCGCAGCTACGGTTATAACTTTATATTCAGATACCGCCATGGGAACTTCTATTAGTTCTTCAGGACATTTAGCGGGAGGCTCTATATTTATAATTAAAAACCTAAGGAGCTCTTTACTATTAAATATGGGCCTTTCAATAGAATCTCTTTTATCTTTATCCACACAGGAATTTGAGATTGATTTAACGAACTACTCACAGTATTTTTATACATTAAGTACTCATATCTTTAAACCTTTGCCTCTTTCCTCCGTAGTTTTTGGCATAGGTACCGGGTTTGATCTTTTTATTGGAGGAACAAAATATTTGAAAAATATGAGAGAGGAAAACTCATCTTTTGCCGATTTATTATTAAGTATGGGATGCTTTATTCAATATCCAATAGACAGCATTAATTTATTCGGTAAATGGATGTTTTCTTTAAACTTAACCCCTGGTTATCAAAACTTTGTTGGTATAAATAATTTACTGTCAATTCAAAATAAATTTTTAACGGGAATAACATACAGTTACTAATGATTTCATATTGGAGAATACTTACTCTTTCTTTTCTTGTAACACTTTTGGTTTTTTTTTGGGATCTGCCTTTATTAATTCCCTTTAAAGTATTTGTGATATTTCTTCATGAAATATCACATGCCTTAGGAGCTCTTATAACAGGAGGGCAAGTTTCAGAGATTGCTATTTCATGGGATGAATCTGGATTCACTAAAACCACTGGCGGCAACTTTTTAGCTATCGCGTCTGCCGGATATTTAGGGAGCATATTATGGGGTTCAATGTTATTGTGGTCCTCTTTAAAAAAGAAATATATAAAAACCGCAACAGGTATTACAGGAATATTTTTTTTATTTTTTACCGCCGGATATCCCGGAGGTTTTGAAACCTATATGTATTTTTTAGGATTAGCATGGGCCTTTATATTTTTAGCTTGCTCATTTTTCTTTCAAAAAGTAAACCGTTTGCTTCTTTTCTTCATGGGCGGTTTATCATCTTTATACGCAGTGTATGATTTAGGAGATTTTTTTAGAGGTGATGTTATAAAAACAGACGCCGGTATTATCGCGAAACATTATTTTAACGACACTTCTATTGTATTGCCTGTTGCCTATTTTATAGGTATTTTTCTTTCTGCTTTATCTTTATGGATTTTTATTAAACTAGTTTATAACGCGATATATATTAATGAAGCTGATGAAGATGATTTTATTGAAGAAGCGCCGCATGAAAATGAAATTTTTGATCAAATTGATCCTCAAACTCTTGAACTTCTTAAACTTTTACAATTAAAACAAAAAGCAGAAGCTGATAAACTTTGATAAGAAAAAATAAAAAAACACAAACGTCTCAAAAAATCTTTTCAGAATTACCCGCAAATGCCGGTAAAGATGAAATCTTAAATGTATTAAGAGATCGATATAAAAACGCGAGCCAGCTTTACGGGTCCCATTTTTTTAACTTAGAAGAGCTTGAGAAAAGAATTTCGCATATGAGCGCAAGCAGGCTTGACTTTAATTTATTTATGGAGCAGGAACTAAACTTTTTCTATAGATTAGAAGCTAGTGCCATGAAAAAGCAGGATGAATTAAAGAAAAAAGATGAATTAAATAAAGCTCTTGAAAAAATAATGTCTGAAAATGATGAAAAAATCAAACATTACCCTTCTGCTTTTATTGATAATCTAGCTTCATACGAAATAAGAAAATTAAGCGGAGCTATCTCACAATATATGGATATTTGTTATCCTATAATAAAAATTTTGTTAAGGGGTTCAACATACTGGAATCAAATTCATTCTATCTTTGGTAACATGGAAAGATTTTATCAAAATGATAAAACAGGTATTACCATGCTTTTTAAACATTATATAGATGAACTTATTCAAAAAGGAGAAGACGGCAGAGATAAAATAGAAAGAAATCTAATGCAAACAGGAGCGCTTTTGCTTTACCGTCTTGAACTCTCGTTAAAAAATATTGAAAATGATCTTACAGAAAATCAAAAAAACTTAATTCTTGAAATGCCCACAAGTTATGAGCCAAAAGATAAAAAACTATGGGAAGGCAAAACACATTATGAAATCATTAATAAAAGCCGTGTGATGTGTGCCAATATAATAGATAATTTTAGGCTAAACTCTCTCGCAGAACACGCCTACAATCAGGAACTAAAAGAATAAGAAGTTGACCTTATAATTACTGCGTATAAATTGACAATAAATTAAATAAAAATTGTAATCTATAAAAAATTAAAACAGTGCTTTACCTCCCTTTTAAAATCGCGTTACGCTATATTCGCGGCAGAAGCGGCAATCTTTTTAGCGTGAACACACGTTTGTCGTTTGCCGGAGTTTTTTCGGGCACAAGTTTATTAGTTGTGGTTCTGGCTATTTTTAACGGATTTCAGGACCAATTTAAAAAAAGTCTTTTTCAGTTTGATCCGCATTTAATAATTCAAAATGAATCGGGTGATAGAAAAATAAAAGACTGGAAAAATTTTGTAAATAAGGCAGTTGATAAATTAGAAGATAAAGCAGCCGTTGTTGAAGGCATGATTCAAAGCCCCGCTATTTTAAGAAGATATAATTTAATTGACTATGTATTTTTAAGAGCTCAGGAATTTCAAACAGATATGGCAGGCAATTATATTCTGCCTGATCATTTTCCTGAAATTGTAAATCCGTCAAAACTAAACTATATAGCTAATGAAGACGTATGTCTTGTAGGTAAAGAAATGGCAATTTTATTTGATTTAAGAGTAGGCGATAAAATAGAACTTGTAGTTCCCAGAGGTCAGTTTTCATTAAAAGTGGGCGTGCCGCCCAGCATGAGAACATACAAAATAGCCGGATTTTTTAAAACAGGCTATTATGAACATGACAGCCGCCTTGTAATACTACCCATAGAAAGAGCGCAAAACCTTTTTAATTTATCTTCTGATACTGTTCAGCAGATAGTGGTAAGATTGAATGATTTAAAAGATTTATCATGGTCAAGAGATAAGCTGTATGAAATTTTTAAAATGCCTTATACGATAAGAACTATTGAAGATGAACATAGAAATTTTTTTGCGGCTTTAAAACTTGAAAAAACGATACAAATCACCATTGTTTTTTTATTTATAATCGCGGCCATGGTAGGTATTGTCGTGGCGACTTATAATGTAGTACGATCAAAAAGAAAAGATATAGGAATCTTAAAATCTCTTGGACTTTCAAACGGCAGTATATTAACCATTTTTACGATAAACGGATTTTTAACGGGTATTTTTGCCACAATATTCGGCATTATGTTTGGTATTTTTTTATCGCATAATTTAGAATCTATATTACTTTTTATAGAAGATATTATAAACACTATTGGTGAATGGTATGCTTTAAACTATAAGCCGGGAATAGGTTTTTGGCAAAAAGTAAGGCTTATACCTAAAAACGTTTACTATTTTGATCACCTTCCTATTTATTACGATATAGAGTTTTTACGCGCGGTAGGATTTGTCTCTGTACTTTTATCGGGAATTGCTTCTTTTATACCAGCGTGGGCGGCCAGCCGTATGAAACCTATTGAAATTATAAGAGGTGCCGATTCATGAGCATAGTTTTTGAAGCCAAAGATATTGTAAAAACATATAAAAATGATGAACTTGAAGTTGATGTATTAAAAGGCATTAATCTTAATATTACTAAAGGCGATTTTGTTTCTATACGAGGATCTTCAGGCGTAGGAAAAAGCACATTTCTTAATATTTTAGGAGCTCTTGATAAAGCAACCAGCGGAACTGTTAAAATAGACGGGGTCTTGTTAGATAATTATTATAAAAATGATTCTATTCATTTATACCGCAGAGAAAAAATAGGATTTGTTTTTCAAAGCCATTATTTAATGCCAGATTTTACGGTATTAGAAAATGTAATGATGCCGCTTCTTATCTTAAAAGAAAATAAAAAAATAGCTGAAGAAAAAGCAAAAGAAGCGCTAAAAGACGTTGGTCTAGAAAATAGAATCGCGCACTTTCCTTCGCAGATATCAGGCGGCGAAAGTCAAAGAGCGGCCGCGGCCAGAGCGATTGTGCATACGCCGCCCATTATACTAGCCGATGAACCCACGGGAAACTTAGATAACAAAAACTCAGAACGTTTTATTGAAATTTTCTCAAAACTTCAGGAGCAAAGAAACTTAACTATTTTAGTGGTCACTCATGATTTAAATTTAGCCGACATGGCAAATAAAAAATACAAAATGGATGACGGATTGTTATATGATTTTTAAATTTATTTTCATTTATTAAATCACTGTTTACGCTCAATCTTAAAAAAAAGATATATACATATATGCTTAAAACATCACTGTTATTCGGCAGAATGATTAAATTTTCGCACACAATTTTCGCGCTGCCTTTTGCTCTTGTAGCGGTATTATTTATTTGGCAGGCTAAAGAAATTCATTTAAATGTTTATAAAGTAATTTATATTATTCTGGCGTTTACCGGTATGAGAAGTTTTGCTATGGCGGTAAACAGAATCGCCGACGCGAAAATAGACAAACAAAATCCGCGAACAGCAAACCGCGAAATACCAGCAGGAAAATTGACAACAAATCAGGTAATAATTTTTGCCTGTCTATCGCTTATTACAATATGGATTTTTGCGTACCTTCTTCATCCTCTCGCATTTTATCTTTCTTTCCCAGCTATTTTAATTGTAGGCGGATACAGCTATAGCAAACGTTATACATGGCTTTGCCATATATGGCTGGGTGTTGCTATTGGCATGGCGCCTTTGGGCGTGTATATTGCCCTTTCACAAAAGCTGCCAATTGAAGCATGGATTTTATTTATTACGCTTTCTTCTTACATAGCCGGTTTTGATATTTTATATTCGCTGCAAGACGCCCAGTTCGATAGAAAAATGAAACTTTATTCAATACCCGCCAGCCTTGGCGAAAATAAAGCTCTATTTATATCGGCCCTGCTTCATTTAATTACAATTACGGGTATTTTCTATTTGTATATACACTTAAACTTAAAAAACATTTACTTGGCGGGTTCTATAATTATCGCCTTACTTATATCCGCTGAACATTTAATTGTAGGCTGGGGTAAAAATTTAAAAAAAGAAAAAATCCCCCTTGCTTTTTTTCACTTTAACAGCGCTGTTAGTATTTCGTTTTTTTTATTTACTTTATTAGATATATTGATAGTATTATAATGAAATAAAAAAGAAAAATTAGACAGAATTAACATGATTTTCAGGATTATTAAATACTAAATGAAGAACATATGGTAACGATGAGTTATTATAAAAGGGCTACAACTTTATGAAAGAACAAATTAAAAAATCTCCTTTTCTTTTGGCCTCTACCGGCAGTTCGGGCACGGGATATCTATTACGATATTTTTATCATCTTTTGTCAATACCAAGAGAAACGCACTGGATTGCTTCAGAAAATTTTTTTACTGTTTTAGAGCAGGAATACAATCTAAATTGGCAAACGCTTCAAGAAACTGAAATTAGTAAAAAAGTGATGGATTTTTTTAATGAAAAAAAACTCATTCAGGCTTTGCATACATTTAAAATTTTTAATTATAAAGACATAGGAGCAAAACCCGCCAGCGGTTCCTGCGTTTATGAAAGCATGGTAATACTGCCTTGCAGTATGAAAACACTTGCTTCTATTGCCAATGGTATAACTTCAAACTTAATTGAACGAGCAGCCGATGTCACATTAAAAGAAAAAAGAAAACTAATTTTAGTTATAAGAGAAAGTCCGTATAATTTAATTCATGTAGAAAATATGAAAAAAATCATTTTAGCAGGCGGCGTTATTTTACCCGCTTCTCCCGGTTTTTACCATCATCCAAAAGATATAAATGATATTTTTGATTTTATCGTAGATAGAATTTTCAGGCAAGCAGGTATAGATAAAAAATTATTAGAATACAGCTAATAACTATTTATCTTATAAACTTAATTGTTTTAATATTTGCGATTTATCTTTATAAAATAAAAATATTAACTTGGCTTCGTTATAAGTAATACCCCATATTTGCTTTAGAGCTATAATACGCATTTCTTCAGATTTATGAAAATCAACTACCTCTCTCATAACGGCCGAAAAAATTCCTCTAGCCTCAAGACTTTTCAAACCGGTTTCACGTAAATCAAAATAATTTGCTTTTGGTTTCATGCTTCTTAAAGCTGAATATACAAATTTTTTAGCAGGGTTATCTTTTGATAATCCGTTTTCTGAATGATATAGTAAACTTTTTTCCATTTTTGTTATCGTGTTTGTAGATATCCCGTAATTTAACATTAATTTTGTTAAGGCGTTGCGGGCTGAACCTTTCTTAAGAGCATCAAATTTTCTTTTCTTTTTTTCAAGTTTTTCTTTTTCGATACGGGCCATCCGTTCTTTTTCTTTTATTTCTGCTCGTATTTCAGATAATATTTCTTCAGGGCTTTTCTTCTCAAGTTCTGCCATTTGGTATATAAGAATTTCTTTCATATCAATGTCACCGGCAGATTTATAGTATAATTTTTTATAATCTTTAGAAATATCCGCAGGATTTTTCGGATTGTTTTCTGTTAGAACTGTTAAGGCGGTTTTTCTTGTTTCAATAGGATAATCTTTACTCTTAAAAATATTATTAACTTTTTCTTTACCATTTACCGCTGAATGAAAAATAGTATTTAAAGCTAGTTTAATTAAACTTTCATCGGCATTTGTTTTTAAATATTCTAATAGAATTTTTTCTATTAAAAAAGCTTCTTCTGACTTATTTTCAGCCGTTTCAAGGCGTCTGCCAAGCGATTGTAAAACAAGAGAATCATTTTTTTCATCTTTACCCAAATATTTATTTAATAAAGTGATCGCATCAGATTCCTTTATTTGACCTAACGCCTGAATTTCTGCTGCTGTTAAAGTTTTATATTGTTCTTCATTTTTTTTAATTAATTCATATATTTTACTATCTAAATTCTCAGCAATAGCTATTTCTTTTCTTTTTAGTAATGTTAAAATAGCTTTTTCTCTTAATTTTTCATCTTTATGCGAGGCATATTTTTCTAGTATAGATAAAGCTTTTTCACCCGGGATTTCACCTATTTGAGCTAATATTTTCTCATGCAGCAAAGGATCTTCAGACGGCACAGGCTTTTCAAGCAGCTGTTCCATTGATTTTAAAGATTCTAAATCTGCTTTAATCGTTTTTTCATCATCGGTACCCACTGTTTCTGACACTTTAGCCGGTTCTTCAACTTTGTCTTTTTCTTTGACTTCTGCCGATTTGCAGTTTAATTTAAATAAAAAAGTAATTGAAATTATAAAAATGAAAATAATTATGCGCATAGTAAAAAATCGGCATATTTTAAAAATGATTGAGTTAAGAATTAACACTCATTCAACCGATAATAAATTAAAATAATATCGCAAGAGGTGATATATGAAAATTATGAACAAAAATCTTAAAAATAAATCATGGATGATTGCGCTTGCCTTTATATTTACCGCGAGTATAAGTCAACTACACGCTATTTCTGCTGCTGAAAAAGCAAGAGAAAAAAGAGTTGAGTTGATGGATGCCATCGTATTTTTAAATACAGCAGTCACTAACTTTGGTACAGGAGAGCAAAAAAATCAATATGATGAATTTAAAAGCAAAAGCAGCAAAGCGTTAGCTTTTTATTTTGAAGAAAATTATTCAGAAGCGTATAAACAATTTCTTGAAGTTCAGCTTGATATTGAAAAATTATTAGAAAACCTAAGCTCTCAATACATAGAAAGAAGTGAAAAAATGATGTCTGAACTGGTAACTGAGGTCATGGATATAAATATTGAATATGACAAAAGGGGAGAATATGTAACCCAGACATTAAAGAATAAAGAACCAAATTTACAACGAACTTATGATCATGTAAATTATCATTTAACCTATGACAAAAGACCAATGACATTTAGTATAGATTACGGGTATAAAGACCTAGGAACAGCTAAAAAAGTAAGACAACGTGCTATAGATATAGAAAAACACTTAGAAGAAGGTCAAAAACTTACGCCTAGACATAGAAAAGAAAGAATTGAAAAATATATCGCTACAATTAAAATCTGTAGAAAAGCAAAAGATAAAGCTTTAAATATTCACAGATTAAACAATAGAAATGATATCTATTCTGTGCAAACACAATACAAAGATAATCCATATATGGTAGAAAAAAAACTAGACCCCGTTTTTGACACAAGAATTCCCGATGAATATAAAATTGACGCAAACGATAATTTAAACAGAATTCATGAAAAAGAAGTAAGTTATAAATTAGAGGGGAAACCATATAGACCACAAAATCAAAAAGAAAAAAAATCTGCTAAACAACAGGAAAATAAAAAAGAAGTAAAGCCAACCCCTTCTAAATAAACAAAAGATTCTTTTGCATTGATATGACTATATCTTCAAATTAGGTATAGTTATATCGATAGATAAATCTGATTTATTATTTGCCGTAATTTATTTTATTTTATAATATTTAATCACATTGAACTTAGACGCGTTATCTGGTGAAAACATTTCTTTTTTAGAAGAAATTTATTTAAAATATAAAAACAGTTCCCATAATATTGAAAATGATTATATTGAACTTTTTAACAATCTGCCCTTAAAAAATGATAAAACACAAGATTCAAAAATAAGTCATACTGTTAAAAATGAAGAATCATTTGAAAGTATGGCTCTTCAAGATATTCTTAATAATTATAGAAAAAATGGTCATCTCGCGGCAAATTTAGATCCTCTTTATATAAAAAAACCACAGCGAGAAGTTATAGAAAATACTTTAAAAAATATCAGCGATGAAAAATTAAAAATTGAATTCGATTCTAAAATTTCAGGATTAGAAAAAACTTCTCTTAATAAAATAATAAAATGGTTTGAAACAGCTTACTGCGGTTCTATGGGCTGCGAACATTATTATTTAGTAAACCAGAATGAAAGGGACTGGCTTTCTGACAGAATTGAATCACCGTCAAATATTCAACCACTTAGCACATGGGTAAAATTAAGAATTTTTGAAAAGATATGCCAGGCCGAATATTTTGAACAATTCTTAGCTAAAAAATATATTGGTAAAAAGAGATTTTCTCTTGAAGGCGGCGAGTCTTTAATACCGCTTCTTGATGTTATAGTTGAAACGGCGGGCTTTACACAAATGGAAGGACTAACTATTGGCATGGCGCACCGCGGCAGATTGAATGTACTGGCAAACATATTCAGAAAACCTCTGTCTGAAATTTTTGCCGAGTTTGAAGAAAACTTTAACCCGCTGGCTTTAGATTATACTGATGTTAAATATCATTTAGGATACTCAAATCAGGTTATGACTGAAGCTAAAAAAGAAATTAAAATATCTTTAGGATTTAATCCCAGTCATCTAGAAGCAGCAAACTCAATTATAATGGGGCAGGTACGCTCAAGACAAGATTACATTAATGATAAAAATGGATCTAAATATTTGGGTATTCTTATTCACGGCGATGCCGCTTTCGCGGGACAGGGCATTGTAGCTGAATCTTTAAATTTAATGAACTTAAATGGCTACACTACAAAAGGAATTCTTCATATTGTTATTAATAATCAAATAGGCTTTACTGCAGAACCTGAAGAATCACGCTCAACCCTTTACGCGACAGATTTAGCCAAGGGATTTCAAATTCCTATCTTTCACGTAAACGCAGATGATCCTGAAGCTGTTTTTAGAGTAGCTCGATTGGCCATGCTCTATAGAAATAAATTTAAAAAAGACGTTATAATTGATCTTATCTGTTATAGACGTTTGGGCCATAATGAAATGGATGAACCGGCCTTTACCCAGCCGATGATGTATTCTAAAATTAAAGATCACCCTACTACACTTTCTCTTTATGAAAAAAAATTATTAAATGATAAAGACATAAAAAATGAAGATATTGAGTTTATTAAAAAAGGAATACAAAACGCTTTAGATAATTCATTTGAAACAGCTCACAAAAAAAATATTAAAACAAAAGTAGACACAATGGGCAATAGATGGTCAACTTTTCTTATGCATGCTGATAAAAACGATCCTAAAACATCATTAACCAGTGAAAAAATTCAATCACTTGGAAAAAGTATAACTTCTACTCCTGAAGAATTTAATGCACATTCTAAAATAATAAGATTATTAGAAGGCCGAAAAAAAATGTTAAATAGAGAACAACCCGTAGACTGGGGATTTTCTGAAGCTTTGGCTTTTGCTTCTCTTTTAGATGAAAACATTAAAATAAGATTTTCAGGCCAAGACGCCGCACGGGGAACTTTTTCTCACAGACAGGCTGTTTTAAGCGATATTGAAAACGGCAATAAATATACGCCTTTAAACAATATATCTTCAAAGCAGGGCCATTTTGAAATAATCAATTCACCGCTTTCAGAGTTTTCTGTGTTAGGGTTTGAATATGGATATTCTCTTTCTTATCCCGAAGCTTTGGTAATTTGGGAGGCTCAATTTGGTGATTTCTTTAACGGCGCCCAAATTATTTTTGATCAATTTATTTCAAGCGCAGAAATAAAATGGCTAAGATTCAGCGGGTTAGTTATGCTTTTACCTCACGGTTATGAAGGCCAGGGGCCTGAACATTCGAGCGCCAGAATAGAAAGATTTTTACAACTTTGCGCCGCAAACAATATACAGCTTTGTAACTTAACCCGTTCTGTTCAACTGTTTCATCTTCTTAGAAGACAGGCCCTAAGAAAAAATAGAAAACCACTTGTTATTTTTTCTCCCAAAAGTCTTTTAAGATTAACAGAAGCCGCGTCAGATATAAAAGAATTTTCAAGCTCGTCATTTAAAGAAGTTATTGAAGACGATTGGCAAGCTGATAATTCAAAAGTAAAAAGACTTCTTCTATGCAGCGGAAAAGTATATTATGATCTATTAAGTTACAAAAATAATTTAAAAACAGATAAAAATAATACGGCCTGCGCGCGGCTTGAACAAATATATCCTGTTTCTGAAAATAATTTAAAAAAGATTTTCAAAAGCTATAAAAACTTAAAAGAGGTGCTTTGGGTTCAAGAAGAACCGGTAAATATGGGAGCATGGTTTTTTATAAATCCCATATTAAAATCTATTTTACCAGAAACCATAAACTTAAATGTAGCCGCAAGAGATGCTTCACCTAGTCCGGCTGTGGGATTTTACAAGAAACATGAAAAAGAATTAAAAACTTTAATGGAAAAATCTTTTCATTAATTTTTAATGCTTAAAATATAATCAAATGGAATAGGTTCTGCTATGGCGAATCCTTGAATATAGTCTATGCCAATTTTTTTCAGTCTTTCTACAATTCGATTATTTTCAGCATATTCGGCTATTACTTCTATTTGCATGGCTTTACCTAACTTGTAAATAGCCTCAACAATCGCAAAATTAGAATGACTGTCTATTATTTCACGAATAAATTCTCCATCTATTTTTAAATAATTAACCGGTAAATTCTTTAAATAGGAAAATGAAGAAATACCCGCGCCAAAATCATCTAAAGAAAATCTAAAGCCATAATTTTTCAGTTCATTTATCAAATGACGCGTTCTTGATAAATTTTCAACAGCAACTGTTTCGGTAAGTTCAAAACAAATTTGATTTGCATTTAAATTATAAGTTTGAATTTCATTTTGTATAAAATTTATAATAGACTCTTCATTTAGCGTTTGCCCTGATAAATTAATTGAAAATTCAATATGATTATATTTTGTATTTTTATCTTTACCCCCGCTAATAGAAGAAAAGAGGTTTTGAATTACCCATTTGTCAATTTCTGGCATTAATCCATATTTTTCTGCTACAGGTATAAATTCTGATGGAGATATAAGTTTCGCTTTTTTTCCTGAATCATCAAAAAGCCGAAGCAAAACCTCATAATGTAAAGAACCGTTAGTGTTTGAAACTGATAAAATTTTTTGACAGAAAAGTTTAAAACTATTTTTCTTTAAAGCTATGCGTATTTTCGTAATTAAATCGAATTCATCAAAACTTTTTTGCATGGTTTTTTTTTCTTCTTCAGCAAAATAATATTTATTCGGCCCCAATGATTTTGCTTTATAGCAGGCCATATCTGCAATTCCTAATAATTTTGAAACATCAGAACTTTCTTTATTAATTTCTGCAATACCTATACTAGCCGATATTTCAAATATATTTTTTTCCCATTTAAATCTAAATTTTTTAATATTCTTGAATATTTTCTCACAAAATTTTATTGTATTTTCTAAATTAGTATCAACAAGAAGAATACCAAATTCATCCCCCCCCAACCTGGCAAAGGTATGCTTTCTTTCTACTGCGTTAAAAAGATAAGATGTAAACTTTTTAAGAAGTTCATCACCCGCGCTATGCCCAAAAGTATCGTTTACTAATTTAAATTTATCAAGATCAATGTACAGCAAAGCATGGGCTATCTGCATTTCTTTCGCTGTTTCTAAACTAAGTTTGACTCTTCTTTCAAACTCTTTTCGATTTACCAAGCCTGTAAGAGAATCATGAGAAGCAAGCCAGGCAAGTTCGCGCATCATACTTCTGGTTTTACTAACATCTCTTATTGCAGTAACCGAACCTATAATATTTCCATTTTTATCCCTCATTGGCGATACTGTACACTCAATAGGAATTTTTTCATTATGTATAACTTCTAAAAAGATATTTTGAGTTATTTCTATTATTTTATTTTCTTGTATACATCGTTTTGAAGGAAAAAAAGTATTATTCTCTTTTTTTCCTGAAATTATTTTAAAATAATCGCCTGCATATTTGCCTTTAATTTTTTCAAAACTATATCTGCATAGATTTTCTGCTACTGGATTCATATAGGTTATATTCTCGTGAACATCGGTTGCAACAACAGCATCAGCTATTGATTTTAATGTGACCTCTGCTCTTTCTCTCTCATGAAAAAGCTCTGTTTCAGCTATCTTTTTTTTAGATATAAGTTTATTCATATACTCTTCATTGGCCCTGCAGAGCTGTATTAATTTAGC
This sequence comes from Spirochaetia bacterium, assembly GCA_029880285.1. Taxonomy (GTDB): domain Bacteria; phylum Spirochaetota; class Leptospiria; order Turneriellales; family JAOUOS01; genus JAOUOS01. The sequence goes on from JAOUOS010000009.1 coordinate 93,152, forward strand.
CATATTAGATAAAATTGGCCTAAAGAGCTCTTTTAATACCTGCCTTGATATCTGCGTGTCTTCAAAAAAAAGAAAAAATATGCCGTTTTCAGGAATTACAAATTTCAATATTTCTTTATAGCGAGATTTATTTATTTTAAATATTTTTTGCATTAAAGAAACAGGTATTTTATAGGTTTTTTCTTTCATCAGATTATTAGAGAAAGAAATTTTTTGGCCAACATATGAATATATTTTACTATCTCCTATAGCCATACTTAAAATTAAATCTATTGTTTTTTTTCTCGAATTATTATTATAAAAAAATAAATTGTCTTCAATTAAAAATATAATACCGGCAGATGCTCCCGAATGAGACAAAAATGACCGTAAAGAGTTTTTAAGCAGTGGCTTTAATCTGTCATACGATCCTATTGTTAAAGCCATATCATATAATGATGAAAAAAGCTGGTCTTTATCTAAAAACATAATTTTAAATATTTATACAAAGAATCGCGCCGTTATGAAGTTCAGGCAATCTTGTATTTTTAATCTGCCCTATTTCTCCTAAAGATAATACTCCGTATATTTTATTTTTTTTTAATAAATTACGAAACTCGCTAAGTTCTTTTTTAGAGCTATCATTAAAATGCATTTTTCTGCCCGCACAGTAGAATAACATTATTTCATTTTTACTTTTTAACTGCTTAGACATACTTTTTATTGTTTTATAGCTATTTTCTTTAGGCGCTTCAAGAACTGTTAAAAGTGAATTTTCTTTAATTTCTCCCACACAAAAAATTGATTTTTCTTTTTTTAGCGAAACAGGAATTCTAACAATAATCTGACCATCAGCTTTAATTATTCCAAAAGGAAAATGAACGGCATATTTATAAAAATTACTTGAATTTATTTTAATATTAAAATTTTCAAATAAAATATTTGAATATGCTGTAAAAGCAGACTGCCAGTTAATACTAATTATTTCATTTTTTTGCGTGGCCGTTGCTACGACTTTTTTTTCAGGAGCTTTATATCCGTGTTCTAATACGCATTCACTATTGTCTTCTAATAGAACAGCCAATAGAGCATTTTTATAAATCTTATTTATTGAAAAAATACAGTCTATTTGTTTAAATGTTTCACTGCCGGCGTTTGCTCCCGCATAATTTACAATATCGGCTAAAAGCACATATAATTCAGAAAGCATAGATGCAATTTTTGAAACAAATGCATCAAAAATTAAAAATAAAGTATAGTTCTTAGAGCTGTGAATATTTTTTTTAATATTTTCAGATAATTCTCTCATTTGAAAATCATATTCTATTTCTTCTTCAGATAAATCATTCTGAATACAATAATATGGCATTTTATTAAATTTTATAAGCAAAGCGCCATTTTCTAAAAAATTATCATTTTCAATTAACTGCGGAAAAACTGCGCCTATTAAAGAAAGTTTATATTTATTAAAAATTTGTTGTAATTTTTTTATTTTACTTTTCTCTTTTTCTGTTATTAAAAAAAGAATACCACCTTCTGGATTTTTTATTTTAAATTCTTTTACTATCTTTTCGATATCTGAAAATACGAATTTTGAAAATATTTCTATTTCTTTTTTCATAAAAAAATTCTTCTAAAAAAAAGGAGACTTTAAAATTTATAATCAGCAGCCGAGCACTTATATGTTTATTTAATGAATAAACATATAACGAGATTTCTGCCTCCGCACATATGCATATTTACAGAATCTATCATATTAGTCTATTAACTTAAATATAAGTAACTTATTAGCTCTTTGTTCTTTATAAGATAAGCATATAGAACATATATAATAGGAAATATTTTGTCAAGTTAATTTTGAATACCTATTACTCAGGTAAATATAGATATTTGCTAAATCATGTCTTTTTCTAATTGTTTTGTCAAAAAATTAAGAAATAATTTTAATGCTTTAGCCCGGTGGCTTACACTTTGTTTTTCTTCCATTGATATTTCTGCGAATGTTTTATTAAGTGGCGGGTAATAAAAAACAGGATCATACCCAAATCCGTTAACGCCTGATGGTTTTTCTGAAATAAATCCGTCTACCCTCCCAAAAAAATATATAGGATTCGCGTAAATATCAAGATAACAAAGACAAGTTGTAAAATTTGCCTTTCTTTCTTCGCCTTCAAAAGATTTTAGCTCAAAAAGTAATTTTTCAATTCTTTCTGAATTTGTTTTCGCATATCGGGCAGATTGAACCCCCGGACGGTTATTTAAAGCCTTAACTTCTAAACCTGAATCTTCAGCAAAAACCGGTTTTTTTATTAAATCATATAAAGATTTTGCTTTAATAAAAGCATTGTTTAAAAAAGTTTCGCTGTTTTCTTCAGGATTATATTTTTCTTTTAGATTTTCTGATAGATCTTTAACAGATTTTATTATAATTTTATTTTTAAGTTCTAAATACTTATTTATATAATTATTAATTTCTTTCAGTTTATTGTCATTTTCAGTTGAGCAGTATAATTCAAAAACTTTTTCAATACTATCTTTCATAAAAACCATTTTCAATTAATAATTGACGATGTATCTAAAAAAAATATTTTTAGTGTTTCAAAAAAATAATTTATTTAGGAGAAAAATATATGAAAAGAAAAATGATAATGTTATTGATGGTAGTATCTTTTTTTGCCAGTTATAACTGCGCAAATGATATTGGCGAATCTTGCGAAACCGCTGGAAGTTCAGATGAATGTTCTGATGATGGCGTTTGTGGTTATTACGGCGCAGAATTGCAATGCCTTAAAGTATGCGCCGCTGATACTGACTGTGCGGCAAATGAAGCATGTAATGGCATTACCAGTACAAATACAAAAGGATGCCAGCTAAAAGACGATTCTAAAAAATAAATACATAAATAACCGGCAATTTTTATAAATTTGCCGGTTTAATATACAAAGAACTTTGTAAATTATACATCTGTAAAATCCACTATTGTTCGATTTTTATCTAATATTGATCTATTTTATACATAAGCGATTCATAAAATATTATTGACATCGGATATTATAAAAATCATACTTTTTTATAATAATGCGTAAAAGATGGTTATTTTTAATATCAGCAATATTCTTAAATTGTTTGTATCTAGAAGATACAAACATACCTACTACAAAATATGCTCCCTCATTTTCAACAGCGAAAAAAGAATATAAAAACAATAAAAGCGCGGTTCTTTTTAAAAATGAAGAAAACAATAAATCAATTTTTTTAAAGAATATTTATATTTTTAACAGACCATTAAACGATAGTGATGACTTTATTTCATATTTTCTTAAACTTTTTCACTGGACAACAGAAAAGAGTGTTATTGAAGATGAATTAATTATTCAAAAAGAAAAAAATAATGATGAAAATTCTATTTTAGAATCAGAAAGACTTTTACGCCAGCTGCGCAGCATTAAAGACGCCTATATTTACTTTTATGAAAATGAAGATAAAAGTTATGACGCTTTAGTGTATACTGAAGATAGGTTATCTACATCATTTTTATGGGGTATAGAGGGAGCGGGCGGTTATGGTTTATTTTACTTAGGAGCAAAAAGTGAAAATTTATTAGGCAGGCTATACGGAGCTCAGTTTTATTACATAAGAGAAAATTTTATAAATAATTTTGATTTATACTTAGACCAGCCCCGCATTGCCGGCACAAAATTTGCTATGAGCGCGAACTTAAGTTTTAATTACGTAAACAATAAAAATAACTATAGAGGGGCATTAATTCACATCTCTTTGCCATTTATTCAATTAAATGATAAATATTCTTTTTTAGCCTACTATTCAAATTCAAGGGGCGTTAAATATCGCTTTGAAGGTTATAATATAGAAAAAAGTTTAGATGAAATAACCGGCAATGAAGTCTCTCTTGTTTCAAATAAAGAAAATAAAAACTGGAAGTTCGATGCTGGCAGGGCCTTAGGAAAATTTAACAGGGCAGAGGTCTTTTTATCTTATAATTCTTATTTTCAAAACGAATATTTAATTGATATTAAAGATCAATATAAACTTAAAGCTGAAAGAAGAGACGATGTATCCAATTTTTTTATTCAAAACCAATTATCGAGAAAAATTGACGCTAAAATATTATCAGCAAAAGTAAATTTAAAATCAATTAATTTTATTACCAGACAAAACTTTCAAAGTTTTTTAGTAACCGAAGATTTTATAAAAGGAACAGGTATTTCTTTTATGTTCTCAAAAGCTGACCGTCTATGGTTTTCAAAAGATGAATTTTATATTATAGGATCATTTTTTTATTATATTTATGATAAAAATAATATTCGAAATGAATTTTATGCCTATAGGGGAGCAAGAAAAAATCAGAACATAAATCAATTGTGGATAGATGATTTGTTTGGTATAAACAATAAATTATTTTATTTTCTTAACTATGGTATTTTAGGATTAAGAATTTTTTATGCTCAGGGCAATAACCTTGAAAAAGACTCTTACTTTACAACAGCTCAAGGAGGCGGAAGTATTTCATCTTTATATGATTCAAGGTGGGAAAACTATATCTCTTTGCAAAATAGTTTTATTCGCGGTTATCCTCACAAAGAATATGAAGGTGAAAACGCCTATTTAATAAGCTTTGAATATAGAACACCGCCTATTATACTGCCCTATTTAGCGGCCGGTCTTGTTTTTTTTATGGATATTGGACAAATAAGTAAAATTAACTTTTATGATATAAACCATTTCTCTCCGTTAAAATCACTGGGAATTGGACTGCGCGGTAGCCTGTACGAATTTGACAAAACTTTATTTAGACTTGATATTGGTTTTCCTATTGATAATAAAATATTTGACTTTTCAACGCAAATAAGTTTTGATATGTCTCAAAGTTTTTAAAATGAAAAAAAAAATAAATAAACATGGCTGGATAAATACCCCCGCCCCTGCAGACTCTTACAGATCTATTTTCAAGTGGGGTAGCGCCGAAAAATTTAAACATCCAAATAATTATCTAACAGAACTATTAAAAGATTTTTTTAGCTTAAAAGAAGAATATTTTGAAAAGCCGCTGAATACCGGTTTTGAAACAGTATCTTATACAATTCCCGTTAAATTAGAAAAAAAACATATTATTTTTTTTCAAAATACCTGCGGTGCAGAAAATGTAAAAATCGATGAATATTCACGGCTAAAGTATGCTTATGGCAAAACAATGTACGATTTAATAAGATTAAGAAATAAAACAATAGAAAATCTGCCCGATGCAGTGTTACATCCAAAAACAAAAGAAGAAATTATTAAAATTGTTAACTACTGTAATAAAAATAAAATTGCCATTTATGTAACGGGGGGCAGAACTTCTGTAACCAGAGGCACTGAACCCGTAAAAAAAGGTATCTCTTTAGACATGAGTACTCATTTTAATAACGTGATTTCTTTTAGCGAAATAAACCAGACTATAACAGTAGAAGCTGGTATTATGGGAGCTAAGCTTGAAAATATATTAAATAACGCTGACGAAAAAATAGGCGCAAAAAGAAAATATACGTGCGGGCACTTTCCCCAGTCATTTGAATTTTCTACCGCAGGCGGATGGACAGTTACCCACGGTTCGGGCCAACAAAGCACATATTACGGTGATATAAAAGATTTAGTTATTGCTCAAGAATATATAACACCGTCAGGTGTTATTAAAACAAAATCTTTTCCCGCCGAAGCTTCGGGACCTTCGATAAATAGTATTATGATTGGCAATGAAGGAGCCTTTGGTATTTTAGTTAACGTTACATTAAAAGTTTTTCGCTATTACCCAAAAAATAGACGGTATTTTAGCTTTTTATTTAAAAATTTCAAAGAGGCTTTAAATGCCGTAAGAGAAATTAACCAAAGCGAAGCAGGAGTTCCCTCTGCTTTACGATTATCTGACGCAGAAGAAACAAATATTGCTTTTAAATTATACGGAATTGACGATTCTTTTATGGCTAAAATTTTACCAATCTTGGGCTATAAAAAGAACAAACGATGTTTACTTCTTGGTTTTTGCGATGGAGGTAAAAATTATACCGCCCTTGTTAAAAAAAATATTAAAAAAATAAGCAAAACAAATAAATCAATTAATATAACAGGTTATCCCGCTAAAAAATGGGAAAAAAATAGATTTAAAGATCCCTATATGAGAGATGATTTTCAAGATTTTGGCATTATAACAGATACGCTTGAAACAAGTGTAACATGGGAAAATATTTTAGAAGTATACAATGCGGTAAGAGCCTTCTGTAAAAGCAGGCCAGAAACTATTGTTATGATACATCTTTCTCATTTTTATGTTTCGGGAACAAACTTATATATTATTTTTACGGGAAGATTTAATTCTATAAAAGATTTTACTGCCTTTCAAAAAGGTATAATTGATACCATAATAAGTCATGGCGGCTCGCTAAGTCATCATCATGGCATTGGTAAACTTCTAGCTCCCTGGTTTGAAAACTATCTGGGTAAAAATGAACTGGGCATAATAAAATCAATAAAAACATATCTTGATCCCAAGAATATTATGAATCCGGGAGGCACTTTAGGTCTTGACAAAATAAATAAAAGTAAAAATTATACCAAATAAAATGAATTAATAAAAAACAGGTAATAAATATTAAAACAGGAGAACAAAAAATGAAAAACAAAACAGGTAAAACCATAAAAAAAATTATATCATTAACAATTCTTGCGGGAATCTGTTTAACATCAGTAATCGAAGCAAAAGATAGATTTACTATAAAAAACAGAAAGTATGCTTTTGACGCCCAAAGCAATAATTTAATAGGCACATTTGACAATATGCTTGTAGACATGCAAAAAACCGTAAATAACGGCATAGGCGGGTTTAGCCTTGAGGTATTGTTAGAAGCAATGGGTAATGCCACGGTTCTATCTCATAAGGGTATAGGTGTTGATTATGCTTCAAGCCCTACAATATTCTCAACGGGGGTTTCTCTTAGCCCGGGTTTTAATATGGGTGAACATACTTTTGATGAGTTATTGCGAGGGGAAGTTTTCTATGAAGATAAAGAAAGCGGATATCAAGTACCGGATATTGGGGCAAGCGCTCAAATAGCTTTTATGGCCGGTATAAATTTAGGTATCTTACCTTTTGCCCTGCCTGAATTAGGACCCATTGATTTTTCAAAATTTACTGTATATGTTGATTTTTTTGCATTAGACATAAAAAGTCTTGTTGAAGGTTTTGGGGTAATGCCAGATAACATAGGTATAAAACAAGCAGAAATTTATAATATTGGTATTCACGCGCAGTATCCCTTAATAGAAGGAGTAGCCTTTGTACCTTTTGGTGTAGCCCGCTGGGGAGGAATTTCTCTTACTTCTGGTTTTGAATATACTTCATCTACATTTATTATGACAACTGATTTTGAACCGGATCCTAGTGAAAACACAATAGCGCCAACACCGCTAACAACATTAAAAATTGCCACTAAAGGTGAAGCAGATTTAGGTTTTGATACCGGTATACTAAGTATTCCTGTTGAAGTTTCTACAAATTTTCAATTAATACATATACTAACTTTTTTTGTAGGTGTTGGATTAGATTTTAATATGGGCTATACTTCAACCATTGCTGGGGTAAGAGCTCCTGTATCAGGTAGTATGACAATGGATGTACCTACAGTTAATCAAAGTACAGGTGCCTTAGAGAACTCTGGCAATACAATTACTAAAGAAATGCTTTCAGCTGAGGCTAATCTTGATATGGGTGATGAAGCATGGGCCGCTCCTGTTGATATACGTTTTTTTGGAGGCTTACAATTTAACATTGCGGCGCTAAAATTTTATTTAATGACAACTATCGCGGCGACAAACGGATACCAAATTGCTTTGGGAAGCCGAATCGCTTGGTAATTTAATTATTTTGAAGCCGAAAATAAGTGAAAGATAAAATTCGGCTTCAGTTTTTAGGGGCGGTGGGTTATGTTACCGGCTCTAGAACGCTAATAGAAACTGAGAATACAAGAGTATATGTAGACGCGGGGCTTTATCAAGGCCCTAGATATATTGAAGAAAAAAATTTTTTACCATTAGAAACTGACGCTTCAAAAATTGACGCCATCTTATTAACACACGCGCATATAGATCATTCCGGTTTTTTACCGCTTCTTATTAAAAAAGGTTTTCAGGGTGCGGTTTACTGCACATATTCTACCGCCAAACTACTTGAGATTTTACTGCCTGATGCAGGCAGGCTACAGGAAGAAGAATATAAGTTTTACAGTAAGAAAAAAATAACTCAATATAATTTAGACGGACCTTTATTTACCGAACAAGACGCAATAAAAGCATTAGATTTTCTAAAGCCAGTTTCTTTTAATAAAGAATTTAAATTTCAAGATTTTAAAATAAAATTTTTTTGGGCTGGTCATATTGTAGGAGCCTCTTATATTCAAATAAAAATTAATAAAAAAACAATTTTGTTCAGCGGAGACATAGGTCCAGTTAATACAATATTTCATAAAGAAAGAGAAAATCCACCGCCTGCCGATTATGTAATAATTGAATCTACATATGGCACCCGACTTCATGAGAAAGAAGATTATACTGAAAAAATGCAGCATGCCATAAAAAGTGTTATAAAGAAAAAGGGAATGCTTATCATTCCTTCTTTCGCGGTTGGTCGAACCCAGTTAGTTTTATATGTCTTGTTTAAACTTATAAAAGAAAAAAAAATTCAACCCATACCAATTTTTTTAGACAGCCCGATGGCAACAAGAGCCACAAAGGTTTATTTAGAAAATCCTAATGAAATAAAAAATGATGTCATTAAAGAAGGCTTTCTTGAATTTATGAAATCTGATGCGGTAAAAATGATAGAAGACGTAGCTGAATCGAAAAGATTAAACTACTATACAGGACCAGGAATTATAGTCAGCGCAAGTGGAATGTGCAGCGGCGGCAGAATTATGCATCATTTATTTAATCGTTTATGGGACAGGAGAAATGTACTATTATTCGCGGGATATCAGGCTAATGGCACTTTGGGAAGAACACTTTTAGAAGGAGCATTGCGGGTTAAAATATTTAATAGAGAACTACCCGTAAGATGCTCTATTGAAAAAATAAATTCATTTTCAGCTCATGCCGACCAAAATGGTCTAATATCTTGGGTTAAATCAATGGGAAAAAAACAACCTCAAAAAATATTTATTAATCACGGCGAAGATGAAAGCCGAGAAGAACTTAAAAAAAAACTTACTGAACTAATTTACAGCGATATTGAAATTCCTAAGTCTGAATATATTTATTATTTATAAAACTATTTTTTTTGCATTATATATACTAAAAGCTGCGCTTTATTAATATTTTTTTTGTATACATAATCTGCCGCGTTTTTTAATAAATAAAACCCATTTTTATACGCTGAATCAATAATTTCATCACGATGGTATATTTTTTGTCTGTGTATTTCAAAAACAGGATCAGACATTTTTAATGCGGAATAATTAACTTCTTTTATATTTTTAGCAGTTTTTTCTTTTTTTTTCTGAAATTCCAAAGTTGAAACAATCTCATTAGAAGAGAAATCATAAAAATTTTTCCAGTTAAAAACAATATCTTTATGTTTTTCTTTGAAGGTTTTATTATGATAATTATTTATTACGTTATATTCGGTACTTGCATCAAAAATATAGTATCCTTTTGGCTCTAATACTCTAGAAGTCTCACAAAAATGTTCATCAAGATTTGTTTTCTTCAGCATATAATTTATTGAATCGTGTGTTGATATTATGGCCTTAAATGTATTTTTACCAAACGGCAGCTTTTTCATATCGGCCGCAAGTAAATTCTTACCGCCCTTTTGAGATAATTTTTTTAGCATTTCTAAAGATATATCTAAAGCGTATAAATTATAATAGATATTTTTCAATATTAAATATAAACTTCCGGTACCACAGGCAATTTCAAGAATTCTATTTTCTGAAGATACTCCAAATTCTGATAAAATATTATAAATATATTCTGCCCATACCGCATAGGGAACGTTTTTCATTGTAGCGTCGTAAACCTCAGAAAATGCTGTATATGGTTTTAATTCATTCATAATAAAATCATATACTTTCTGATAAAAAATTACAAATTAAATTTCTATTGGCACGACTTAAATTGTTATATTTATCAATAACGTTAATAGACTTGTCATAATAACATGTCGAAACCCATCCATAAGAAAAATAATTCTTATCTAAGACAATATTAGATTTTCCACAGGTTTCACATAATGTTCCTTCGGCTAAAAAATAATAATCATTCTCATTTAGAGGTTTTTTACATTTTTGGCATAAGTCTGAAAAATTAAATAGTCCCATTTCTTGTAAAAAAAAAAGATAAAATCTATTTATTTTATTGTTCCTTTCATCTAAGTTTAACACAGGCCATTTTTCAAGAAGGCTGTAGAGTTTTTTATACAATGAAGGTAGCTCTAAGTTTGAAAAGAAAAAATCAAATATCTTAAGAAGTTCCGCTATTTGCTTAAGTTCATCATATTTTACTTCTTTATCAAAAGGCGATTGAACTAAATTGAACTCTCGAGGAATTATTGTTTTTTTTATATTATTATTAGTCGTAAAATTCCATATATTTCCCGCTGATAGTAACATTGAAGATCTTTTTTGTGATTTTAAAATACCGGGTATCTTAAAATACTGCAAAAGACCTTTTTCTGAAATTGTTTTTAATAATAAAGAAGTATCATTGACAACTTTTTTTTGCAAAATAATGGCTGTCATTATTATATATCCGCTGGAGGTATTTTTATCAATACTTTTTTTATCTTTTTTTCTGTAAATTTATCTATTGTAATTTCAATATTACCATAAGTAACCTTAGCTTTTTTTCTTATCTCTCCCTTTAGTTCATGCAACAAAAACCCTGCTAGTGTATTAAACTTCTCTTCAGGAAAGTTTGTAGCAAGTTCATTGTTAATTTCACTTAAAGGAGTAAGAGCGTCTACGCTGTAAACCCTGTGTTTAATTTCTTTAATGGGATTTTTCCCGCTGTCATACTCGTCTTTAATGTCTCCTACAATTTCTTCAAGTATGTCTTCTAGTGTAATTAATCCCGTAAATTCACCATACTCATTTACTGTCATAGCCAAATGATGTCTTTTTAACCTCATCTCTCTAAGTAATGATAATAAACTTTGGGTTTCGGGTACAACAGGCAAGGGCCGTAAATAATCTGAAAGTTTAATTTTTTTCTTTTTCTCGGCTTTAAGCAGATCTTTGGCATATATTATACCTATATATTCTTTTCTCGCGTTTTTTTCATCATATACCGGAATTCTAGAGTGTCCGCTTTTAATGATTACAGATATCGCGTGTTCTTTAGTTGAATTTAAAGGCAGGGCAGTTACACCGGGAAGAGATATTTTACCTTTCTCCGCTGAATTACCCACAAGCCTTAAAACTCCTAAAATCATTTGAAGCTGTTCGTTGCTTACTGGAATTTCTTGATCTTCAAAAAATTCAGTTAACTCTTCACGAATATTGGCGCTTTTACCAAAAAGATGTGATAAAAATTGGCTAAATTTTGAACCTTTTTCTTTTGTTTCAATTTCCATTAATTTATAAGAGAATTTATTTTTTCTTTTGATAATTTTTTTAATAAAAATAATTCTTTTTCTTTCATTATCTCCTTTTCAGTCTCTGATTTTTCATGATCAAATCCATATGAATGTAAAATTCCATGTATTAGCAACACTGTCAATTCATCTCTTATAGAGATTACATTTTTTACTGCCTGCTTTTGGGCTGTATCTAGAGAAATATAGATTTCTGCGTCAGGCATTTCTTTAAAATTTGACTCTTTTTTTAACAAATCTTCATCATATGAAAAGGTAAGTACATCTGTTGGTTTATTTATATTTCTATACGAAAGGTTTAACTCAGTTATATTTTTATCGTTTGTTATTATAATAAAGATTTTCTTATTTTTTATGTCAATTTTTTTTTTTCTTTGGTTAAGATTTTTTTTAGCGTTTTAATCTCTTCTTTTTCCCATAATTTAATTTCTTTTATATTATCCGTAGAAATATTGGTATCAAAAAATAATTTTAGTTTCATGTAAGAACAGTTTATTTTATTAATTTCTTAGCTTCTTCCATTGAATTAACAAATTTAAAGCGAGACTCTAAATCTGTAAGATCAAAAAGATCTTTAACAAAATCTGAGGGCTTTGTAAGAATCAGCTTACCTCCGTTTTGTTCAATAGTTCTCGCGATTGTAAGAAACATTGCGATACCTGTGCTATTTAAATATTCAAGTTCACTTAGATGAATAATGCAATTATAAATACCTTCTTCAAATACTTTTTTTATTCTTTGATTAATATCAAAAACATTATCAGAATTTATTTTACCAGAGAAAAAAAGTATTATAACTTTTTTACCGTCTATATTTTCTATTTCAACCTTTAAACGTAACAATGGGTTTACTGACATATGAACAATATATAAAAATGCTATAAAAATTCAAGAAAAATTTATAGTAATAGCATTTTTATTTCATTTGAGTAAGTTGATTATATATTAGAAACTGTGAAGCCTGAAACATTGATTCCGCATATAATTTCATTTTATCAGCATTTATCTTATTTGTTTCAATATAATTATTGGTATCTTTATGTTTATGTCTATATAAAGACGAATTATTCTTATCACGATAAATATAATAGTATTCATTATCAATAACTCCATATTTATCATCGCTGGTAAAAAAAATGTATGGTCTTTCTTCGTTTAATAAATCTATGCCAAAAGTATTGTTAATATATGAAATATTTAATAATCCTAAAATAGTGGGGAATACATCAATTTGACCGCCTATTTTTTTAATAACTTTTGGCTTAGAAATATGTTTTGAAGAATAAAATATCAAGGGAGTATGATGGTAAGTCAGCGGCATATCATAAACTGCCGATATAGGAGCACCGTGATCAGCAATAAAAACAAAAATAGTGTTTTCAAACCACTTTTTATTTGAAGCTTCTTTTATAAATTTCGAGATTGACCAATCAGCATATTCAACAATTTGTTTTTTTATGTCCTTTGAATTTGGTTTAAAGTATTCGGGTATAATATAAGGTCCGTGATCGCTTGCTGTTAAAAATACAGCTAAAAATGGTTTTGATTTTTCATGTAATTTATTTATTTTTTCTATGGAGTACTCAAACATATAATCATCAGGAACGCCTAAAGTACTTTTTTGTTTTTCAAGGGGATAGTTTTCTAAAGAAACAATTTCTTCAAAATCATTGGCTTTTAAAAAACCGCCTATATTATCAAACTGATTATCATGCGTAGTAAAATAAATTGTTGAGTATCCATTTTCTCTTAAAACAGAAGCTATTCCATTATATTTTGGCATTTGCGTTCCTTTCATAGGGTGCCTAAGATAAAGAGTAGGAAATGAAAACAAAGTCGAATATACGCCATTAAAAGTATGAATTCCCGCAGTATAAATATTATCAAAAACAAGGCTATTTTCAGCTAATTTATCAAGATTAGGCGTTAAATTTTCTAAATTTCCGTAACGCCCCATTTTAACTGTACCCATGCTTTCCATTAGAATTATCACTACATTGGCATTTAAAGGCGGGTTGTTTGCAGTTATTTTTCTCGCGATGGGAGAATTATAGCTTTTATTATCTTGAATCTTAAAATATTTTTTTACGTTTTCAACCGCTGTTTTATTATCGATTAAATTTATAACTTGAAATCGTTTATCATTTAATTCTAAGCAGCTTTTAAGAAAAGTATAAACCGGGTTTAAACCAAGCTTATTTACAAACGCGTAATTACTAAAATATGCAGTACCAATTCTTATAGGAGATTTACCCGTTATTCGGCCTCTTATACCTAAAGTTAAAAGCAAACTGAAAAATATAAATATTAAAATATTTATTAGTATTGTATTTTTATTATTCGATAATTTTGAAACATTTGAAATTAAATACTTATTTGTATTCTTTTTTAAAAACCGATAAAACAAATAAGAAAAAACTCCAAGAGGAACAAAGGGCCACCAAAATTTAATCTCTTGAAAAATCATTGTTATCATAAAATTGGGATTATCTGTCCACAAAAGTACAGAAACCGTAAGTCTCGAAAAGTGTTGATTAAAAAAAGGAATATCAACAGAGGCGCCAAAAAACGCAATTATATAAAATATTAAAATATAATAAAGAAAGAATCTATTAATTATATTATTTTTTATTTTTAATATAGAAAGTACCCCTAAAAATAAAAAAGGAAAACTTAATATATATCCTGAGATTACGGTATCAAAGCGAAATCCCATAACAAAAGATTTTATGATAAGCCATATTTTTTCATCAGCTGGCAGTTCGCTTAATCTGTCTGTTTCAGTAAGAAAAAGTAAAAATCGATAGCAGGTAAAAACTAAAATTCCTACAAAATAAGTATTAAAAACATATTTTATATATTCAGGAAAAAACCTATCTTGAAACTTTTCAATATAATTAAATAGTATTCGCATTTTAAAATTATTTATTATTTGTTAAAGTCTGTTTTCACATATATTAGATGTCAAGAAGAATTATTTTAGGGTATTTTTTTTAGATATTTAATCGTCTAATGTATATACTTAAAAACAATAGATATTATAGTAAATTTATAAATATATGTAGGTTTTTGTAATGAAGCATTTATACATTATTAAATTAAAACGATTTAAATTAGCAATTGTACTTTCCCTTACTTTTGTAAGTTATTGTTCAAAACAATACACTCCGCCAACTAGTATTTATACAAATATATATTCTATCGGCGGCACAGTAACCGGGCTGTCATCGGGAACATTAATAATAAAAAACAATGAAACGGATATTTTAAATATAACAGCGAATGGAGAATTTTTGTTTGATGAGCTGTTACCTGGTGATGCTCTTTACAATGTAACCATAGTTTCAAATCCTGAAGGGCAGTATTGCACTATCACCAATGGGTCAGGAATTATAGCCTCTTCAAATATTACGAATATTGAAATCATTTGTCAATCAGGATATTATGTGGGAGGTACAGTTAATGGAATTACATCTGGCAATCTTGTACTACAAAACAACGGAGGGGATAATATAGAGATTTCCTCTGATGGTCCCTTTTCATTCCCTATCATAATGGCTGCTGATACTGCTTATACTGTCTCTATATTTCAAAACCCCACGGGACACTTGTGCTCTATAACCAATGCTGCCGGTACAATAGGAGCATCTGATATTACAAATATTACCGTAAACTGTATATCAACATGGACAGTATGGGTTGATGTTACAGGCATTACATCAGGTTCTTTAACTCTGCAAAATAACGCTGGCGATGATATACCGGTTTCAGCTGACGCAAGTTATTCTTTCGCCACAATGCTAAGTGACGGCGCTACTTATAACGTTACCACTACAAATCCTACAGGGCATCTATGCACCGTCACGGGCGGGGTGGGAACTATTGCCCTTTCAGATGTGACCGTTACCGTAAACTGTATATCAA
>JAOUOS010000041.1 GCA_029880285.1 Spirochaetia bacterium
ACAAATCCTACAGGGCATCTATGCACCGTCACGGGCGGGGTGGGAACTATTGCCCTTTCAGATGTGACCGTTACCGTAAACTGTATATCAAGCTGGACAGTATGGGTTGATGTTACAGGCATTACATCAGGTTCTTTAACTCTGCAAAATAACGCTGGCGATGATATACCGGTTTCAGCTGACGCAAGTTATTCTTTCGCCACAATGCTAAATGACGGCGCTACTTATAACGTTACCACAACAAATCCTACAGGGCATCTATGCACCGTCACGGGCGGGGCGGGAACTATTGCCCTTTCAGATGTGACCGTTACCGTAAACTGTATATCAACATGGACAGTATGGGTTGATGTAACGGGATTAGCAGGAACTTTTGATTTACAATTAAATGGAACTGAAACAATTAATATTGCCGCAGATGGAACATACGATTTTGCCACTCTTTTAACTTATAATACTCTATACACAATATCAATATTGAATGTATCAACCGGTAACTACTGTACAATTAGCAACGAATCTGGCGTTATGGGTTTAGCTGATATAACCAATGTACAAATCAACTGTATTCCAGCATGGACAATATCCGGCATTGTTACGGGAGCAACACCTTCTGATTCTATAACAGTTCAAAATACAGTAACAGGAGAAACAGTAAACTCACTCACCGATACAGCAGGCAACGCAAGCTTTAACTTTACTCAACAAACCCCTGATAACGCTGCTTATAATGTAATTGTTACTATACCTCCCACTAGCCAGTCTTGTACCGTTACAAATTCAAGTGGAATTGCTGCTACGGATGTTTCAAATATAAATATAACCTGCGGTACAAGCTGGACATTAAGCGGTAATATAAGTCAAGCAACAGGCGGCACCTCTGGTGACACTGTTTATGTGCGTATATATACCGACCCGGCCGAAATATTAAATTATATTTCAGAAACAACGTTAACAGTATCTCCCGGAGGGCAAGCAACAGGCACCTATAATTTTACTATTTCGAATGGTACTTATTACATAAGAGCTTTTAGAGATGAAGATTTTAATGCGAAACCATCTTATATTACTGATCCCCAAAACCCCGCTTTAACCGTTGTTGTGGCTGGCGCGAATTCTGCCGGTAATAACATTACATTAAATGCGGCATTAGACGGGCAGTCATATATGAATTTCAATGTATTTACTTCTCATGAGTCAGCACAGGCCATCCCGCCATGGAATAGCGTAACTCAAAATGAAGGCTTAGGACTTTGTCAGGGTTTTTACTTAAAATTAGAGGCTGAAAATATGCTAGGCACCGCCAACCTAAACACAATTCAGCCGGCAGTTCGTTTACCTTCAGGTATCATACAATCTCTTATTAATGACGGAGGCTGCAGCAGCAATGTAGCTGATAATACTTCTCAAAGTTATGACGAAGATAGTAGTGATAGTAAATTTACATACGGATTTATCTCTCCCGGCACGGATAAGACAGGAGATTATACTTTATTTTATCGAAACACAGCAGACGATCATATTCATATTGAGGTTGATAATGTTTCAGCTATAACTAAACTTGCAAGGGTAAGAACAATATCACCTAACGGCTCATCAGCTTTATCAAATTTATCACCGACTATATCATGGAACTCTGTTACAGGAGCCGGGTCATATTATTTAGAAATAAGAAAATCATCTGATGGAACTGCCCAAACAAATGTTACTGTTAACACACCTTTCTTTACATTAGCAAGCCTTCTTGTCGATGTAACTGCTTACAGAACAACTGTAATCAGTTTTGACAGTGATATAACCGCTGTTTCAGATTTTGACGCTATTTCGACAAGCATAGAAAATGGATTTATTACAGATACCACCGGATCTAATCATATTTTAATAAGCGGAAGCCTTACAAATAATTTAAGCGGCATTACAGGCGATTTTATTTTACAGGCCAGAGAAGAGTCAAACTGGACTCTACATTCGTCTGTAATTACCAGCGGTACATCGTATTCTTTAGCTATGCTTCATACGCCTAATTTATGCGGCGCGGGCAGCGACCCATGCGGCTCAATTATAGCTTTTATTGATGCTTCAGGCAGCGGCGAACGAAGTGACAATATAAACAAAGACTATCAAAAATATAGAGCTGGTATTGATATATCTTCAGGTATAACTTTAATAGGAGAAAATTTTCAATGGAACACACCGGTAACTTTATTATCGCCCACAGACACAGCCACAGCTGTTGGCAATACACCTTCTTTTAGCTGGCAAGATTATACACCCTATGCCCCTTCAGTATGGGGATATATTCTTTATATTCAAGATAGAGATTCAGGAAACAACATGCCTGAAATTATATGGGGTCTGCCCAATACAACTACTTCATTAGATTTAGCCAGTTTACCTGTGGGCAAAGAAAAATATGACGTTGCGTGTCTTGCCAATGGCGGTGTTTGGGATGGAACAGTATGCAGCGGCGGTACGGGAGGTAATCTGGCAGACCTCTCAAGCGGTATAAACTGGGAATGGGGTGTTATTATTGTGGAATGTGAATACAATGATTTTGCGGCTGATAATCCGGCGGCCAGCCCTGCAGATAATTATACACAATGCTTAATTCCATTATTATCGGGAGGCAACTTTTATTCTGAATCGCCAAACTGGCGCTTTAACCCTTAAGGTTTAAATTTATCTTTCGTATCTGCTTTTTATAGAAAGCATTTGAGGCAGTCTGTCTAAAAAAATATTTACAAGATCAGGATCAAAGTGTTTTCTCTTTTCTTCTTCAAGAAAAGAAACAGCTCTATCAACGCTCCATGGTTCTTTATAAGGCCTTTCTGTTGTTAAAGCGTCAAATACATCGGCAATTGCCACAATTCTGCCCGTAACGGGTATTTTGCTTCCAGCGATGCCGCGCGGATATCCTGAACCATCGAATTTTTCATGGTGTGTAAGAGCTATCTCTGATGCCATTTTCAATAGCTTCGAGTGACTGCCTGAAAGAATCTTTGCTCCTATATTTGTGTGCTCTTTCATAATTTCTCTTTCTTCTTCAGTCAAATTTGCTTTCTTTAATAAGATATTATCTGGAATTCCTATTTTTCCTACATCATGCATTGCTGAAGCCACGAATATATTTCCCGTATCTTCATTTTTTAATCCATAGGCCATCCCAAGCTCCATTGAGTAATAACTCATTCTTTTTAAATGATTTCCTGTTTCTTTATCACGAAATTCAGCCGCTATGGCCAATCTGTTTATAACTTCAATATGAGATTCTACCAGCTGCTCATGGGCCTTCTTTAATTCTTCTGTTCTATTTTTTACCTGATCTTCAAGATTATTTTGAAGAGATTTTAATTCAATTTGTGTTTTTACCCTTGATAAAAGTTCTTTTGCCTGAAATGGTTTTGTTATATAATCAACGGCACCCAATTCAAAAGCAGCAACTATATCTTCAGTATCATCTTTTGCCGTTAAGAAGATAACAGGAATGTTTTTAGTTTCATCTTTAGATTTTAATATTTTTATAGTTTCATACCCGTCCAATTCAGGCATCATAACATCTAATAAAATTAAATCAGGTGTCTTTTTTTTAACTATTTCGAGCGCTTCTTTTCCATTTGAAGCAACCGCTAAATTATAATTTGCTCTTCTTAAAAAGTTTCCTAACAACTGAATATTAGAAGAAACATCATCTACAATAAGAACCAAGGGATTCATAATTAATTTTTAAGCTTTTAATTTATATACGGTTTACAACACCCAAATCTTCAATAAATTGAGGAAAATCTGTTAATTCATTTTTTAATCTTTCCATATCAAATGATTGAATATAGTTTTTAAGCTCATTGCACCAGTTTTTCAATGCTAAAAATTGATATTGCTCTGCAGTGTGTAAAGTCTTTTCTACCCAATTTTCAATATCTTCAATAAAAATATCTTTATGTATTTTTTCCCACTCTGGCATAAATTCTTTTTCAAGTAATTCTTTAAGTTCCACTCTTTTCATTATATCCGCCGGACTTTGAACAGACGTTTTACTTTCAGATGTCTCATTAATAGGAATTTTTTCATTTTTAGGTTTATTGTTAGTGTATGAAAAAATCTTCATTAGTTGTTTTATTAGGGTTTTTCTATTTAAAGGTTTTGTTAAATAATCATCACAAATTTCTTTAATATTTTGCTCTGTGTATTTTAAAATAGAAGCGGTTACCGCGACAATTGGTATATTCTCATATTCTTTATCATTTTTTAAATACTTACTAGCCTCAAATCCATCCATAATAGGCATTTTCATATCCATTAATATTAAATCTGGTCTTCTCTGAGAGACCAGATTTATAGCTTCTTTACCATTTTTTGCCTCAATAATAGAAAATCCCATCCCATACAAAAAACCTTTAATTAATTCTCTATTTACCTGAATATCATCTACTACTAGAATTAACCCGGGGTTGTTAAAAGTAATATCTTCCTGATATTCAGAAATTTCTTCTTTTGTTTCAAAAAATGACGGTATTTCAATATTTTTTAATATTACCGTAAACCGGCTGCCCTTGCCATAAATTCCTGAAACAGATATTTCACCCTGCATTTGATTAATTATACGTTTTATAATAGAAAGCCCCAGACCGGTACCGCCGTATTCGGCACTATTTTGGCCCTTTACCTGTTCAAAAGGCAAAAAGATAATTTCTCTTTGATCTTCAGGAATACCAATACCGCTGTCTTCAACAGAAAGTATAAGTTCTTCTACAAGTTCACTTTTATCTGAAAATGAACCTTTGCATGAAATTTTTATAAATCCTTTTTTAGTAAATTTTAAAGCATTACCTATTAAGTTTATTAATATTTGTTTAAAACGAAGCCTGTCTTGTATAAGTGCATTGGGCACACTTTTATCTATTTCAAAGACAAAATCTAGCCCCTTATTTTTTACTTTTTGCGAAAAAAGATTTTTGATTTCTGCAAATAAAAGATGCGGGTTAAACGCTGAATATTCAAGCTTTAGCTTTCCTGATTCAACTCTTGATAAATCTAAGACCTCATTTATCATTGTCAGTAACGATTCACCGGCTGTAGAAATGGCATTTAAATATTCTTTTTGTTGTTTTTCTTGAACCTGACCATGTAAAATTTCAGAAAAACCCAAAATAGCATTCATTGGAGTTCTAATTTCATGACTCATATTAGCTAAAAAATCACTTTTTGCTCTACTCGCGCTTTCAGCTTCTTCTTTTAATTGAACCAACTCTATATTATTTAAATGAAGAGCGGCCAACTGTTTTTTATTAGTTTGATAGAATATATAAATAAAAATAAAAGCAATAAACATCGATAAGATGCTCCCTATTTCGGTTATCAAAATCATTTTCCTGATATAAGATACCCGTTTTGTTAACATATCATTAAGAATTTCGAATGATTTCGCGTATAGTTTTTCTGTAACAGAAATAAGAGATGTCCCTTTTACAAATAGTTCTTCTGAATTAAGATTTCGCAACTGTCTGTTTAACTCTTTGCTGTCTCTGCCAATTAAAGAAATAAATGTGTCACCTTCTATATAAAACCTTTCAACTAACGATATAATATCCTCTTTAATATTAGCAGCATTTTCATAAATAATTTTTTTAACATCATCCAGGTTATCCATTTCTTTTTGCAGCTGGCCCAATAAAGATTGAATTTTGAAACTTTCCTGTGATGATATTATTTTTTTTGTTAATAACCCGCTTGTATTGCCTCTTACCCGGGCAATTGCTTCTGTAAGTATGGGCAGACGGTTTATTATTAAATCTATAAGAAAACTGCTTTCTAATTCGCTATCAAACATTAAATTTGAATTGTAGGCTATAGTATACATGATATTCTGAAGTTTACCAATATAATCAGAATAACGATTAAAACGGGAATGAAGATTTTTTTGAGCATGAAGAGTTTTTGTCAAGCTGTCTAAATTATCTTTTAAAACACGAAGTTTATGCTTACTCCCAAATAGATCTTTAGCCGATAAAGAGAGCATATCATTGATTTTTTTCTCTATACGCTCTTCAAGCATTATAACATGCCCCATATCATAATGAATATTATTTACTTTTATTTCTCTTAAACCCCTTACTTTTTGTAGAATAATCATAATATCATAAATTTCTTTCACTTCTTGCATACCTAAAATTTCATTTTGCGTTTTTTTCAACTGGCCATACGCGCCTGATAAAATATAATAAAAAGAGACAGCTAATATTATTGAAGGTACTAAAACCGCGGCTAAATATCTGCCTTTGTGGGTTGAAAACTTTTCTTTATGTGACATATTATAGTTTTTTTCTTAAATTACTGAATACTTTTGATAAATAAAATATGATTAGAGGTCTGTCAATAATAATTCACAAACTTATAAAGCAGAGAAAAACATAAATTTAAACATAATTAGATAAAAGAAATTACCATATCCGGTGACCCATGTACGGTTCCTTTGGCACAAAAACTAGCCGATGCTTTTACTCAAAAAACAGGTATTAAAGTTAAAATAGAATCAGAAGGATGCGTCACTGGAATATATAAAGCTTCTGAAAGTAAAGTAGATATAGAATTAAGCACGCTTGAAGTAAATAAAGATTCTCTATCTATTGGAACGACAGTTAAAATTTTCGCAAAAGCCCCTACAGTTCTTTTGGTAAATAAAAATAATCCTGTAAATAACTTAACGCTTAATCAGGTTAAAGATATTATATCGGGAAAAATAAAAAACTGGTAAGAGGTTGGCGGTAAAGATATGGTTATAAAAAATGTTCTACTTCAACCTTGTACAAGTACTATCAAGATTATAATATAATTGTGAAAAACAAAACAAAAGGTATTGTAAAAGCGTTTATTGAATTTGCTGAAAGTATCGAAGGCCGTAAAATTATAACTTTAATGAAACATATAGCAAATTGAAAAATTTTATTAACTATTTCAAATAAATCTTCAAATATTCTTTAATTTTAATCTTAAATATTTTTAAATAGATTTTAAAAATAACCGATATATTTACTATGGATATATTCATAAACAACGAGCCATTGCAGTTTGAACTTAAAGAAGATTTACCTCTTTCGAAAATTATAGACAACATTTCAACTTGGGCGGCTGAAAAAGATTATTATATTCTAGAATATCATGTAGATTCTGGCTCTAAAAAAACAGAACCCTTTTCTAATGAAATTAATAAACTTGAAATTGAAATAGGCGATATTCAAGATCTCACCAGAGCGACATTAAATGAACTTTTAGATTATTTAAACCGGGTAGGAAGTTTTTTATCAAATAAAATACATTCAAAATCTGAGCTTACAGAAAACGAAACTTTAGAATTAATTGAAGGTATAGACTGTATAAATAACGCCGCTGCTGTTCTCTCTGGTCAAACAGGTAATAATATATCGAATACATTAAACGAACTTAAAAAAATTGCGAAAACCGCTAAAACCGAACAGGATATTTTGAACTTACTACAACATTTAACCTACATTCGATTTTTCATATTAGATACCCGAAGACAGTTTCAATTTAAATTTTTAACACCTGATGAACTAGACGAATGTAAAAAGAAATTTATTGATAAAATAGATAAAATTGAAACATATCTTGAAAAAATGACAACCGAATTTACCATTGGTAAAGAAGCTGAAGCTATTTTATCGCTTAACGATTTAATTGAGATAATATACGATGGATTAACTGTTTTACATTTAACAAGCACGGCACCTGAAACAGCAGAAAAAATAGCATCTTTACTAAAAGACTTAATGGACTCTCTAGACAAAAAAGATATGGTAACTGTGGCCGATATCTTAGATTTCGATTTACGTGACAGCCTTAAAGAGTTAAAACAATACGCTTAATTTTTGACAGCCTCTTTTGACGTAATAATAATTAAACTATAAAATTTAATTCCATTTTTTGATTATTGTGTCAAGATGGGAAAAAAAAGCGTCAAGCTGTCCCGACATAGTTTCAATAATAATAGGCGAAAGCCACGCTAAAACAATAAAGGCCACTATAATTTTTATAGGAAAACCAAGCATTAGAATATTCATTTGAGGCGCGGCTTTTGATAATATTCCTACTGTAATAGATACTAAAAGAAGTGTTCCCATAACCGGCAAAGATATCTTTAAAGCAATTAAAAACATCCCCGAACTTAATAAGACAAAGAATTTTAATAACCCTTCATGTTTAAAGCCTTCTAACAAAAAATTCATTGATAAAAATGGTATTTTTTCATAAGAAAAAACAACTGCCTCAATAATTAAAAGATGGGACCCCCCTACAAAAAAAACAAATAAACCTATTAAATTTTTTACTGTACCCAAAAGAGGCAGTGATGTCTGCGACAACGGATCAAATACCTCACTTATACCAAAACCCATTTGAACAGAAAAAAATTCTCCAGCCATTTGAAAAGCCGCGAATAAAAACTGAAGACTTAAACCAATAAATATGCCTATTAAAAGCTGCTCTATAATTAAGTTAAAAAATCTAGATTTTAGTAAATCATAAAATTCATTGGGCAAAGCAACAACTGGCACCACAATTAAAGATATTATAAATGCCAGACCAACTCTGTAAAAATAAGAAAGCGCCTGCCCTCCAAAGAAGGGAGCAACGCCAAACATAGCTAAAAGACGGGCAAATAAAACACAGAATACCTGAAAATTTAATACAAAGTATTCCATTTAATTCAAAGCGTACCTATTATTTTAAATAACTGCTTTGTGTAATCTGTTAACGTTTGAATAAGCCATGAGGCAAAGACAATAATAGACAGCACTATGGCCCCAAGTTTAGGAACAAAAGTTAAAGTCTGTTCTTGTATACTTGTTGTTGTCTGCAAAATAGAAATCAAAAGACCTACCGCCATCCCCAGTAAAAGCATGGGTGACGAAAGCTTTATGGTTATCCATATTGCGTCTCGAAGTAAAGAAATCGCGTCTGCTTCTGTCATGTCGCGTAACTCCTTACAATTTCGTATGTTAATAACGACCAGCCGTCTACTAAAACAAATAGGATAATTTTAAAAGGTAAAGAGATCATTACTGGTGGCAACATAATCATCCCCATAGACATAAGGGTAGAGGCCACAACCATATCAATAATTAAAAAAGGAATGAAAAGATAAATACCTATTATAAACGCTTTTTTCAGCTCTGTTAACATAAAAGCGGGAACTATAACATAAAAAGGTATATCTTTTTCACTTTTAGGCGGCGGCGACTTGCTTAACCTTACAAAAAGCGCTACTTCTTTAATGCCTTCTGTACCTATCTGTTTATTCATAAAAGACCGAAGAGGCAATGAAGCGTTTTCAAAAAAATTACTGGCCTGTATTTTTCCGTCAAGATACGGACGAAGAGCTTTTTCATTAATATCATTAAATGTAGGCGCCATGATGAACAATGTCATAAACAAAGCTAAACTTACCATTACCTGATTAGGGGGCATATTTTGTAAAGAAAGAGCTCTTTTTATAAAATCAAAAACAATAATTATTTTCGTAAAAGAAGTAAGCATAAGTATAATAGCTGGGGCCATACTCAAAAGTGTAATTAAAAGTAAAATTTGAAGCGATAAGGCTACCTCTTGAGGAGATTTTGCTTCGGTAATATTAAAATCTAACTTGGGAATAGGAATATTTTGCGCGAAAACACTTTCAATATTATTTAAAAATAATAATATTATAAAAAGAAAAATATATTTCTTATAAAAATTTTTTCGTGAAACTTTATATTTCATTTTCTTGCCGCAGCAACTCTTTTTCATTTTTTAACTTTTTTAATTTGTCAATAGATTCTTTTCGTGTATTTTCCCATGTATTTTCTGAATTCTGTTTTTTTTCTGTTTCAAGAATCTTTTTTTCAGGATTAAACAAAGCTTCAACTTTACCACGAACAGATTTACTTAATTCGAGCAAGAAATCAGGCGGGTTTGACTGGTTATTTTTTTCACAATCAAGTTTTACTCTATCGATAATTGATTTTTCGGTAAGTTCTGTTACCAATTGCACACCCGAGTCAGAAACTGCTAAAATTAAAAGCCTGTTTGCCATTTCTACAATTTGTAAAGTTTTGCCGGGTACAAGAGAAAATTCGTGCCAAACCTGAAAAACCCCGGAACCCCTGCCCGGCAGATTCCGTTTAAAATTATATACCCTCCATACGATATAAAAGAAAAGAATCATACCTCCTAAAACTAGAAGGGTTTTAATAAACTGCCATAACCAGGAAGTCTGCTCTTTAACATCAGATGCCTGATTTGCTTCAGACTTAAGTTCCTTTTCAAGCAGTTTTTGAAAATCTGACTTTTCTTCAGGCTTTTGATTCTCTTTACTATCTGCCGTTAACTCTACTTGAGTTTTCTTATCTTTTTCTGATACTTTATTTTTTTCAGACGTACTTTCCTGTGAAAATAGACCGGCTGTAACAATAAAAAAGAAAAATAAAAAAATATATGAAAAATGTCTATACATTACACCTATCATACTAAATGAGACATAATATTATGTTTATATCCTGACAAGTCTTTTTCTTTTATAGAAAATTTTCTATTTATTACATTTCTATTCTATCAAAACCAATAAAAAGAACCGATAAAATAATAAGATTATTTGATCTGTCATATTTATAGCGGACAAGAAAAAAATTTAAATTTATGAAAATATTACATTATTTAACAAATTTAATCTCAAGAATAGGCTCTTACGCGTTTGCCGTATCATTAACGACCCTTCTCTCTATATCGGCAGGGTTTTTTTTCGCGTATTATTTTTTAATATGCATGAATATTGCCTTAACCAACGAAATACTTACAATATTTTTTTACTGTGTTTTAATCGGATGGATTTTATTTTTTATTCAGCTGGGAGCTTTAAGGCATTTAAAACTAAACGGATTTGGTACAAACATTAAAACATTAAACATATTAATTCAATATAAGCCTAAATTAACTATTCCCAAAAGCCTTACGCATCCGGAATATATAAGTTTATTAAAAACTATAAACAAACTACCGCTTTTTATTACAATAACATCATCTATTTGGCTTATTTTATCTTTAAACGCATTTTCTTATTATTTATATTTATTTTCTTCACTTGAAGCATATGCTTTTAATTATTTATTTTACGCTTATTGCATTACAATTTTTATACATATTGGCCTTAACTATATTTTAGCCGAGGCTGCCACAATGCCTCAAAGATCACAATTAAAACAAATTTTATGTGAAAAAGATATAAGCTTTCAGGTAAAATATTTTTCAAGTATTCGCCTTAAAATACTAATTATATCTTTCTTTTTTATAATTACCGGAATTTTATCGTCTTTGCTTGTTTATTACCAAAGAGACAATCTTATGCTTGCTTTTCATTTTTTTATTTTTGGTATTTTCATATGCATGATAACGGGACACATGGCTTATCATATTATTAGACAATCTTTAAATGAGGTAAAAAATTCTATATTAAAAATGAGAAGCGGCCGCATAGAGTATCACTACCCCGGCGGCTTAGATAGAGAGATACTAAGAATAGCCGAATATTTTTATGATATTTTAAGTAACACCCAAAACTATAGAAGTAGTTTTGAAGAGAAACTAATACAGCATAAAGAAAGTATAAATGAAATAAACACTAAAACTAAAAAAACCGAAGCAGAGCTGCAAAAAAATATTTCTTTTGTTTCAAAACTTTATCAAGGGGTAATTCCTGTTTTTAATTCTATAGAATGGAATGGGCTAGAAATTTCTGGATATTCAAAACCCGTAAATCAAATATCAGGAGATTATTTTGATTACTTAAAATTACCTGGTGACAGGTTAGGACTTTTAATCGCTGATGCTTCAGGTAATGATTTTACAAAAGCTTTAACTGCGGCGGTTATAAAAATGTCATTTATAGAAACAGCAAAAAACTTTTCAAAGCCGGCAGAAGTTTTTGAAAAAATAAATGAAAAAATATATCCTTTAACAAATAATGAAAATTTTATATCATCGTTTTTTATTTCTTTTGACGAAAATCATGAATTTATTTACTCAAACGCGGGACAATACCCCGCTATAATACATAGAAGAAAAGAAGATAAAATAGAAAATATTGATACCGATGGTTTTTTATTGGCCATTCAGGAAGATGTTTCAAATAAATTTGAAGAAAAATCAAATTATTTAAATCCGGGTGACAGACTTTTTATGTTTACAGATGGAATTTTAAGGGCAAAAAATAAATTTAATGAAGAATTCGGACATGAAAGATTTGAAAATTTAGTGCTAAGGTTTAAAGAACAATCTTTTGAAGAAACTTATAAGGGTATTATAAATGAAATTCATGAATACACTAGTGAAGGCACGGTTGTGGATGATATTTCTCTAATTATCATAGAATCTAAGCCAGTTTACGCAAAGTATTTAAATAAAGTTAAGGAATCTGTTAAAAAATTAGCTTCAGACAACCGAAGCGAAGCCGCGGAATTATTTGAAGCGGCTATTAATATATACGATAGAAACGCGGGTGGGCTTAGAAACGCGGGAATATTATTTTATGAACTTAAAGATTATGAAAAAGCGAAACAATACCTTGAAAAAAGCATTAGACTTGATAACACAAACGCAGAAAGCTACTATTGGATTTCTGCCTTATATTTAAGAACTCATAAATTTGAAAAAGCTGCAGAACACGCTAAGAAAGCCGCAGGATTAAAACCTTACTATATTGAAGCCCTCAATAATCTGGCAATTGCGTATACCAACTTAAAAAACTATCCGGCGGCTAAAATAACTTTTGAACAGGTTCTTTCTTTAGACCCCAATAATGAAGAAATAAAAAAATCTATTAACAAAATTAACGAATTAATTGCTAAAACTCTTTAACTTTTTTCTTTGCTAAGAAAATCAGATTCTGAAATTTCAGTTTTTTCACCAGATTTTCGATTTTTTATTTCTATAACTTTATTTTTTATATAATTTTTACCGGCCACAATCTGTAATGTAAAACCGGTTAAATCGGCATCATTAAATTTAATGCCGGGTCTTTCATCTCTATCATCAAAATAAACAGACATATTATTTGCAATCATTTTTTCATATAATGCTTCAATTTCTTTTTTATCTGTGTCATTATTAAAAATACCAATCAAATAATATTTAAATGGCGTCACGCTTTCTGGCCATATAATTCCTTTATCGTCATAACTTTGTTCCACAATGGTAGAAAGAGTTCTGCCTACACCTATACCATAACATCCCATTGTAGGTATTAATTCTTTTCCCAATTTATCTAAAACTGTGACATTTAACGCTTCGGTATATTTTTTACCCAGCTTAAACACATGACCTACTTCTATGCCGCGTGTACCCTTTAATTTATTCTTTTTACATTTAGGACATAAATCTAAATCTTGCGCCGTTACTAAATCAATAAACTCTTTTGAAATAATAAAATCTCTGCCTTCCTGCAGATTTATATAGTGCATATCTGTTTTATTACCGCCTGAAATCAAATTACCTCTGCCCTTTAGTTTTTCATCATATAAAAAAATTATCTTTTTTTTATTTTTATTGATTATAATTTCTTCATTTTCTTTAACGGGTAAATCAAAAGGTCCGGCAAATCCCACTGCTGCCGATGTTACTTTTTCAATAGCTTCGGGCGATGCCATTTCTAATTCGGCTACACCCAAAATATTTTTTAACTTTACCTCGCTTATTTCTCTGTCACCGGGAATAAATACCAGTATAATAGATTCACTATTTTCATAAATAACTGTTTTAATAAACTGTTTTTTATCGACTTTGAAAAAATCTGCTACTTCATCTACTGTTTTTACATTGGGAGTATCTTTTCTTTTAGGCGTTTTTTCATTTTTTTCAACCGGATAATTTTCAGCGGGTACAAATGGAGTTTTTTCCTGATTTGAACGGTAGCCGCAATTTTTATCGTCTGAACATAACAGTAAAGTCTCTTCACCTATAGCCGAAGCCACCATAAATTCTTCTGATCCGGAACCGCCCATCGCGCCAGAGTCGGCTTCTACCGAAAGCGTTTCAAGGGAACACTCATTAAAAATATCTCTGTAGCACTCCCGCATTTTCTGGTAAGTTTCATCTAAAGATTTTTCATCTATATGAAAAGAATAAGCGTCTTTCATAACAAATTCACGGCATCTTATTAAGCCGTACCGTGGACGTATTTCATCCCGATATTTTACGCCTATTTGATAATAATTAACAGGAAGCTGTTTATAAGATTGTAAATACTGTTTAGCCAGCCATGTTATAGACTCTTCATGCGTTGGCCCAAGAGCAAAGCCAGCGGCATGCCTGTCTTTTAATCGCATCATCTCAGCACCCATGGCATTCCATCTGCCCGACTCTTCCCATAATTCGGCTGGCGTTAAAATGGGCAAATGAACTTCAACAGCACCATATTTATTCATATTTTTTCGAACAATTTCTTCAATTTTACGGTGAACCATCCATCCGAAGGGTAAAAAAACATAAAAACCAGAAGCCTGCTTTTTAATATAACCCGCGCGAGTAAGAAGTTTATGAGAAACAACCTGCGCGTCTTTAGGATCTTCTTTTTGTGTAAATAAAGGAAGCTGTGTAGCTCTCATGTGGCTTTATTAACTTTAAAGATACAGCGTCAATTCAATGAGAAAAGAAATAATAACAAATTATGAGTCCAAACTCGGGCAGTTTTTTAGTTAAAGCCACAGCGACATAGTGCGCGAAGCGCTGACTTCAGAGAACACAGAGTCTATGGATAAAAAATTACGGAACAAATAATTGGCACTGCCATAGAAGTGCTTAAAGTATTAGAGCCTGGGCTACTAGAAAGAATCTAAATTAAAGCGTGGCCCAATTATCAGTTTTAGCAAAAAATATTGATAAAAAAAGAATTTCAGCATTTCGCGCACTTCGTTTCTGTGAACTCTGTGCGCTCTGTGGCCCCAAGATGCGCATGTCTGGCCTCAATAACAAATTAAGACTATTCATAAAAAAATTATTGACTAAACCTATACAAATAGATATAATATTAAAAAAGAAGGCACTATTTTGACAGAAAACAAAGAATTAACTCAACTTGGTAAAAACATACGAAAAGATTTTCCCTTTTACAAAAACAACCCCAACATTTCATATTTAGATTCAGCCGCAACATCGCTTGTGCCGCGGGATGTTATAAATAAAATTATTTACTATTATGAAAGTTTAGGCGTTAGTGTTCACCGCGGAGTTTATCAATTAGCGGCAAAAACCTCAGAAATTTATGAAGACGCACGAAAAAAAATTAAACATTTTTTATCGGCAGGCAGTGAATATGAAATTATTTTTACCCGAAACACAACTGAAGCTATAAATCTTATCGCGTACTCCTTTGAAAAAGCCAAAGATGAACTTAATGAACTTTTCAGCGGATGGAAGGGCGGCCTGAAAACCGGTGATATTGTTTTAATAAGCGAATCTGAACATCATTCAAACATTATACCCTGGCAAATAATTTCAGAAAGAACGGGAATAAAAATAAAATACATCCCCATTGTAAAAGAAACCGGCGCCTTAGACATTACCGCTTTTAATAAAATAAAAAATGATTTAGACGATAAAGACGTAAAAATAATATCTTTGGCGCAAGTATCCAATGTTACAGGCATTGTTTATGACTTAAAGCCCTTTATATCATACGCGCGCGAAAAGGGCTCTGTTTTTATTGTAGACGGGGCGCAAAGCGTGTGCCACCAAAAAATAAATTTATCAGATTTATCGCCCGATTTTTTCGTGTTTTCAGCACATAAAATGCTGGGTCCAAAGGGTATTGGCGCCTTATGCGGTAAAAAAGAAATACTAAATAAAATGCCTGTTTTTTTAGGCGGCGGCGATATGATACTTTCTGTAAATAAAGAAAAATCAACTTATAATGAAATACCCTATAAATTTGAAGCGGGCACGCCTAATATATCGGCAGTTTTCGGATTTTCTGCCGCTATTGATTATCTTGAAAAAATAGGCCTACAAAATATCAGCGATTGGGAAAAGAAACTGACCCTGTACGCTATGGAAAAACTTAGCGAAATTAACATTCAGTTTTTTGGCCCTTCTTTAGAGCAGGTTAAATCAAATGAATTTAAAAAAGTAGGCGTTGTTTCATTTGGCATTAACGGCATTCATCCGCATGATATAGGTACCTTATTAGATGAAAATAATGTATGCATACGCGTGGGCCACCACTGCTGTCAGCTTTTGATGAAAGCATGGGATGTGCCTGCTACTTGCAGGGCTTCTTTTTATCTTTATAATGATTTTGAAGATGTAGATAATTTAATAAACGGCCTTAGAAAAACAATAGAGTTTTTTGGCACTCATAATTCATAATAAAAATTAAAAAAAAATCTTGACGTAATATATAAATAATTTTTATTATGTATAATCTGTAAAATTTTATTATTTAGTAGTTTTTACGACTTTAAATACTAAAAAAACAGAAAATATTTGTATTTTAATAAAAATAAGTATAATTAAAATACAAATATACAACAAACGGAGGAAAAAATATGAAAAAAATAAAAATTTTGGTTACAGCCTTGGTATTATCCGCGTTTATCTTGCCTTTAAGCAATATAAGCGCCACAAGAACAAGAGCCGCTGGTATGGGTTTAGCCAGTATTGATGAAGGCGGCTCAAACGCCTGGGCCGTAGATGGTTTACAGCCATATATTTATGACAACCCCGCCGCATTAGGTGGTTTTAAAAACACAGCTTTTTTTGAAGCCTCAAACGGCCTTTGGGATAATTTTGGCGGTATTATCATAAACCCAATGGGAGAAATTAGCGTCGGTTTGTTTAGCGGTATTCCCGCGGCAGTGGAAGGTTTCGCAGATCCTATCGGCGGCAGCGGGAATTGGGTAACTGATGCTACGATAGCAGCTGGCGCAGGTGCCTTAAATCAACCTTTATCAGCATCAGGCAATACATATGACGATAGAAGCTTTGGATTCTTAGCTCATATGCCTATGGGTAAAATGAATCTTGGCTTTGGCCTTGATTATACAGGCGCGGGACAGGTAGTAGATGATGGGGTAACACCATCCAAAACTGAATTAAGTCAATCTGAAACAACAGTAAGACTGGGTTTTAATATGGAAATGGGCGGCATGATCAAAAGCATTGATGCCGGTTTAGCATACAGTATGCTTGGCGTAGAAAACACTGCAACTTCGGGAAGTAATACGGTATCTGTTAAAGCTGACAGCGGTAGCATTATTAATTTTCACGCTAGAGCGAATATGGGTTTAAATGAAAAAAATCTTATTCATATTCTTTTATCATATAATTCTGAAGCTGCTAAATTTGTTTATACTGATCCAGCGCCAAATACAGCATCTAATGAGTTAGATGGTTCAACAATTGGTATTGGTGTTTCAGATGAAATTAAAGTAAGCTCAGACGCTATAGTCTTTGTAGGCTTTAAACTTGAAATGGTAAGCGGAACTTCAACAAGAGTTGATGTCGGGGGCACTACAGCAGCTTCAGAATTTAGCGGTACAGTAATACCGTTTTTTATAGGCGCTGAAGGTATGATCAGTGAAAACTGGACAGGAAGATTTGGTTTAAGCCATAATATTATGGAATCTTATGAAGTTAAACCAGACACTACTGTTGCTATAACGCAAACCAGAAGCGAAGGTTCTGACGCAGAATTAAGCGTTGGTTTAAGCTACGCGGTAGGTAATTTTACGTTTGACTGGCTTGGCAATGTTGATGTTTTTAGAGACGGCCCCGACTTTGTAAGCGGCATCTCTAATCCATGGTCTACATCGTTTGCCGCTACTTTTAATTTTGGTGAGGGTGGCAAAAAGAAAGCCGCTAACTAAAAATTAAGTTATTTTTGGGGCTGTGTAATAAGTCGGTTATTGAGTGTTTTCCGCCTTATCTCGATACGAAAAATGCCTTATTTTCGGCATTTTTCACTCGATGAACGGCGGTAAATGTATCGAAATACGACTTATTACACAGCCTCAAATTTTATCTATTTCTTTTCTAAAATAAATACTCATTAATCTTTTCAAAATAATTTAAGATGGTTGGTATCGACACCTAGGTTATTTTTTTAATTCATTTAAAATTAATATAACTTTACATAAATCGTTACTTGCAGCGTCATTCCCGCACCGCTTCGCAGTGTGGCATAAATTCCAACGGGAATCTATAATTAAGCCTTTTTGGGGATTCCCACATTCGTGAGAATGAGAAATAACTTTATATATTTAATAATAATGAATATTTTATTTATAGAAAAGCTATCCTCGCCGACCAACTATGTAGAAAATAGATTTTATACGAAAATAAACTATACACACTACATATTAATATACATTCTGTTTTAAAATTAAAAGTTTAATGTATATATAAATTTGAAAATGTATCGTATCTTGTTTAATAACTTTTTAAAACTAAAATTTTTAGCGCTTATTATATTTTTATTATACAATTGCGGTTCATTAAAATACTCGATTAAAAATGTAGAAAATATGAATGCGGCCAATAAAGTTTTTTTTGCTGCCAATGAAAATAATTTAAGATTAATAACATATACTGAAGCCAATGATAATATTTCGTTAAGTGAAATACTAAATATAAACGTTCCTCAAATAAAAAATATTATTAAAATTTCAAATGATGTAATTGCTATGGCCAGCGAAGAAAAAGGCATCTTTTTTTTTAGTTTAAGCGCGAAAAAAATAATTTCTCAAATACCGCTTGAAAATCTTGCTGATTACAGAATTCGAAACCTATATTACAACTTTTATAAAAAAGAAAAAACATTATTTATAACTTATTATACTCCTACAGGTAGCGGTGTAACACTTTGTACTGTTAATCTAAAAAATAATAATACCAATTTTGATTGTTCGCAATTAAACACTAATAATTCTGAACTGACTTCTGACTTTGTAAATGAAATTGATTTTGACACAAAAGATAATATATGGTTTAGGTACTCTATACTGGCCGGGCATGGGGTGTCGAGGCTTTCGCCTGATGGCAAATGGTCCCATTACACAAAATATAATTCTGACCTTGGTTCTTCAGAAATTGAAATTCTTTTATGTGAAAAACAAAGCGAAGGTATTGCCGAAGATAACATCTGGTTTGCCTCTGAAAACGGTCTGTCGCGCCTTATGTATAAAAACAACGAAGAAGAGTTTAAATTTTTTGGCGATAAGAAAGGAGGCGCCTCAACAGTTACTAAATTTTTAGGTATTGAAGACTGGTTTACCGACGCCATTATAAATATAACCGATCTTAAAACTATGCCCAATGCTTTGGCAATATCAAATAAAAAAGCGATATATGTTTTTACCGGAGATAACATAAATCAGTATTCTCCTGAAAATTTTGGCGGCTATGATAAGAATATTATTGGCGGACTTTTTTACCAAGACGAATATATTTACGCTAAAATATATTCTACCCGTTCGCATCCCTCTGTAATTAAATCTATTAATATATTTAATTTAAAAGAAAAAAGATGGAACATAGTAAACCTATGGCAATTCGAGAAAATAGATCCTCTTGATGCTTCTATATATTCTTTAGATGAAAAACGTGTTTTTTTTATTTTAAAATACAAGCACGAAGATGATAAAATTATTATATATAATACGGCAGATAGCAGCATAAAAAATTTGCTTATCCCCACGGCCAAACTAAACGATAATTAAATATGCTAAGAGGAATATATACCGGCGCAGCCGGAATGACGGCCATGCAGCAAAAAATGGACGTTACGGCTAATAATTTGGCCAATGTTGATAAAACTGCTTTTAAAAAAGATTCTGTAATTTTTAAAAACTTTCCTGAACTTTTACTGCATCGTATGAACGATGACGGCGTAGGCTGGACACCCATGGGCAGTTTTGATATATCTCCTTTGGTTGGTAAACTGGGCACAGGTGTTGAAGTAAATGAAATTTATACCCGTTTTGAGCAGGGCTCATTAAAAGAAACAACTAACGACGCCGATATCGCTTTAAATGGCGAAGGATTTATGGTTGTTCAAACCGATAGGGGCGCCCGATTAACCAGAAGCGGAGCTTTTATTCTTGATAGAAACGGTTTTTTGGTGAACTCACAGGGCTTTCCGCTTTTGGGTGAAAACGGCCCCATAAAAGTAAACCAAAACAATTATCTTATAAAAACCGACGGGCAGGTGTGGATAAACGCGGCTATTGGCAATGACCCCGAGAACGCCTACGGTAAAGATATGAACAATTGGGAAAACCCGGTTTTATTAGATACTATTCAAATAAGAACTGTTGACTACCCCCGTCATATTCATAAAGAAGGCGACTCTTTTTATAATGTAACCCCTGAATCGGGAGACATGAGACCTTTTGAACAAAATGAAAAATTTCCTGAAGTTTTACAGGGATTTTTAGAAACTTCAAACGTAAATTTAGTATCAGAAATGGTAAACATGATTGAAGTTCAGCGCGTTTATGAAATGAATCAAAAAAGCATTCAGTCTCATGACGCTGCCCTTGATAAATTAATTAATCAGGTGGCAAGGGCTTAAAAACTAAAATATAAAACCGGTTTCAAATGTTACTAAAGGACCCAACCTTTTTGTATTGGCTCCGCTGGCGCCGGCTAATAATTTTAGATATAGAAAATCACCCAATTGTAATTTAGTACCCATTTGAAAAAGACCATAATTAAATTGTGACTTAATTTTTAAATTTGTATCCAATGCTCCTTTTCTATTAGGAAATTTTTGCACACCAAATTCCATATTAATGGCAAAGCTTTCGGTAATGGAAGTGGTCTTCACCCGTTTTTTCGGACACTGTTTAGGCAGCATTTCTTTCAAACATCATAGGGCTTTTATATCCCAATGATGAATGTTTGCGAATTCTGTTGTAAAAGAATTCAATATATTCAAAAATT
>JAOUOS010000086.1 GCA_029880285.1 Spirochaetia bacterium
CTGCTCGGGTCGGCGCTGTTATTTACCCCAAGAAAAGTATTTACGTATTATTCCTTATTCTCTAAATAGAAATTGGCTTGCGCTTGACCAAATTTGCAAATGCTTTTTGCTTAACCGTTTTACTCGCACACGAATTGAGGTTAATTCGCGCTCGAAAAACTGACAAAAAGCATTTGCAAACTTCGGGGTAGCCGCAAAACGTTATGTGCCATTTTACATGAATATTTTTACCGTATGATTTAATATTATGAATGATTATGATTTTCTAAATTTATCTTGTCTTGAGTTTGAAAATATCTCTCGTGATCTATTGCAGAAAAAATATAATATATTTATTGAAAGTTTTACAAATGGTGGTGATCAGGGTATAGATTTTAGATTTGCATTCTCAAATAATTCAAAAGCCATAATTCAAGCAAAACGATATAAAAAATATTCTGATCTAAAATATGCTCTTAAAAGAGAATACAAAAAAGTAAAAAAGAATGATCCTAGTCTCTATATTCTTACTACAAGCGTAGGATTATCACCCAAAAATAAAGAGGAAATAATTAATCTTTTCAACCCTTATATAAAATCAACGGATGATATTTTGGGTAGAGATGATTTAAATAATTTAATAGGTGAATATCCTGAGATAGAAAAAAAATATTTCAAATTATGGCTTTCTAGTATAGAAATATTACATAAAATTATGCATAGTAAAATTTATAATCAATCATCTTTTGAACTAGAAAAAATAAAAGAAACATTAAAATTATACGTTCAAAATGACAGTTTTAATATAGCATTTGATATATTAAAAAATAATCATTATGTTATTATTTCAGGCATTCCTGGTATAGGCAAAACTACCTTGGCTAGAATGTTAGTATTTAGATTGTTAGCTAAAGAGTTTGATGAGTTTATATTTTTGTCACAAAGTATAAATGATGGTTATGAATATTTCGAGGATTCAAAGAAACAAGTTTTTTTCTTTGATGATTTTCTCGGTAAAAATTTTCTTGAAATTAAACCTAATATAAATGAGGATAATAAAATTATTCAATTCATTGATAAAATTAAAAAATCAAAAAATAAATATTTTATTCTTACTACGCGCGAATATATTTTAAATCAAGCGAAAAATATTTTTGAATCACTTCATAATCCATCTATCGAATTGTCAAAATGTATATTAGATTTATCATGTTATACTCGATTAATTAAGGCAGAAATATTTTATAATCATTTATTTTTTGCCAATGTTCCTAATGAATACCTATCAGATTTAATTAGTAGCAAGATTTACTTAAAAATTATTGATCATAATAATTATAATCCAAGAATTATTGAAACAATTATTCAAATTGAAATATGGCATAATTTCAAAATAAAAGATTTTTCAAATAATTTATTATTATTTTTTGATAACCCTATAAGTGTTTGGTACCATTGTTTTGAGAATACAATAACTAAAGAATCTCAGATAACTTTAATAATTTTATTAACACTAGGTACGCCAGTATTATTAGAAGATTTAAAAGATGCTATAAATTCTTTTTTAGCAGAAAATTCAAATTTATATAATTTCCGAATAGATTCAATTGAATTTGAAAAGATAATTAAGGAACTTGAAAACACCTTTGTTATTTCAAATATGGATTCATATAATAAAATAGCTATTCAATTTCAAAATCCTTCAATACAAGATTTTTTAGTAAATTATTTATCAAATAAAAAGGAATTAATTATTAATTTAATAAAATCTTTTACATTTATGGAACAATTTTTCAAAATATTTACTTTTGATACTAATTATAAAAATCAATATAATAAAATTAAAGTGTTATTAGAAATAGATATACTCGATTTCTATTGCAATAAGTTAGTTTCAAATTTTCATACATTTAAAAATTCTACACTTTATCGCCATAATTTTCATACTACAAAAAAATTCAGGTGGATAAAGAACAATATTAATATATATTATTTTTTAACTCAAATCCATGATCAATTAGGTAGCTTAAATAAAGAAATAATTAAAAACCTATTGATATCTGAATTTCAACGAAATATCAATCCTCAAGTAGGCGAATATAGCGAAAGATATGCATATTTACAATTATTAAGAAATATCGATTTATCAAAATTAAAATTCAAAGCTACGACTATTATAAGTTCTTTTGCTAACCA
This sequence comes from Spirochaetia bacterium, assembly GCA_029880285.1. Taxonomy (GTDB): domain Bacteria; phylum Spirochaetota; class Leptospiria; order Turneriellales; family JAOUOS01; genus JAOUOS01. Next base: position 2,176 of record JAOUOS010000086.1, read on the forward strand.
AGTCTTTACTGTTGATACATTAGTCGATTTAGGTAATATAAATGATATTTTTCCCCGCGAATTTAAAGCTTATATAAAAAAGAATGAATTTAAAAATAAACTTAAGAAAATTATTAAAGATGATATAGAAAATTGCTCATTCGGCAATTATGAAGAATTGGTATATGACCTTGAAGAAGTAGAATCTAAATTTGAAGTTGATTTGAAAAAGGAAATTAAATACTTAAACTCTAAATTTGAAGATATTCTAGAAGAAGCTGAAGATAGAGCAATAGAAGACATAACAGATTATAAATATAAGGTGGATTTTTATCCAGTTGAAAAAGAAGAAATTATAATAAATAATATGTTTTCGAGTTTAATTGAGTAAAACGGCACATAACAGCGGCTATAAGCTGCGCTCCCTACGGTCGCTCGGCTCGGCGCTATATTTTAATTCAAGAAAAGTATTTACGTTTTAGTATCAATTCTCAGAATAGATATAAGCTTGACGCTTGAGCATATTTTTGATTGCTTCTTGCTTAACCGTTTTGTTCGCACACGAATTGAGGTTAATTCGCGCTCACAAAACTGGCAAGAAGCAATCAAAAACATCTTATAGCCGCACAACGTTATGC
>JAOUOS010000087.1 GCA_029880285.1 Spirochaetia bacterium
AATCCTTTTTGGGACTTTGATCCCGTTAAATTACAATAAAAGACGCACTATGTGCGATCTTCGTGTAAAAGGTAGGAGTATTGCCGCTTTTTATACAATCAACTACAATATAGTACGCTCTGTGGCTATAGATATTCATGTCTGGATAAAATGTCAAAACATTGACGCTCTGTTTCAATTTTACGTTTTGTTATCTTAAATGGCAAAAATAAACTTAGATAAAATTACAGATACCAGATTTCGGGCAAAAATAATTTTAGACCCTGAAGAAAAAGAGTCGGCGCGAAAAAAAGCAATTGATAAAATTCGCAAAACCAAAAAGATTTCGGGTTTTAGAGCCGGTAAAATTCCAGATAATATTATCCAAACCCGTTTTTCAGGTGAAATTAAAGAAGAGACCTTGAACTTGTCGGTACAGGAAAATATTGAAGAGATAGCTCAAAAATCACCTAAAGGAATATTTCAAATTGTAGGCGTTGAAAATTTATCAGAAGAAAAAAATACCTATAAATACGACTTGCTTTTTGACTGCGCGCCCTACATACAAAAAATAAAACTTAAAAATGTTACGCTAGTAGAAAACTTTCCCGACGTTTCTGAAAGCGATATAATGGAAGAATTAAAAGAGATTCAAAGGGGCGGGGCCCATGCTGTTTCTAAAGACGAAGAGGTTGTTACCGCTCAAAAGGGAGATCTAATAACCATAGATTATGAATTATGGGTAAACGATACGCCCCACGGCGATAAACAAAAAGGCGTTAAATTTATTCTTGGCGAAGAAAAATTCGATAAAAAATTTGAAGAAGAGCTTATTCAAAAACAGTCTAAAATCAACGACGAAATTTCAGTAAAAATAGACGCTCCCGAACGGCCCCAAAATGAAGAAGGCGGCGAAAGCAGGGCCAAAACATATGAAATTCACGCCTTGGTCAATAACATTGAAAAAGTAGTGTATCCCGAAATTAACGATGAAATGGCAAAAGCTTATTCAAATAAATTTCAAAGTTTGGATGATTTAAAATTGGGATTAAAAAATGACATGCAAAAAAGATTTAACCGAAAAAATAAAACCATCCAGCTTGAAATGGCCTTTGTGGAACTTAAAAAAAATGTAGAGGTGTGCTTTCCTGAGGGTTTTATTGACAAAAAGGTAAAAGATTTTTTTGCTGAATATAAAATGGATGTTTCAAAAGTTTCTGAAGAGCATAAAAAAGAAATGAAAGAAGCCGTTATAGAAAGATTCAAGGGAACGTTGATAAACGAATATATATTAACCGAAGCCGTAAAAGATAAAAGTAAAGAAGAAATAAACAATGAGTTTTTAGGGTTTATCAATGCCGAATTTGATAAACAAGTTTCTTCATATATTGAAGAGATATTAAAAACAGGCAAAAAAGATAAGTTTTTTGACCGTATTTCTACTATGTTTAATGAAAATTTAATTTTTGAATACTTTAGAAAGAATAAATGGGTAAAAAAAGGTAAAACCCTGCCTTATAAAGAAATTATTAATGTGGATGTTCATAAACATTAATAAATAATGTTTATCCCAAAAAGAAAATGAAAAGGTTTTTTCTTTTTATAACTAGCATATTTATATTTTTTTTATTAAGCACATTTATTTACTCTAAAAATAAAGACTATAACTTAAAAGTTACCCGCAAAACAGGCGTCGTTTGGCAAAAAATGTCAGTTGAAGAAAACGCTGATTTTTTTATAGTTACTTTTACCGACGACAAAGATGAAAAAACAATAAGCCGCTTAGGCAAAAACGCCAGATTATTAGAAGTAAAATACTACGATAAAAATAATCAGGAGTACATGACAGTTTCTTTTAATCATGAAAAAAAAATAATTACTTCTACCGGCCTTGTAAATGAAGAGTACGATTTAGAAGAAAACGCATACGACGGCACAGGGGCCGTTTTTTTCATTTTTTCAAAAATACTGCCGCCTGTAAATAAAACAATCATTTTAAATATTCTGCAAAGTAAAGATGAAAGAATAACGGCCATGTACTTAAAATATATAAATAAAGAAGAAATTTATGTAAACGGCTCTCTTAAAAAGGCTGTTAAGTACGAAACAGGCGTAGAAAGCAGTGTTCTTTCTCTTATTTGGCCGTATAAATACTATTACTGGTATTCAGAAGAAACCAATGAATTTTTAAGGTACGAAGGCCCTTTTGGGCATGAGAATAATGAAGTAATAGAGGTTTTTTAGTATTTTTGCCACAGAGGGTTCAGAGGGCACAGAGGTTTTTTAGTAGTTTTGCCGCAGAGGTCCCAGAGGGTACAGAGGTTCATAAGATTTTAGGCCCGGGATTGTTAGAAAGAATCTACGAAGAGGCACTGTGCCATGAATTTGATATCCGTAAAATAAAATATAAAAGACAGCATTCCATTGATTTTGTATACAAAGATTATAAAATCAAAGGCCAGAAACTTGATTTAATTGTAGAGAATGAGGTTGTCGTAGAACTTAAATCTCTTGAAAAAATGCCAGATATAGCTATCGCGCAGATATTATCATACTTGAAAGCATCACAGTTAAAACGTGGTTTAATTATCAACTTTGGTAAGAAAAAATTAATCGATGGTATTAAAAGAATCTCTTTATAATCAGCGCTTCGCGCATTTCGTCTCTACGATTTCTTCATTCTCTGTGTACTAATTTATTATAGTCCACTTTTTTTTCATATTTTCCAAAAAAGTTTCTTTTACCGCATTCTAATTTTCAAGATCGCTTTAATGCGTCTTTATCGTACTTTATCGCAGTTAAAAG
>JAOUOS010000088.1 GCA_029880285.1 Spirochaetia bacterium
CAGCCAATTTCTTCTCTTTCACAAGGCAAGTCATATAAAATTAAAATAATAAATCTTGTTTCGTGCGAAGACGGCAAAGAAATGTCGTCAAACTACACTCAGGTTTCAGGTTTTTACATCAAACAATCAGAGTATTAGATATTAAAAAAAGCCGGTTGGGTACCGGCTTTTTTTTTCATCTTATATTTAAGATAATCAAGGACAGCCTAATGTCCAAGCGCCGCCTACATTTGTGCAAGCTAAGATTGCAGAAGTTTCAGTAAACTGAGTATCATAATAGTATATAACCACATCGTCTATCTGGGTATTATTTGCACATTTACCAATACAACTTGCTGTTGATGTTAAACAAACTTCTTCACTATAAACACCTGTAGCCCCGGTACAGGCTGTTTCTGCTTCGACCGTAGTATAGTTCTCACCATATTCGTAACATATACCATTACTTGTAATAAGATCACAACTACCACCGGTTAATAGTGTATCAGCACAACCAAAAGCCGTTAACATAAATATGGCCGCGACCATTAAAAAAATTGTTTTTTTCATATAAGTTTCTCCTTAAATTTCGTGTTTGGTTTTCGAAATAAGTTACACAATACACAAAAAAGGGGGCTGTGTCAATATTTTTTTGTGGGTATAAATACGCTTTTGGCAAATTCAAGTCTCAAATGCGAAAAAATAAATTGTAGAAAAACCACATAAAAAACTCCGATTGAAAGAGTAACAACAAACCTCAAAAGGAGTTCTCTATGCGGTCACAATTTAGACATTTAAATTTATCGGACAGAAATGTCATCAATAATATGCTAAAAAATGGTAGTTGCAAAAAAGAGATTGCTATTGCTTTAAATGTTCACAAATCTACAATTTACAGGGAGATTAACAGGAGTTTTAACTATGGAAAATATGAGCCATACATTGCTCAAGAAAACTATATCAGAAATAGAAAATATTGTATTTATTATCGAAATTGGAATATGAAAATATTTTCGCATATTAAAGAACAAATAAAAAAGGGCTTTTCACCGGATTCGATTGCGGGCAGACTAAAGTTTTGTAATGATGAAACAATGCGCATATCACATCAAACAATCTATAACTGGATTATACAAAAAAGACTTGGTGAAGACTTGCAAAAATTCTTATTATTTGGTAAAAAAGGTTATAAAAAGTCTGAAAAATCACTAAAAACCCTTAAAAACAAGGCTAAACGAAGAATTGATAAGATGCCGAATAAAGCCAGATTCGGAACCAGAATTGGTCATTTTCAAGCAGATACAATGCATGGAAAAAATCAAAGTGGAGCACTGGCCACTTTTGTAGACATCTTTTCAAAATATGTTTTAGCAGATAAAATTGAGGATAAGAAAGCCGATTCATTTTCTTCTGCAATGCGCTTTTTATTTTCTGACATAGACAATAAAAAATTAAGAACAATACTTGAAGATAATGGAAGCGAAATGGCTAACTTTGAAACAGATGAAGAAATGCTGAACTGTAAAATATTTTTCACCTATCCAGGAAGACCATGGGAAAAAGCATTAATTGAAAATTCAAATAGAATGCTTAGACGGTTTTTTCCAAAAAATAAAAATTTCAAAAATATAGACAGAGAAAAGGTTTTACAAGCAGTAAACTGGATTAATCATATGCCAAGAAAATCTCTTGGATATCGGACAGCATATGAGGTTTTTCATGACATTAACTGTGTCGCATTTGAGATTTGAATTTTAGCGACCCCGTTTTTAAGGGGGCGGCCCGCTTTTTTTTTATAAGACGTACCCATGCGGGTCATCGCCGGCTGAAATATAAAAAACAAAATGGCATTTAAAAAATAATGGCAACAGAAAACAATATCAAGCAAGATTTAAAAAAAGACAAAATAATGTAAAAAAAGAGAAAATGACATAAAAAATTGACGAGAAATAGATTATAGTGTATACATATAAAACAAATATGCGCACTAAAAGGCATTAAAATCAACAAGGCTTTTGGGTTTTTATATTACTCTGTGAAATAAAATATTCTTAAGACTGTTGAAAATATCAATTAAAAAGAGGGACACCGAACATGAAAAAATCAAATGAATCAAATTTGTCTGAAGAGCAGACAAACGGTAAAATAAATTTTATAAACAGAATCAGCATAGGCAAGAAATCGCTTCTGAATACGGCGATTTTATTGGTACCTTTGCTTATTGTTACATATGTAATGATTACGTCTATGCAGGAGATAGGCACCGATTTTGCTAAAAAAGAGCTTTTAGGCTCTAAATATATCAAATCGGTTAGAGGTCTTTTTGAGCATGTTCCGCAATACAGAGGCATGACGAATCTTTATCTAAACGGCGATATGAGCGTCAAAGGTAAACTAGAAGAAAAAAAGAAGCAGATTGAAAACGCGGTTTTGGTGATTGACGAAACCGATAAAGAACTCGGTGAAAAACTGAATGTATCTAACGAGTGGCAGTCCTTAAAAAAAGATTTATTAAAAGGCGTTGAGATTAAAGAAAACATTCAGGCTAAAACAAGGTTTAACGAATTAAGCGGTCTAGTCGAAGATACCTATGAATTTATCGATGTCATCGCGAATAATTCAAATTTAACGTTAGATCCTGAAATTGAAACCTTTTACCTTATGGATCTCTTTACCCAGAAAGGTCCGCATATTATTGAATTTATGGGGCAGGCACGGGGCCTGGGCAGCGCGATTCTTGAAAGAAA
>JAOUOS010000006.1 GCA_029880285.1 Spirochaetia bacterium
GCCACGAAAAGTATTTGAAGGTAGGTGGGTAATGGAAAAATTGCACGACGGCTTGGGCCTTGATGAATTTATTTATGAGTAATTATTTTATCTTAGCGATGTCGTTAACGGCATCGCTAAGAAAAAAAGAGATTAACTGTGTTCATCTGTGTGCTGTCTTTTTGCAAATAAATTATACTTGTAAACATACATCTTTTTTTGTATCTTACTTTATTATGGATATAGATATATCTGCCGAAAAAATCCTCGAAGAAGCCATGAAAATGCCGGCAAGAGAGCGGGCAGTCATAGCTGAAAAATTAATTTCAACATTAGACGAAGAAATTGATACGGATGTTGAAATTATATGGCAAAAAGAAGTTCAACAAAGGGCAGATCAAATAAAATAGGAGATCGTTATGTTTATTGAAATTACAAAAGCTGAATACCAGAGCGACTATAAGATAAAGCTGTATTTTTCTGATAAAAAGATACAAATTGTTGACTTTAAATTATTTTTAGAAAATTCACAGCATCCGATAACAAGAAAATATTTAGATATTAAAACATTTAAAGATTTTAGAGTCGAGTTTGGCGATCTCGTTTGGAATGATTATGAATTATGTTTTCCGGTTATTGATCTTTATGAGAATGTTATCTCAAAGAAAATGCTTTCTATAGCCTGAAAGCTAATTGCTTGTAACGGCATCGCTAAGAAAAATTCAGACTAAAAAAAGATTGACCCTGCATTTCTTAAACAAAAACCATCTGAAAAAAGATAATATTTTTATTATTTTAATAAAATCAAATTCATGATTTAAAAATCATTTAAAAAAATAGGAGAATAAAAAATGAAAAAATTATTTACTGTGATTTCTATATTTGCTGTATCTGTTTATCCGTTAATGGCTCAAGATACGTCAACGGCAGGTACAAATTCTATAGGAATGATAACAGGATTTGCGGCTGCTATATTGGCGCTGGTATTTGCTGTTATATTAGCGAGAACCCTGCTAAAAAGGGAAGAAGGCAACGCGAAAATGATTGAAATCGCCTCTGCCATTAGAGAAGGAGCGGACGCATTTTTAAATAAACAATACCGTGGTATAGCTTTATTTGTTGTAATAGTTTTTGCTCTATTATTTTTACTATACGGTTCAAAAGGCGGTTTTGGTATATATGCCCCTATTTCATTTATAACAGGTTCTATAACATCGGCGCTAAGCGGATTTATTGGCATGAAAATAGCCACCCGTTCAAACGCTAGAACAGCTTGGGCAGCAAGAGACTCATTAAACTCTGGTTTAAGAGTTGCTTTTTCTTCAGGCAGTATTATGGGTATGACAGTTGTGGGCTTGGGTTTGTTTATGGTTTGTGTATGGTATGAACTATTAAGCGCGATGGGCGCAAGCTGGACAGAAATAGGAGAAGTTTTATTTACCTTTGGAATGGGCGCTTCTTCTGTTGCTCTTTTTGCCCGTGTAGGCGGTGGTATTTATACTAAAGCGGCCGATGTTGGCGCCGACCTTGTAGGTAAAGTAGAAGCGGGAATTCCTGAAGATGACCCGAGAAATCCTGCTACGATAGCCGATAACGTTGGCGATAACGTAGGTGACGTGGCTGGCATGGGTGCCGACCTTTTTGAATCTTATGTAGGCAGTATAGTAGCGACAATTGCTTTAGCGGCAGCGGCCTTTGCGGGCACAGGTGAAAAAATTATATCAGCCGCGATTGCTCCTGTGGCTTTAGCCGGTTTAGGAATTATAGCTTCGATTGTAGGTACTTTTTTTGTGAGAACAAAAGAAGAAGCCACTCAGGAAAATTTATTATGGTCGCTTCGAATAGGCATTTATGTTGCCTCTATACTCGTGGTTATTTTTGCTTACTTATTTATTAATAACGTATTAGGTTTAGGAACAGGTATTTTTTGGGCGGTTATTGCGGGTCTTGTGGCAGGTAACGTAATAGGCTATTTTACGGAATATTATACTTCTGATACATATGCTCCCACTAAAGAAGTTGCCTTAAGCGCAGAAACAGGTCCGGCAACAGTTATTATATCTGGTCTAGGACTTGGCATGAAATCAACTTTAATACCGGTTATGACCGTTGTTATAGCCACTACTATAGCTTATTATGCTTCTGGCGGCAGCGCGAATCCCGCAATGGGACTTTTTGGCATAGGAATGGCCGCTGTTGGTATGCTTTCTACTTTGGGAATAACATTATCAACAGACGCATACGGCCCAGTTGCCGATAACGCAGGGGGCGTGGCCGAAATGAGTAAACTTGAATCTCACGTAAGAGAAAGAACAGACGCTTTAGATTCTTTGGGCAATACAACAGCTGCTACAGGTAAAGGGTTTGCTATTGGTTCGGCTGCTTTAACGGCTCTAACATTACTAGCGGCTTTAAGTTCAATTTTAACACCTGTAATGATTGAAAACAATTTAACATTTTCTTTAACGGACCCAAGAACTCTAGGGGGCCTTTTTATTGGCGCAATGGTGCCTTTCTTTTTCAGCGCGCTTACTATGCAGGCTGTAGGTAAGGCCGCGATGGCAATGGTACAAGAGGTAAGAAGACAATTTAAAGAGATAAAAGGCATTATGGAAGGTACGGCAAAGCCAGATTATCAAAGATGCGTTGCCATATCAACTGATGGCGCTTTAAAGCAAATGATTACCCCTACTTTACTGGCAATTGTAACTCCAGTTCTTGTAGGTTTGTTACTAGGACCTGCCGCTTTAATGGCAGCTTTAGCAGGATCTCTTGTAAGCGGTTTTTGTATGGCAATTATGATGGCTAACGCGGGCGGCGCGTGGGACAATGCTAAAAAGTATATTGAAAGAGGCAACCACGGCGGTAAGGGTTCAGAAGCGCATAAAGCAGCGGTTACCGGCGATACAGTTGGCGATCCTTTTAAAGATACTGCTGGTCCTTCAATTAATATATTAATTAAGCTAATGAGCATGGTGGCTCTTGTTTTCGGATCATTTTTAACAACAACATATATTAATTTCTTTATTAAATAAATTATTATAAGCTGTAAAAAACATTAATGCCGCGCCCTTTTCTTAGGGTGCGGATAATAATGTTTTAAGACTATATAGAAAAGAAAAATAGCTACCTGCTAAATTTCTAAATACATTCAATATTACTTAACCCGGTGAATTAACTTTTTCTTCTATTTTAATATGTTTTAGCGAAGCCGCAATATCTTGACCTTCATCGCTTAAAGCAAAATCTAAAAAAGCTTTCGAGTTTCCTTTTGGCCTGCCTTTTATTATAATTGAATAATCTTGATAATAACCATACTTTCGGGGAAATGTAGATTCATCAGGCAGTTCGCCGTCTATTTTCAATATTTTTACATCATCACCTTGATAACCAAATATTTGAAGCCCAATTGCTTCTTCGTATTCTGTTACTAAATTATTAGTAGCTTCTACACCGTAATTAGACTCTTTTGGATATATTCTCTCGATATTTTTACCCACGGGAGAGGTTTTTTTCGCGAATGTATCTACCGTACAAGTTTGCAAAAACACGTTTTTTATTTTTATATCTTTGCCGCCCAGGCTCTTCCAGTTTTCAATTTTACCCGAAATCAAATCTTTAACCTGCGATATGCTTAAATTATTAATAGGATTTTTTTTATTAACAATTAAAATAGTGGGAGCTTTTGCTATTACTTTAACAGTTGTTCCAGCAGGCAGCGAGCTTTTGTCTACGTCATGTGTACTTACGCCTATATCCACTTCTCCTAAAACAGCTTTATAAATACCGGTAGCGCATCCTGCCGCTTGAATATTTACTTTAACACCCGTTTTTTGAGTAAACGCATCTGCTAATTTTTGCGCTAATGGTACGGTACAAGCATCACCCGCTATTGTAAGCTCTTTATCTTTAGAATGGCAGGAGAAAATAAAAAAGCTATTTAACAAAATATATATTATAAAAGTATATTTATAATTTATTTTATTCATATATATTATACGGTTATATTTAATTATCATGGACACTCGCAAAAAAATACTTACTTTATAGCTCCCATATCTTTTAAATTATTTTTTATTCTTTCTTCACTCATTGTTCCATAAAAAGTTGCATGAATTTTACCTTCGGCATTAATAAAAACGGTATGCGGTAAAACTTCAACACCATACTTTTTAGCCATATTGTCGGTATCAAAAGCAACAGGAACCTGAGGCTTTATACTTTTTATTTTTAAACGAAATAATTCTTCTTTATCATAAGCTCCAACGCCAAAAACAAAAACACCCTGATGAACATAAGGAGCAAAAGCTTTAAACATATATTCACAGGTAGGGCAATAACTTGCTGTAAACAATATAACAGCTGGTTTATTTTTAAATGTTGCTAGTGATATCTCTTTATTAGTTAAGTTTTCGGCTAAATGAAAAACCGGCACTTTAAAATCAGGGGCTTTATTTGATATATTTGCTTTATTAATAGGCTTTTCTTTGCAGAAAAAAAAACTGAAAATAATAATTAAAAAGATATTACACTGGCTTACAAATTTTTGTGTTTTTTTATTCATTAAAAAGAAAAAAATCAGCTTTTTTTTGAATATGAACTGGCACCCCATCCGGCTAGAGCCCCTAATACGGCGCCGCTTATTAAATGAACCACAGCCATCATATTATTAAAACCCATGCCTTCAAACCACCATGTTACAAACCACGCGCCCACGGCGGTTCCCGCGACTGTACCAATGGCAATTGATTTAATTAAATGTTTTTTATTGATTGGCGATAGCGGTTCTATGCGTTCGCCGCAATGTGGACATTTTTTAGGATATTGTTCTTTTGAATTCATATATTTACTATCTAATTTATATACAAAATAATCTTAACAGTCAAAAATAACATAGATACATAATGATTTAAGCCGCCAAGAGATTTATTATATTTAATTGAAAAAATAGAAGATTTTTCAAATATTATTTATATTGACTTAATAATTCATTTTACAATAGCGTAAAAAAAACATTAAATTAGGAGAAAAAATGAATATTCTGGTTCTAATAAAACAAGTTCCTGATACAGAAGCTAATATATCGGTATCTGGTTCAAAAATAAATGAAGGCGGCATAAAATGGATAATATCGCCTTATGATGAAATTGCATTAGAAGAGGCACTACGAATTAGAGAAAAGAAAGGAGGCAGTGTTACGGTTATTTCTGTTGGAACAGAAAATACAATTACTGCTTTACGAACAGCCTATGCCATGGGAGCCGATAACGCCATTCATATAAAAAACGATAATTACAATATGCTTGACTCTTTTACAATAGCAGAAGCTATTATAAAAGCAATTGGCGATATAAAATATGATATCATTTTATCGGGACGTCAGGGCAGTGATTCTGATAACGGCCAGGTTCCTTTAATAATTGCTTCAAAACTCGATATTGCAGTTGTAAGCTACGCGAAAAAAGTTGAGCTCTCTGAAAATAAGGCGGTTATAACGGCAGAAACCGAAGGCGGTCAGGCTGTTTATGAAACCTCGTTTCCTGTGGTTATTACCGCAAACGCGGGCCTGAATGAACCAAGATACCCTTCATTAAAAGGAATTATGGCTTCTAAGAAAAAGCCTATAGATACAAAAGACTTAGCTGAACTAGGTGTAAATATCGAAAGCAAAATAGAAATATTAGGTTTTGAACCTCCCCCTCAAAGAGGTAAGGGCAAAATTATTGAGGGTGACGAACCCGAACAAAAAGCCAGAGAGCTCGCGCGAATATTGCATGAAGAAGTAAAAGCGTTTTAACAAAAGGAGAATTATAAAATGTCAAAAGTATTAGCAATTGGTGAAATATCGGCAGGCAAGCTAAAGAAAGCCTCTAAAGAAGTAACTAGTATTGGTAAAAAATACGGCAGTGTAAATTGCGTTCTAATAGGTGAAAACGCGGCGGGCTTCGCTGCTGAACTGGCATCAGTTGGCGCCGATACTGTTTATGTGTCTGATGTAAAAGACTATGCTGCCGATGTATACGCAAAGGCTATTAAAGAAATAATTGGAAAAAACGGATATGAAATAATTTTAATTCCCCATAGCTGGACAGGACGGGATATTGCGGGAAGACTAGGCGCCCTGCTTGATACAGCAGTTATAAGCGATGCTATAGAATTAAATGAAGAAGGCGGACGTATTATTGTTAAAAAACCGGTTTATTCAGGAAAAGCGTTTGTTAAACTTAAAATTAAATCAAATCCACAGATAATAACTATTCGTCCCAATTCAATGGGCATTGAAGAAAATGCCGGCGAAGGCAAAGTAGAAAATATTACTATAGATATATCATCAGCAAAGGCAAAAATTACTTCGCTTAATTCTACACCATCTGATAAAATAGCATTGTCTGAAGCAGATATTGTTGTATCAGGCGGCCGCGGAATGAAAAGCGGTGAAAATTTTAAAATTCTTGAAGAATTAGCGGATCTATTAAAAGCAGGTGTGGGCGCAACAAGAGCAGCTGTAGATGCCGAATGGGTTGATCATACCCTTCAGGTTGGGCAAACAGGACAGACTGTATCACCTAATTTATATATTGCCGCGGGAATATCAGGCGCCATTCAGCATTTGGCAGGTATGGGTTCTTCAAAAAATATTGTGGCCATAAATAAAGACCCCGACGCGCCTATTTTTAAGGTAGCCACATTTGGTATTGTGGATGATTTGTTTAAAATTATTCCAACATTTACAGAAGAAGTAAAAAAAATAAAAGGTTAATTGAGGTAAAATATGAAATTTGATAGAAACGGAGATAAGCTGGTAATCGCGGGAGCGGTAAGAACACCCATAGGGCAGGCAGGTAAATCTTTAGCTAAAATACAGCCTTATGAACTAGGCGGAATTGTTACACAAGAATTATTAAAAAGAACTGGTATACCAAAAGATAAAATAGAATGCGTAGTAGCGGGCGAGATAAATCAATCTTCAAAAGCGCCCAATGTCGCCCGGGTTGTTTCTGTAAAAAATGAAATTCCCTTAAAAAGCGCTGCTGTAACTATCGCTAATAACTGTGTTTCTGGCTTTGAGGCCATTAATGAAGCGGCAAGACGCATTTTATTAGGCGAGTGCGATACGGCATTGGTACTGGGTATTGAATCAATGTCGAATATGCCTATATACTTAGATGGCGCTAAGCATAATTCTAAAACCGCTACCGTTCAAAAACTTAAAACAAACTGGAACGAGGTTCCTCAATTAGAAGACGTAAAACCAGTTGACAGCGTTGAAGAAGGCTTAACGGACCCCGTAAGAGATGCTATCATGTTTGAAACTGCTGAAGTAGTCTCTCAAAAGCTGGGACTGTCTAAAAAAAGCCTCGACAATTTTGCCCACGGCTCTTACAGAAAAACATACGACGCCATACAAGCAGGCAAATATAAACCATATTTAATACCGGTTTCAAGTGAAAAAGGTTCTTTAGAAAATGATGAATTTATTATGTCAAAAACCGGTTTTGTAGAAAAACCTGAGAGATTCGAAAAAGCAAAACCTATTTACGAAATGATAGAAGGCGGTATAAAAGAATTTTATAAAAAATACGGTAAACATATAGGTAAAGAATACGAAGAAGGTAAAACAACAGGAACGGTAAGTTTATTTAACTCATGCCCCCAATCTGACGGGGCCGGTGCTTTATTATTAACAACCGAATCTAAAGCGAAAGAACTGGGATTAAAGCCTTTAGCTTATGTTCAAGGCTGGGGCAACTACGGTGTAGATCCGGTTTATATGGGGTTGGGTATTGCCTATGCAATGAAACAGGCTCTTGAAAATACAGGTTTATCATGGGATGATATTGGCTTTTATGAAATACATGAGGCTTTCGCGGCCACAGCCTTAGGCAGTATAATGGTTGTAACTGATGAATTCAATTACAATTTAATGGCACGCTATGATAAAGGCGACATTAATAGAAACGGCGGCACATTGGCAATGGGTCATCCTTTAGGGGCAACCGGTATTAGAATAGCTATAAATCAATTACTTGAATTAGAGCATGAGAAAAATTCTACTTACAGTATGGGAGCCATCTGCGCGGGCGGCGGCGTAGGCGGGGCGCTTATTTTAAAAAGAGTGTAAATCGATTTGCGGTTTATTTTAATTCAATTATCTATTGTGATCCGCCAAATCGTATCATTGCGCCATAGGTCATATATGTAATACCTTCAGTAGAAAATAAACCGACCTCGGGCATAACTCCGAACCATTTACCAATATCCAAAGTTAAACTTACACCATACGAGAAACCATCGCCTATTTTTACATCAGAACCTTCTGTATTTTTTGTATGCATTGTATACATTAGTTTTGGAGCCATAGTAGTTGAAAACCAACTTGTAAAATTATATGTTAATAGCAAAGTTGGCGTTAAGGTAAATAGTTTCATTTGCGCATCGCCAGATTGATATGAAGTATACGTAACCCCAAAATCACCGGCGCCTGAAAAATTATATTTATCAAGAACTTGATATTTCGCGTCAATTTCTATGCCAATGGGAAATACCTTAATTCCCATATCAAGTTGTTCGGGATCTATCGCGCTCCTATACATTATCTCAGGTGTAATAAGAAATTGATTATAACCACCAAATACAAAAACAGTTTGGGCACTGCCGTCTTCATTTGAACCTAAAACTTTTCCTGTTTTAAAATTGCTTGTGCTGAAACAATTAAGAAGAGATAAAACTAATAGATGATAAATTATCTTTGTTTTTTTCATAATTTTTTTAATCCTTAATGAAACATTATTGTTATTTTATTTATTTTGATTTTAATCAAAAAAAAGATATAAACAAATTGGCAATATAATTTTTATTTTATTTTTTTTGCAAAACGACGATATATTCGTTTAACATAGTATTGCCTATTTCACCCGTTATATTTGTTGGAGAGTTCTTTGAAGGCATTCTTTTGTTGGGTATATTTCTGATATAAGTATATATATGTGAAAAATTATTATTTTCAAAAAAGAATTGAGTAATTTTATCAGTCGGTAAATTAAAACTTTTAACGGTTCTATTACCTACAACATAACAAACATAACCAAAAGGTTTAATTTTTTTAGAAATATTATTTATTGATTTAAGATAGTCATGGTAAAAAGCATTAACTTCAAAAGCTCTTTTTGAATCTATTTTCAATATATCTTCAATAACATTATCTAAGGGCTTAAAATTATATTTTGTGAGATTCTTATTGTTTGTACCACCCATTGATATTTTATCAATTTCAGAAGCATTTGAGACATCAAGCCATTGATTTGATAATCGTGAAAATTGACCATAAGCAACAGTTGTTCTAGAATCGCCATATGGCGGCGATGTAACAACTAAATCGATACTGTTATCAGGGATAATAGTATCAGGAATTGATTTTACAGAATTGAAATCATAAACTTCTGATGATGACATGTTTTTTTTTGCATTCTGATATATTTCAAGGCCTTTCAAATTTCTACTAATTTTATTCAATATTACAGAAAAAACATCTGGAGAAAAATTTTTAATTTGCTTATCAGTCATTCGGTATAGTTTAAATTCGCCATTTCTTGTCCAAGAACAATCTCTGATTGTTTCACTAAAACATACACGAAAAAAATTTTTAATATTATTGTTTTCTATTTCATAAATAAATTTTTTAATAACGGATAATTTTGTAATTACCTCTTCAGAAAACCAATAAAGTATATTGTTAAAATCTGGCGTGTCAAAATCTATTGGAATATTCATAAAATAATGAGATAAACAATTTCTAAAATTTAATATTTCTAAATGTAGTTTTTCAAGAAAAATAGGAGTAGTTTTTACCTTAGATATTAGTCTTGCCAATGGATTAATATCCGTACCAATCGCGTTTATATTTCTGATATTGGCTTCAACTAAAGAAGTACCGGTACCACAATAAGGATCAAATAATATTTTTGCATTTTTGCCGTATAAGTCAATAAGGCGGCTAGCAACCTGTGGGATCATCATTGCCGGATAATTATGAAAACAATGTGAGTAATACTTTGTATCTTCTTGTCTAAAATCCCAAGAGGTATCTGGCTTTAATTTAAAATTTGAAATCATAAATAATAACCGGCTATCTAATAAGAGACATAACGAAATAACCTATACACCTGTCAAGCTATATAAAGCAGAAAATAATACCTATAGGTGGTTTTCATCTGTATAAGTTTTAAATATACTTAAAATAAATTGGGAATGGAGGGTTTATGATCACAAATTTAGAATATCAAATAATTAATCAAGTAAAAGAAATTAGAATAAGCAAAGGATTTACACAGGAAGATTTGGCCAACATTTTAGAAAAGACAGTTAGTTTTATAAGAAATATTGAATCTAATAAATTAGGTAAAAAATATAATATTGATCATTTAAGTAAAATTGCTTTTCTCTTTGATTTAGAAATTACAGAGTTTTTTCCCAAAAATCACGGTATCACGGATATAGAAACTATTAAAAGATTAAAATTAATAAAAGAATCTATAGCAAAAACAAAAAAGAATAAACTATTTAACCGGAGATAAACAGTGAAAAATAATATAAAAGAATTTAAACGTTTATTCAAAAAAATTAAAAATAAAGGCTTTATTGAAACAAAAAGGCATGGTAATACAGGGATAGGTAAAACTTTTGAAGATGTTTGCGGAATTGTTGAAAATAATGTAGGCAAACCAGATTTTAGAGGGATAGAAATTAAAAGTCAAAGAAATTATACTGGCTCTTATATAACACTATTTACTAAAGCGCCAACTTATCCTTTAAGAGTAAATACTTTACTAAGAGAAAAATACGGTAGTTTTGATGTAAAGTTTCCAGATATGAAAGTTTTACATACCAGTGTTTTCGCGAAAGATTATAATACTCATAAAAGCGGCTTTGGTTATAAATTAGAGGTGGATAAAAAAAATAAAAAGATTTTTTTATTAATAAAAGACCTTAAAAACAATAAAGTTTTAGAAAAAAATATATATTGGAGTTTTGAAGTTTTAGACTATATAATAGAAAATAAATTAAAATATATTGCATTCATAACAGCTCACACAAAAGAAAAAAATAATAAAGAATTTTTCCATTTTACAAAAGCAACACTATTAAAAGAATTTAGTTTTAATAAATTTATTGAACTATTATTAAATAACCTTATTATGTTTGATATTAGAATAGGTGTGTACAAAAGCGGTAAAAATAAAGGTAGAACACATGACCATGGCAGCGGATTTAGAATGTCAAAAAAAAGTTTACCTATAGCTTTTGAGATTGAAGAAATATAATTTGATATTACCTTACATTTTTAACTTCAATAATACTTAATAATTTTTTAATTAAAATACTGGACAATTTATCATTAATTTGTATAATCTGTTGTTATCTATCTATAGAAAGAATAGTTTATGAAAAAAAATAGCGAAAAAAAAAACTCAGTAATAACGGTAATAATTATTATCATAACTTTTATTATAGGCACACGGTGCGAAAATGTAGAGCCAATGGGTGCTTGTATCAATTCCGATGAAACATTTTGTTACAATAATATGACAGAAAAAGAATGCAGCGAATATGATAATCGAGCAGATTGGTATTCAAGTGAAACTTGTGAAGATAGAGGCCTTGTCGAGGGTGAAAATTAATCTCTTTAACAAAGTATTATTATATGAAATGGATTAATAAAATTTCTTTTCATCAAAATGTTAGGAATGAAACACCAAATAGAGAATTAGCAAAAGAGTTATATATCACAAACAATATTGATGGTATCAAAGAAATATCAGAATATTTATTTGATAAAAATAAATCAATAGCGAGTGATTGTATTGCTGTATTATACGAAATCGGATATAAGAAACCAGATTTAATATCAAATTATTTAAATACTTTTTTACAATTGTTAGAATCGAAAAACAATCGCATGGTATGGGGTGCAATGATTGCTATTGCGAATATATCTACATTAAAAGCAAAAGAAATATTTAAAAATATTGATATAATTCTAAATGTGATGAAGAATGGTACATTGATAACTGAAGTTTGGGGCATAAAAGCATTGGTTGGTATAAGCAGTACAGATGATAATATTAAAAACAAATTATTGGCTACTATTATTTTATACCTCGAGAATTCTCGGCCAATAGACTTTTCATCAAGGCTAGAAGTAATTATACCAATTATTACAACAGAAAAAGATGTTAAAAAAATATCAAATATAATAAAGAAAAAACAAAATGAATTAAATGAGGCTCAGAAAAATAAATTGAAAACAATAGTAAATAGGCATAATAAAAGTATAGAAACATCCGAATGCAAAATTATTGTACAATAATAATCAATTAACCCTGTCAAAATATGCATATATTTAAATTCTTTTGGGTTTTCATAAAACCGTTTCTATTTCTTATGGCTTTGGCCTTAATTGGCAGTAGCGGTTTTATAATGATTGAAAACTGGAGATTTTTAGATGCTCTTTACATGACAGTAATCACTATAACAACAGTAGGTTTCGGTGAAGTAAAACAGCTCTCTGATAACGGTAAAATTTTTACTATCATTCTTATTATAGGCGGTGTGTTATTTTATGGCGCTGGACTAAACGCTCTTTTAAGAATATTTCTCGAGAAAAGCTTTAAAAAAATTGTGGAGGACGCACGTATGAAAGAAAAAATTAATAAATTAAAAGATCACTATATTATATGCGGCGGAGGCAGAATGGCATTATCTATCGTTAATGAACTGCAAAGATCCAATAAGCCTTTTATTGTGCTAGAAACAAATCCTGAATCTCCCGTAAGCAAATCAACCTTGCCATGGATTGTTTTAAATAGAGACGCTCTTCTTGAAGAATCTTTAATAGAAGCAAGAATTGAACACGCCAAGGGACTCGCGGCTGTTTTACCCACAGATGCCGATAACTTATTTGTGGTATTATCTGCGCGCCGCTTAAATTCTAACATACGCATTGAAACAAGAATCGCGAAAGAAAGTTCGCGCGACAAAATGCTGCAAGCAGGCGCTAATAAAGTAGTATCGCCTTATACTGTGGGCGGCCTTCAAATAGCGCGAAGTTTTATAAATCCCATGGTAGACGATTTTCTTGAAGTTGTACTTGACCATGCAAATTATGAATTTGCCATGAAAGTAGTAAAAGTTCAGGAAGGTGATGAGCTGGTAAACAAAAAAATTCGTGATACCGATTTTCGCGAAAAAGGATATATTATAATAGGCGTTAGACATGCCAACGGCCAATTGAAATTTGCCCCAGAAAGCGACTGCCAGTTTGAAGCAGGATGTGAAGTTTTAATATTAGGGTCGGCCAGAGAGCCAGTACTTGATTAATTTTAAATGAATGAAAATCATCTAACGTTTAGCATTAAAAAAAAAGTAAACTCAGCGCGCGCGGGAATCTTAAAACTAAAAAATGGTATTGAAGTAAAAACGCCTGTATTCATGCCGGTTGGCACCGCGGCTTCTGTAAAAGCCGTATCGCAAAATGATATTGAAAAAATTGGATATAAAATAATTTTAGCCAATACTTATCATATTTATTTAAGACCCGGTTTAGAAATTATTGAAAAGTTTGGCGGGGTCAAAAAATTCATGTCATGGGAAGGCGCTCTTTTAACCGATTCGGGGGGATACCAGGCTTTTTCGCTTTCTGAATTTACAAAATATAAAGATCATGGCGTTGAATTTAAATCTCATCTTGACGGCTCAAGCCATTTGTTTTCACCTGAAAAAGTATTAGATATTCAACATATTTTGGGCAGCGATATTGTAATGCCTATTGACGACTGCGCTCCTTATCCCGCAGATGAAAAACGCCTGAAAGATTCATTAAAAAGAACACATGATTGGCTTAAAGAATCTAAAGAAATATGGCTTGAAAAAAAATACAACGAAAATCAGGCGCTTTTTGGGATAGTTCAGGGCGGCGTAAATTTAAAGCTAAGAAAAGAATCAAGCCAATTTGCCGCCGAGCTTGATTTGCCCGGCTACGCTCTTGGCGGGCTTTCTGTTGGCGAAAAGAATAATGAATTTATTGAAGCCATGGCCGTATGTGATGAACATTTGCCTGTAGAAAAACCCCGCTATTTAATGGGTGTTGGCTCTATACCAGAAATATTAAACGCGGTTTATAACGGTATTGATATGATGGATTGCGTACTACCTACGCGAAACGCGCGAAACGGACAGGTTTTTACATCGAAAGGTAAGTTAAACTTAAGAAACGAAAAAATAAAATTTTCAGACGAACCCATTGATAAAGAATGTTTGTGTATGGTATGTAAAAAATATTCTCTGGGATACATTCGCCATCTTCATAAATCAAAAGAACTTTTAGCATATCATTTAAGCACGTACCATAATTTATATTTTATGTTCCAGTTTATGAAAAATTTAAGAGAGTCAATAATTAATGACACTTTTGAAGATTATCGTAAAAAGTGGATTGGAATTTTCAAAGCTTATTGAATATCAAAAGTAAAATTTTTACCGCTTAATTCATCACCCGATTTGCTAAAAAACCCGTTTAAAGTTCCTGAATAACTTCCTGGTTTTAACGTTTGTGTATTTAATATTATTTTATTAAAATCTGGCAATGTACCAATATCTAAAATATAAGTTTCATTATTTATGGTTGCATAGATATTGCCTGTTTCTTCTATGTTAGAAAAAGGTGAACCAATAAAAATTAAATTTTCAGATATTTGTTGATTAAATAAAATTTCTATTTGATTTTTAAAACCTTTAAACATAGAGATTCCATCACCAGCAGATTTAATAGTATCATTAACTGTTACATTATAAGTTTGACCCATATTTATGCCCGTTGTTGTTAAAACAAGGCAATCTTCTCCCGCTGTGTATGCTACATCTATTATATTAACCACCCCATCAATAGTAAAATTAGATTTATTACTAGCCGCTGTTTCATCAATCGCTCTTGAAAAGCAAACCTCAACTTTATCTTGTTCTTTTAATGACGCTCTTTCTAAATGAAATGTATTACCATATGTGTAGACTGTTTGATTTAGAGTTTGATCTGAGTCTAAATTAGATAAATTTGATATTGATATGTTATATAAATCTCCAGGAATTAGTTCATTACCTGACGCAAGCGACAGAGATACATAAGAATATGGCGGATTTTCAATAGAAATTACACCTGTACTTTGTACATTAAGAGTATCCCCTGCTTCATTGAAAATCTTATAATTTTCAATTTTTTCGGCTGACGCTAAATCAACACTATCATTTATTTCAAGAGATAATACTTGATTGTCAGATACTCGAACTTCAGTTATAGAAAAAGGCTTCGATACAAATGATACCGTATTTGCAAGTAAGTTGTTTTCATTTATATCTTTAACATTATTTACCGATAAAGTATGAATACCAGCAGATAAAGGTTCCGTCATTTGAAGCAAAATTGCACTTGCATTACCTGTTGAATCACAGTTACTTGTAAAAATAACATATTCTTCGGCACTTTTTGGTTTTAAACCGTCTATTGAATAATTCTCTACGTTTAATAATATAGAACATTCAACTTCCCCTTGAAAAGAAATTTTTATATTTTTGCCTGACGAATCTATATTAATAATTTTAAAATACCACCCATCAAACACAGGTTCAATAGACGGATAAGGAGAAACTATTTCGCCTGAAATTGATTTTACTCCTGTAACTGATACAATATATTTTTGTTTTGGTATTTGAGCAGAAGTTGTTAGAGAAACAAGATTTCCCCCAAGCGAAAATAATTTGGCATCTAAAATTTCTAAACCGTCAATTTTATAATTATTAATATTTTCAGCTGTGGCTGGATCAAGTTCCCGGTTAAAAGCAATTAAAACTTTTTCGTCATTTGTTAAAAGTACAAAAAAATAAAAAGGGTCTGCTTTAAATGTTGCTTTGTTGTCATAATATAACGGGGTTACGGCTTCGATAGAAAAGCTGTCTTTTTTATCTTCATCCTCAGGTTTATCTGAACCACAATTGAATAGTAGTATAGCCACTATTAAATTTAATATTATATTTTTAACTACTATTTTCATAAATACCTCTTTATTATATTTATATCTTAAATCCCTGCTATTTAATGCTCATAAAATGTCAACAATGTTTTAGTGACGAATAATATTTCTAAATGATATAAATAGCAAAAATATATTAACTACAAATCAGATGAGCACTGGTATTTTATTTTTTCCCAATATTTTATATCATTAATTAATTCTTTATATTCTTTTTCATTATTTAAAATTTGAGTTTTAATTTTTTTTATACGTTTTTCAGTATCAGGATGACTACTCAACCATTCTCCAATATTAATAATTAAAGGTTTTTTATCGTTTTCTTTTTCTTTAGGCATAGTTGTATCTTTGTTTTTTTGAATATTCTCTTTATTTTCATTATTTTCCTTTGTATCTTTCAATTTGTCTGATGCCTGTTTTAGAACATTTTCAAGAGTATGAAAAAAATCAATAAATCCCAAAGGATTTATTTTTGCTTTAATCAGTTTTTCAACCGCAATTTCATCGGCCTCTTCTTCAAAACCACGCGAGTAATTTAAAAATAACAGGGTACCCCCAACTTCAGAAATTGTTTCTAAAATTTCAAACTCTTCACCGGCGCCGCCAATCATCATAGAAATTACAAAATGAAATCCCAAGGTTCTTACAAGCTGTTGAATGGCGTGTCTTTTTTCTATATGAGATAATTCGTGGGCCAGTACACCGGCAATATTTTCAGGTGATTTTGATTTTTCAATAAGCTCATTAAAAATAATTATTTTGCCTCCCGGTAAAGCAAAAGCGTTAAAAATATTGTATTTTATAATTTCAATAGAATAATTAAATTCCTGATTTTCTTTTGGCAGCATATGAAAGATTTTTTCAATTTCTTTATTTAAAGTGGTATTCTCACACTTTTTAAAATCTGAAAACATTTGCTCATATACCGACCTTCCTAAATAAATATCAAATTTTTCAGGTATAAGAATATATGATTTATAAAATAAAGATAAAATAATAAAAATAAGTAACGGCAAAGTTACGGCAGATATAAGTAAAACCTTATGAAGATTAAAAGAATGCAGTTTATAAGCAGCTTTGTTACCGGTAAAAGTTTTACTTTTTAACCAGTTTTTTTCAATTTCATCTTTTAATTTCTTATCAAATATTTTTAATTTTTTTGAGGCTCCTTTTGTACTGGTCTTTAGTTCAATATGAAATGTATCACTAAATTCTTGAATATTAAGAATTTCGGTATATTCAAATTTTAAGTATAAACTTTCAGATTCAAAACCTATTCCATCCGGTAAAAAAGAAAGACTGCCTTTTTTCGGCATGGCTGTTTTGCCGTCAAAATATTCAACATTATTAAAGTTACTCAAAGCTTATCCTAAAAAGTCGGCAATGGCATCAAATGCGTCACCTGCCTCGTCTATGGCTTCAGCCAGTGCCGAGCTTTCTTCATCTGGCGCGGCTAAAATAGCGGCAACATCCGTATTTTCAGAAATATGAATTGTGCCTAGAAGGTAGCGTTTCATAATAATTACGGACCAAGGGAGGCCAATACCTGCTGTTAAAACTGCCGTTAAAACAGCTTTAATAAAATTTAGTATAAACTTAGATACAGTAATATTGCATCTAAAATGATATTTTTGAAAGGCTGTGTTTTCCCAATGATATTTATATAATTTTATATACAGCCAAATGTAGTATAAGATAAATAATAAGGGTAAAAGCAAAGTAAAACCTGCTTCGCCTTCAAGAGCAATATGTGTTTGATTTTGTTGTGCTTCCATTAAATTTGTTTTTATGACAGGAAAAACTGAAAAGATAAGATAAGAACTGTATGCTAGTAAAATAATTATAAAAATTAAAAAATATTTAATAATTTCTCTTCCCTCGCCCGTGTACTTAAAAGGTATTTTTCCTAGTTTAGAATTTTCATGCGTAAATTTCCTAAGTTCACAAATATACCATGGGATATAAAAACCTAAAGTACAAATAGATAAAAGAATACCCTTAGACATTATCTTATAAAGAGGTTTTACATGTCCCGCGAATTTAAAATGAATGTTGTTCCATGAAGTTCTGCTAAGCGTAAAACGTCTGCTGGCTACTGTCAAAAGGGGTGCGGCCAAACCAATAAGCAGATAAAAAAAGATAACGCCTGCAATTTGAGAAATTAACGGTGAAATATTAAAATACGATAAAAAATAGGGAATACCGCCAATTATACCAAAAACGCCTGACATTATTAATGATGCCTTTATAAATGCTATGAATTTTTCTTTGCCGGTAACATGATAATCAAATCTGCCGCCTAAAAGTTCAGTATTTGCATGAAAAAACTTTTTAACCCTTACTTTGGCCCAAAAATAATAAATACCAAAAGTAATTATAGAAAGAATTGTATTTACAATGGATATTTTTAAAAGCTCTGAGCCTTTGCCGTCTAGATTAAGTGATTTATAGCCATCAATGGAACTCATGTAATTATAACCATATTAGATTGATATTGTTACATGAGAAGTTTTTTTTATTTTCTAAAAGATTCGCCAAATTCATAAGTAAAACCCAGAACATACCTTTTAATATTGCCGCCTAAAATAGGAAAACCAACTCCTAATTCGACAATAGTTCTTGGTTCGACTTCCCACCTTATACCGGGCATTATTTCATAACGCCAGCCTCGTTTAAACCAGTACTCAAAGCGGTTTTCAATTTGAAACATAACCACATCATACAATATGACCTCGGGCGCAAACGTGGCAGCCGCCATATAACTTCCCTTGCGCCAATTTTCCTGCCATAATTTATCATGCAAATAAACAGCTTCGATGCCGCCCATTAAAGCAAATGTTTCATGAGCATATTTTTGATATATTCTTTTTGTAATTAAACCTAAAAAGATATCCTGTCCCTGAGAAGCGTTTGTTGCCACCATACCAATTGCATCCGGATCTTTTCCGTTTTCGGGATAGGGAAGAACAATGGGAATGCCAAAATAATATTTATATTTTAAATAACTTACCAAATCGTATTTTTCTGAAACTTGAATTTTTAACTTGGGTTCTAAATAAGCAATGCGCGGATTATCTATTTTTAAATTTTCAAAATCATAACCTCTTCTGTCATAATGTTCAAGTAAAAGACTATCGGCGCCTTTTAAGCCGGGAAAATAATTAAAAGAAGAAGCCATAGAAAATTCTGTTCTTTCAAAGAGGCCCAGACGCAATTGAGATCGAATGCCCCAGTCTTTCACGTAACTTTCTGAATATATAATATCTTCTTTAATTTCTAGATTGTTTTTTTTAATTATAAAAGCGCTTTCATTAGAAATTAACTGGTAAGGCGTTGAAAATAAAAAGAAAATCGGATTTATAAATATACCAAATAATAAAATAATTTTGAATATTTTTTTGATATTAAAATTCTTATACTTCATTTAGGGCCAGCCAAATGTCCAATTCATAATATTAATTACTAATTCAGGGTCAGGGTTTAATGAGTCTGATAACTCCCACCATTGGGTTTCATCCCCTCCATTAGGCGAATAATTACCGTGAAAAGAATGATATATGGCATCTCCCATTATAACGGCATTAGTACCGCTTAAAGTCTGTAAAATAAGAGCGTAAGTACCCGGGCTTGGATGCGGAATTATGACATCCGCTTGAACTACATAAGAACTAGTCCCCGGATCATATACATAACTATCAGACTGCGCTTCCCAGTAAGATATTGTTGGCGTTGCTGGAGCTGTAATGCTCAAGCTATTAAACGAACTAAAGGTGCATTGCGCGGGATTATCGGGCGGAATTGATACAGAAGAAGATATTCCCCAAATACTAGTATGTACAGATTGAACAACACCATCATTATCTGCGGCTAAAATTACGGGAATATTACTTAAGTATATTGTTTCTAAATAAGATGATTCTGTTGCCGTTAAATTTGAACCCCCGCTAAAAAGAGAACTGGCTTTATTAACAATAACGCCGTCAAATGCCAAAGGATTATTGACAATAGTACTTAAATTGGTAACCACAATAAATGTTTTGCCGGCAAATTGCGGCTCAGCTTCAAAAAGATTTTTTAGATCTGCGGCGTTATCGCCATACAAGGCAAGACCGCCTAAGACATCTACAGTTACCGAACACGAAGCGGTTAAGCCTGAATCATTAATATCGGCTGTGATTACATTGTTTAACCCCGTATTTGGCGATATCGTAAAAGGCCCTATGTTATTTATAGTAACCGGAGAGCCGGCGTAAGAAGAACTGCCGCTTACCGCTTTAGAAGTCGGTGATAAAGAAAGAACAGGGTTTGAAGAAAAAGAAACTGTATTATCAAAAGAATTATAAATAATTCCGTTTTGATCTTTTTTTGTTATGGTTAAATTTAAATTAAAATCTTCACCGCGGTAAACCGTAGAGGTTGATGAAGTTAAAGTACATGCCAATTCAGAAGGAATTGATTTCTCGCCGCCGCTATCTTCGCCGCCGCCCGTACCGCCATCTAACCCACCGCCGCCGTCACAAAGCACGTCAGCCGGCTGGTTAGAGGTCAAATCTTCAATAGCCGAAATAGTAAAATTAGAAGTATATCCCGACACATCAGCAGTCATTTGAACGCTGCCCCCGTTTAAAATTCTTCCTGTTGTCGGTGTTATCGTGCCGCTGTCTATTGCTAACTGAAATTGCGCGTTATAATCGGTATATGTATTGCCGTTTTGGTCTATGGCCGTAACCGTAATATTAAAAGAATCGGGATCGGTATAAATATGGTTTGAGGGCATTGTAACCCTAAAATGAGAAAATTCAGAAACGTTCATATTTATCTCGTCGCTGTAACCTTCAATAACATTATTTTCATCATCACTTGCTTTAAATTTTACCGCATGCGTACCTCCCGATAAACCATTTATAACCGGACTGCTAAAAGAAGCAACGCCATCAACAAATTCCAGACTTTCACTTACCGAGACACTATAAACTGACCCGCTTGAAGTAACAGCCGCGAGCTTAGGTTTTCTTTTATAGTACTTGTTGGGCTCTTCGTTTTTATCTAACGCCGTAATAGTGCCCGAAATACCATTTTCGCCATTCTCTAAATCGCATTTAGATATAGAGGCGGGAATATTTATATCAACAATAAATGTAGTAGGATCATCAGGATTTAAAAAATGGTGATCACCCTTGTCAATGGCGCAATAAAAAAAAATTAAAAAAGAAATAGCGGCAAAAAAAACGAGTTTATTTTTCATACTATAAAAAATTAAAAAGCTACTGATATCCCTATATTGCTTGTAAGCATAGGATATTGAATTTCTCCCGTATGAATATAGTGAACCCTCATGGCTAAATCTATGAATAATTTACTGGCAACAGGTATCATAATGCCTGTTCCTATGGAACCGCCTATACCAAGATTATTTTCTTTTTTATCATCTTTTTCATCCCGCATTAAAAATAAAGAAGGCGCCATATTAATATAAGGTATTGAGTTCCATGAATTCTTTTGAAATATCACAGCCATCATAAAACCTATGGGTATGGCGTTTGACTTGCTGTAATTGTCTATCATTTTATTTTCAGATAAGCTTAAATAACCAGTAGTACCGCCGCAATGAAGCCCCCAAAGTTTAAAAAATAAAACGTCAACATTTAAATTCAAACCTCCGCTGTTAGCGCCCGGAGATGTTTCGTAAAAACCAATACCAATGCTGCCGTCAATATTTATTACCGCTTTTTTATTAAGATCTTTTGAAAGGGTTTTTGCATATAAAGCGGTTGTAGATAAAAAAATTATGCCTAAAACTAACAATATCTGACTTATATAATATTTCATATCATTTTTTATGGTCTCTATACTTATTTCTTAATAATTACTAAAATTATTTCTCAACTTTTTTTATTTTCTTGCTCAATTATTACATTTAATTTCGAATATTGTTTTTATGTTACCATCACAGAATTGCCAAATAATACAGCCAAAAAATATTTTTCTGTAAGCCAAAATATAAAACCAACAATAATTAATAGAATAATTATAAATGCTTTTGCTACATACAGAATAGAAGCCCACACCATTATACCAATAATTAAACAAATTGTTTGGTAAATATTTTCTTTTGGATGCTGCAATAATTTTATTTTCATTTTTATATCATTTTTTAATCCCTTTTTAAAAGATTCTATATCGTAATTTTTTTTTGCAAAAATCGCCTAATATTTTAATCTTAACAGTATTCAGTCTGAAAAAAAAACTATATATACTGAAACATATAAAAAATAATCTTTCGCCACTTACAAGAACAAATTAAATTACCTTCTAATTTTTTTATTTTCTTGACCAATTGTAATTAATTTCTAAAATATAAACAATGGGGGTGATGGGATGAGTCTTTTTAAAAAAATCAGTCTTTATTTTATTTGTGTGCTTCTTTTTCAGGTAAATGCTTTTGATCCAATTCAAAAATTTATTTCTGAATATAAAGAGTTAAGAATACAAAAATTAGACTATTCTAACGCCTTTACCTATGGCGCTCAAGATCCAACTTTAACAATTATTGAGTTTTATGATTATCTTTGCCCTTACTGTAGCGATGTTTCAAATCAGCTTTTAGAGTTTGCAAAAACAAATAAAAACTCGGTTAAAATGGTTTTTATGAATTTTCCTCTTGATCAAAAATGCAATAAGATGGTTTCAAAAGACATACATCCCGGAGCCTGCGAACTTTCGTACGCGGCTTATTGCGCAAATGATCAGCAAAAATTCATTGATTTTCATGAAAAACTTTTTGAACTTCAAATGTACTATAATGTAGTAACACATGAAAAAATACTAAAATTAGTAGAAAGTATGAAATTAGATAAGACAAAATTTAATACTTGTATGACATCAGAAAAGACCGCAAAATTTATTACAAATCAAATTAATATTGCAGAAAAAAATAATATTGAATTTACCCCGACTGTATTTATTAACGGAAAAAAACTTAAAACTATTCCTGATAACCATACTCTTACTGGTTTATTACAGCATGAATCTTTTAAAGAATAATTATAAAAATATTGACGCTTTGTTTCAAAACAAAAAAATGACGTAGGGTAAAGTTATGCCAAGAAAATGTGAAGTAACCGGCAAAGGTACAAAATCAGGCAACAAAGTAAGCCATTCAAACGTAAAAACAAAACGAAAGTTTAAATCAAACGTTCAAAAAAAAAGAGTCTATCTAGAAGATGAGAAACGCTGGATTACAATGAACTTATCAACAAGAGCGCTTAGAACCATTCAAAAAAAGGGATTAAAAGCCGCTCTGAAACTATATTCGAAATAAATTTCTTAATAAATATAAAAAAACAATATGTTTTTATATTTATAATAGAGATATATATGCGGCAAAAAATAATTTTTAATAAAATTGAGCGATAGGTAGTTAAATAAACGTTATTATATAATAATAATAAAAATGAAAAAAGAAGATAAAAAAATATTTATATTCGATACCACATTAAGAGATGGCGAACAATGCCCGGGCGCTTCAATGACTGAAGACGAGAAAATAATGGTAGCAAAACAATTGGCACGCTTAAAAGTAGATATTATAGAAGCAGGTTTTCCTATATCATCACCTGTTCAATTTTCTGCCGTAGAAAGAATAAGCCGTGAAATTGAAGGTCCTGTGATAGCCGCTTTGGCGCGTGCCGTAAAAGACGACATTATAGCCGCCCATAAAGCCTTAATGCACGCAAAGAAAAAAAGAATTCATACCTTTATAGCCACCAGCGAAATTCACATGAAGCATAAATTAAATAAAAAACCCTCTGAAGTTTTGCAAATGGCTGTAGATGCCATAAAAATGGCAAGAGATATGGTAGATGATGTTGAATTTTCTGCAGAAGACGCTACCCGAAGTGATATTATTTATTTAACTGAAATTGTAGAAGCAGCCATTGAAGCCGGGGCCTCAACAATAAACATTCCAGATACAGTAGGATACATTACTCCTAATGAATATGCCGAAATTTTTAAAACTCTTCATCAAAAAGTAAAAAACGCTGATAGGGTAATATTTTCAACCCATTGTCATAATGACTTAGGGTTAGCCGTGGCAAACTCTCTTACAGCAGTATTAAACGGTGCGAGACAAATTGAATGTACAGTAAATGGTATAGGTGAAAGAGCAGGTAACACCGCAGTAGAAGAAGTAGTAATGGCCGTTCAAACCAGAAATAACATTTATCCTTTTTCATTTAATCTTGACGCGAAGCAAATACATAAGTCTTCAAAACTAATATCTAAAGTAACGGGAATGGTGGTTCAGCCTAATAAGGCAATTGTAGGCGCGAACGCTTTTGCCCATGAGTCGGGCATTCACCAGCATGGTATTATTAAAAACAGATTAACTTACGAAATAATGACGCCTGAGTCGATTGGTCTAGAGGGAAGCCGCCTTGTATTGGGCCGTCATTCGGGACGTGCGGGCTTTAAACAAAAAGTTACTGAACTTGGTATAGAACTAAATGAAAATGATTTAAACAGAGCCTATGAAAGATTTTTAATAATTGCCGATAAGAAAAAAGAAATATATGAAGATGATATCATAGCCTTAATAGATGATGAAGTCGCCAGAACAGGTCAGGAAACATATCAATTAGAATATTTTCAAATAACTTCGGGAACTACTGTATTGCCCATAGCAGCCGTAAAAATAAAAAATACTGAAAAAGGCACAAGTCATGAAGTTGAAGTAGAGGCTGTTACCGGTGATGGACCTGTATCGGCTCTTTTTCGAGCTATTGAAAAAGCCGTAAATATTACAACAAAGCTTGAAGTATTTAATATAACACCCATAACTATTGGTAAAGACGCCTTAGGTGAAGCACGTGTTGGCCTTAAAGTTAAAGACAGTAAAATATTCTATGGCAGAGGTACATCAACCGATATTATAGAAGCCTGCGCTAAAGCCTTCATAGAGGCTTTAAATAAATATAAAAAACTAGGCGCTTAAAAGTACTATTGCTGTAGAAACTATTCCTTCTTCTCTGCCCGTAAAACCAAGTTTTTCTGAAGTAGTTGCCTTTACACTAACCTGTGAAATCTCTAAATTTAAAAGAGAAGCTATATTTTGGCAAATCTTTTCTTTATATGGAGTTATCTGGGGTTTTTCGCAAATAATATTAGTATCAATATTTAATATTCTATAACCCATTGCTTTAATTTTATTATAAGCAAACAAAAGAAAGTCTTTGCTTTCTCTATTTTTGTTTTCTATTTTACCCGGAGGAAAGTGATAACCAATATCATTTTCTGATACCGCTCCTAACAAAGAATCAGTAACCGCGTGTAAAAGCACATCGGCGTCTGAATGGCCTTCGAGAGAAAATTCCGCTGGAATTTTTACCCCGCCTAAAATAACTGTATCTCCCGCTTTTGTTTTATGTATGTCAAAACCTTGACCTATTCTAAGTTTCATAGTAAGTCTTCCTTATATGTGATTTTCTTATTTTTAAAATCTCCCTCAAAAGTAAACACTTTAAATCCAAAATTTAATAATCGTGAACCTTCATCTGTAAATTTGTCTTTCTTTTGAAGAGTTTTTTCTACAGCCGGTACCCATAATAACTGTGGTGTTTGAATTTGAAATATTTCATCCCGATTAACATAATTCTTAATTTCATTCTTTTTTACTAAGCATAAAGAATCTACCGAAGGTATTACAGGCACAAAAGCCGGCTTTTTTTCACTTAACTTATTTAGATTTTTCTCTATTCTTTGTAAAAAATCTTTAGATAAATAAGGCCGGTTTGCGTCATGCACGGCAATTTTTAATATATTGTTTTCTTTTTCTCGTAAAACTTTAAACCCGTTTGTCATACTATCACTTCTTGACCTGCCCCCGGGTATTAGATAAAAATTACAATTTGAAAATTTATCTTTTATTTTATTTATATTTTTTATAATCTTTTTGTGCTGTAAATATGACGGATGTATGACAAGAAAAACGGCATGAAAAGTTATTGAATTTAAAATATTTTCTAAGGTTAAAACAAAAAGAAGCTTTTCTTCTTTTTGTTTTAAATTTTTTACCAAAAAAAACTGTTTAGGGAGGGGGCCTTTAAATCGGCTCCCTGTTCCCCCTAAAAGTAAAATTAAAGCTTTTTTGTCAGTTTTTTCCGGCAACTTTAGTAAATATCATTTTACCGGCATTTGTCTGCAGAACGCTTGTAACGCCAACTTTAACTTTTTTGCCCATAAGTTTGCCGCCATTTTCAATAACAACCATTGTTCCGTCATCAAGATAGCCTATACCCTGATTTTCATCTTTACCCTCTTTAACAACCTGTATGTCCATTTCTTCACCCGGAAGAACAACAGGTTTTAGGGCATTCGCTAAATTGTTTATGTTTAAAACGCTTACTTCTTGAAGTTCGGCAACTTTATTTAAGTTAAAATCGTTAGTTATAAGTTTTCCGTTTAACTCTCTGGCTAAACGTACCAGTTTCGCGTCTACCTCACGGGTATCTGGATAATCTTTATAATTAATCTTAACCTCTAATTCTGGACGTTTTTGCAGTTGATTTAACATATCAAGACCACGTCTACCCCTATTTCTTTTTATAGGATCCGGTGAATCTGAAATAAGCTGTATCTCTCTAAGTACAAAATTAGGTACTATCATATCACCTTCTATAAATCCCGATGCCGCTATATCAATAATTCGGCCGTCAATGATGATACTTGTATCTAATACTTTGGGCGGTATTTCGCTTGAATCACCTTTTTTATCTAATTTTGAAACAGACCCGCCTCTGGCAAAACCTACCTCTCTTTCGTAAAGGTAAAATCCATATCCGCCTAAAGAGACAAAAAACCCCGCAACAATCCATATTACATATGGTGAAAATCCCGAAAAAATGGGGCTTGCTAGGCCAACCGCTGCTACAGCAATAAAAATACCCAACAAAGGTGGTAAAACCCGGGCAATCTGAACTTTATTGTTCAGTAAATCTAATAAAAATGCCGCGCCTACACATAATATAATCGCGGCAACCCCTGCTAAAATACCTTCAGTTGAGGGGTTTAGCATATAAACAGCCGCGGCAACTGCTGCCGCGATAACAAAGATAAACCATCTATGCATTTTATCCTCCTAAATCATTTATTAATAGAGGATTATGTTGTTTTTAAAGAAAAGCTTCTATTTAGATAAAATTTCAGATATCATGTTACTGGCTTCTTCAGTTTCAGTAGACTGGGCTAATGCTATTTCATTTATAATAAGACTGTATGCAGACTCATATAATTTTCTTTCCATAATTGAAAGCTCTCTGTCTCTCGCTCTTTTATATAAATTTCTACAAACTTCAGCTACAGATAAAATAGAACCTGATTTAACCTTTACCAGATTATTTTGGTATCTTATCTTCCAGTCTTCTTCTACTTCTACGTAATCTTCTTTAAGCAAATCTAGAACTTTTTTTATATCTTTCTTGGCAATTATATGCCTTAGCCCAACTTCTTTTGCTTTATCAAACGGAACCATTACTATCATTTTTGTATTGACCAGTTCAACGATATAATATTTTTTC
Organism: Spirochaetia bacterium; assembly: GCA_029880285.1. Classification (GTDB taxonomy): domain Bacteria; phylum Spirochaetota; class Leptospiria; order Turneriellales; family JAOUOS01; genus JAOUOS01. The sequence continues at coordinate 27,635 of JAOUOS010000006.1, forward strand.
TTCTTATTTAGTACCTTTCTTTCAGTAATGTCTGATACTATACCAACCCCATGCATTGGATAGACAACATAATCTTTCTTTTTGTACATTAATTATTTTATAAAAATTTCTCTTAACTCTTAAAGTAAGTAGAAATATAAAATATTAAAACATTAAAATTTATTTCAATATATTTGCTAAGAGTCACTTTTATATTTTAATCTCCTTAACACCAAAAAAGTATTTCACTATATTAGTGTCAATATATTTTTTGAATATACGTAAAAATAAATTAAAAAGTACAATATCTCAATTTTAATTGCAATAACCAAACGAGTTTTTCATATGGACTTATGTATTTTAAGTATGAAGATGAAAATTTACTGTGGCACAAAATAAATTTAAATAATATATGTGAGAGTATAGAAAAAGAACTTTCAGAAAATTATCGTTACATTGGTCCTTATTACTTGTATCATGAAGATATTTTAAAAAAACGAATTGAAATTATAAATTTGGCTTTACCTAAAAGTAATTTCTATTTTTCCGTAAAATCTCTTTCAAATCTACAAATTTTAAAAAAGATAAGAAAATATCCTCGGTTTGGGCTAGATGTTGTTTCTGAGGGAGAAATATTACGCGGCATTTTAGCCGGTTTTCAAGGTAGTGAGATGGTATTCGCCGGAGTTGGTAAAACAAAAAATGAAATTTTATTAGCTTTAGAAAAGAACTTAAAAAGTATTCATGTAGAATCTATACAAGAATTAAAAGCTATCGCCTCTTTAGCGATATCTATAAAAAAAACGGCCCCTATAGGATTAAGAGTAAATCCTGATATTCCTGTTGATACTCATGAATATATCATCACAGGTATGGATGAAAACAAATTTGGACTTTCAAATTCAGAGTTAAAAGAGGCCCTAAATATTATAAAAGAATCTTCTTCTCTTGAATTAAAAGGATTTCATATGCATTTAGGCAGCCAAATAAGAGAAGTAAATCCATACATTAAAGCGCTTTCTAACTTAATAAATTTAGCTGATGAAATAAATTCTATCTGGGAAAAACCCATCGATTATCTTTCACTGGGCGGGGGCTTTGGTATTGACTATGAAAGTATTTTTGAAGATAAGAAAAAAGGTTTTCCTATAGAAGAATTAGAAAAAGTAGATATTTTTAGGAATTGTAAATATCAAATTGATTTTGAGCCAGGTAGATTTATTTCAGGTTATAGCGGCATATTAATAGCAAAAACCTTATATATTAAAGAAAAGAATAATTTTAAAATTGCTATTACAAATGCCGGCATGAATGATTTATTACGGCCGGCCCTTTATAAGGCTATTCATCCTGTTTTGCCATTAATAAGAAAAGAAAATGCTGAATATACTTATGATTTTGTTGGTCCTGTATGTGAATCAGCTGATTTTTTAGCAAAACGTGTAACAAGCACAAAAGTAGAACAAAACGATAGAATTGCCGTTTTACACTGCGGTGCTTATGGTTCGGTTATGGGTTCAAATTATAATTCAAGACCCATGGCGCCTGAATTTATTATAGAAGATGAAAAACCTGTTTTAATAAGAAAACCCCAGTCTATAAAAGAAATGCTAAATCTTGAAACAGATATCAAATAATACTATACATTTAAATAATCTCTCATTTTTTCAATCATTGACGGAGGAATTTTAATATCCTGATCGTTTAGCCGGGCCATATATTTTTCAAATGATACCGCATGCCTGGATGATCGGGTAATTTCAACTAAAATATCAGTAAGTTTATCTTCTATTTTATGAAACAAGCTGCTATTTTTTATAATTGCCTGTTCGTAAGGTCTCAATATCTTTTTATTTACACCCCTGCATATAGTACGGTAAAAAACAAATCGGGCAATTATATCATCATCATAATCTATTTGCTTTATTGCTTTGTTTAATTTTTTTAAATTTATAAAATCAACTACTTCGATATCAAAAGTTTTACCAAATATTTCATGAAGCAGCGTATTAATAATTAAATGCTCATAAAAGCGGGGTTTAGGACAATTTTTGTAATCTGCCTCATCATCATGATCGCATTCTAAATATAATACCATATCAACATCTGATTTTTTATCAGAAATTCCAAAATTTACCGAGCCTAATAAATCAAAGGCGATAACATCTCCTGACGATTGAATTACCCGCGCGACTTTGCAGATTTCTTTAGTTCTCTTAAAAGATTCATTATTTGTGTATTTTCTAAAAAAAGATTTTAATCCTAAGAATTTCTGAAAGGCCAAATTATCAGGAAATGGATTATTCATCTTAAAAATCTTCCTAAAATATCAAATTCTTTTTTATTTAAAATATTTTCAACGGGTTTTTCTTTATTTTCAATAACAATTTCTAGTACCGGATTTATCTGTTCTTCAATTAACCTATATAATATTAGTTTATTTAAATGAACCTGACTTGTTTTTTCGATAAGTAATCTGCAAAAATAACCTCCGGCAGAATAGCCATACTTTGAATCAACCCCCCCAAAATTTGAAGGATTTATGCAAAAAGTGTTTCCTACCTTTAAAAATCCATAATCTTCATGCACATGACCAGATAAAACGAGTGATGGATTAAAGTCATCAATATACTCTCTAATTCCGTAGGAGCCACAATGACCATATCCCGAAAGTGTATCTAAAGTGCCATAAGCAGGATTATGAATAGTTAATATATCGGGAGCCGTTTCTTTGAAAAAATTTAAAGGTTCGCTGTATAATTTTTTATTATTGAAATATTCATCAAAAACCACTGAGAGTTTCTCAGGAATACCCGGTGTAATAATAGGAGCCCCCCCATAACCGCCAAAACTTATTTTGTTGCAAATAAATTTATTTTTATGCAAATCGTACTCATATAAAGATGTATGCTGCAGGTTCATATCATAATTACCGGGTAGAAAATAAGAAGGCGCGTTTGCGTATTTGTTCATTAAATCGAAAATTGTATGGTACTTTTCTTTCATATTCGCTGTGGCTTTTTTAAACAAAATATTATATTCAGCCGCGTCTAAAAGCAGATCTTCAGAATATTTTTCAGAATTTTTAAGAATAAAAACTGCGGCTTCCTGAGGATTCATATTTAATTCATTTTTTTTAATATAATTATAAAAAAAATCCTGAAGAGCTACAAAATTATAAAGTTTTTCTTCGTTATAAAAAGCTTTATAAATTAAATCTCCTGAAATTATATATAAATCGGCTGATGTGTTTTGTATGGCAAAACGAAGTTTTTTTAAGTTATCATGAATGTCTGTAAAATATAAAATTTCAAGTTTAGACATTTCGTTTATATTTTCTTGTATGTTTTATTTCTGTTTTCAATAAATTGAACACTAAATTCACCATCAGGCGTTTTAGGTGAAGACGGCGGAGGTACAATTTGAGATGGATCTTCTTTAATAGTAACAGGAACAGCAATAAAACTAAATATAAGCATAAGTATACTTAAAACTGCCATACGCTTTTGTTTTCTATTTAACTTAAAATTAGAATTTTCTAAATAAGGAGGATGTTGAATACCTATCATAAAATAAATCATTGCGGCGAAAAAAATCCATCCAAAAAAATCAAAAGATAATAAAATTATAATTCCCATAAATAAATAGGCTAAGCTTTTTTGTCTTTTCCCTAAAACTGCGTAAGCTATATGACCTCCATCAAGCTGGCCAATGGGAAAAAGATTTATAGCAGTAACAAGAAAACCTACCCATCCGGCAAATGCCATAGGGTGAAGAAGTACATCATGACCAGCAGGAACATCTTTTATTGAGTGAAGAATCATTTTAAAAATTAAAGGCTCACCAAAATACAAGCCGCCTAAATCAGGCGTTATGGGTATAACTTCTGACATCATTATACCTGCGATAGAAAAGGGAATTGCTAAAGAAAAACTCATAGCTGGTCCCCAAAAGGCAATATCTAAAAGAGCATTTTTATCAGGAGGCAGACTTTTCATTTTAATAAAAGCTCCTAATGTTCCTATGGGACTTATAAAGGGCAAGGGTATAAAATAAGGTAAAGTTGCGTCTACATTATATCGTTTAGCGTATAAAAAATGACCCATCTCATGCGCGAGTAATATTATCATTAGTGGAACACTATAAGAAATTGCGATAAGAAAATCTGAAAAAATATCACTAGAAGTACCAAGTAAAAATTGGTTTAATGTTGTTGAAAAAAAAGTTAACACAAAAAGAAGAAGATGTTTTCTTTTTGCATCTTTGGGAATATCTTTTGTGTAATTAAATATTTCAATGAATAATTTATTTATGTTTTGCATTATTATATTGTTCCTTAAGTTTGTATAATTTATTTTTTTATGGCTGTTTATTCTTTTTTTCTTGCTTTTTCTTTAAGTCTTGTTTTTTTTTATTGGTTATTTCTTTTTCTAGTTTAGTTGTCTGCTTCATTGAAGGATATTTTGGTCTTATATGATATGAACTTAATAAAGCTTCTTTAAAAGTTGCTTTAATTTTAGTCAAATCAGAAAAAGTAATAGGGCACTCATCAAGCTGATTTTCTGAAAGTTTATTTTCTATTATAGTATTAATTAGCGCTTCGATATCTTCTTCATTGGGGTTAGTCAATGTTCTAGACGCTGCCTCTAAAGAGTCTGCTATCATGGCCACAGTTGTTTCTTTAGAACGGGGTTTAGGACCCGGATATTGAAACATACTTCGTTCTAGTTCTGATCCATTTGATTTTTTTTTGCTATTTTTATTCTCTTCAAGAGCTTTATGAAAAAAATACTGCATGGTTGAAGTCCCATGGTGTTCGGGAATAAAATCAATAACTTTGTCAGGAAGACGGTGATTACGACCAAGCTTTATACCGTCATTTACATGATCTATTATGATGCGCGAAGATTTTAACGCGCCCATTTTTTTAAATTTTGTAGATGATAAATTTAAATGCTTGTTTTCAGTATAAAATTCGGGATTTTGAAGCTTACCAATATCATGATACAAACATCCAACCCGTGTTAAAAGAGAATCACCGCCAATAGCAGAAACCGCCCTTTCAGATAAATTTGCCATCATAAGAGAATGAGTGTATGTAGAGGGCGCCTCAATAGCTAACTCTCTTAACAATGGATGATTAATATCAGAAAGCTCCCTAAGCTTAAATCGTGTTGGCAAGTTAAAAATAGATTCGAAAATGGGCAAAAAACCTAAGGCAAAAATAGTTCCTAAAAAAGCGTTTACCGCTCCCAAGATTATTTTTTGGTTTGTGGCCGGCCCAAGCTGATTTTGAAGTAAATCCATTCCTATTATTAAAACAATTATGGCCGAAGCGGTTGTAAAAGCACCCTTTAAAAATTGAGTTCGTCTTTCCATCTTTTGAGCAGAATAAATACTGGCAATAACAGTGATAAAAGATACCAATATCGTGCCTGGCTCATAGCCAGATAAAAAATAAAGAAAAAATGATATATATATTCCAACAGACATAGCAACTTTAGCCTCAAATAAAAGACCGGTTAATATCGCCATAAAACCTATGGGAACAAAAAGGCCCAAATAAATACCACTGTCTCTTATCGCTTGAAAACGAGAAATAGTAAATCCAAATAATATGATGATAAACATTAAAGTATGAAGTATTACATGGGAAGATAATTCTCTAAATTTTACCTCTGAAAATCTAAAAATATAAAAAGAAACACCTAACCCTAATAAAAACTGAACCAAAAAAGTACCTGAAATATATTGAAAATTTGTCTTATTCTGATATTTATTTAATATCTCAATTTTTTCAAATTTATCAGCATCAATAGGATCGCCCGCCCTAACTATAATCAACCCTTTTTTTAATACATCGGTAACAGGATTAATACTATTTTCAGCTTTATCTCTTAAATCTTTTGTTTTTGATTCATTATAACTCACATATGGTCTTCTGTAATAATGCTGTAAAATACGATGAATTACAACTTTTTTAGCTCCGTCGGACAAGAGAGAATGAAAAGCAGGTTCACCTATATTAAAAAATTTTTTATAATTGGCAAATGAAAAAACTTTTTCATTATTTATAAATTTAGAAGAATCCCATGTTAAAACCTTTTGTTCAGAAGGGCTGTTAATAGTTTCAACCAAAGCGCCTGTTTCTTCAAAATTTTTCATATCTTCTGGCATTTTCTCAGATGTTATGGCATATGAATCAAAAATTAAAGTCGTGTATTTTGTTGCCCATTCAACAAGACGGGCCCTATTATCTATTCTTAAAGATTCTTCTATTTCATTTTTCGTAATAGACTGAGTTCTTTTAATAAATGGCAGTCTGCTGGCGGCTGTTTCATATGGATTTTCTTCATCTGAACTTTTTACTAAAAGAGTAAACTCTACCTGAATATCTTCTACGATTTTTTTTAATATTTGATAGTCTCTTTCAAAAACATATTTTTGCTTTTCTCTGGCCTCTAAGCGTCTATTTTTAGTTTCTTCGGGTAATTCATAGCGAATATCCTGATAAACTCTTACATCTTCTGAAGCCACTTCACCTAAAGAATATTGAATTTTCTTACCCAAATACGGTATAGATAGTAAATAAGTAATTACTAATAAATTTATGCCAAATAATAATAAAAGTATTCTTTTTACTACTCTTTGTGAGCGCTTTTTACTAAAGAAAAACTCTATTTTCTGTAGAAATTCCTGCCATTTTTTTGAAATCATATTAATAAAATAAATATAAATTTAAATAGATGTCAACTAGAAATTATACTTTGAGTCACTAATATGTTCCAAATTAAATTATCTGAGTGCAAAGTAAACGACTTTTTAAGACAAATTATTTAACGCCAATTGTAAGAGATGGAATATATGTAATTAATAATGTTACAACTGCCATTACAATTAAAAACGGAAACGAAGCCCTGTAAATTTCAATTAATGGCTTATTAAACCGGTATGAAGCGAGAAAAAGGTTCATACCTACGGGAGGCGTTAAATAGCCAAGCTGTAAATTTACAAGAAATATCATACCTAAATGCAAAGGATCAATATTATATACCTGAGAGATGGGAATTATTAGCGGAACAACAACAACAATCGCCGAAAAAATATCCATTGCCGTTCCCACCAAAAGAAGAAAAATATTTAAAGCTAATAAAAATACTATTTTTGATTCAATGTTCGATTCTACCCATTGCGCGGCTTTCATGGGAATCATCGCGTCTACAATATAATTTGTAAGTCCCATAGCTACCCCAAAAATAACAAAAATACCTCCCAGCATTACAAGACATTTTAAAACTATATTTGGCAAATCACGAATTGGGTGTATATCGCGATGAACACTTGTTTCTATTACAATTGCATATACTGCAGCTATCGCCGAAGCTTCAATTAAAGACGCGAAACCGCCAAAAATAGCTCCTAATATAATTATAGGTAATAGAATCTCATATTTAGCTTCTTTTACGGCTTCAAGAGCTTCTTTAATATTAAACGGATTTCTAACTACATTTTTATTTTTTCCCTGCCATATTCCAAAACCGGTAACCGCGGCAAGAAGAATAAGACCTGGTAAAATGCCCGCGATAAATAAATCGGGAATGGGTATATGCGCGATAACACCATACATAATAACAGCAAGTGACGGCGGGAATAAAAGTCCAATGGAACCTGTAGAAGTTAAAATGCCGATAGAAAATTTATCAGGATATTTATTTTCTTTTAACACTGGATACAAAAGGCCGCCTAATGCTAAAATAGTAACACCTGAGGCTCCTGTAAAAGTTGAAAAAAAAGCGCATACAAATGTAATGGCTAAAATCAATCCGCCCGGAGCCCATCCAAATAAAGCACGAAATAAACGAACTAATCTTTCAGACGTTTTACTTTCGGCTAAAACATAACCAGCTAAAGTAAAAAGAGGTATTGCAGGTATAGAAGGAGATACAACAATACGATAGGCTTCTACGGGAATAGCAGCTACAGAAATCTCGTCCGCAGAAAAGAAAACAAGAGCCAGCCCCCCTAATAATATAAATATAGGCGAACCTAATACTGTAGTAACAATTAATAAAATAACTACCAGCCAAATTATATTAGCCATAAATGCCGAAAAAATAAAACCATAAAGGTATGCTAGCGGTATACCTAAAGATGCTATAGCTCTATTTTTCCACCCGTCTAGGGCAAATATGAAACGAAAAGTAATAAGAAAAAACGATATGGGTAATATCAACTCAACTATCCAAACAGGAATTTTACCCCCCACAACAGCATCTGAGGCCGTTTCAAACATAACATATTCATATGAACCCCATGCTAAACCGGCAGATACCGCTGTTGAAATAATAGCTGTACCAATTCTTATAATATGATTGTATCTTTCAGGTATTATCTTGATACCTGAAGAAAGCGATAAATGCTGTTTTTCTAAAGAAGCAAGAGCTGCCCCTATAAAACCTACCCAAAGCGTTAAATGCTGAACAAATTCATTTGAACCGCTTATGCCCACCCCAAAAACGGCCCTAAGAACAATTTCTAAAACTGGCAAAAATGCCATCAGCAAAAACGCAATAATTCCTGCTGAATTTTCAAACTTTCTAAAATAGAGAATCAAATTTTTTAAAAGAATATTTACTTTATTCACCTTTTACTTTCGAAAATCTTTCAATATTTCAACAACTTCTTTATAAATATCAGTTGGTATGGCATTGCCAATAATCTGGGGAAAAACACTTTGAATTTCATTTTCCCACTCTTTAGTCGTAGTGGTATCAATTTTTGTAACTTTTAACCCGTACCCCTGCATAGATTTTATGGCTTCTGATTCCAGCTTTCTAATTTCTTCTTTAGCTTTAGTACCTGCCCTTACGGCGGCAAGTAAAATTTTAGGCTGTAAATCTCTGGGAATTTTATCCCATGTTTTTTTTGAAATCACAACGGCCGCGGTAAGGGGTGCCCACTTCATAGAAAGCATATTATCAGCCAGACCAAACCATTGGTAAGAGAGAGCTGCCACAGGCGGCGCTGATACGGTTTCTATAAGTCCTGAAGATAGGCCCGTATGTATTTCTGTTGGCGGCAAAGCAACAGGTTTATAACCGGCATTTTTTATTGCGTCTGTCCAAGACGGGTCACCTGACCAAACCCACATTTTAAGTGTCTTTAAATCTGCCGGTTTTGTTACTTTCGTTTTTGAAAATAAGTAAACCCAGCCTATTTCTGACCAATATAATAGTTTAAATCCTTTTTCTTCCATATCTGCATTGAATTTTGGTGCTAACCTCTGTAGTGTATAATCAAGTTCTTCATCTGATCTTACCAGCATAGGAAGCTGAAAAATACCTATTTCTTTAACAATACTCGCTAAACCATGACCAGTTAGTGCCGCACCCTGAAGCTGATTAATTCGCATTTTTCGCACCATGTCTAAATCATCACCTGCTACACCGCCAGCATATAGCTGAACTTGTATTTTGCCGTTTGATACATTTTTCCATTCTTCAGCCATATCACGAAGCGCATTATGCCACACCGAACCTTTAGGCGCAATTGTACCAATTTTAATAGTTTGAGCGCTACTAAAATTTAATCCTGAAAAAAATACAATAGCAGCTGTGAAAATAAACTTTATTTTTTTCATTTTTTATACCTCATCTTTAATACGTTTTATAAAAACAATTTTGTAATATTTTCTTTTAACCATTTCGCTCTTTTTTGGGATATCGTATTTACTAATCGAATATTCATTTGATCATCCACATTGATAGCTAGGGCCGAGTCAATTAAATTTTTGAATTCTTCAGTATTTTGCTCTTGAACAGAAACATTTTCAGCTAAGCTTAAATAAACAGACACTCTTTTACCTTTTGAATATTCCATAGCTTTTTTGTAATACTCGCGGCATAAATTTAAGTTTCCATTTGGCCGCCCGGCTTCATAGGCAATTAAAAATTCGTAAACCGCGCCTTCACCGTATGATTCATCTACTTCAAGAATGTGTTTTATTAAAGCAGCCGCGTATGGCAGGGCCACAATTAATCTAGTATCATCTTTAGCAGCCGCGATGGCCCCTGCCCAGCCTATTCCCGACCAATATAAAAAATGAATATCACTCTTTTCGGTTTTTGATAATGTTTCATCAGTATTTTTTATCAACTTATCTTTAAAATTTTCATTTTTAAGATTTAAACCACGAAATGCAAAATCCCTGCCTCTTAAAAAAAGCTTACTTGCCCGCTTTCTTAAATGTTTAGCTTTTTTATAATCTTCATCATCAATTAAATCTGCTTCTTGCTGTAAAAGATAAGCGTATGAAATAAACCCCTGCGCCGCTGATAAAAGAAGTCCCTCGTGTTCTGGAGTGCTGGTAAGAAGACTTTCAAAAGTTTTTAAGGCAAAAGGCATGGCCTCTTTAACCAACTCAGGATCATCATCTGAAGTAAAAACCGAACTATCACCAGAAAGGGAGTCTGCCACAATATTAGTTCCCACTTTTTTTAGGGAACAATTATTTATGAGAACTAATAAGAAAATAATAAAGAAATAATATATATTTAAATTTCGCCTAAGTTTTAATTTTCTTAATAAATAAAATTCAAAAAGATTTAAAAGCACAATGCTATAAAGAAAAAGAGCCTTACTTTTACAACAAAAAAATTATTATTTACAATGTTTTATGGGTACCGTCACAATAAGGAGTCGTTTTGGTTTGTTTACAAAGACACATAGAATGGATTTTTTTTTCTATAACTTCAAATTGAACCGGTAAAAATTCGGTATCTTTGTGGCTACCGTCGCAAAAAGGCTGTTTTTTTGACTCACCACACTGGCACCAATAATGTGTTCCTTGAGCGATCTCTATTTTTAATGACTTTTTATCAAATATTTTTGGTTTAAGCATATCTCCCTCTTTAAAATTAGAATTTTTTACTCATATATGAATATATACATTTAAAAATATATGACAAATAATATATTCTAATTTACAAGTGATGGGAAAAGCTCATACATGAAAAATAATTGACATTAGCCATTTGTAATAATGTTTATACGGATGAGCATAAAAAAAGATGAAATTGTGTTTATCATAAATCCTGTTTCTGGCGGCGGAAAAACAGGAAAACTATGGCCTGAAATAGAAAAAAAAATACGACAAAAATTTGTAAATATAACTGTTCTATTTACAAAAAAAAAAGCAGAAGCTGTTAGTTTATCTAGAAAATGTGTTATTGCGAAAGTGCCTATCATTGTTTCTGTGGGCGGCGACGGGACAATCTCTGAAGTCGCTTCAGGATTTATAGGCGCAAATAATAAACCTATTGAAAAACCATCTGCGAAATCTACCGCTCTGGGAATACTCCCAATGGGTTCAGGATGCGATTTAATTCGTACGCTTCAAATACCTAATAATGTTGATAAGGCACTGGATATCATTTTACAGGGTAAAAGAAAAATAATTGATATGGGAATGGTAACATTCAAAAATTATCAAAAGAAAACAGAAAAAAGGCCTTTTATAAACATATCTGATGTAGGTATTGGCGCGCAAGTAATGCATATTTTTGACAAGCAGGATAAAAAATGGGGACCTTTCATATCATATCAATCGGCAACACTACGGGGGGTTTTACAATATAAAAATAAGCATTTTAAAATCTATCTTGATAATAAGCTGATAAAAGATCAAATTATGCATAGTGTAATTGTGGCAAATGGAAAATATTTTGGATCTGGCATGAAAGTTGCCAGAGAAGCTGAATTAGACGATGGGTATTTTAACGCTATTTTAATTGATAAAATAAGCACAATAAAGTTTTTAATGCTTTTACCTTTTTTACAAAGGGGAATTTATGCAAAAATAAAAGAAATAAATATGTATAAGGTTAAAAATATTAAAATCGAAACTAATTCTAATGCTTTTATAGAGCTAGATGGCGAGCAATTAGGAACTGCGCCAGCTGAATTTCAAATGATTAATTCGGCCGTATCTGTATTTGTACCTTAAAAAAAATATATTTTTTTTATAAAAATTTCTTGAAATTTTAGCTATACTTAATATTATGTCTCATAAAGTATAGAAAATGCTTGGCGTCAAAAAAGGCGGCATTTCAGATACTGAAAAATTAAAAGATTCAGGCAATTCTATAACAGATATTGGTTAAAACTAGTTGGTTGCATATTAACAACTAAACTAAATAACTGGAGGAAAAAATGACAAAAGATGAATTAGTGAGCCATATGGCTGGTGAAGCGAGTATTACAAAAGAGGCTTCTAAAAAAGCTTTAGAAGCATTTATTTCAGGAATTACAAAAACCTTAAAAAAAGGGGGCACTGTCGGGCTGGTTGGTTTTGGAACTTTTTCAATTACAAAAAGAGCTGCTAGAAAAGGCCGAAATCCAAAAACAGGTGAGACAATTCAAATAGCCGCAAGTAAGAGTGTAAAATTTAAGGTGGGTAAATCATTAAAAGATGCCGTAAAGTAAGATTATAACTTAAACGGTAAATTTATGTTAAAAAAGCGGGCGATTGTCCGCTTTTTTATTTTATTTATAATACAATAAAGTGAATATAAAATTTTTTTTTCAAATTGTTGGCTTCTTTCTTTTAATTCTTAACAATCAATGTAATAAAGAAAAAGAAATATATATTGATACATTGTTAAATAATATGATTATTAAGTATGGCGGAGAAGAAAATTTAATAAAATATGACAGGCATTATTCTCACTGGCAGGTAAACTCCCCTATAAAAGGAAAAGCAGAAGAAAAAAGATATGTAAATCTGCCACAAAAAATAAAAATTGAAAGCGGTGCCAATCAAGAAATACGAATAATTAATGATGAAAATGTTTATAAGGGCATATTAAACAAGCCCGCCATAAAAATAGAGGGAATTTCAAGCGAGGCGGTTAAATTTCAACTAAAACGAATATATTCACCTCTTCATTTAAATAAATTTAAGAAAAATATTATTAAAATAACAGATTCAGCCAAACATATGATTTTACAATATAAATATGAAGTTTCTTCAATAAATTATTATGTTAATAAAGAAACATTCTTTATAGAAAAAACTGAAAGTTTTATTGATACATCCCAAAAAACTATGAGGTTTATCACTGAATATAAAGATTATAAAAATATAAATGGGGTAATGGTGGCTCATACTGAAAATAAATTTATTGACAATATGAATACCGCGAACAATACTTTATTAGAAATACAGATAAATCAAGATTTTAGTCCCTCTATGTTTGAACCTTTTTTAAACATATAGAAAAACAATATAAAAAATAAATATTCTATACTACTATTAAAATATAAACTAATGAATAAAATAATTCAATATCTAAAAGTTCATAAAAAAGATATCTTATTTTATGCTTCTGCAATTACAATCTTTATATTTATGCAAAACTGGCAAAGCAGAAATTTAATTGAAGATAAAAAACCCGCGCCTGAATTTATATTAACGGATCTTCAAGGAATTACTCATTCATTATCTCAATACAAAGGCAGACCCATAATACTATACTTTTTTGCTCCATGGTGTACGGTTTGTAAAATAAGTTCTATTAATATAAATAGAGTGAGGGAATCATACACTGTTGATGAGTTAACGATTCTTTCTATCGCGTTATCTTATAACGATATAAAAGAGGTAGAAAATTTCAAAAAAGACAATAATTTAAATATACCTGTACTCTTGTCCGATCATAAAACCGGCCAAGAGTACAAAATAGACAAATTCCCAACTATTTATTTTATAAATTCAGAAGGGTTTATAAAAAACAGCACTGTCGGCTTTACAACTAAAACCGGCATACAATTTCGTTTATGAAATGCTGAAAAACAAATTTTTCAGCATTTTGATAGATAGCTCTAATTTTAATTATTTATTAAAAAAACAATTATCTGCCACGACTTCTATTGCCGCCCTCATTATATTTTGGCTTTGGCTTTGCTTCATTAACACGTATGTTTCTTTCTTTAAACTGAGTGTCATTTAGCGAAGCGATTGCTTTTTGGGCTTCTTCCTGACTTTCCATCTCTACAAACGCGAAACCTTTCGCACGGCCGCTGTATTTATCTGTAATTATATTTACTGAACTAACAGCACCATATTCTTGAAATAAATTTGTCAACTCTTCTTCAGTTGTAGTATAGGCCAAATTACCTACATAAATATTCATTTTAATCTCCTAAGATAATATCTATAAAATAAATAGGCTTTTGGTACTAATGATACATCGAAAGCAAAGTTTACTTTAAAAATATTATTATTTTCTTGCTTAGAACAATAAATTTTTTAGGCGACTCATTGTATAGCATTTCATTTGCAAATTTCAGGAAAAATAAAATCTATAAATTCTTTATTTTAGCTCAAGCGCTATCATTGAAAAAGACTTGTCAGCATGCCTCAAATTTATCTATTGGCAAATATATTAAATTACAAGAAAAATTAATAAGGCTATAAATGATTACAACAGAAAAAAAGACCGAAGTAATTGAAAAATACCGAAAGCATTCAAAAGATACAGGTTCTGCAGAGGTCCAAATAGCAATTCTTACTGAAAGAATAAATGAATTAACTGAGCATTTTAAAAAGCATAAAAAAGACCATCATTCTAGATTAGGCCTACTTAAAATGGTAGGTTCACGCAGAAAATTTTTAGATTATCTTAAAGGTAAAAATGTTGAGAAATATAAAACTCTCATCAATAACTTGGGAATACGCAAGTAACGAAAACCATTTATTATTTAACGGTATTTTAAATAAATTCTTCGTTTTTCTAAAAAAATCAACAAAAAATAAATTGTTAAAAAAACCCTTATTATATTAAGGAGAAAAAAATGTTACATACTGAAAGTATATTAGTCAATGAAAAAAGTTTTATTCTTGAAACTGGAGCATGGGCAAGACAAGCAGGGGGATCGATTGTTTTAAGGTGGGATAAAATTACTCTTTTAGCAAACGCGACTGCAGCAAAAGAAGCAATGGAGGGAATAGATTTTTTCCCATTAACAGTAGATTACAGAGAAAAATTTTATGCATCAGGACAAATTCCGGGAGGCTATTTCAAGAGAGAAGGCCGTCCTACTGAAAAAGAGATATTAACATCAAGGCTTACAGATAGACCCCTACGACCTCTTTTTCCCAAAGGATTTTATAATGAAGTTCAAATATTTATAACATTACTAAGCTCAGATGGTATTCAGCCAGCAGATATTCATGGAATTACGGCCGCAAGCGCAGCATTAATGATATCAGATATTCCTTTTGATGGTCCTGTTGCCGGCGTGAGAGTGGGCCAAATAGATGGAAATTTTATTCTATTTCCTGATAATGAGCAGCAAAAAAAATCAGAACTAAATCTAATTTTAGCAGGTACTAAAGAAGCAGTAACAATGATTGAAGGAAGTTCATCAGGATTAGATGAAAAAACAATGCTTGAAGCTATAAAATATGGTCATAAAGAAATACAAAGAATTTGTGATGCGCAAATTCTTATGAAAGAAAAAATAGGCAAGGCAAAAACTGAAATACCAACGATAGCTGATAATACGGAACTTAAGAATAAGATAAGAGAGATGGCATTTGTTTCACTTGAAGAAGCAAATAAAAGTGGCGATAAACATACCCGCCAAAGTAATATTGATGAAGTAAATAAATCTACTTTACAAAAGCTAGAAGAAGAATGGAAGCAAAATGAATTTACTGAAAAAGAAATATTTTTAAAGAAAAAAGAAGCTTCGTCCATTTTAGAAGAACTTGAAGTTGAAATAGTAAGAGACCAAATATTTAATCAAAGCACAAGAGCCGATGGCAGAAAATTAGATGAAATAAGACCAATATCTATTGAAGTTGGGGTATTGCCGGGAGCGCATGGTTCCGCGATTTTTACAAGAGGAGAAACTCAGTCACTGGGTGTTGTAACACTGGGTACAGGTAATGATGTACAACTTACTGATGACATAAGCGGCGCAAGAGAACAATATTTTTATTTGCATTACAATTTTCTTCCCTTTAGCGTAGGTGAAGTTCGTCGTTATGGCGGGCCGGGAAGACGTGAAATTGGTCATGGCAAACTGGCAGAAAACGCTTTATTATATTCCGTTCCTTCACAGGAAAAATTCCCGTATATTATACGAGTAGTTTCAGAAATTTTTGAATCTAATGGTTCTTCATCTATGGCGAGTGTATGCTCAGGTTCACTTGCTATGATGGATGGGGGTATTCCCATAAAAGGGGCAGTGGCTGGCATAGCAATGGGTCTTATTACACATAAAGAAAAATACGCCGTATTATCTGATATTGCCGGCCTTGAAGATCATTTTGGTGATATGGATTTTAAAGTCGCTGGCACTGTAGAAGGGATTACAGCTTTTCAGATGGATTTAAAACTTAAAGGTATAAGTTATGAAATTATGGAAAAAGCTCTAATGCAGGCTAAAGAAGGAAGACTGCATATTCTTGAAAGAATGAATGAAGTATTAGCGGTCCCTAGAAGCGATCTTTCTGCGAATGCACCAAGAATAACAACAATACAAATAGATCGCGAAAGAATTGGAGAACTTATAGGGCCCGGCGGTAAAAATATACGCAGTATTATAGAAAAAAGCGGGGCAGAAATTAACGTAAATGATGATGGAATTGTTTCTATAGCAAGCAATAATCAACAGGCGACAGATATCGCTAGAGAAATGATAGAATCTCAATTTGCCGAAGCCGAAATTAATAAAACCTATGATGGCATAGTTAAAAGAATTGTAGATTTCGGAGCGTTTATTGAAATTATGCCGGGTAAAGACGGTTTATGCCATATCTCAAAAATTTCACAAGATAGGGTTACTGCAGTAGAAGACGCATTACAAATTGGACAGCAGGTAAAAGCAAAAGTAATCGCAATTGATAGACAAGGACGTATTAATTTATCTATAAAAGACGCTGATTAAAATATAAATCATGTCTATATCAAACATTGTACATTATCCATTAGATAATGGATTAAATATAATTTTAGAAAATATTCCCCATAGAATTTCAGCAGTTATGGGTATATGGATACCCATTGGTTCACGTATGGAAAATGATACTGAAATGGGTTTTTCACATTTTACGGAACATATGCTTTTTAAGGGAACTAAGAAAAGAAAATACCAGGATATATCAAGAGAAATAGACCGTCTGGGCGGATACATGAACGCTTCAACTTCTAAAGAAGTTACAAGCTATTATATTTCTATTAATTCTAAATATACAGAGACCGCATTAGATGTACTCTCTGATATTTTTTTTAATTCTGTTTTTGCTAAGCAGGAATTTGATCTTGAAAAACAGGTCATACTAGAAGAAATTAAAATGAGCGAAGATACTCCGGATGATCACTTATTTGATTTATTCTATCATGATTTTTTTGGAGACACACCGTTAGGTAGGCCTATTGCCGGTACCCTTAAATCAATAGGGAACTGTAAAAGAGATGAATTATTTAACTTCTATACTTCTAAATATGGGGCTAATGGATCGGTATTATCTTTAGCGGGTAGACTATGGGAAAATGATAATGAAAAAAAATCTATTAAAAAAACCATTGAAAAATTATTTAATCAGAAAAATAATCAATTAACGGGTAGCCCTGCTTTTCAAATTGAAAAACCTTCTGAAAAAACCCCGTTGCATGTAAAACATTATCAAAAAAAACTTGAGCAAACGCATTTTGCTTTTGGTCTGCCTGGAATATCACGCTTAGAAGAAAATGACGCGTACGCGGGAATTTTTACTCATCTGATGGGCGGAACGATGTCATCAAAACTATTTCAAAAACTTAGAGAAGAAAATGGACTTTGTTATGCCGTGAGTACATTTCATTCTCAATTTTTTAAAGAAGGCCTTTGGGGGGTATACTGCGGCACATCGTCTCAAAATTTTAATCAAGCAGTAGATTTAATGATAAAAGAAATTAAAAACGCTTTAAACGGTGATATTCCTGAAACAGAAATTAACGAAACGAGAAACGGTTTAGCCGCGGCTATGGAGCTTTCTATGGAATCAGCTTCTAGAAGGGCAGATTATAACGCAAGGTCTGTGCTTTACTTTAAAAAAGCAAGAGATTGGCGCGATAGAATAAAAAAAATAGAAAACACAAAGGCAGACGATGTTATTATAGGTATGAACAAGTTATGGCAAAATAAAAATTTTTACTTATGCAGTCTCGGAGATATGAAAAAAAATAATATCGAAAAAGAAATATCTAAGAAATATAAAAGCCCATTTATTTAGTTAATATTGAATTCGCGAACTTATTTTGCAATAGGATCGCCATTTTGCCATTCGCCTTCGTATATTATGATTCCATCGTTGTCTATTTCTTTACCTCGACCCTCAGGAATACCCTTTCTAACCTCACCTTCATATGCCTTTCCGTTTGGATAGAAAATTTTTCCTTTACCGTGAGGATCTCCATTTTTCCATTCGCCTTCATAAATTTTGCCATTTGGCCATAAAGATTTGCCAAAACCATGTGGTTTGTCTTCATGCCACTCTCCCTCATATTTTTTACCATCTTCGAACAGTATTTTGCCTTTACCATGCATTTTCCCATTTTTAAATTCACCTTCATACACATGGCTATAAGCGACTTTTAATTTTCCCATACCATTTTGACAATCGCCGCTTAGGCACTCATCTTTTTGGCAGTTCGATAAAGTGAATAGTATAATAAGGGGTAATATATATTTCATAAATAATAACAGATCGTGATTATGCGATGTCAACTGTTTTTAATATTTTACCAGTTAAAATTATATCCTGCACCCAAAAAGAAAAGAGTATTTATATCATCTCTAGAAGTTTTTGGTAAATATAATACCATATTTTTAAATTCAGATTTTGTTTTACCGTTAACCCCAACACCTGCATAAACTGAAAATCCCCAAAACAATTTAACTCCTAAGTTTAATCTTGCTTGCGGTCTATAACCTGATATATTTTCATTTCTATTATAAATAAAAGCGGCTGGCAAAACAATAAGATCTGTCTTTGCAAATGTAGCAAAAAATCCCATATCTGCGTCTATAAAAAATCTAAAGATAGGTAAATGAAATCCAAATAAGTAACCCGCTCCTATACCTGTTGAATCGTCAAGATTATACAATAGTCCCTGATAAATTATTGAATAGATATAATTATAATTGAATTTTAGACCAAGATTTACAACTGATTGGTTATCGGCCCAGAATAATACATCCGCACCGTCTTTAGCAGTAAGATTTATTAAACCTAGAGCCAAACCATCGGCTGAATTGGCATAATTTAAAATCGCAGTCTGCAAACCCTGATTCTCTTTTGTGTAATTAAATAGCGCGCTGCCTTGAAGTCCTTGAAAATTACCCTTATTTACATTAAAAAGAGCTGAACCCTGAATACCTTTAAAATCACTGCCATTTATATTAAAAAGAGCTGTACCCTGCACACCTTCAAAATTATTACCATTTATAGCAAAAAGAGCTGTGCCTTGCACCCCTTTAAAATTGTTACCATTTAAAGCAAAAAGACTGGCCCCTTGTACTCCCTCAAAATTATGGCCGTTTATCGCGAAAAGTCCATCACCCTGAATGCCTCTGAAATTTTCTCCATTTAGACTAAATAAGCCTGCCCCCTGTACGCCTTTAAAATCACCTCCATTTATATCAAACAAGCCATCGCCTTGAACACCTTTAAAGCTTTGTTTGTTAATACTGAAAAGTCCTGCTCCCTGAACTCCCTCAAAATTACCTCCTGAAACATTAAAAGTCCCCGCACCCTGTACGCCTTTAAAATCGCCTCCATTTAGGTTTAATATAGCCGCCCCCTGTAAACCGTTTGTTTTTCCTTTTACAATATTCCCAATAACATTATACTGGCCACCTTTTACATCGGTTTCTACTATATCAATACCAATACCTGTGCTAAATCCCTCAAGTCTGCCGCAATAACTACCAAAAAAAGAAATAGTAATTTTGCATACAGCGGTTTCATAATATTCTAAAAATGTGGGAAAAAATTGAGTATTTAAAGGTATTACATGATAACCAGTTAAGTTATCGCCGCGTGAAAAAGTAAATTCTCTTTGAGATTTTATAAATGACCCGGGAGCAAGACTTACACTTGATCCGGTTTCAATTGACATTGAAGCCTCATAAACATCATGACCACGCTGATTAATTACTGTATACTCGCCAGCGTCAACTCCAAGTTGAATTTTTTGATCTGGTTTTTTTTGAAGCTCTGCAACCAATGTGCTGTCATTATTACGAATAAAAAACTTTCCCTCAAGACCTTCTTCAATTTCAAGCCTTGCCGTACTTTTTTGAACTTCTGTAATTATAACATCTCCCGTACCAGACATCTTAATATAGTATCCGGCATGCTGCGGTCCGCTCATTGTTTTTTGCGTTCTTCCTAGAGTTTCATTGTAGGCATATTGATACGCTTCATTCAAAGACACTCTACCGTCACCTGTCATATCGGCCGCGCCACGAAGACCTGAAAGCATATAGTGGGTAAAAAAAGAAGATTTTATTTTATCAGATTCTTGTGAGGCCTCATCTTCTGAACTTGATGTAATAAACGCGTAACCTTTCATATCATATGAAGAATCAAGAAGAAAAGAAGAAGTCATTTGACCTCCTTTTTCTCTTATTAAAGCACCTGATGAACACGAATCTAAAACAGCGACTTTTACATCGGCAGGTAAAGAAGTTATTTCGTTTCTTAATTCTTCATATAAAAATTTTTCTTCGGCTAGCATTAAACCCTGTTCATCTGAATGTCCCGAATAATAAAAAATAACTTCTGTTTTTCTATGGCTTTGTTTTGCTTCATTTACTTTTTCTTTTAATGCTTCTAGTGTTTTTTTTAATTCTTTTGTGTCAGGTTCTTCAAGAAGTTTCGCGTCATAATAATCTACGCCCCCCATGTCTGTTAAAATATTTAAAAATGCTTTAGCGTCAGATACGGCATACCGTAACTTTTCTCTTTTACTGCCGCCGTAATTGGCGCCCACAGCAAGAACAAACCGTTTGATAGAGGCTTTTTTATTCATTTCTGTACGCGAAAAAATAACGGATGAAAAAAAAGTTAAAATAACAATACTAACAATTATCTTTTTCATTTTTTTACACCTTTGCTTACAATAAATGTTGTCTGTTTTATATTTTCATCAAGCGGCAGATTGCTATTAAAAACAATAGCTGTGTCATTGGCAAATTTATTGACAATTTTCATAATATCTGTCACGTAAAACTCTTTCTCAGACGTCAGAAAGAAAAATTTTTCAAAAACCGGCGCATCGTCAAGAGTATAAGAATAAGGCAAACCGGTTTTTTCATTTTTATTTATCTTTAATGAAGCGTTCTTTTCATGTGGCAAATGAAGTGTTATGGCTCCCCTGCCGTCAATAGAAAGTATTAAGCCATAATCAAATTCGCTTTTATAGGCTAACTGCAGCTTATCACCTTCATAAACAATCGCCTCGTTTGATAATAAATCAATTTTATTATTTCGCTGAATATAAACAAATAGTTTTTCAGATTCTCCTTTCAAACGCGTAAGTTCTATTTTATTATAATGTTCAGAATTATTTAAATCTTGTCGTGCTCCCATAGGTAAAAGCAAAAATAAAACCAAAACCGAAGAAAAAGCAAGACCGCCATACAAATATAATTTACTTGAAAATATTGATTTTTTATTATTATTTTCTAACTGCGCTTTTTGAAGATTTAGTTTGTTTTGAATTTGAGAAGCCATGTTTATTGGATCATACTTTTTTAAAATTTCATGATTAGATTTTTTCAGTTCGTCTATTTTTTTATTTAAAACCTTATCGGTTTTTATTTTTCTAGATATCTCTTCCATTTCACGAGGCGGCAGTTCGTTTAATAAGTACTGTTCTAGTTTTAAATGTGGAATTTTTTCAGAAGCCATTTTGAACATTCTCCATTTCTCTTGCTTTAATTCTTAGATTTCTAAGTCTTTTTCTCACTCCTGATACCGAAAGTCCCGATTCTTTGGCGGTTTGTTCAAGAGTTAACCCGTCTACATAATGCATCACAGCTATTTCTCTTGTAGATGGTTTTTCTGTTTTAAAAATTCTATCTAATAAATCATTTGCTATAAAAGTTTTTTCATTATTATCATGCCAAATAATTTGTGCTAAAACAGAATTTTCTGTTTTAATTTCTTTTGATTTTTTAGAACTTAAAACATTCAAGCATACATTGGTAGCAATTTTATAAAGAAGTGATGAGGGATAATCGCCCTTAAGTTTATTTTGAGCGTTAATTACTTTAATAAAAGTATCTTGCATTGCGTCCATTGCCATATCTTCATCCTTTAACAGAAATAAGCATCTTCTTAAAACCATAGGGCCGTATTTTTTATAATATTCTTCTATATTAATTTGCACAGAATCTTCCTTCTCTGCTTTTATTGCTTTCTTTTGCCCTTTCATATATTATAACAACTTTACTTTATATTTGTGTTACTTTGTATAGATTTTTTAGTAATAAAACAGATGATTCACTTTTGCAAGAATAAATTAACTTTTTCTATGTAGCTAGCTGTCGTCCAAGTCTTTCTAATAGACTTCATCATGTGTACCAATATTGATTAACTGTACAACCGTTTTATCTTCATCTCTAAATTTAAATAATAAACGATATTCGAAAGTAATACTGAAAGCCCAGCTATCTTTTCATTTGCCTTTCAATTGGTGAGTTTTTAGAGCGTTTGAAAAAGGATCTTGAGAAAATAATGTTACTTTTTCATTAAATACTGCTTTTAAGTCTGGTCTTTTTTTAAGCCATTTTTATAAGCTTTTTTAAATTCATTGGACCATACAATTTCAATCATTTAAATCTTTTAGTAACTCTTTAACAGTTCCTTTTTTTATATTGTTATTTTGATAGTCAATATCAGCTTGTTTTACAGAATCAATCAAAGCATTACGCTTTTCTTCTGCGATTCGCTTTGAAAGAATATCTAACACATACTCTTTATCTTCAGAGTTTAAATTTTCAATATCTTCTAAGACATCGTTTATTGTTGTATTACTCATAGTAAATATACCTTGTTAATAAGATATAATAATTGATTCACTTTTACAAGAATAAATTAACTTTTTATAGCAGACGGTTTGCCAAAAAAGATATAATTTCATCTCTCTTTTGCTTTTCTCTCTTTTTCAAAAAGTAAATAACTATAAACAATTAAAAAAATTATCATGGTTATTACCAGACTAATTAAAATAAAGAAAATATATGGTTTATTTAAAAACGATAATACGAACCATATAAATCCGCAGATGAAAAAAGTGTATGCAGAAACGCGATGAGTTTTATGCCACACGGTTTCGCTTGCCAAGGTCCAAGGAGTTCTTATACCAAATGTATAGTTATGTTTTACCTGAGTCAGGTAATTACCTATAATCATAAATAAAATTCCCACAAGCATTTTTACTATAAATGATACATCCTGCAAAAAGCCTAAAGCTGTTGACATCGCGGCCCAGTGAATGCCTATAAAAAATAACATCATAGAAAGTATTACAATTTCGTAGGCTTTCTTATGTTTTTCATAGCTGTCACGCCGCGGATCTATTTTGGGTATTAGCCGCATAAGTACATACATAACAAAAGGAGCCACAGCCATTAAAAATGCATATAATTTATTGGCAGTTCTGTCAACTTCGCCGTATATGTTCCAGTGCACGGGTATTATTTCAGGCAGGCTCGGATAAATAATTCCTGTTGCAATAACAGAAACCGCGCTTAATGTTAAAATAAATATTTTAAATTTCATTTTTTGTTCCTCCTTTAATCTCAAATATCCATTCAAGTATTTCTTGAAAAACAGTGGTATTTAAAGAATAAATAACATACTGACCCCTTTTTTCAGATGTTACCAAATCGGCGTTTTTCAAGATGGTCAAATGATGATTTAAAGAAGCGCCTGCCATATCAAAGTTTTCTAAAATCTCTCCCACGTTTTTATCACTATTTTTTAACAGTTTTAATATCTGCCTTCTTGACGGATCTGCCAAAGCTTTAAATACCGAATTTTTCAAACAATCCTCCTTAGATAT
The DNA here is from genome assembly GCA_029880285.1 of Spirochaetia bacterium. Taxonomy (GTDB): domain Bacteria; phylum Spirochaetota; class Leptospiria; order Turneriellales; family JAOUOS01; genus JAOUOS01. The sequence continues at coordinate 51,739 of JAOUOS010000006.1, forward strand.
TTAGAAATATATCTAAATATCTTTATAGCGTCAACTTTTTTTTTAAAATAGATTTGTAATTTTTAAAAAATTATATTTCTTCCTGATAATGTTTTAATAAACTTTGTTTTATTAATTATTTCTTTAAAAATCTCTGAATTAAAATTTGGATGCTCTATTATTTTTTTTTGCGAGTAACAAAATAGTTTATGTGTATCAAAAATTTTCTCAAGAAGATGTAATCCCAGCTTTATTCTTCCTTCTGCTTTTGTTTTTTGAATTAATGTTTTTATATCAATATCTTTAGAAAGTGAAAATGATTTAATAAAGTTAAATATTCTTGTGCAGATAAAAAGAGTATAAATATCTTTTTGTGTAAAAGATTTTGATTGAGCGGCAAATGATGTTAATCTTGAAAGAAAAATATCATCTTCTGAAAAATTTCTATTCATTTTTAATGCAATAGGCGAATAGGGTGTTAAATAAAAAGGAGAGGCCCCTAATAAAACAGGTAAATTAGCGTTAAAAGCTAATGTTTGCATTTGTGAGTCTAAAGATTCTTCAGGAAAACCTAATATTTGATAAGAAACAATATTAAATTTGAGTTTATAAGCCGTTTCAATCACATTTAAATATTTTTCAATTTTATGCGGACGCTTTGTTGTTTCATGAAGATTTTTATCAGATGATACAAGAGCAAGGTTTAATTCAGAAAAACCTGCTTCTTTCATTTTTAACAAAATATCTTCGTCTAAACTAAGATATGACAAACCATTCATAGCCGTAAGTTTTATAGGTTTATTATTATCTGTGAATTGTTTTTTTATGCTATCAAATAAAATGCTCATTTCACCTTTATGAAATGTTAAATTATCGTCTTCAAAATCAAAAACGCGATATCCATCGTCGTATCGCTTTTCTATTTCTTTTAATATCAATGAATTATTTCTTTTTCTATAAAGCCTGCCAAATGTTGTTCGAACAGAGCAAAAAGAACAAGAATAAGGACATCCACGTGACGTTATTATAAATGTCATGGGTTGTTTTTCTAACTTATATTTTCGCAATTCAAAATCAGTTAAATCGGGTACGGGTAATTCATTAATTGAATAATTTTCTTCTATTTTAGTTAGATATGGCTTGCTGTTTTTTTTATATCCCAAATTGGGAACATTTTCAAAATTTTTTGATGATAGAATTTCTTTTAATAATTCTACCAACGGTTTTTCACCTTCTTTTTGAATGATAAAATCTACTTCTGGCTTATTTAATGTAAATAACGGCATCGCTGAAACATGTGAACCCCCTAAAATAGTTATCAACCCCAGTTTTTTAGCTATACCTGCGGTTTGTAGAGCTTCACGGTAATAAGGCGAGAAAAGAGAAGAAATACCGGCTATATCTGCCTTTTCTTGTTTTATGATATTTTCAATTTCATTCCAATCAGCTCCAAAATGGAAATAATTTGAAAAACCGCAAAAGGGTGATTCATCTTGAATATGATACTCTTTTAAATAATTTAATTCAGACGGCCATTGTATTGTTCGTTTGCCCCAGTCCGAATGAAAATCTATAATTTTAACTTCTATTTCAGGCAGATATTTTTTAACGGATGATTTAAGATAGCAAAGGCCAATAGGTTGAAGCCTTATTTTTGTTTCATAAAAATCTTGTATGGGCGGCTGTATAAGAAGAAGTTTCATAATAAAAATAGTACTCGGGAAAGTCATCTATACTTACAAATCTATTTTTTTCTATAACTTATATTTTTTACATAAATCTTTTTTATAAAGGTCATTTGCTTACCGCATCGTGGTGCGGCATAAATTCCAACGGGCATCTATTAGAAAAAGAAAGTCTTTCACGACCACCATTAAAATAAATTAAAAGCAATAAAAAAGCATTGCCTATACATTTCATGTCTGTATAGTCGATATCAATGAATTATAAAAATCCCTACCCTACTGTTGATATTATTATTGAAATTAAAAATGGCATTATTTTAATTAAACGAAAAAATGAGCCTTTCGGATGGGCACTGCCGGGAGGCTTTGTTGATGAAGGTGAAATGGTCGAGCAAGCAGCTATTAGAGAAGCAAAAGAAGAAACCAGCCTTGATATTCATTTGTTTGACATATTATATAGCTATTCAAACCCTAAAAGAGACCCCAGAAAGCATACAATATCTACAGTTTTTATCGCCAAAGCAGAGGGAAATCCTAAAGGCATGGATGACGCTTTAGAAGCTAAAATATTTTTATTAGAAAATTTACCCGATAATATAGTCTTTGATCATCTTGAGATTATGCAAGACTATATACACTTCAAGAAAACCCACATAAAACCAAATCCTATTGAAATGTTAAAAAGACATGTCTGAATTAAAAAAACATATAGCAATTTTTGAAGGAGCCTATGATTCCGTGAAAAAAATGCCTGAAAATGATAAAGAAATTTGTTTTTTAGGTCGTTCAAACAGCGGTAAAAGTTCTTTAATTGCTGCTTTATTTCAAAATAAATCTATTGTAAAAACCTCTTCTAAACCTGGATGCACCCAAACGGTAAATTTATATAAATATAACTCGTTTTTTTTAACAGACCTGCCGGGATACGGCTACGCGAAAATATCAAAAAGTAAACGCAGCTTATTGTCTAATATCATTTTAGAATATATTTCTAAAAGAAAACAGATTTCTACGGTTTTTTTGTTATTAGACTGCAAAAGAGAACCAGAAAAAGAAGAAATATACATTCGAGATTTTTTTTGGGAGAGAAATATACCGGTCCAACTGATTTTTACAAAAATAGACAGATTAAATCAAAAAGAACTATTTTTGTTGAACAAAAAGAAAAAGGACCTAGAAACACTTTTTCATAATATTGTTTTAAGTTCTTCAAAGAAAAATATAGGTATTGATTTTATTTTAAATTTTATACAATCAATTTAGTAGAATTATTTTTTATAAACTAAAAAAACTTGACATAACAATCAAAAATTTATTAATATATAAAAAATGACCAAAATGGATAATAAATACGTTATATAAATGTAATAAGTTTAATAATAAACTTGATTAATAATAAAAATTAAAATACCGATTTTATATAAAACATGAAAAATAAAAGATTTAAAAAATATATGCCTTATTTCTTGGTAATTTTTGCAGCAGGAAGCCAAGATTATGCTCAGGTATCTGACAACTTAGGGCAAATTACAAAGGCAAACGGACAGGTATTTGTAAGAAGTAGTGGTAAATGGCAAGCCCTAAATAATTATCCATATTCTATTAAAAGTAATGATAAAATTGTCACTAGACAAGGAAGAGTAGAACTAAATATAAATGGTGGCTCTATTTATTTAGACTCTAATACCAATATGGGAATATCAAAGTCTAGTAATATTTCGGGACTTTTTTCAGACACAAGTCAAAAATCAGATATTAATATAAAGCTTTTAACAGGTAATCTTTCTTTTAATATTGAAAATAATCAAAACTATAATTACTCTATAAAAACTCCTGCTTTAACGGCTAATTTAACCGAGGGTGGTTTAGATACAGTTAAAAGTGTTTTTGTGGTAAGTGCCGATGGCTCTACAGAGTATAAAAGTGAAACAGGTAAACTATCAAACTTAAATATAACAGGCAAAGCTGTTGAAAATATCAATATCTCTGTATTAACTTCAAATGATGTGTTAAGTTCAAATATGCCGCCTGTTAATACGCAAATTGATAATCTTCATTTACAAAAAGCATTAGCTTATGCGTTATCGGCTCAAAATGAAATAAATATGCACATGGCAAAAGATAGAGACCAGGCGCAAATATCAAAAGATTATGAAAATCAAAAGTTTACTAAAGAATCTGCGACAGCAGATATGAAAGAAGCTTTGTCTAGAAGCCAAACAGCACTTGCAATGGCAAAATCGAATAAGGCTGTAATAACAGAATCACTTAGCGAAGCAATATGGTTAAAAGACTTAAATTCGCTTCAAGCTCTAAAAGAAATTAGATTAAAAAATATTGAAAAAATAGAAGAAATAAACAGAAATATTAATGAATTATATGAAATTGAAAGAGAAGTTGCAATGGCAGCTAGTTTAGAAAAAGCTTCAAATAAAGCCATTTTAGCTAAAATAAAAGCAAATTCTATTATTGCGAATGCTTCATATAGTGACACACTTACATCTTTAGGTATAGCTATTTCAAATTCTGATAATACAAATTTAAATACATTAGATATGGGATTAAAACAAATTAATCAAAAGATTATAGATATTGAATCTGCATACGCTGAAGCCAAACATATTGAAGCAACCCGTGATACAATATCATATACTGATACAGCAGAAGCAAATAGAATCGCACTAAAAACATTTGCTAATGCTTCGGCGATAGCAGCTTCATGCTCAAGAAACTCTTCTGGCTCATTAACTGGAATAAAACATTGTCAAATGGCAGCCTCTGCTCTTCAACTTGCGAAAGAAGCCGCTAAATTAGCCGAAACGGGACAGCTAGAAAAAGTTAAATTAGCTTGGGCAAATACTGAAAATATTATGTTAGGACAAGACACCTCAAGCAAAGTTATGACTGTGCAAGATTTAATGGCAAAAACCGATGATACCATGACAAAAACACAACCTGAAACTTCTGACGAAAAACAACAAGTAAAACCTAATGAAGTTATAGGCATGGATCAACAAGAACAAAAAGCTTCAGATAATGAACAGGATCAATTACTAAGTGAAATATCAGAAACAGAGTATTCTCCTACTGAAATTGCAATAAATGAAACAATAATAGAACCACCTATTGATCCCATGGATCTACCTATGGCAAGTTCATCTATATAAAATTTTTTATTTTTTATAAATATTAAAATTAAATAAACAAATAGTTCATGTTAAAAAAAAAATGGTTTGATAATATATTAGATTTATCAATATTTATACTTATTATTTTTGCTCCCCTAGCTATTGGATGTGTTCATATATGGGCATACTCTTTACTTGAAATCTCAATATACATACTTTTAATATTTTGGTTATATTATTTAATTACTAATGGGAAAAGCTTATATTTAGAAAAATATATTTCTTATATTTATATATCAACAAGTGCTTTTTTAATTTTACTAATTTTTCAAGTTATTCCATTGCCTTTATCAATTATTGAATATTTATCACCAAAGGCTTATTTATTATATACAAAAGTTTTTTCAGAAAATACTGAAAAAATGTACTTTACCATCAGCCTATATCCTTACGCCTCTAAAAATGAATTAATGAAATTTGTCGCTTATTTTGCTATTTTTTTTCTAATTATTCAAGAAATTCAAAGCAGAAAAAGAATACAAAAAATTATAATGGCAATCTTTATTGTAGCTGTCATTGAGGCATTTTTGGGAATTTACGCTTTGTTTACAAATAACTGGATTTTTGAAAAATTTTTTAACAGCATACAAGGTAGTTCTGGAACCTACGTTAACCGAAATCATTTATCTGGATTATTAGGCATGACTTTACCGTTAGGTATTTCATATTTAATTTATAATTTTATTTCTTTTAATTCTACAGCCATTAATATGAAACAAAAAATTATTGAATTTATAAATTCAAAAGATGGCACAAAAAATACTGTGGTATTAATTTTAGTTTTAATATTATTTATGGGAATTATAGCCACAAAATCAAGAATGGGTATATTTAGCGCTTTGGCTTCTATTCTTTTTATTGCCGGCTTTTGGATTACTCAAGGGAAAAAAAAACAAGCGGCTTTAGTTATATACATAATTTTTATAGCCGCATTATTAACACTTTGGATTAGTATTGAACCGTTAACAGAAAGATATTCTAAATCTATTGAAAATTTTAACTACTTAAGAGCAATATTATGGGAAAAAACATGGGATTTATTTATTGATTTTAAATACTTTGGGGCGGGTTTTGGCACATATGAGCATTTGTTCAGGCATTATGTTCCGGAAGAATCAATAGCTCGCATACTTTTTGTAAACCATGCGCATAACGATTACCTTGAATTCTTAGCTTCGGGAGGAATTATATTAAACTTACCTATAGCTATGGCTTTTGTAATTTTTAATTATTCTATTATAAAAAAATTATCTAAAACCAAAAGCAACTTTACTAAAAGTTTTACATCCGGCGGATTAGCTTCTATAGTTTATATACTACTTCATAGTATAACCGATTTTAATATGCAAATTCCTGCGAATGCTTTTATCTTTTCAGTAATTTTGGCAATTACGTATAAAACAGCAGATGAACCTAAAAAATAATAATATACCGGCGCGAAAATATATTTCTATTATATTAATTTTTATTTTATTATATTTAATATTAATTTCTATACAAAAGATTAGGGCTGAAAAAATTTATCCTATTGAAAAAACTGTATTATGGGAACGGTTAGGAGCCAAAATACCAGAGAATGAAAATTTAATTTTATTAAAAAAAGCCTACATATTAAATTTAGAGGAATATGAATACAGTATGTTATTAGGTAAATATTATTTATTTTCCAGTAACAATAAATTCAATAAAGAAAAACAAAATATTTTAAATAAAGCCGAAGAATATTTCTTAAAAGCTCTAAAGCTAAATTCTACAAGAATAGAAATATTTTCATATCTAGGATGGATATATTACGCCAAAGGTGATCTAAATAAGGGCGATAACTATTTTACTAAAGGTATAGAAATTTCACCGAATAACTATTTTAACAGAGTATATTATGGTATGTCTATTTTAGAATTTATAAACGTACTTCCTTTTGAAATGAAGTATACACAATTATACAGAGCCTCACATGAAATTAGGCAGGCTATAAAGTTAAATTCAAACTTATTAAAAAATCAAAACATTATTGAATCTTTAACAAAACTAAGTATAATGATAGACGACAAAGAAAACGCTTTAAGATACATAAATCAGCTTAAAGCCTTTAATGTAAAAAACGCCCATTTGTATTTTTATGTAATTGAAACACAAATTAATAATAATGAAATTGAAAAAGTTATACATAATTATATAAAATTATTTGAAAAAAACAAAAACGATAAACTTTTATCTAATATTATATTAAAAGATATTAGAAAAAATACAGAAAAAACAAAACATCCAAAGCTTAATTTTTTTCTGGCAGAAAAATATTTTGAACATAGCTATTATAAAGATTCTGTTTACTATGCAGAAAAATCATTAAAATTAAACTATCGCCTTGACGCAAGTCATCTATTAATAGCACAATCTTATGAAAAACTTAATTTATACAAAAAATCTTATGAAGCTTATATAAAAGCTCATAATTTAAACAAAAAAAATAAAATTGCTGAAGAAAAAATTATCGAATTTCAGAAATCAAAACTTAAAATCTATTAATGAAAATATGACTTTTTTAAATATTCCCATAAGTTATGTATTGATTTGGTCTTTTTCTTATCTTTTCTACTGCTACCATAACCATATCCATAACCATAGCCATAGTATCCGTATATTTTATTAGGCTGTCTACTGTAGTTTAATACCGTACCAATTAAATTAGCTTTAGCGCTTTTAAGCTGTGAAATTGATTGAGAAATCGCGTTTTTATGAGTTTTAGAAGCACTAACTACCAATATTGTTTGATCAATTTTATTACTTAATAATACAGAGTCAGTAACCGGCAATACAGGAGCCGAATCAAAAATAATTTTATCATATCTTTTTTTTAACATTTCAATTGTTTTATTCATTTTTTCAGAACCTATAAGTTCAGAAGGATTCGGCGGAAGCTTACCACATGGTAAAATTTCAAAATTATCATGCTCAGTTTTAATAATACAATCTGAAAGTTTTTTTTCGCCTACCAGAAAATTCGAAAATCCTTTTTCATTATCAAATCCGAAAATTTTATGCAGAGATGGATTTCTAAAATCTGTATCAACCAAAAGCACTTTATTTCCCGCCTGCATTAGGGTAATGGCTAAATTTGACGCGATTGTACTTTTACCATCTGATTTTTCGGCACTTGTTATTAAAATAGTTTTATTTTTTTCTGAAACTGATGAATATACCATTGATGTTCTAATTACCCTAAAGCCTTCAGATATCGCGTAATTAGGAAAATTTAATGATATTAAAGATGAATCCTGTGGGTTTTTTAAGTAACTTCTAAAATTAGATACCGCCCCTAAAAATGGAATGCCGGCTAATTGTTTTAATTCTTCAGATGTTTTCACAGTATTATCAAGATACTCAATTAAAATTGCGACAATAATACCGCCAAATACTCCCATCATTAATCCCATTAATAAAGATAATGCCTTTTTAGGTTTTATGGGTATCAAAGGAACTTCGGCCTTATCTATAATTTTAACAAAACTACTTTGAATATCTTCACTTACGTCTGTTTCTTTAAGCCGGGTTAGTAAGATATTGTATATTTCTTTATTTGTTTCGACATCTCTTTTTAATACTCTAAAAGTAATGGATATTTCGTTTAATTTTTGGTTTTCTACTTTTGAATCTTCTAATGTTTTCTTAAGCATGCTTTCTTTTTTAAGCGATATTTCATATTCATTTTTTAGATGAGTGACTACCTTACTAATTTCTTCTTTAACCTTTCGTCTTTTTGTTTTAAGTTTTTCTTTTAATGTAAGTATTTTAGGATGTTTCTTGCCGTATTTTTTAGAAAGCTCAGACAACATAACAACTAAATCTGATTCTTCGCCTTTTATTCTGTTTATAAGCGGATTAGTTATTGCCTGCGCAGTTGACTCAACTGAATTATTATCATTAAATATTTTTTTTGCCTGTATGTATCTAGTTTCAGCCTCTACTCGTTCATTTTCAACCTTTATAACATCCATATTTAATTCAGTAAGTTTTGCCATAGAGATATTTTCTCTTTCATCCATTGAGACAATATTGTATTTTTCTTTATATTCCTGTAATAAAACTTCAGAATCTTTTAGTTTTTCTTTTTGTTCTTCTAGTTTTTTTTCTAGAAATGTGGTAGTATAAGTTATGGCTTCTGACTTCATACTTTTATTAAAGTCCATATATGAATCTATGAATAAATTTGCTGCATCCGCTGAATAAACAGGATCGTAGCTTGAAAAATGAATTTTTACCAGACGACTGTTTCTCACTGGTTCTATATCAAGGTTTTGCAGTAAACTAAGAACTAAAATATTTCTTTTCTCATTATTTTCAAGTTCTTCCTTGGTAATATTTGAAAACACATTCTTATACTTATTAAAATCCAGTTTTTCAAGAACCATTTTTGCCATTAACTGACTTGATAAAAGCTTATACTGTGTATTATAAAAATCATTACTGGGAACATCTATAGCATATAATTCTTGAAAATCTAGAATATTTCTTTTTTCTTCTTCAATTAGAATTTGCGCGGTAGCCTGATAGACCGGTTTAGAAAATAAAATATACATTACCGAAATGGTAAATGCAATAATAAAAAATGTAATTAATGCCCATCTTCTTTGATAGATTATATTTATATAATGTTTTAAATCTATCTCTACTTCTGAATGGTTTTTTTCATGCATACTCATAATAATATATTAACTAATATCTATATCTAAAAAAAACTTTCGGGCACAATAATTATATCATTAGGATTAACGATTTCATTTAATTCTATTTTTTTTTCTGTTGTTGTTTTACCTGTTAATCGAATAACCTTTGTTCGGTTTATTGCGGCTTTATTGGTTTCGCCGCCCGCCAAAGAAATCGCATTTAGTATAGTAATATCTCTTTCTAAATTGTACTTACCCGGACGTTTTACCTCACCCATTATATAAAATGATTTAGCAATAGGAATGAAAATTGAATCATTATTTTCTACATAAATATTTTGATTAAAATCACCCTCTAAAGCTTTTTTAATATCTACCTTAATTAATTTTTGATTTTTATTGTTTTGATTCTCTGCGTCTTTATTTCTAACAATAATAACTTCTGTTCCCGCTTCTTTTGTATATCCACCTGCTTCTGCTATTATCTCAACAAGTGATGTTTTCTTAGTTAAATAATATGTACCCGGTCTTGCGATTTCTCCAGATATAGAAACTTTTTGACTTCTGTATTTTACAACTTCTATAGTTACCTGAGGGTTTATTAAATAATCATCAGAAAGTCCATCTGTAATTTTCTGAGCTAACTCTCCTGTTGTTAATCCAGTTACTTCAATTTTACCTATGAACTGATAATTTATAAAACCAGTTAATGAAACTACTACTTTGCCGCCAAAATCTTCATTATCCCATACCTTTATTTCTAAAACATCCTGCGGACCTATTTTATATTCTTCATTTAATTTGTATATATTTTCAGCATTTAATTCAAAAAATACAAATAGCATAATCAATGCAATAAAAATATGCTTCACTTTTTTAATATATATTGTTAATAGCATAATTACCAAAATTTAATCTATTATAAATTTAACAAGTTTCACTTAAAATATTCCTATAACGCCACACTTATATTGAAAAAGGCGGTATTATTTACTAAATTTCTATCTTTATCGTTTGATTTATTTTTTGTGCTATCATACTGTATTGATAAAAGTATAATTCCAATGGGTTTTACGCTTAAACCAGCTCCCATTCGCTGAATTTTATCACTTCGGGCAGAAAAGTTTTTATCCAGAACTCCATAATCTCTCATTTCATAATTATAATGAACATAAAACCTGACTTTAGAAGTAAAATTAGATAGTAATTTAACTTTTAAATTCGTTGATAAATAATATGAAGCAGGAGATAACTCTAATATTATATTTCCGTTATAGGGAGTGTTTACCACGCTATGATTACCTGAAAACATTAAATCTGTTTTGCCAAACAAACCAAATTTATAATCAATGCTTGTTTTAAATACATCAATCATTTCATCTGTTAAATCTTCATTATCATATTTTATCCACTGCTTACCGTATTTTAAAAGTATTTTATAAATATTTTCATCTGACCATGAAAACCCCCCGTATCCTGTATGATTTTTTGAATCGATATTACTAATATCCCGATTTTTATATTCTTCCCATAAAAATTGATATTCTATCTCTAAAGCGGTTTTGGGGGAAAAATAATAAGAGATCAGACTGTTGCCAATATGTTTTTGTCTGTCAAAGATGTTGTTATGCTTGCTAAAATAATCCAGATTTTCATTTGTATAATACAAACCAATCTTAGTTTTATCTGAAGTAGATTTATAGCCTATTTGCCCTTTGGCTGTATTTGTCATGCGCTTGGCCCTTAAAGGATTATCTGGAGCATCCCTTGGATCATAAGTGACTATATTTTTATTTGAACCATATACCTTAAAACCAGATGGATAATTCATATCCATTTCTACAAAGCTATTATGACTTAAAAAACTTTCTTTTTTATTCTTACTGTAAAAATGATAATCTACAAGATAACCAATATTAAAAGAAAATTCCTGCCCAAGGCTTAATAACATACCGCCGGTTATGGTACTAATATAATCTTCTTTTTTATCTTTAATATCAAAATAAATGTTATCATTCCATTTTTCAGTAATCGAAATAGCCGGATGAAGCTGTATAGGACCTAGTTTAAGGTTTCCTTCTGCTTTTGGCAACCTTTCGATCATTGATTCGCCATAACTAAATATCAATATGTTAAAATTAAAAAAATATATTATTATAAATTTAACGATTTTAAATATATAAATATTATGCTTTATTTTTTTTATTATTATATGCATATAAACTATTAAACAGCTTCCAATTTTAATTAAATTAAATTACTGGTATTATTATAAATATCGATATATTTTAATAATTTTTTACTTAATTTAAATAATTTATGTCTATTTATTATATATACGTTTAGTAAGCGCACCTATTACTTATTTATTATCTACATTTTAGAGGGTATATTTGACTCTCTGTGATCAAATGTCCATTGTTTAAAAAATAAATCTGTTACCCACCTGCCATGCGCATATAAATATTTCTCATCGCTTACGCAAAATATATTTACTAAGGAACCTCTATTTCGATAAGTTCTTATTTCTCCTTTAATATTATTCCAGTTTTTTGTAATGTCTTTATCATTAAAATATGAACCCAGTATTCCATTTGAAAATTCAAAATGACCATTACCCGTATGTGTATCAAATATATCAAAGGCTCTTTCTCCGCCAGATTTAAAAGAGTATGAAATCTCGCTATAATCATATTTCTTAAGTAATTCACCGGGAATCCAATTTTCTAAAATATTATTTTCATTTTTAGAACTGAAATTTATATTTCCTCTAAAAAATGGGTAATTACCAGCGTATATATATTCAAAATCAAAACTATTTTTTACATTATTTTGAAGTTCATCTTTTAAATTAAATTTAGCATATGTCTCAAATACGTCAAATTTACCAGAAAGATTTATATTTTCAGAAGAGCTAGTAAATACTTTATTAAAATTCAAGTTCATATTTAATTTATTTTTCCATAAAGCCTTTAAAAACCACTCTCTATCTCTAATTTTAGATTCACGCCATCCTTCATTTAAACCTCTAATAACATTACTCTGCCATTTTTTTATTAAATAATCTTCAAGCTCTTTCAAATCAGACATATATAATTCAGAACTTATCAAACTTCCACTATGATTACCCGAAAAACAAACTATATCATATTTAATATACTTACTTTTTGGATTACGCAAAGATTTAACAGATTCAGAAAAAGAACTTTTGAAGTTATTTAACTGCCCTTCTAAAGTTATATCTACTAAACTTTTATTTTTCATAAATTTACTTATTAGCCTATAATTATTTTTATTAATCACTAATTCAAGATCATTAATTAAAAAAAGACTTTTCTGGTTTTTTACAAAAGATCCATTTTCTATTTTAATATAACTTTTTATATTTCTATAGTTGTCTTTTTCTTCGGGTATACTTAAATCAACAGATAAATCTTTAATTCCAGAAATTTCAAATTCATTTATCTGAACAAGCTGACCATTAAATGAATTTTCTTTCATCTCTAACTTAATTGTTGAAGGCCAAAGATCCTTTTGATTTTTTTCATATTGAAATGAAAAGTTATGAGTTTCAGTAGAACCTACAAAAACAGCTGAATGATAATCATTATTTTCAATATACTGAATTGAGGTATTCAACAAAGGAACTTTAAGAATATTTATTTCATCTTCTGTTATACTAAGATTTTGTAAGCGAATATTACCCAATATTTTATAATTATTTTTTCTGCTTAAATTAACAACCTCTAAATTGCCGCTAAACATTCCGGTTTTAATTTTTTTAGGCTTGAAATACCATGAAATATTTTCTAAAGGTAGCTTGTTAAATTCTAACTGATAAATATTTTCAAACCATATAAAATCACCCGAATTATTTATCTCTGGAATAATTTTTATATTTCCATTACCCCAAAGACTATCATTATAAGCCAAACTAATTTGGTTTGTTTCTTGATTTTTTATTATTTTTACAATAACATTAGAAATTTCCCAACTTTCTTTTTCATAGCCTTTCGACTCATATTTTAACAAGAATTTCGCATTATTAAAGATAATTTCAAAATTATGGTATTCATTTAACCAAAAACTGATTTGTTTAAGTAGAATATCTGATAGTTTTGAATTCTCAATCCAAACAATAAAAGTAGATTTATTAACCATAATATTTGAGTATTCTGCATAAAAATCATTAAAGCCTTGCCACTTAACGGGAATTTTAACTTCTGATGCTTCTAAAAATGTCTTATTTTTGCTAAAATCAATTGAGTTAGATATTTTTAAACCATATATTACTATATCTCCGTAAAAACTAGTTGAAAACCCGTCATAAGAAACAGCTAAATCGCTAGCAGCCAGTAACTTATTAATTTTTCTTTCAATATCATTTTTATCAACATATAAAGAAAATAAAATTTCAGGTAAACTAATTAAAAACGTTATAATAAATAATAATATTATTATAATTGCTGTCGTGTTTTTTTTAACAGTAATGATGCTTTTCTTTATAAAAGGAATTAAAAAACCTAAGTTTTTTATCATCTCATTTTTCAGACACAACTTTTTCAAAGAGTTTTTTTGAAGATAAGCCGTAATAATCCATTAATTCGTTTATTTTACCAGACTGGCCAAAACTGTCTAAAATACCTATTCTTTTGAGTTTTACCGGATTATTTTCACTTAAAATTTCACTTACAGCAGATCCAAATCCCCCGTGAATATTATGCTCTTCAAAAGTATATATTTTTTCAACTTTTTTAGAAATGTTAATTATAGTTTCTATGTCTATTGGTTTTATAGTATGAAAATCTACTACCCATGGTCTAATTCCATTTTTTTGTTCTAAAAGACGGGCAGCCTTCCATGATTCACTTACCATTATACCGGTAGAAAAAAAAGCTATTTTTTCGCCCTCTTGAATAATATTTGCTTTACCAATTTCAAAAGGTGTTTCTTTATCATAAATCATATCAATACCGGGTCTTCCTAATCGAATATATACCGGACCATTTTTTTCTACAGCGGCAAAAACCGCGTTATATGCCTGCCAATAATCAGCAGGAACAAGAACTGTCATTTCAGGAATACAGCGGGTAATCGCGATATCTTCAATAATTTGATGGCTGGCCCCATCTTCACCAAGTGTAATACCAGCATGTGTGCCGGCAATTTTTACATTTAATTTAGGATATGCTATTGAGTTTCTAAGAACTTCCCATGCTCTGCCTGTTGCGAACATGGCAAAGCTAGAGGTTGCGGGTATAAGACCCGTACTGGCTAACCCAGCGGCATGCCCAAGCATATTTTGCTCAGCGACCCCAAAATTAAAAAATCTTTCAGGATATTTTTTAGCGAAAGTACTTGTTTTAGTAGAATTAGATAAATCAGCATCAAGAACAACTAATTTGCTGTTTTTTTCACCCAAATCGGCTAGAGCCTGACCATATCCATCTCTTGTAGCTTTTTTTTCAATATTATTAGACAAAGGATCATTTATTAACATATGGTAATTTTTTTATTATCAAACACACCGTCAGTATTTTTTCGACTATTATTTGACTTTTGTCTGTAAAAAATTCAGCCACTTTTCAGGCGAATCTAGTATAGAAACCCCGGGAAAAGAAATTTTTTTATCTTCTTTTTCATTTTCAATTAGTAAAATTAATATTTTTTTTATGTTTTCATAAATAGGTGTTAATTTTTCAATTTTTTTTCTTTTTAACAAAGAATCCCAAACCCATAAACTATCAGGATATTTTTCAATAACTAAAGTATAATAATGGTAAGCTCTTTCAAAATTAGAAAGAATTTCAACCGCGGCTTTTAATTTATTTTCAGGCTTTATTTTCTTTTTATAATACTTATAAAATCCTTTATGAAAATACATATGCGCTTGTTTATAGTATGAATACCCAGGATCTTTTGGCAAATCTGGCAGATTTTTATCATCATTTATATCTTTAGATTTTTTAATATTCGTTTTCTTTGATAAAATAGGATCATTAATAAGTGATTTATACGCGTGATTAATTAAAACCATTTTTTCTTGATAATAGAGTCTGCTTTTTTCTTCATGTAAATCTGGATGATATTTTTTAACTTTTTTACGATACGCCTTTTTTATATCAACAATAGAGGCATCTACATTTAAATCTAAAATGTCTAAATATAATTTTTTATTTATATTATGATCTTTATTTTTCACAAAAATATCTTAATGAATTTTTTATACCTAAAAAGGTTTTTTTCTTTCAAGTTCAAGCCTTTTTTAAAAAGAGTTAAAAATGCTAAGAAAAAGAAAATTATTTTACAATAAAAGATTAAAATTATCAGATATTACTGAATTATTTTTTATTTTAGCAATACTATTTATACTAGCATTTATAATTATTTTTTGGAAGGGTCAATATAAAATCAATAAAAACCAGACACATGAAGTATTTGAAATAACAAATTTTAGATCAGAAAAAACTATTTCAATCTTAGATTTAACTAAAAATAAATTTCCCAATTGGTTTCAAAATAATGAACTTTATGCAGATATACCAGATTATATAAATAAAAATCTATCTATACCAAATTTTACGCATACTTTAAAAAAGTATAAAAATTGTACTAATCTTTTATTAATAAAAGAAGGTAAAGAACCAAATTTCTTAGTGATGTATTTTCCATGGCGTAACAAGCAAAGCTTTCAAAGTATTTATACCGGGTTAACATTGGCCGAAAATTTACAAAACCATAAATTAAAAAATTCAATAGCAATAATTTTGTATGACGCGCAATCAGAAAATAATTGCATTAATAATTTGTTTAATGAATTACATAATAATATTTTTATTAATACTGCAGCAGTAATTAACTTTATACCTTCAGATAAAAAAGAACTAGAAATAACAGGGATTAACGGTAAATCTAGCTCTATTAACTGGTTAAATATCTTCAGTGATTTTAATATACCTAGCTTAAAATCGCAAATATCATTGGCTGCTTATCCTTTTTTAACAAATATTCAAAGTTTTTTTATTGAAAAAAATATTCCAGCTATTAGTTTAATATCTACTGTAAAAGTATCAGAAAAAAAATATTTTTTAAAAAATAGCTATACCCAAGAATTATATGAAGCTGTATTAAATTTTGACAAAAATCAAAATATGAATATGAATAACAATGGCTTTTGGTTAAATAAAAACAACTCTACAAAATACTGGCCAATATTAATTTTTCATATTCTTGGATTATTGGTAATTATAATATTATATTTAGAAAGATTTAATAATAAAAACGAAAGATTTTTTCCTTTTCAAGGTTTTCTTTCTGCCGTATATTTTTCTTTAATAGCTTTTATATTAATATACGCATTAAAAATATATTTACTATTTTGTGTAAATTCACTTTTTAATTTAATATTTTTGATATCAATTACTTCGATAATGATCTTTTCAATTATTAAATTTGAAGAAAAAGCTTTTATTATTAAAAATAATTCGATATCGTCTCATTCTATATATATGGGTGTTTTAATAGGTATTAGTTATTCTAATGTTATACTCTTTTTAATATTAGTCCCCTCTGCTTTTTTGCTTAAATCAGTAAAATATGAAAAGGGAATAAAATATTTTCTATTAACTTTCTTCTCACTACTTATACCATTATATTTTATTTTTGTCAATAGCTCTTACTCATTAAGCGAAGTATTGTCTGCGAGCTTTATAATTAATAGAATATTTACAGATTTTTTGAATACCGCTTATTTTTCTTTTTATGCAGGTTCTTTAATGTCTCTTATTAAACATGAAAAACGCGCAGAATACTAGAAAAAATATTTCTGTTATAGGAACCGGTAGAATTGCCTTTTTGCTTGAAGAAGACAAACTACGTTACAAGCCATGCACTCATATAGGTGCATTATGTAATCTAAAAAACAAGGGCTATCAAATAGAGTTTAACAATCTTTGCGATATCAATACTGAAAAGCTTACCAAATTAAAAAATTATCTCATAAAAGAAAATATATCTGTTCAAAACACAACTTTTACAGATAATTTTGAAGATATTTTTAATCAAATTAATACAGATATATTGATTATTTCTTCAACAACCAACACGCATAGTAACATACTTCAAACCGCAATGGTAAAAAATATACCTCATATTATTGTTGAAAAACCTATTGTTATGAATAAAGAGCATGTAAAACAAATTCGAAAATTATCAAAAGAATCTAAGTCTAAAATATGGATTAATTACGAACGAAGGTTTCATCCGGTTTACAATAAAATTTTAAAAATAATAGAAGAAAACCAATTAGGTCATGTTTATCATTATAGGGGAATTTTAGCTTCAAAAGCAAGTGAGCTTTTTATTAAAAATCAAACTGAGGGACTTTTACTTCATGATACTACCCATATTTTAGACTTGGCATTTTATTTATTTGGCCGCGGTAAATTGCTAAATATACTAAAGAAAACAAAAAAAGAAAACACTCATTCACTTAACCTTTTACATGCCAAAAAAAATATTACGGGGCAAATACTAACTATAAGAAAAGCAAATTTTTTTCATTTAGAGATGGATATATTTTTTGAAAGAGGAAGAATACGAGCAGGCAATGGATTTTTTATTATTGAAAAATCAAAAAATAGTAAATATTATTCAAACTTTCAGAGCTTAAAAGAAGAATTTAGTTCTACAGGTATTATAAAGTCTGTGAAAGAAAATCCATTTATACGACTTTATGAGAACGTATTATTAGATAAAGAACCTGAAAATATACTTGAAGATTCTCTTTGTAATGTAGATATACTTTTAAGCTAAGTTACATCTATAGGGTACGAGCCTAAGATTTTAAAAGAAGTTGATACTTTTTTAATTTTATCAAGCGCGTCTTTTATTTTTTTATCTTCTGTATGACCTATCATATCTAAATAAAAAATATAGTTCCATAATTCTTTATTCATAGGACGCGATTCAATACAGGTAAGATTAATGCCGGCAGAAAATATAGGCTCTAAAGCTCTATATAGAGAACCTGCTTCATGAGGCAGGGTAAACATAATAGAAGTTCTGTCATTACCTGAAGGCAAAGCTGCTTGATTGCCTATTATAACAAAACGGGTTAAATTTTTTTTGTTATCTTCGATATTTTCACGCAATACGGGTACATTAAAAATTTTAGCCGCGGTTAAAGATGAAATAGCCGCTTCTTTCGAATTCTTGTTTTTTGTAATAAATTCTACCGCTTTTGAGGTAGAAGTAGTTTCTATAAATTTTACAGAGGGAAGATTTTTTGATATCCATTTTCTGCATTGCCCATAGGCTTGTTTATGTGTAAAAATAGTCTCGATTTCTGATAATTCTTTCGCGTAACTTATAAGATTTTGTCTAATTAATAAATTAATTTCTGCGTATATTTGCAAATCGTAATCGATAAAGGAGTCTAAGGTAGAATTTACTATTCCTTCAATAGAATTTTCAATAGGCAAAATTCCATACTGAACTTTTTTACTTTCAACAGCTGAAAAAATTTCTTCAACATCATCAATAGGAACTAGCTCTAAACTGTTACCAAATTTCTTAATAGCCGCATGATGCGTAAAAGTACCCGCCGGACCAAGATATGCTATTTTTAAAGATCCCTCTAGCTTTAAAGCGGCACTCATAATTTCTTTAAAAATATTATTTAATGACTCATTATCTAAAATTCCTTTATTAAGTTTCTTTATTTTTAAATAAACTTCCTGCTCTCTTTCAGGACAATATAAAACAGAATTTCCCTCTTTCTTTTTTTCAGCTATCTCTCTTGCTGTTTTGGCCCTCTCTGATAATAAATTGATAATTTCTTTATCGATTTCATCTATTCTGGTTCTTAAATCAGATAATGATTTTAATATATCTTTCATACTTTATATTTCTTCAAAATTTATTTCTTTAACTTCTTTCAACGGGGGTAATTCTTTAAGATCTTGTAATCCAAAATATTCTAAGAATTCTTTTGTTGTGCCATATAACCCGGGCTTACCGGGAGATTCTTTTTGACCTACTTGTTTTATCAATTTCTTAGAAATTAAAACGGTTACAACAGCTCTTGAATTTACACCGCGTACTTCTTCAATATCAAATAATGTTAAGGGTTGTTTATAAGCTATAATAGCCAGAGTTTCAAGCATTGCTTTTGATAAAGTTTCTTTTTTATTTTCTTTTAAAAAATACTGAATACTGGTAAATACTTTTTTATCTGTTGAAAAAAAATATTTACTGCCGCCTTGATTTAAAAATATACCACCGTCTCTTTCTTGATAATCATCTATTAACGAATCAAGAATAATTTTAATTTCTTGATTTGTCTTAGACAATCCTTTGGCAATATCAGAAAGCTCTATGCCATCACCTGAGATAAAAACTATTGCCTCAACGGCTTTTTTGGTTTTTTCTAAATCATTCATTTTTTTACAATTAATTATTATTTATATAATTTTTCTTAATTTTTATATCATCATTTTGAGAATCTTGTACAATCATTATTTCTCTCATTTTAGCCATTTCTAATAAAGCAAGAAAAGTTCCAATTATTTTTAGTAAAGTAAATTTTTTTATAAATAAAAAAAATGATACTTCAGACTCTAAAAGAAGTATTTTTCTTAATTCATTAATTATTAATTCAGTATTTATTTCTTCTTCTTCGATACTCATTAATTCTGATTTTTCAACTGATAATAAAAACTGTTGAAATGCTTTTAATAAAGCCACTAAGTCTACATCTAGATAATCCTGGCCTTTTTCATAGTTGTGCCAAATTGCACCGCGGACCATATTCATATTTGCCATTTCTTCAATTTCTCTTAAGTTTTTCGCGGCTCCTTGAAATTTTTTATACTGCAAAAGCTGTTCAACCAGTTCTAATGGCAAAGAATCTGATTCATAATCATCGTCAATATTAGATGAAGGTGTCAGTAATTTAGACTTATAATAAATAAGCCGCGTTCCCATAACTATAAAATCAGCTTTTTCATCTATGGTAATATCATTTTTTTCAATATATAGGCAAAAATCGTTAGTAATTCTTGTTAAAGAAACATTAAAAATATCCACTTCATAGCTTTCAATAAGCATCCATAATAAATCTAAAGGACCATTTTTACTAATACCTTCTTTCGTTTGTATATCAATTTTAAATTGATTTGTTTTTATTTCTGATAACACCATATTAATGAAATCCTAATTTTTCTTTCAAGCGCTCCATTGTTTCAGAAGCCTTTTTTTTGGCTTTTTTAGCTCCGTCTGATAATATATCAAAAACTAAATTATGATCATCTTTTACTTCATGCCATTTTTCTCTAAAGGGAGTTAAATTTTTTACAATTTCAGAACCAATTATATTTTTACAATCTTTACAGCCTATAGAGGCGGTTTTACATCCACTTGATGCTTCATCTTTTCTATCTTTACAAAAAAAATCGTAATATGTAAATACGGGACAATTTAACGGATTGCCTTTATCTGTTTTTCTTATTCTTGCCGTATCGGTTTTCATTGTCATAATTTTTTTCATTAAAGAATCTTCTTCTTCAGATAAAATTAATGTGTTATTATATGATTTACTCATTTTTCTGCCATCTGTACCTAATACTTTGGGAAATTTACTAAGAAGAGGTTTTGGCAATTTAAATACTTTTTCATCATTACCTGACTTATTAAAGTGATTAAATCGATTTACAATGTCTCTTGTTAAATCTAAATGTGGAAGTTGATCTTCTCCTATGGGCACAAGATCAGCGTCATAAAGTAAAATATCAGCCGCTTGCAGAACGGGATATCCTAAAAAACCAAGTGAGTCAATATCTTTTTCAACATTTTCCTGTTTTTCTTTATATGTAGGGTTTCTCATAAGCCAGGAAACGGGAGTATACATGCCTAAGATTACTGCTAATTCTGAATGCTGGGGAACATCAGATTGTACAAAAATAACAGCTTTTTCGGGGTTAATACCCGCCGCTAACCAATCTGAAATTAAGGGTAAGATATAATTTTGAGCCTCTTTATAGTTTGAATAAAAAACTGTCATAGAATGCAAATCTGCCGCCATAAAATAACAGTCATAATCGTGCTGCAAATGCACATAGTTTGTAAGAACACCCAAATAATGACCCAAGTGAAGTCTACCAGTTGGCTGCATTCCGCTTAAAATATGTTTTTTTTCTTTATTCATATAGGTTTTAACTACCGCCGCCGACAAAATGAATTATTTCTATTTTATCAGATTCATTTAATATTATATCAGCAATTTTCTCTTTTTCTATTATATTTCCGTTTAATTCAATAACAACTCTATTGATATTTATATTTAAGTAACTCAATAGCTTTTCTATTGATTTATCTTCCAGATCATTTAAAAGTACATTGCTGCCATTTACTTTCATTATTTAACCGGTCTAAAATTAAATTTATATGATATGTCACACATATGGCAGCTGTTTCTGAACGAAGAACATTGTGTGAAAGAGTGATATTTTGAAAATTGTTTTTTAGATACTCTTTCTCATCTTTTGACCATCCGCCTTCGGGTCCATTAATAAAAATAATTTCATGAAAACTCTCAAAATTTTTGTTACTAATTTCTGTTAAACTATTATTGCTAGATACATCTGACCAAAACACATATCGATTATCTGAATTTAACTGATAAATATTTTTAATCTCAAAACTAAAAAAAGGCATAATCGGGTTTTTTGATTGATATAAAGCATTTTCTGCCATTAAATTTAATTTTTCTTTATTCATTTCTTTAATCACACTTCTATCACTATCAATAAAATAAAACCCATTTACACCTAACTCAATAGACTTTTGAATTAAGAATTCCATATATTTTTTTTTAAGCATGGGCATTGCGATATAAAATGAAGGTTTTTTTTTATTTATTTTATAAGTTTCTTCAGGTTCATGTATTATATTATCTTCAGTTAAATTTGCTAATATAACATTTTCAAGACCATTTGTTACCCATATTTTTACCTCATCTTTTACCCTTAGAACATTTCTTAGGTGATGAAGATGCCTTTTAGGAAAGTTTATATTTTTCTTGTTTTTATATTCATTCCATTCAGATACATTTAGATAATAAAATCCGGCTTTATTATTATTTATCCATGGATATAATTTACACATATAATTAATTTTGAATATATTTTATATCAAATAATTCTTTTTTAATGGGAATATCTTTAGTATTATTAAAAAATTCAAGTATTGATATATGGTTTAACGTCACATTAGTAACTTTCCATTTAATAGGATACTCTTTCAAGCTTGTATCATCTTTTTCTTTAATAGAAAATTTTCCATAGTCAAATTCTAATCTTTTCATTAAAACTTTACTTTTATCATAGTAATCGAATCGTTTTACTTGGTAATTACTATTTTCATCTACATAAATTTCAATAAAGCTATAATTATTTTCTTTAATAGGGAATATCTTAAATTTCATAATATTATCATTTTCAATACTATATTCTTCATCTACTCTATAATCTTCTATTAAAGGTCTATTTATAATATCAAAAACAGTAAAATCTGATTTTAAAACATTCAATGAGAAATCATAGATACTTTTTTTATATACTTTTTTAATAACATAATCATAAATATAAATATTTAATTTATCATAATCATATAAAATTTTTAAATCTTTACCGTTTTTTACAGAATTAAATAGAAACAAAGATTTATTTTTTTTTAGATAATGTAAAATCTTATAAATTCTTATTTTTTTATCAGATAATATAGTTAACTGCGCTTTATTTAACCCTTCGGCATATTTAATTTCTTCAGATATTTTCTGAAATATGCTTTGAAGATCTTTTATACCACTGTTTTTATTTTGCTGAGAAAATATTTTACTATTTACAAGAAAAACAATTAAAAGAAATATAAAAATAAATTTTTTCGCCATCTACTTTGCCAAAAAAATCTTTAATGATAAAAAATAAATTTATTTTTATAAAATGGCAGATAATTCTTAGTTTAAATTAAATACCCGTCTTCATTAACTGTTTTTTGCATTGAAATAATTTCTAATTTTTGTTCCTGAGAGCCTTTACCAAATGTCACAATCTCTCCTTTCTTTCTGCCAATTATTGCCTGTCCTAACGGAGATTTATATGAAATAATACCTTTATCTACATCGGCATCCCACTGATCTAAAATTGAATATACAAATATATCTTGTGTATTTTGGTCCTTTAATCTAACTTTGGAACCAACAGTTACTGTATCTAATGATACATTTGAAGCTTTTAGCAAAATTACTTTTTTTATTTGGCCTTCCAGCTTTGTAACTGTTGCCTGTAATATACTCTGCCTTTCTAATGCGGCCTTGTATTCTGCGTTTTCTCTTAAGTCACCTTTTTCTTGCGCTATACCAATTTCTTCTGAATTTTCCGGAATTTCTACTTTCAATAAGTGTTCGAGTTCTTTTTTCATGCTTTCTAATGCATTTTGAGTACCCACACTTTCGCCTGATTTTTCTAGTTTTTCAATAAATGATTCACCGCTTGCTTCTTTTTTCTCAGCTATATCTTCTTTAAATTCATCTGGATGCATTTCGTGTAAAGTTTTAATTATCATTTCTCTTTCTGGTTCAGAAAACAATCCCGCATCTTTAATTAGAGACGCCATTTTTCTAACAGAATTTTTAGCGTATTTAACAATATTTTTTTCAAAGTCATCTTTAAGTGTACCAAAATAAATTTCTCTTGCCGCGTTTCTTAATTTTGTGCCTTTCTGCTCGAGCTTTGGAATATTGCGCGCTATTCTAAAAAAACTTAAGATAAGATCTTCCATTTCTATATTTTTTATTTCAATGGCGCCTGTTATAATTTGTTTAAATACCCATAAAAAGATTTCAGCTGAATTATTTGTGTCTTTTTTTATAATTGCTATAAATTCATTTAACTCTTGCCATGCTTCAGCAATAATAAGTTCATTAATTAAGTTTTTGTGAATTTTAATAGGCAGCTGCACTAACATCTTAATATATAAATTTTTCCAGTCGGGATGATATTGCTTTAACCATTTAGCATATTGTTTTTTAATTTCAAGTTCTTTAATATGTAATGAAAGAATTGAAACCTCATTTTTTGTCTGTTGTTTAATAATACTAGATATATTATCTAATGTCTGTTTATCATACAAGGGCTCTTCATCATGCAGAGAGTTTTTCATTAAATCTAAAGTCCAAATACTCTGCAAACGCACATCATTTTCGGGTGATTTTAGTCCTTCAATAAAAAAGGGCTGCATATATTCTAAAGCATCGATAATTTCAGAAGTATCTTTAGATTTCATGGTTGATACAGCGACCTGTACCCTTTCATCAAAATTTTGCGCAGCCTGAAATTTATCTATAGCGCTCTCAGAAAAAGTAATGGGGGCTTCATATAACTCAACAATATCTTTTTTTTGAGAAGAAATGCCTATTAATTTATCCTTTAATATTTCTTGTCTTACCTTACTCCAGAATTTTGACCAGTCTTTTAGCTGAACATATTTATCAATTAATTCTTGCTTGATAGCTGTTAAAGAAATTTTATTGCCAAATGAAGAAATTAAGAGCTTAAAAAACGCAATAATATCTTCATCAAATAACTTTTTCAATTTTTCAGGATTTTCATACTGATGAACTAAAAAATGATCTTCTTTTAATGGTTTTAATGATTTTAAGGCCATTTGAATCTCCATTTTATGGCCCTGCTTATTTTTAAAATCTATAGTCATTTCTTTAGTATTTAAGTCTATTATTTTACCAACCCCCCAGCTTCTATGGTAAACATAATTATCTTTATCAAAGACGATGTTGGTTTCAAAATTCTGAATAGAGCTTAAAATATTTCGCTTTACATTTAATAATCCACTATACTTAATAAAATCTTCTAAAAGAGAGTGATCTTTATATTTTTCACGATACGCTTTTAATAATTCATTTTTAAACCGTACATAATTAGGGTTATACTCTAATATTTTTTTACATAAAATAATTGTATTTTCAACATCTTCTTTTTTTAAATAGTGATGCGTTAGTTTTACATATAAATCAGCTAGAATTTCTTTTTGTCTATGCCCGCTTAGTATTCTTTCAATTTTTCTGAAAAATAAAAAATCATCCGGTATAAGATCTATTAACTTATTCCAAACATTTTTTAATTTTTCAAATTGCAGGTTTTTAGCGTAAGCTTCTGTTGCTTGCTTATAAAATAAAATTCCTTTATCAAGATCAGAGTTAATAATGGCGTCAGCATATTTTAGCGCAATATCAGGATTTTTTCTATCTATTCTGGCTAGTTTTTCAAGTACAGGAATAGCTTCTTTTGTTTTACCAAGTTTTTCAAGAGCATTTGCTTTTGCCCGTAAAATTGTTCTATTTTCGCTAACCTGAAGCATTTTATCAGATAAATAATCAACCACTGCCCATTTCGCGATATCTTGAAATTGATCTAGTAATTGCTTTAAATAAATTAATTCATCGGGAGAGCTTTTCTTCAGAGCTATCATGCCTAAAAAATATCTGGCAGCTATAGAAGCATCATATTCAATTAGATGCTCTTTTGATAATTCTTTCATTTTTTCCAAAAAATTTTCTTCGCCAGCTTTTTGAAGCAAATCTTCCAGCAATCTAAATCGAGAAATACTTACATTTTTAGCTGATATTCTTGTCCACTTTTCTTCATTAAATTGATTTTGAATTTTTTCTGCAATAGATGCATTAGCGGTTTCTTTATTTTCCGCAGATTTTGCATTCGTTTCTTCTTTCGTTTCTTCTTCTGATTGTGCCATAGTCATTTTTAACTTTAAGTTCTTAATTAATTTTCCGTAGATAAAAAAAAGACAGTAGCAAAACTACTGTCTTTTTTATAATTTAGGTAAAAAATAAATTTCTACCAATACTGTCAATTACTATTTAATATAGAGTTTACCATTTTCCTTACTTTTTCTGATTTTTAGGTGCGCTATTTTGCTTTTGTGGCTTTTCACTTTTTAAGCTTTGGCCATAATCTTTGGCTTTTTCTTTATTTTGCCTATCTTCTTCATCAAAATTTATCTCATCACCCCCAAATTGAACCTGATAAGAATCTGATAAAACTTTTAATCCATCAAAAAATAAATATACGTCTTCTTTGCCTGAATTAGGTGTCGATCTAATTACAAATTTCTTTAGAACGAGGTTCTTATTAGGTGGAAAAGATTCAATATCCTGAGGAATTGACACTGGTATTTTAGCAATTAGTGGTCTCCAACCAATAAAATTTAACGATCCAAATTTTAGTAAATGCGTATCTCCACGCCAGTCTTCTACCCATGCTTCCATATTATAATCATTGCCTCTGCCAAGAACATAGACACCAACAGCGCGTACTTTGCCTGGAAGCGATATGCCTTGAATATCAACAAAGGCTCTCTCGTTTTTTTCATCTAACTGACCTAGGTAACGGCGAATTGTATTTTTTGGCGTTAAAGTTACACTATTATAACCTTGATAAGCAAAACTGAACTTTAATCCCAAGGATTTTTTATTGTTTTGGTCATCTGAAAGATTTTTTGGAACACCATCAACTAGCTTAACTTCTGCCTTGCCAATTGGTAACGATGGACTGGCTTTTACTTCCCATTCATCGGTTTCCCAGCTTTCAACAGTTTTAGAGCTTACTTCTAAAGCATCAATATCAACTTCCTGCCCAAATTTATTTCTTTCAGCAAATATTATACTGCTTATAAACCCGTATACTAATAATATTAATAAAACTTTCTTATTCATTTTGTTCTCCTTAAAACATGCTATAAAAATTTTACCAGGTATCTTTTATTAAACTACCCGGATAATCTTCATCTGTTTTATCAACTTTCATGCTCAAATTATCGACATAAAAATAAAAATCACCACCAATTTCTTTTACGTCTGACTGAACAAATAAAGATACAAAATGTAGATTTTTATCTAACAGAGCAAATCTAGGACTTTGCGGTAGCCAGCCTGGGACAGTTACAGATAACTTTCTCCAGCCCAAATAATCTAACCGGCCTACTCTTAATTTATGAAGTCTGCCTCTATAGTCTCTAAGTTTTACATACAATGTATGCCTAAATTTTCTACCTAATGCCCATACATCTATTTGTCTGCCAATACCTTTTATTATATTTTCATGAGGGGGTTTAACTTCTACCCTATCAAAGCCTCTATCATTAACAAAAGTTTTAATCCCTAATACATGATTCTTACCGGCTACAAATTGATTTTTTTCTTCTTGCGTGAGATTGTTAGGATTATATTTATCTTCAATTGGACCCATTTGAACAACTTTCTTAATTTTTGTGGTTCCTATGGGAGTAGTTGAAAAAGCCCGCCAGTCTTCCGATTCTTCAAAATCATTTATCATCATATCAAATAAAGCTGATTTTGATTCTGCCTTTTTAGGCTCTTCTTTTTTAGGCTGTGCTTTTTGCTGCGGTTGTTGTTGCTGCTGCTGTTGCTGCGCGTATATAAAGCCCGCGAGAACAAACACAAGTGCTGCGACCGCTGATTTCAAAAATCCTTTTTTTAATATATTCATGGTAAACTCCTTTTTACCGTCACAAAGTATATCAATAACATGATATATACGTGACTTTTTTAATATGGTTACATATTATTTTTTATATCGGATTTATCAAGCGTTTTCTTTATCCATAATCGCAGAAATTTTACACAAAGCATCTATAATTCCTGAAATGCCTTCCTGAGGAATAAATATAGAAGATTTTTTTTGATTAGAAATTTCTGAAACTTTAAGATAATACCCTGCCTGATTTTTCTTTAAATCTATTAAAAAAAGTTTATTGTTAGTAACGACTTTTTCTGTATGTAATTCAGGGTCAATTGTCATGTTCATAACTGGATCATTATTCATTGGTTAATTATATAAAATAAATAACAAATTTTCAAATATTTTATCAATTTTATTTAAATTCATTTAATTTTTATAAACTTAAGTATTTACTTTTCAATACCCCATAGAGATAAAATTCTGTCTAAATCTTCTAAGTTAAAAAAGTTTATTGTAATATTTCCTGATTTCGATTTATTATTATAGTTAATTTTTACTCGTGTAGAAAATTTGTCTTCTATCTGTCTTTCTAGATTTTCAATTTCTGCGTCTTTTTTATTTATTTTTTTTATATTTTTTATTTCATTTTTTTCTTTATATTTTTTTACAAAATCTTCTACCTGTCTGGCATTTAAGCCTTTCTTAATTATTTCTTTAATAGTTTCATTTTGAAGCTTATTATCATTTATTGTTAATACCGGTCTTATTTGGCCTTCAGTAATTCTTCCATCAGCTATTGCTGTTTGCGCCTCTAAAGAGAGCTTTAATAATCTAATTTTATTGGCAATAGTAGAACGGTTCTTACCTACTTTTTCTGAAAGAGATTCCTGAGTAAAATTATATTTATCTAATAAATCTTTATATACATTTGCCTCTTCAATGGGATCAAGCTGTTCCCGCTGTATATTTTCAATTAAAGAAATTTGGATATTTTTTTCTTCTGAGATATCATTTTTAATAATACAAGGGATTTTTTCTAAGTTTAATATTCTGCACGCCCTTAGTCTTCTTTCTCCTGAAATTACGGTATAAACATTATCTTTTTCAGTTACCAATATTGGCTGTAATAAACCATGCTCTTTTATGGTTTTTGATAATTCTTCAATTGCTGAAGTATCAAATTTTTTTCTCGGATTATTAGGATTCGCTCTTA
Source organism: Spirochaetia bacterium (assembly GCA_029880285.1). Taxonomy (GTDB): domain Bacteria; phylum Spirochaetota; class Leptospiria; order Turneriellales; family JAOUOS01; genus JAOUOS01. The sequence continues at coordinate 81,040 of JAOUOS010000006.1, forward strand.
TTAAATCAACTTTAATATCTAAAATTCCTTCTTTAATTTTACTTTCTGTAGAAGCTACTTCAAGAAGATTTCCCAGCCCTCTACCTAAAACTTTTCTATTTTTATTTGCCATACAAATTTATTATTTTTAAAAGAAAATATTTCATAATTAAAATGAATAAAAATTAATTATTACGCATTAATATTTCTTTCGCTAGCGCTTTATAGGCAATAGCTCCTGATGATAAAGGATCATACTGACTTATAGACGCGCCAAAAGACGGAGCTTCTGAGAGTTTAACATTTCTTGGTATAATTACCTCATAAACATCACTTCTAAAATGCTCTCTTACATCTTGAACGACCTGTGAAGATAATCTTGTTCTTGAATCAAACATTGTTAATAAAACGCCTTCTATTTTTAATGATGTATTTAGCTTTTCTTGAACCAGCCTAATAATTCTTAAAAGTTGCGTAAGCCCTTCTAACGCAAAATATTCGCACTGCAACGGAATAAGAACAGAATCTGCAGCCGTAAGTGCGTTTATTGTTAAAAGTCCCAAGCTGGGTGGACAATCTATAATTATATAATGGTAGTTTTCTTTAATAGGCTGCAATATATTTTTTAATCGATAGTCTTTTTTTTCATCATCCATTAAATCAATTTCAAGACCAGATAAATCTATATTTGAAGGGACAATATCTAAATTAACTTTATCAACATGGGTAACTATATCATTAAAAGATATACTTTTATTTAACAATTGGTACGATGTTTTTTTTAACGACATAACTTCTAAACCAATACCACTGCCTGCGTTACCTTGTGGATCTATATCTACAATCAATACTTTCTTGCCCATCTCTGCAAATGAAGAAGCAACATTAATCGCGGTTGTAGTTTTACCTACACCGCCTTTTTGATTTGCTATTGCTATTATTTTACCCATATTAAATAATACTATTTATAAATTTATCACTTTCAATTTTTTTTAAGCTTCTGGGAAATTGTTTACTTTTTTCTGAATCTTTTTCAAACAAATATACTCCTCTTTCACCAAGAGCCCCCGGAGATGAAAGACGAAAAAAACTATTTTTATGAAATCCTAAATTAAAAATCCTTTCTAATATCATTGTATTTGAATCATCTTTATTCACGCTATGATTATTAAAATTGGGTTCGACATTGAAAAAAGGTTTAGACCGCCAGTAAAGAACTTTACTAATATTTTTTAAAACATATAAAGACAATTCTAAAGAAACAAGGGGCTTTTTAAAAGCCCTAAATAATACAAGATCTGCCTTTATTTCATCAATACCATAATTTTGTACTGGATTATTAATTATATTAACATTTTTCAAATTAAGTTGAGATATAGTATCTTTTAGAAAAATACTTTTATTAAAAGAAGATTCAATTAAATATATTTTATTTTTCTCATATAATATCGACAGCGGAATGCCAGGAAGGCCCGCTCCTGTGCCTAAATCAAAAATATATTTACTTTTATTTATTATTTGCTGAAAAGACTTTATTTGAAAAGGAACCAAGCTATCTAATATATGGCGCAGCCACAAAGTTTCAATTTCTGCATCAGCTATAAATTTTAAAGGTTTTGCTGTATTAATAAGAATATTAAAGTATTCCGTTAATTTATTTTTCTTCTCATCAGAAATTTCTGGCAAATATATCTTATATTTCTTAAAGTAATCATTCATAAACGATCATTATTTATATTATTTAATTTTAATTTATAAAATATACAATAGATAATTTGTAAATCTCATTAAATTGAATTTAAAATATTTTTACAAAGACCGATAAAATAAAATAGTATGAAAAAATTTTTTAATGTAGTTTTATTAGGTATTCTTATAAGTTTAAACTGCTCTCAAAAAAAAGGTACATTTTCTTTTTTTCCCGTTGACATGAGCAGCCTAACCGATTTACAAAAAAAATGGTATCAGCCTTCATTATACAAACAATATCAAAATCCTATTTTTTTTGAAGAAAATAAGACAATATGGTACGCATATAAGCCATCGAATCTGCAGTATAATAAAATATACGCAATATCTTTATTAAAGAAAACTTTAGGTTATATTGAAATAGATTTAAAAAATCAGAGACTTAGCCATGAAATTGGACATCTTATTGACAATCTTGAAAATCTTGAAATAGGTCATTATGCCTTAAAAATAGCCTATGAAGGAAAAATAATGGATGAAATTTATTTTGAAATCATTGAGTCTTCAGATAAATCTAATATAGATTATGATATATCAATATCAAATGACCATGAAGATGGTAAAGAAAAAAATTTAGACGATATTGAAGTTCTCTCAAATTAAATAAAATCTTTAAATTTTTTCTTTAGAGGAAAAAGCATTAATATATTTTTCTAGTACAGGCAAAGACTTGTTTTTATTATTTGCTTCTATTAATTCTCTCGCGTGCATTCTTTCGGCTTTTTTACAGATATCTTTAATTGCTCTCGGAGAAAAGCCTTCTAATTTTTCAGATAGTTTTATTTTTTCATCTTTAGAAAGATGTTTCGCAAAAAGATCGAGCATGAATAAAATATCATTTTTATTTGGCATGGGAAATTCTAAAATAGTATCAAATCTTGACAGCAGCGCTTGATCTAAATCTTCTTTACGGTTTGTAGCACCAATAGTTAAATAATGAGTTTTACTTTCGATACCTTCAATTTTTCTAAGTAAGACAGATAGCATTCTTCTTGTCGCTTCAAATAGTTTTTCATTTCTAGACGGCGCCAAAGAATCTATTTCATCTAAGAAAAATATTAATCCGTCTATATTAGATTCTGCCGCAATATCAAATATCATGGCCAGCCTTTTACTCGATTCACCATAATAAGCCGACATTAAGTTTTCAAGAGGCACATAAACCAAAGGAAGTTTTGCTTCATGGGCAATAATTCTGGCCATTGTTGTTTTGCCAACTCCCGGAGGCCCTGAAAATAAAATTGCTTTTGGCCTGTTAGTTTCAAATCTATCACGTGTTCCTTCTGTAATTAAATCATAAATTTCTGGATGCTTAAGCGGAAGTATAATTGTTTCTTTTACCTCTTCTTTAATTTTGTCATAACCCGCGAAATTTTGAAAACTTATTTTTTTATCATCTTGACCATATATACGGCATCCAGCCTGCTCTAATCTTAAAAGAGGATCTTCATCTTCTTTCTTACCCGTATACGTTTTTAAGAGCGCGGCAATAAAACTTAATTCTGACTGATCGGGCATACCCTTTTTACTTATTTCAATTTGTTTATCACCATATATACCGCTCACTCGTACTCTTAAATTATTTAAAATATGATCAGTATTAAACACATTTTCATTTAACGCTTGTATTGAAAAATAACCGTTATCAAAAGTATGAATTCTCCAATTTTCAATATGTTTCTTGGCTAAAATAATTATATCAATCATTGTTTTATTTGATATTTCTAAAAGTTTTAATTCTAAAATAAATTCATTTTTACCAAAACGATAATGAACAAGAGAATCAGCTCCGGGAATTTCTTTTAAGAGAAAATCCAACTCTTTTTTTACGTTAAAAAAATTCTGCTGTTTGTTTTCGCTAGCCATTATGTCACCTTGCCTGTCCTGTTTAATATGTCAATCTTAATGAATCTTTCACACAAAATACTTTACGCTTTGTTTTAAATAGTAACTTGTATACAATACTCAATGAAATATAAAATTATACAACTATTTATATTTATAATTATTATTCTGCCTGCCTTTGCTCAAGATAATAAAAAAAAAGAAGATACACAAAAAATAGAAATCTTATCTGATAATTTAAGAAATAAAATAAATGATTATATAAACTCTGAAGATAAAAATCAACTGTTTTATTTACTTTCAGATTTAAATGACTTTTCTCAAACTGAAAAATTTGAAATTCTAAAATGGGGAATTCAAAAAGAATCTGTTTTTTTAAGACGTACTTTAATTGAATTTTTATTGAAAAATAGTAATCTTATAAGTAAAGAAGATGATAGTACAGTTTATAATTTGTGGATTAAACTAGTTAAGGCTGAATTTGAATATTTTAAAAATTTAGAAAGGTACAATCAAAAAGATGTTATACCCATAAAAAATTCAATTAAAACTGCGGGTAAAATAAAAGAAAAAGAATTATTTTATGATATAATTGTATTTATCGCCTTTCCCTTATATGAAGTAAGAACAGAAACTTTCAAATCTCTTTCACAGTTAAAAGACGATAGGATGCTTCCCATTCTTATAAACCTTGTTGAATCTTCAAATCCTATTGAAAAGACTTACGCTTTAGACGCTTTTTCATACATTAAAGATGAACGAATAGTATCCATTTTAATTAAGGCTTTAAAAGATGAAAATAAATCAGTTCGATACTATGCGATTAAGACTCTTGAAAAAATGCAAAGAACAGAAGCAATTCCCTACTTTATTAAAATTGTTCAGTCAGATATAAATAATGAAATAAGAATTAAAGCTATAGAAGTTTTAGGGAATTATTCAGCTTCTTCTGCCTTTTCAACTTTGTTAAAAACAATATCAGATGAAGACCATGAGGTAAGAAAAGCGGCAATAGCGGCAGTTCTAAAGTTTAAAAATGATAATGCGGGATATTATATATCTGAACAGCTTAAAGATGAAGAAAACGATGAATTAAAACTTCTTGAAATAAAAGCTTTGCTATATTTAAAAACATCGGGAGGGGCCAGAGGTTTAACAAAAATAATTAATGAAGAATCAAATAATAATATTAAAATTTGGGCGACTTATACCGCCGGCCAATTGCAGGAAAATAGAGTATTTTCATCTTTACTAAATAACCTAAATAGTAAAGAAAACTTAATTAAGATAGAGACAGCTTATGCTTTGGGAAAATATGAAAACAAAAAAGCTGCGGATAATTTAATAGCAATGCTAAAAGATGAAAGCATAAATTATGACGTTCAATCTGCAGTTTTGCATGCTTTAAAAAACATAAACTACGATAGTACGCTACCCATTTTATTTGACTTATCAGAAAAACATTCAAACAAAATATTAAAAATACAAATTAAAGAAGTAATTGCTTATATGCTTGAAAAAAGATATTAAATATGCCAGATATAAAAAGTAACGAGATAGATACTGCGAGATTTTTTGTTATAGTAATTTATGAAAATGAAAATGACTTGATAAATTCATTATCTGTTATTGAAAAAAAAATACAAAAATATGACTATGTTTCGCCCAATATTGTTTTTCATAAAACAGCTTTAATACCGGTATCAAAAGCAAATAATCCTATGGGTAAAATTATTAGCTTTCCTAAAATTTATCTTATAAAGGAATTTTCAAATTTTGCGCTTAACATATTAAAGCAAAAAAACTATTTATTAAAGAAAAAAAAATCACATATATTTCTTATTCCGGGTTTTGTAAATTCTTATCAGGTTGCGGCTGCCTATAAAGAATTTAAATCAAACAGGCTACAAATTTATCCAAATATTTTTTGTCAGGTAGAACTAACTTTTGAATCAAATAAATGCATGCCAGGGATATATACTTCTTATGAATTTTCTGAAAATAAATCTCTTGCATTTTTTTCAGATGTCAGAAGACTTTATTTCTCATCTATTCAGTTTTAATAAAGTACTTTCAATATCTTTTAATCCAAAACATGACAAAGGTATAAACATTAATTCATATTTATTTACTTTTGAAATATACACTTTACAATTCATTCTTTGGCGTTTTGAAATTTTTTTCTCACTTAAAATTTTTGTTATATTTTTTTTTCCAAAGGGTAACTTTATATAATACTTTTTTGTCAGCATATCACAAGTTAAAGTATAACAATTAGTTAAGTTATAGCTTTTATTTATTTTTAAATTAAGATTTTGCCTGCCCCTTCTTAAAACAAGATACTGCTTATTGTTCCAGTTTTCTATTTCAATCGCATATGGTCTATGATAAAAGGGAATTTTATTTAATTTATGTCTTATGCCAGATGAAATTGGGTAGAGTCCAATTTTTTGCAGTAAGCTTGGCAAAATAGAACTTCTTTCTTCTTCACTAAACAAAAGCCATTTTGATAACGGCAACCGATATTCTCTTTTATCAAATATACAAATTAAATCTTTATTCAATTGGTTATATATTTTATTTTTTTTATACGAAAATATATTGTAATCTCTAATAATATTATTACTTGAAAGTCTCAAAGCTGAAGCGTTTAAAATAGGTATATTTTTTCTTATTAAATTTCTTTGAAACTGAATATCCCCATTACTAGGATCATCCCAATATTGAATATTATATTTGTTTAACAAATTTATTATTTCACTTCTTGAGAGGCGAGCCAAAGGTCTAAATTCTAAATTTTCATTTCTTTTTTCTAAAATATCAAACGGACGAAGCGAATCAAAAGAAAGACTCCTGTTTAATCTCATTATTACTGTTTCATACCAATCACTTAGTGAATGACCTGATATGGTGATATTATTAACAAGATTATTTTGAACTTGATTTAAATATTTTCTTCTGATTTTAGAAGCAGTAAACTCAAAGCCTTTTTTATATTTTTCTGCTATTTTATAAATATTTTTTTCAAAGTAATGCCATCTAAAATCAATTAATTCTTCATTAAGCAGTTTATTTTTAATATTTTTAAATAAATTTTTTCTTTCGTTTTCGCTTTCTTTTTCAAAGTTTTGTTTATGATTTAAATAATAAATATCTAAAGTTCTTTTTTTTAAATGGGCCCTGTGGTATTGAATTAAAAAGAAAAGACATAAAGATGAATCCGCTCCGCCGGAATATGATAAAATCCAATTTCTAGAATCTAATATTGTGGTTTCATCAATTTTAATTTTAAGATTCTTTAAAAGATGCTCCCAGTTTATATTTTGATAGCACATCTTCAATATCCTGCGTTAAAATTGAGCGAAGAGCGGCTTCTGCATCATTAATGACCTTAATGATGCCCATGTTTTGCTCTAAAGAAAAATCAGAAAGAACAAAGTTATCAACATCAGTTCCTGTTAATTCTTCAATATTTTTAGAAATGAGACCAATTCCAACCCTTATTCTAATAAATTTATCTGATTTTAATCCTTTTGCAATTGATTCAACACCTATATGGGGTACCTCTACAGCTCCTCTGGCAACATAAACATCACCATAGTTTAAACTATAATCATCATGAACAACAATAATGTTTGGTATGGGAATTCTTAAAAAAGAAGCAATATACAATACTGCCTCGCCGCTTAGATCCATAAAAGTTTGTGGCTTTAATAAAACAATTTCATTGCCTTCAAAATCTCCTGTACCTAAAAGAGATTTTTTCTTTTTTGTTTTAATTTGAATACCTGTATTATTGGCCAATACATCTATTATTTTAAAACCAATATTGCGGCGATTATTCATATATCTATCGCCGGGATTCCCTAAACCAATTACTAACTTCATTTTATTATTAGATAAACATTAATTTTTATTGAAATAGATTATTTCGTTAATACTTATCTTATTCTTTTTTATTTTCTTGTTTTTCTTCTTTTGCCGGAGCTTCAGTTCCTGTTTCTTCTAATTCTTCACCCTTTGCCTTGGCAGAAATAGAAACGTTACAGATAATAGGATTACCCTCATTTAAACATTTAGATTCAGGAGGCAAAGTAACTGCATCAACATGAATCGAATCTCCTATTTTTAATCCACTGATATCTACCTCTATAAAGGGAACTAAATATCTTGGAAAAGTTTCAACTTCAATTTCATGTAAAAATGTTTCTAAAACACCGCCTTCTCTAACTCCTATTGGTTTTCCTTTTAATTCTATTGGAATACGTGTTTTAATTTTTTCGCCATATGTAATTCGAAAAAAATCAATATGTTCTACATTGCCTGTAATCGGGTGTACCTGATACTCTTTAATAAAGGCTGTCTCTTTTTTTCCATCCCATTCTATATCAATAAGCGTTGACTCTGATACACCATGAGCAAATAGTTTTTTAATCTCAGCATTTTCAATTTGAATGCTGTCAGATTTGCCATGATTATAAATCACAGCGGGAATTATCTCTTTTTTTCTGAGCTTCCCTGCTTTTAATTTTTTATCTCTTACTTGAGCTTTCATTAATAAATTTTCCATATTATTCTCCATTTTTTATCTTAGTTATATAATTATATAAATAAAGAACTTACTGATTTTTCTTCATGAATTCTCTCAATAGCTTTGCTTATAAGCGAAGCTACAGATAAAATTTTCATGTTTTTTAACCTTTTTTCTTCAGGAATTGATAGTGTATTTGTTATAATTATTTCATCAAATGGCGCTTTTGAAAGCCTTTCAATTGCCGGGCCTGATAAAACTCCATGTGTAGAAGCGGCAAATACTCTTTTAGCGCCATGCTCTTTAAGAGCATTCGCGGCATTACATATGGTACCCGCTGTATCAATCATATCATCTATTAAAACACAATTTTTATTTTTTACATTACCAACTATATGCATAACATCACACTGGTTTGCTTTCTCTCGTCTTTTGTCTATAATAGCCATTTCTACATTTAATTGTTTACCAAAAAATCTTGCTCTTTCGGCACCTCCTGAATCGGGAGATACTATAATCAAATCTTCAATAGCTTCTTTTTTAAAATAATCGATAATTACAGGCGCAGAAAATAAATGGTCTACCGGAATATCAAAAAATCCCTGAATTTGATCGGCGTGTAAATCCATGCAAAGCATTCTATTGGCGCCAATAGATTCTATTACCTTTGCTACAACTTTAGCTGAAATTGGAACGCGAGGTTCAACCTTTCTATCCTGACGGCCATACCCGTAATACGGTATTACAACTGTTATTTTATACGCAGAAGCCCTTCTTAAAGCGTCAATTATTAATAATAATTCCATTATGTTATCATTAGCCGGATACCCTGTCGATTGAATGACAAAAACGTTGGCCCCTCTGACATTTTCTCTTATTTTAACTGATATCTCACCATCTGAAAATCTGGTAAGCTCAATTTTGCCAAGCTCTAATTTCGCGTGTTTAGCTACTTCTTTAGCTAAAGATTTATTGGCGCTTCCTGAAAATATTTTAATATCTCTTGAAATCATTATACAGCCTGACCCATTTTTTCTTCTATAAATTTCAATTGATCTCTTGAATTTACGCCTGTAAATTCATACATATCTTTGCATTTTTCAGCTATCACTTTTTTACCTTGATTTACAAGTATACTTACTGTATCTGTTAAATAATATTCAGATTGAGCATTATTACAATTTATTTTATTTATTGACTGTACCAGATATTCTGCATCATAAATAAAAGTACCTGTATTAACTTCTTTTACTTTTTTTTCTTCAATAGAACAATCTTTATCTTCAGATATTTTTTCTACATATCCATTTTTATCTCTAATTATTCTGCCATATCCATCAGGACTTTCAGGTTCCATGGTAATAATAAGCATGGCAGCTTTTTCTTGATTAAGTTTTTCAATAGCATTTTTTATTGTTTCAAATTTAATTAAAGGCACATCGCCTAATAATATAGCCACAAATGCATTTGTTTTAGGAATATGTTTTTCTGCACACATAACAGCGTGTCCTGTTCCTTTTTGCTCTTCTTGAACAGAAAATTGAATATCAATATTTTTATTTTTTAAAATCCAATTTTTAACACATTCTTCAACGAGTTCTTTTTTGTGACCTACTACCAATATAATATTTTTTATACCGGCATTTACGGCACTTTCTAAAACATATTCTATCATGGGTCGTCCCAAAACTTTATGAAGCACTTTAGGGAGGTCGCTGTTCATGCGCTTTCCCTGTCCTGCTGCTAAAATAACAGCATATGTTTTATTATTTAGTTTGTTCTCTGTCATAAAAAATAATTCTGGGCTGGCAGGATTCGAACCTGCGGAATGCTGGGATCAAAACCCAGTGCCTTACCACTTGGCGACAGCCCAATTTTTAATTTAAATAGTATTCCATACCTTCCAATGAATTTCGGGATATTTTTTTGTTGCAATTTGACAGACTTTATCTAGTATTTCATTTAATACTCTATTATTTTTTTCACTAACAAAAAATGAATAAAATGATGCCCCCGAGCCGCTCATTGACATATATATTTCTCTTTGCAAACCAGCCTTTGAGACCATATTTTTTATCTGCATAGATATATCATCCATTGCTTTTTCAAGTATTTTGGTCTCATCAGAATATATTTCTTTTGCCGCGTAAAAAAATTCATTTTTTATCATATACCCATAATTTTTCTCTAATAAAAAATCATGGATTAAATAAGCTAAAGAATTATTATTCTGTATTTTATTTATTTCTGCTAAAAAAACTTTAATTAATTTATTATAACTTTTTTCAGCTTTTATAACATTTTTTAAATAATTTTCACACTGTAAAGTCTTTTTTAAGCCAGAGTACATTACCGGGGTTGAAAAACCAAACCGAGGTACTGCCAGTATACCGCTTAAATATGGAATTTTTTTATTTTTTTTTATCTCTCCTATTCCGCTTACTAATGCGGGTCTGCATGATATAAAAAAAGGGACATCGGCGCCTATAGATAACGCCTTATCTTGAATAAATTTAGATATATTTTTTTTTTCAAAACTATTCTTAATATTTTTTTTTATATATTCTAATATAAATTTTATCAGAGATGCCGCATTTGAACTACCCGCGCCGAGGCCAGAAGGCGAGGGAACCATTTTTTTTATTTTAACGTGAATACCAAAAGGTTTATTAAGAATTTTTGCGGTTTCAATAAATCCGTTTTTTTTACATTCAACAGAAATTATTTTTGTAAATTCAAATGCTTTAAACAATAAATTGCTTTTAATATTTTTTTTAAAAAAAGCGCCTTCTAAACTTTTATTTTCTTTAAACGGTAATACATTTTGAAATTCTAATTCAAATTTGTTATCTGGTACCAAAGAAAATTCTATTTCATCAAAATAATTGATGGGAACAAAAAGGCTTACTATATGATGATAACCAGAAAGATATCGAAAAGGAACTTCAAGACCAATATTTAATTTCGCGTATGAATATACTTTTTTTTTATATAACACATTTTGCATGATTTTTATTCTGAAAGTTCTTTAGCGACTTTTATAATTCTATATAAACCAACCGCAAAACCAATCATTAAAAATAAAAACATTAACCAAGGGGCAGAATTTAATTTCGTATCAAGATATCTCCCAAAAAAGAAAAAAACCATGAAAATAAATAAAAACTCAAGACCTAAATGGGTATATCGAATGAAACTTGAAAAAGGACGAGTGTACTTTTCAGATTTTTTCTGTTCTTTTTTACCAAATACCAGCATCTCTTTTTCACTCATTTTTTTAAGACGCTCTTTTATTATTTCTTTTTCTTTATCATCAATCATAATAAAATATATACTTGCAATATCTGCTTTTGTATAAAAATAATTTATTCATTTATAGCCAAAATAGATATTATTTACTAAATTTCTTAGAATATAACAGATAATTTAATCAAACCAAAAATTATAATGATTTTATTTTGACAAGCTGTATAAATTAAAAAGTATATCAACTAATATGAAAAAAATATATTTAATATTATTTATTTTTGTTTTTTTATTTTGTAAAGAATCTGTACCTCTTTGGAGCGGAAAGGTAAAATTACCTCTCATATTTAAAGGCGATCCTCCTGTTAGTGGAACAACAGAAAACTTCTCAATGGAAAGTGTTGCTCCCAATAAAACAATATTAATTATTAATTTTTTTGCTCCCGGCTGTCCTCCGTGTATAGATGAGCTACCAGATCTAAAAACATATTACTTAGAGTATAAACAAAAATTTCCTCATGTAGAATTTATAACAGTAGGATCATCTTTAACATCTATTGATGACTCTGACACTACGGATAAAGAAACTGTTAAAAAAGATGTATTAAATTTTATTAATGAACATAATTTATCGTATCCGGTATATGCCGCCATTACAAAAGATTTAAAGGAATTTAACATTACCGGCTATCCTGAAACATTTGTATTTTATAAAGATAAAGAAAACAAATGGTATTTAAGAAGAAAATTTATAAGTTCTGTTACAAAAAAAGAACTTGAAGAATATTCGAATTTTACTGAACCTTCTTCAATTTACTGATGCTAGAAAAAGAAACAGTCTATAAAAATCTCGCTCTTACCAGAGAAAAAATATCTGCCGTAACAAAAAGAGAAATAACAATAGTGGCGGTAACAAAAACACTGCCAGCAAGTGTTTATGAAATTTGTTACGAACTTGGCTTAAATCATATTGGTGAAAATAAAATTCAAGAATTAAAAACAAAAACTGAAGAAAAACAACACTTAAGGGATAAATTAATATTTCATGCCATAGGTCATTTACAATCTAATAAGGTTAAATATTTGCACCAAATTGCCAATTGTCTAGATACACTGGCATCTGTTGAAATATTAAAAATAATTGAAAATCTAAAAGAAAAAAATAATTTAAAACCACTGCCTGTACTTATTCAAATTAATAGCTCTCATGAACCACAAAAATCTGGCATACATATAGATAATTTAGACGAAGCATATAAATTAGCCGAATTATGTGAAAATAACACCGCAGTTAAATTAGAAGGTATATTTACTATAGGCCCTGATCCTAGTGTACTTTCTGAAAATAAATTTGAATTAGAAACGAGAAAATCTTTCTCTAAAACCAGAGAAATAAAAGAACAAATTGAAAAACAAATAAAAAGAAATCTTCCAAGGCTTTCTATGGGAATGAGCTCAGATTATTTATGGGCCATTGAAGAAGGCGCCACAGAAATTCGTATAGGCTCAACCCTGTTTGGAGCCAGACATTAGTTATTTGAACTAACTGTGCTTTTTAATTAGTTTACGCTTTCTGCCAAAGCTTCTGCCTTTTGTTTTAATTCTTGAGGTTTAGCTAATTCAAGCGGAATAATACCATGAAATTCTCTTATTTTATTTTCAAGTGTATTTGCAATATCTGGATTTTCAATTAAAAACTGTCTGGCGTTTTCTTTTCCCTGCCCCATTCTGGTATCACCTACTGAATACCATGTACCTGACTTTGATATTAAATCTGCGCTAACACCTTCTTCTATTATGCACGCTTCTCTTGAAATTCCTTCATTGAAAAATACGTCAAATTCAGTTTTCTTAAAAGGCGGGGCTACTTTATTTTTTACGACTTTTACTCTAACTTTGTTGCCTATAATATTTTCACCCTTTGTAATACTTTCAATTCTACGTATATCAAGCCTTACAGATGAATAAAATTTTAACGCGTTACCCCCGGTTGTTGTTTCTGGCGAGCCGAACATAACACCTATTTTCATTCTAATCTGGTTAATAAAAATAATAATAGTGTTTGTTTTATGAATGGCGCCAGTTAGTTTTCTTAACGCCTGACTCATAAGCCTAGCCTGAAGCCCCATATGAGAATCACCCATTTCGCCTTCAATTTCTGCCTTTGGCACAAGAGCAGCTACTGAATCTATAACTATGATATCAAGAGCGTTTGATCTTACCAGAGCTTCGGCAATTTCAAGAGACTGCTCACCCGAATCGGGCTGTGAAACTAAAAGTTCTTCAACATTCACGCCAAGATTTTTAGCGTATGTAGGATCTAAAGCGTGTTCAGCGTCAATAAAAGCCGCCATACCGCCTTTCTTTTGCGCCTGCGCTATCATATGTAATGTTAAAGTTGTTTTACCCGATGATTCTGGACCATAAATTTCAATAATTCTTCCTCTGGGTATACCGCCTATACCAAGAGCTATATCAAGCGATAATGATCCGGTTGGAATAACAGGAATTTTTGCGATATTTTCGCCGTTTAATTTCATTACCGCGCCTTTACCAAATTGTTTTTCAATTTGCAAAAGAGCCTGATCTAATGCTTTTAGTTTTTGTTCACTGTCTTTAGAAGAGTTGTTTTTTGAAGTATTCATACCTTCCTCCATAAATTATACTAATATTGTGTCAAGCATATTATGTCCCTTTTTTTGTATTCCAATTTAAAAAAATAATGAGCTTATGCTTTTAATATAGTAATACCCCTATTTTTGATATATATACCGCTTATTTTGAAAAAAAAGTATTTTTAAGGTCTTACAACCACAAAATTAGAAGGTTCCGATTCATGGTCGGCGAATTCTGAAGATTCTGTCCATGAGTTATCACAGCTCGTCACCCAAAAATAAAAAGGAATATTCTTTTGTAAAAGCGGGTATTCATATTGTAAATGGGGTTTATCTTGTGTGTAATAATGGTTTTTTTGAATTACATCATTATTAATGTTAATTTTTATTCTGTTTTGGTATCTTAAGTCAGATGATATCCATCTATCTTTATCATTTATTGTAATACCCTCATAATTATTATTACTTTTTGATGTAAAATCTTTATACCTAATAACGCCAAGCGGCTCAAAAGGTTTTATGCCATAATAAATATGGTACCTGCCCCCGTTAATTACATCCATTTCTGAATTTCTTAGAAAATGTAGAGTTACTTCATTTTCATTTAAATTTAAGACGCTTAAATCACGCGGCGGGTTTGGGGGTAGATTATCTCTATAATTAAGTTCTATATGATGAATTTCAGGTGAATTCTGTCCCTGAGCATCAGAATAAAATTCAGCTTTCCATTGAATATATTTTGTTTTAAAATTATTTTTATCTATTTTATTAACTTTATAAAAAGGCATTTCCATTTCATTAAGATTTTCATTAAAAGGGTTATTTGAATGTCTTATAAAAACGTTTACTTTAGAACCATTCTTTTCTGCAGATTTATAATCTATATTGAGAATTTCTGAATTACTATAAGGCAGTTGTACTATTTTACTTATAACGATGCCGGGCTTTTGATAGTATAACCTGCCATTATTTTTTAAAGTTCCGTATGATCCTATATCATTAGAAACAGGAAGTATACCGTTTAAAAAAATTACCTCATCAAGGGCTCCTAAAAAATTTCGACCTAAAATTAACGGAGAATTATCCCATTTATGAAACGAAGGCTTAAGAATAGAACCTTTATAATTAAAATTATCTGTTGTATATATTCTTTCTTGCTCTATTCCATTCAAATATAAAATTAATACTCCTTTAGTTTCATGATACTGAAGTAAAATTTGCTGAAATTTATTAAGCTCTATTAAATCTTTCGTTTCAAGCTTAATCTCGTTTACTGGTCTTTCATTGTTATCCCAGAAGAAGTTAATAAAATTAAAAACAAGTTTGTCTTTTTCCCATGTTATTCTAAAGCCTTGTTTTCTACCTTCAAACAAAGCCATTTTTTTAATAATTTCCATTTTTCTTTTTAACTGATAAGGCTGTATCATAAAGAAAATTGAAAAATCACCTATAGCTTCTTTAGAGCTTAAAAACATATACTTTGAAGGAGCAATCCAAATTTCATGATTAGGCTGTTCAAAACTTGCCGCATAACCTACTGATTCTGGCAGTTCTATAGGTTTATAATTTGTTTTTAATAAATCGCCGCCGACAATTTTAATTTTATTATTAATAGATTTTTTATTGATATTTTCAAGATCAAAAGATAAGTATAATGAATTATACTGATGCTCATTACTTAATAAAAAGGACTTACGGTTTAGTGAAAGCGATTGAAATCCGTTTTTATCAATATTAATTTTAACATTTTCATTTTTATAAATTTCAAAAGAACTGCTTTTTTGACCCCAGCTTAGAGAATCCGCTGAAATATAAGAAAAATTAAATGAAATAAAAGTAAAAATTATAAAAAAAACATAAAAATATTTAACATGAAAAATATTTAATAAGTTCTTATAAACATAGATTTTCGATCTTTTTAATCCTGTTTTCATGGCGTCCGCCTTCAAATTCAGTATTAAAAAATATTTTAATGATTTTATACGCTTCTTCATTTTTTAATACCCTGCCGCCTAAAACAAGAATATTGGCATCGTTATGCTTTCGTGACATTTCTGCCGTAAATTCATTATGACATAACGCCGCTCTGATATTTGTAAATCGGTTTGCCATAATGGACGCGCCAATTCCCGTGCCGCAAATAGCAATACCTTTATCAAACTCATTGTTAAGTATCGCTTTTGCCAATTTCGCGATATAATCGGGATAATCGACAGATTCTTCTGAAAAACATCCCATATCTTTCCAATTGATATGTAAGAATTCATTTTTTACCGCTTCTTTTAATTTAAAACCGCCATGGTCCGAGGCAATACCACAAATCATATGGCATTTTTTTAATTTTGTTCAAATTGCAAATCATTATTATTAATTAAATAATTGTATTTTTCAAAACTCAATTCGGTTTAATTTGAAAAATAAATATTAATTATTTATAATAAGTTTATCGGAATTATTGAAAATTGAGAAAATAAAAAAAAATCTTGAATTTTTTAATAAATAAATTATTAATATTTTTTTAGAAAAAAATACTTAAAAAAACGTCTTATGTTATATATGTTGTCAGTAAAAAAGATAAAAAATATTCGAAAAATAGACGAAATTAAAAAAGTATGCAAAAAGTCAAACTTTTAATATAAGGTAAGATTGAATGAATATTTTTAAGCACTATAATAGGATGATGAAAAAAACAATACTAATTATTATTTTTATAATATGCCCTATTTACGGACAAAACATTTCTCCTGAAAATATAAAAACACAAAGCGCTACGGCTGAAAGTTTAAACTGGGAAGGTATTTCTTTAGGAAAAAAAGGTAGATATGAAGAGGCTATTGAAAAATTTAAACAGGCAATTTCAATTGAAGATAACAATGCCGCAGGCTCGTATAATAATATGGGATATACCTATGAACTAGCTGGTAATAATTTAAAAGCAGTTGAAGCCTACCGAAAAGCAATTGAAAGAAATCCAAACCAAATAATTTCATTGCAAAATCTTGGTAAACTTTTATATTTTGGAGGACGGTATAAAGAATCTATTGAAATGGGAGAAAAAGTCATAGAATTAGATCCGGAAAATAAAGACATTCATAAGTGGCTGCCAGACGCTTATAAAAAAGAAGCAGAACAAAGATTATTTGCCTTAAAGAAAATGCAAAGGGAATCTGAGCAAATTAAAGATATGGAAGGAATAAAAGAAGATTCTGTTATTAAAGAAGGCGGATTAAATCTTGAAAGACCAGGAACAGCGCGTGAATATAAAATTGAATTTTCTTATTTTATTAATAACTTACATTTATATCAAAAATCAAGAAAAAAACTTCTTCTTCAAGATACAATAGGCAGAACAAATATTCCAATGGGAGTAAACTTGAACCTGCATCCTTCAACTGATTTGAAAATTAGAGCAAGCCTTGAAACACCTTATTTTGGAA
This sequence comes from Spirochaetia bacterium, assembly GCA_029880285.1. Lineage (GTDB taxonomy): Bacteria > Spirochaetota > Leptospiria > Turneriellales > JAOUOS01 > JAOUOS01. Next base: position 98,442 of record JAOUOS010000006.1, read on the forward strand.
TTTTTAATCCAAACATTATTTCTGAAGAAGAAAAGTTAGAATTTTTATACATGAAACCAAATGCTTATTATGGCATTGGCCTTTTTTTCGCGCATGCAGATCTAACTAAAGATAAAATAATAAAGGGTGAAGATAGAGAAGATTTTATAATAAATACAGATTTTTCAAAAACAAATGATTTTAAAATTGGTTTTGTGTATGGCCAAAAAAGTCACTTATTTGATTTGGAATTATTTGTGTATCCAAGATATCTTTTTAGAGATAAAAAAGAAGAACCCTATGGCATATCACTTGACAGAAGTTACATGGGATTAAAATATAAAACTGCCTTATTTTTTGGTGAAGATGTATCGGAACTAAAAGATTTTTCGTTTTTACCACATTTTATATTGAATATAACCCTAAATGATTTTTTTCTTACTGAGTACAAAACCATTGATAACTCGCTTATTGGCCACTATTTTGCAGTTTATGAAATATCAGCGGGATTTGAATTTGGTAAAATATATCCGGCCTATGACAGGGTACCTTTTGTATTTGGATTTTTATTGGCTGAAAGAATTTATTTTAAAGAATTAAACGAAGAAAAGCCATTCGCGTTTGGTAATGGTCAGGGATGGGCAGGCTTTGATTCTGATTCTGCCGTAGAGGGAGACAGCTTTCCCACATATAGAACAAATAGCCACGTGTTTACCATTTATGCCGCTCAATTATGGCAGAATATATTCTTTATGCGTCAAAAAATAACATATGAATTAAGCTTAAAATATGAAAGATTTAATGCCCTATCAACATATTTTGAAATGGGCGTTCGTTTTTAAAAATATTAATTTTATTTTTTTGATTTTTGAGGATAGCAAAGATAATATCTTGCACCTTCTTTAGATGGGAAACTAGCCAGATGAATGGCCCAAGGTTCAATTGTTATAATATCTCCGGCATGCAGATCTATTATATTTTCTTCAACAATCATTCTAATTTGGCCTTTTAAGATTATTATCTGCTCTTTATAGGAGTGTGAATGGTATGGTATAAGTTCTCCATTTGTTTGAAAAATATCATAGATTTTATAATTTCTTAACAGTAAGTTCTTAACAAAATCACTTAGGGCTTCTTTTGAATCAATTAACCTGCTCTTATTTTGTATTGTATAATAATCTACCATTGCTAATAAAATTTTATCTATTTTTTATTTTTTCCATAAGTTCTTTATTTTTTTCTTTTTGTTTTTTCAAAAGCTCATAATTCTTTTCTTTCATTACATTTAAATGTTTAAATATTTCCATTTTTTTCTTTATAAACCCATCTAATATCTGCTGTTTTATATCTCCCGATTTTGTGCTTACCATTTGATTACCTTCTTCTATTGTCGCGCTGAACGGCTTGTCAGAGTTTTCAGAAGATTCTACGGCAACTGCACCTTCATTGACAAAAACACCCGTTGGAACATCTTTGTCTTCATCATCTTTTTGGGCTTCTTCTGTATCTTCACTTACCATAAATTCAGTTCCCCGTACGCCAGCAACAACGGTAGGAGTTCTAATTTTAAAACTTGATTTGTTATCCATTTTTTTGACTATTTTACTGTATATTCTGCCTTTCTGAAGTTCTAGCGCTATTTGTCTTTCATCGCCAATTTCATAAAGATTGCTCAATTTTACCTCAGAATAGTTTGAAACTTTTAAAATAGCAGTGGGCCCAATTTGAATATGAACAATACCTTTTTCGGTTTTGATTATATCATTTTTATTAAAAATTGTGTTTACTTTAATACTCTTTTCTTTTCCGTCTCTTATGTAAGAAACTTTACCAACTTTAAACACAGCTACTACTACTGTATCACTTTGAGCAAAGGTTTTTACGGGAATTAAAAAAATATTTGTAATAAATATTAAAGACATAACGATTGTCTTTATTTTATAACTGTAGAAACTTTTTTTTACCTTACCATCTTTCATATAATCCCTCCATAATACAATCCATAAAATTTAGATATACATACTACAAATTTTCTAAATAGATATGACTTAATAAAATATTGCTCATATTTTGACAAGAAATTCTTTTTTTTTAATGCCGCTTAATTTTTTAAATAATACCATGAAGACATCCTCCCGGTTTAGCTAATTCATCAACCGCCTTTGTAACTTTAGGGTCTTCTATTAGGGGCGGGGCATGATGAGATTTTAAGCGCACATCAATGATAAGTGAGCCGTCACAACCCCAGTGTTTATTTTCAATAAAACTTTTAATGCCATAAATATCATGCGAGGGATTAGAGCGCGTAAATGTGATCCAAAGAAAATTATTTATATTTTTACTTATAAATTGACTATCATCAGCCAATAAAATTAAAGGAAATCCCTTTAACTCTTTAACATTAGCGAGTTTTTTGCATAGTCGATCAATTTCTACCGCAGCAGTTTTATAATTCTTAAAGGGCGGTGCCTTAAGGGCTAAAATGCCATTAAAAACAACTCGGGGATCTTTAAAAATACTGGTTAAAGACAAAGTAGCAGGTACTTTATCCATTAAAGTTCTTCTTCTTGCCCCCCTAACCGCGACAATTACTTTTGAACCCTCGTTAAAAGCGGTACCCGTATAATCTAAAGAATCTACGGTAGTCATAGTTTGAAAATGTAGATCTCTTCTTAAGTCAATTCTTTCTAAAATATGACGAAAAAAATATTCTATATCATGCACATTTAATTTTAAATTATCTTCTTCAGCCGCTATAAAAAGGTACTTAGCGAATGAAGGATGTCCGTATCCTAATATTGCGTTTGCTATTTTTAAAATTTCTTGCGGACGTTCATATTTTTCATAAGGAGCAAATCTTTCTTTACCAATAGCCAGCATAAGCGGATGTACTCCGGCGGCATCTACAGCATGCATCGATTTTAAACCCGGAATTTCTACCGGCGCCATTGGTTCTACTATTTCTTGAATAAGAGACCCAAACGAAGTGTCTTCCTGAGGAGGTCTTCCTACAACGGTAAATGGCCATATGGCATTACGGCGATGATAAACAGAGTCTACCTTTAAAACAGGATACGGATGCTTTAGGCTGTAATAACCAAGATGATCTCCAAAGGGCCCTTCTGGTTTTGTTTTGCCCGGAATAATAGTTCCCGTTATACAAAAATCAGCATCCGTTGAAAATATATGACCTTCGCGCCGGCTGTATCGAAAACGCCTGCCCCCCAAGGCTCCTGCAAACAAAACTTCGGGTATACCTTCAGGCAAAGGCATTACTGCGGCAAATGTGTGAGACGGCGGTCCACCGACAAATATGCTTACTCTTAACGGTTCCCCTTTTTTTAAGGCATTTGTATGGTGAATACCTATGTCACGGCGAATTTGATAATGAAGTCCAATCTCTTCGTTTTGTTTATAATTATTGCCAGCCATTTGAATACGATACATACCCAAATTTGAATTCAGTATTCCCGGCTTTAGCGGATCTTCTGAGTAAACCTGAGGAAGTAAAATAAAAGGTCCGCCATCTTCAGGCCAGCTGTAAATCTGCGGTAATTTATCTATGGATGTTTTCGCGTAAAAAACCGAGCCGTTTCTATTTTTTTGAGGCAATGTTTTTGCAAGAGTAAATATAGTATCAAAATATCGAAAAGGATTTTTCATTAAAACAGAAGGATCAGCTTTAATCTTTATTAATTTTTTAACGCGCTTAAGGGTTGATCTAAAAATAAAACGTGTTCTATCAATTGTTCCAAAAAGATTTGAAACGGCTGTAAAAGGGCTATCCTTAACATTCTCAAAAAGTATAGCTGGCCCCTTGGCTTGAAATACCCGACGCTGAATCTCTGCCATTTCTAAATACGGGTTTACTTCTTTCTTAATTCTAACGAGCTGGCCATGACGTTCAAGATCGTTAACGCATTCTCTTAAACTTTTATAGTTCATTTAATTATACCAACTTACATTTTTTGCATGGGACAGCTATTTTTTTTTAAATTTCATACCCGATTAATGGTCTAATTGGCCAAAGAAAGAAAAATCGTATATATTAATAAAAAGAAAATAAATTTTTTTCAAAAGAAATTTCTAACAATATTGAAAAATTTTACAATTTAACAGATATGTACAGAGGTGAGCGATTTAATTCAATAACACATTTGATTGGGGCACTATTCGGTGTGACAGCGCTATCTTTGCTTGTTTTTCTTGCTTATCAGAAGGGAGATGTATGGAAGATTATAAGCTTTAGTATTTATGGGACTACGCTTTTTTTGCTTTATCTTTTTTCAACTCTATACCATAGTTTACGCGGAAAAGCAAAAAATATTTTTAGAAAAATAGATTATGTGGCCATATATTTTTTTATTGCTGGTACATATACCCCCTTTACGCTAATTTCTCTTCGAAATAACCAGTGGGGATGGATTCTTTTTGGATTAATATGGGGGCTTGCAGCCATAGGAATTTTAATTGAAGTAATAAAAAAACCCGGTAAACTTACCATACTTCCGGTTTTTATTTATTTGGGTATGGGGTGGCTAATAATGCTTGCCATAAATCCGCTGATGGAGGTTTTATCAAGTAAAGGATTTATATTACTGGCAAGTGGAGGCGTTCTTTATACAGTGGGAGTTCTTTTCTTTTCTTTAGATAAGAAATTGCAACATGCGCATGGAATTTGGCACCTTTTTGTTCTGGGCGGCAGTATATGCCATTTTGTCTGCTTACTGCTCTATGTATTGTAAATTAAAAATATGAAAAAATAAGAAAACATAATACTATTATTTAGGATGCTATATTTAATTAATATTTATTGTTCTGTCATGCTCGTCAAACCGCCGCAATACAACTCTATATGCATCAAGAGTTCCCTTTAAAAACGAATCAGCTGAACCCCAGAGATATAACTGAAATAATCGAAACATGTTTTCACCCCACCGCTTTGTTATTTTACGATGCTTTTCTTCCAGATTTTGGGCCCATTGTTTGCAAGTAAGGTAATAACTGTATCTATCATTATAAATTTTTTTAACTTCAAATTTAGATTTAGATACATACTTTAAAAATTCATGCAGACAAAAATATGTATGATTACCGGGAAACACATATCGGGCAAGAAATGTCGGTTTCGTATTTTTTGCGCGGTCAGAACTTGCGTCAAGATATACAGATCCGCCTGGTTTGAGTAATTGATAAAACTTCTTTATTACTGTTTTATAATTTGTTAGATGTTCCATAACACCAAGAATCACAACTGCATCAAATGGGTCTTTTGATTTGTAATTATAAAAATCTGTTAATTTAACGGAACAGGGTATGTTTAGGCGTCTTATTAAATTTTGTATGTATTTTTCAGAATGCTTAGAAATGGTTAGAGAAGTAACATTAATTCCCTTTAATCCCGCGTATTCAGAAAAAACACCCCACCCACCCCCAACATCAAGAACTCGTGAACCAGGTTTTAAATTGCACGCATTAATTACAAAATTTAATTTACGCCTCTGGGCATGTTCTAGCGATTCATTATCTTTTTCATATATGGCTTGGGAATAACAACGTGTTTTATCCATAAAGGAAAGATATAATTCATCTTCATATTCATAATGCTTAGAAATTGCCTTTCTATCAGTTTTAATTTGCCCTATAATGGCTGGAATAATTTTTCTAAAAATAAAATGCAATGGGTGGATGTCTCCAAAAAGGCTTCGCACTGACATAAGTTTATACATTTCACCTTCAAGGCATATGGAGCCTGTCATGTAAGCCTCACAAAATTCCAATTGATCAAAGCTTGAAAATGCCTTTAGGCCATCTTCATTAATAATTTTTATACTAAATGAAGGTTCACCTACACCAAAGGTATAACTTTTATCATTATAAAAATCTATTTTAAATGGGATGTTATCTAGCCTCGCCAGTTTATTTTTTATTTTATCATTGATCTTTTCGATAACATTAAGGGATTTTATTTTTTCTTGATACATTTTCCTACCCTTTTAAAATATAAATATTTTAACAGACGTTGTCAAAATTTTATATAAAAAATAATATTATATGGTAATCGGCAATGATGTCTCGCTTAATAATTTATATTCAAATAGAATTAAAATAACTGTATATAAATTGTTACTTAAAGTGTCATACTTATACCGCAAAAAAGTACAGCATAAATTCTATAAGGGCGTTATGCAGAGGAGAAAAATGAAAATATAAAAAATAGAATTAGTATAATTAGTATTATAAAATACTATTATACTACACTTTTATTTAGTAAATTCGACTTTAAATTGCCATTACACTTTTTATTGATTATATTATACTAATAAATAGAATTCTTTTTCTTAACCTTTCTATCAACTCACTTACCAATAAGAGAATACTATAAAATAAATTAAATAAACTATAAAAGGATATTAAAATGAAATTAGGATATGAATTAAGAGAAACGGATGAAAAAGGAGATGGTATTTTTACGACAAAAAAATATACAAAAGGTGATATTGTAATACTTGGTACAATAGGCAGAAAATTACGTGAAAATTATTCTCATGCATCACAAATAGCAGAAAATGAGTATATACTACATGCAGGCCTTTCAAGTAAAATTAATCACTCCTGTGATCCCAATTGCGGAATAAAAGTCAATGATACAGGCGCTCATGATATTATTGCCCGAAGAACAATTGAAATTGATGAAGAAATTACTTTTGATTATTCTATGAGAAATTATGTGATTGAGTTTTTTCCAAAAGAATGCATGTGCGGCTGTGATAATTGTCGGGGTAAAATAACAGGTTGGAAAGATTTAACAGAAAAGAAAAAGAACGAGTATAAAGGATTTGCCGCACCATACTTAATAGAACTTGACAAAAAGAATTTGCAGCCAGCCATGCGATAACCAAACTTAATTTTGTCTCAATTCTAAATTGTTATTAAAAATTAAAAAAGTTATAGGTAAAAATAGTTATCTATTTAATTTGCGCCTTCTAGCTGTTTTCTATCTTCACAGATTTCGCCAGAATACCATTCTGCTTCTTTATCATAATCAGCACATTCTTTTTCTGTTAAATTATCGTCGCAGATTCTTTCTTCCCATATTGTTTCAGGAATTACGCAGGCGCCAATAGGTTCATTCGCGCAGTTAATAATTAAAAGAAAAGATATTAAAACTGCTATTAATAGAGACACAAAGCGCTTTATGTTCATAATATTTTTATGCACGCGAGATATTTTTGGCTTTTATTTTTAATTTTCTTAAATTTTTTCTTACCCCTGAAACTGAGTAACCGGTCTCTTCTGCTGTTTGCGCGAGGGTTAATTTATCTATATAATGTAAATGAGCCATTTTTTGGGTGGATGGTTTTTCATTTTTAAAAATTTGACTTAGCATATCTTTTATTATAAATATTTTTTCATTATCTTCATGTGAGGCGTTTTGACTTAAAAAATAATTATCAGATTTTATTTCTTTTGATTTTTTTGAATTTAAAATATTGTAGCAGATATTTGTGGCTATCTTATAAAATAAAGAAGAGAGATATGTATTAGTTAATTTATTTTGAGCTGTTAAAATTTTTATGAAAGTATCTTGCATGGCGTCTTTTGCCATATCTTCATCTTTTAACAAAAAATAGCATCTTCTAAACACCATGGGCCCGTAATTTTTATAAGATTTTTCAATATCTATTTTCATAATATCCGCCTTTTCTCTGTAATTTGCTGTACCGAGACACAGAAACTGACTACAAGTCAATATATAAATATTATATATTACGTGGCGCGGCGTCAAGTATTTTATGTTTTTTTATAAAAAAACTTGCCGTATTGTCTCAATTGTTAGTAAATACAAATTATAAATTGTTTATGGGTATAGCAGAAAGACAAGAAAGAGAAAAAGCTCAAAAAAGAGAAGCGATAATAAATGCGGCAGAAAAGATTTTTTTTGCGAAGGGCTATGAAAACACTACAATGGATGAAATAGCTGAAGAAGCCGAATACAGCAAGGGCACTATTTATTTATACTTTAAAAATAAAGAAGATTTATATCTAGCTATTTCTGCACGCTCTGCCGAAATATTTTATGAAATATTGAAAGAAGAGATTGATAAGGGTAAAAATGGCAAAGAAAAATTAGATGGTATTAAGAAAGCTTATTTACGGGCTTTTTTAGAACATCCCAATCATATGAAAGCAATACTTCACGCGTCGCGCTATCCCGCAATTACCGATAAAATGCTAAATGATGAAATTACAAAATTGCAGTTTCAAGAAAAACAACAAAAACTGCAGGAGCTTATTTTATCGGCAATAACAATGGCTAGTGAAGATAAAAGCAGTACTGAATTAGCTTCAATCAATAAAGAAGACTTGCTGATGACTTTTTTGGGCGGCGGGATATTATTAGAGGGTATGTATAAGCATATGTTTGATATAAAAGACTTTTGCGAAAAATATTATAAAATAAAACCTGAAGATTTGATAAAAGCAGCATATGGCTTGCTTAAATTTTAAATCTAAAACTAAAGTAAAGCCAAAAAAACCTGCCTTATATCAATTTATTTTTAAATAAAAAAATCTTTGACAACGTATATACTTATAGATACATTATGATTGTGCTTTTTAAAACTCAAAGAAAAGATATTGTAGAACTTCTTAAAAAATGTCAAAAGCAGACAAATAGAAATCAAAGGTCTTTAATAAAAAAGGCATACTTTTTATCAGCCGATGCTCATAAATTTCAAAAAAGATTATCCGGCGAACCATACATAATTCATCCTTATAATGTTGCTATTACTTTAGCAGAACTTGAGATGGACCACGAAACAATCTGCTCTGGGCTTCTTCATGATATTCTTGAAGATACTCAAATTTCAAGAGAGTACATAACTAAAGAATTTGGTGCAAATGTACTTCACCTTGTTGAAGGCGTTACTAAAATCTCTGTTTTAAAAACAGAAAGCATCGAAAAAAAACAGGCTCACAATATTAGAAAAATGATATTAGCCACAGTAAAAGACGCCAGGGTTATTTTAATTAAATTAGCAGATAAACTTCATAACATGAGAACACTTACATATCATACTCCCGAAAAAGCAAAACGAATAGCAAAAGAAACTTTTGATATTTATGCTCCTTTAGCGGGCAGATTGGGTATTTTTAAAATAAAATGGGAACTTGAAGATTTGGCCCTATCTATTCTTGATCACGAAACCTATCAAGAAATCAAAAAAAAAGTAAGTGAAAAAAGAAAAGAAAGGGAAGAAAAAATAAATCAGTACGTATTACTGCTAAAAAATAAATTAAAAGAGAGTAAAATTAAAGCGGATATTGCCGGTAGAACAAAACATTTTTTTTCTATTTATCAAAAAATGAAAGAAAAAAACAGAGCTTTTGAAGATATTTATGATTTATCGGGCATACGAATACTAGTTGATAATATTCAGCAATGCTATGGAGCGCTTGGAATTGTACATACTATTTGGAACCCTATACCCGGACGATTTAAAGATTATATATCTGTACCAAAATCAAACGGATATCAGTCACTGCATACATCTGTAATTACACCAGATGGACGAATTTTAGAAATTCAAATTAGAACAAAGCAGATGCACCAAATAGCAGAAATGGGTATTGCTGCTCATTGGGCATATAAAGAAAAGAAAGACGCTAAAAAACTCACAGATAGGTTTAATTTATTACAACAAATAGCATCACTTGAAGAAGAGGGTGAAAACGCTTCAGAATTTATTGAAGAATTAAAAGATAATTTAGCGGGCGATGAAGTATATGTTTTTACACCAAAAGGAGATATTATCTCAATGCCCAAAGGCTCTACTGTTCTTGATTTTGCCTTTAGAATACACAGTGATATTGGGTTTCACTGTGCCGGGGCAAAAATAAATGACCGATTAGTATCTATAAGAACTTTATTAAAAAGTGGAGACCAATTAAATATTCAAACAAACTCATCTGTAAAACCATCACTAAACTGGGTAAAATTTTTAAAAACAGCTCAGGCAAGAAACAAGTTAAACGCTTGGTTTAGAAAACATGAAACAGGAACCGCTGCTAAATTACATCATGTAGAATCGACAGAAACTCAATCACATAAGATAACTCAAAAAATAGAAGAGACCGTTAATAAATCATTAAAACAAAAAAAACAAAACAAAAAGAGTTCTAAAATTCAACCTATTGTAGAATGGCAGGGTGAAAAAGATGTAGAAATGAAATTCGCCAAATGCTGCGCCCCTTTACCCGGTGACAGCATACTGGGTTTTATTACGAGAGGAAGCGGAATTACGGTTCATAAAAATTCATGTTCTTCTATAAAAACGTTATTAAATAATGCCGAAACCAGTACGCGTGTGGTAAAACTTAAATGGAGCGGCATGTATGAACCTTTTCCTGTTCATATACTAGTAACAGGAAATGACAGAGTTCAAATATATCTTGAATTAGTAAAAACTATATCTGATTCAGGCGCCAGTATTATTGAAGCGTCTGCGTATACAGACACAAACGGAAAAATACATGATTCTTTTACCATAGAAGTAGATTCCAATGAGCATCTTGAAACAATTTTATCAGATATTAGAAAAATAGATGGTGTCTTAAACGCTGAAAGAATAAAATCTCTTAAAAGAAATGCAGGCTAACCTAGAGATATATTTTTAATTATATAATCAACAGAATTTAAATTTGAATTAAAATATTTTTTTATATTATCTTTTATTTTAATGTACTTATTTTTATTTTTTACACTATAATTGTAAAACGAACTTATTTCTTTATAAGAGGGCGATTTCATTACATAAAGACATCCTCTTTTTTTTAAATCGATGGCTTCTTGAGAATTATTTATATAAGGACCTGTTATTAAAGGCAGCCCAAAATAAGACGATTCTATAACAGAATGAACAGAGCCTTTCCATCCGCCGCCAACATATGCAAAATTAGCCAATGAATATAAGTATTGAAGCAACCCCAATTTATCAACAATAAGTATATCTATGTTGTCATTTACTTTTCTATTTTTTAAATTCGAATATAAAATAAAATTTAAATTATTTTTTGTTGTTGTATGTATAATTTTAGTAATATGGTTTTTATTTATATGATGTGGAACTAAAATTAATCCCATATCTATGTTATTTTTAATTGTTTCTATTAAAAAATCTTCTGATTTACTATAAGTAGAACCGCCTATTAATATGGCTTTTTTATGATTAAATAATAATTTAATTTTTTTCCCCTCATTTATAAAATTTGACGGCGGATTTTTTAGTTTCATTTTTATTGAATCAAAACGAATATCTCCGGCGGTTTTTGCATTTAGCGATAAGTTTTTAAACCTTTTAGTATGCTCTTTATGAACAGAAAAAATATTATTTAGATATTTATAAATATTAGCGTACAATTGGCCGGTAAGTCCTTTGCCTCGGGCCGATTTCGCGGGTAATACCGCCGAAATTAAATATTGTGTTATGTTCATAGAGGCGGCAATTTTAACCATATTCGGCCATACATCATATCTTGAATAAAAAATGATTTTAGGATTAATTTGTTTAATTAATTTTTTCATCTTCCAGCTGAAATCGATGGGTAAAACAAAGAAAAAATCATGCAAAATATCATTTTTTCTCTGCGTATACGCACTATCAGAAAATACACTAAAAACTATTAAACTTTGTGATTTCTTTTGTTTTATGGCATGCGCCAAGGGACGTATACTTTCGTATTCTCCCACAGAAGAAGCATGAAACCAATATACGATTTTATTTTGATTATTTTTAAACTCAATTTTTTCACGACGAATTTGAAAGTTATATTTTAATCTTTTTATAAAAATTGACAAGAAAACTAAAAAAGGATATAAAAATATTAAAAATATATTGTAAGAAAAATATAACATAAATTAATCATTATTTTTTTTTTGGATGAAACGACAAATATTTTATAATCAATTATTATTATAAGTAATATTTTTTATGTGTTTTACATATGATAAAAAAATTATTAAATGGAATTGACATAGCGAACATACGTTCATAATTGATCAATATGAGTAATAAATCTAAAGAAATATTAGAATGCGCGATTAAATTATTTTCAAACAAAGGCTATCATGCCACATCTATGCGCAACATCGCGAAAGAAGCAGGAATTGTTCAAAGTTCAATATATAATCATTATAAAAATAAAGAAACTATTTTAATTGAAATTGCCAACTTATTAAAAAGTGAAATAGAAGAAACTTTTAACTATGAGATAAATGCAGAAAATGAAACCAAAATTGAGATTTATAAAAATAAAATATTAAAATCTATAAAAGAGAAACCTGAATTTTGGAGACTCGTACATTCTATGCGAATGAATAACGATATTATGAAAATTATAAAAAGAGAAATTGATGACCTACAAAAAATGATAATAAAAAATATTACAAACTTAATTAGTATAGAGAAGAAACCAATTAATCAGGAACAAGTGTTTCTTTTTTGGGCCGCGATTGATGGAATAGTATCTTCTTATTTACTTATTGAAAATTATCCTATAGAAAAAATACTAACAAAATTATTTAAAAGTATTGAAAAGAGAAAGTAAAGAATAAAAACCTTGACGAGTAAACTCTTAAATAACAAATAATAAATTATGACTTGCCCTAAATGTAAGGCCGCTTTAAATCCTATAACATATAAAGGTATTACCATTGATAAATGCCCCCAGTGTGAAGGTGTTTGGCTTGATAAAGGCGAAGAAAATTTTGTTACAGAAGTACTTAGGCACGCGGGAGGTTCGTTTTGCGCTGAGTGTGAATTTTATCTGCAAGAAATTAAAAAATGCAATCGATTAAAAATTTTTGTTTCAGATGATTTTTCATGCGGAAATTTTCTAAAAAGATAAAAATAAATAGAGAAATACAACATATTTTCTTAAATTATAAAACTAATGGAAAAAACAAAAGCTGAAAAAATTTTGCAGGCCGGTTTAGATACTGGTGCCGATTTTTCTGAAATTTTTATTGAAGAAAATCAAAGTTCTACTATAGCATTAAGAGATAAAAAAATTGAAACCATAAATTCGGGCACAACCTACGGAATAGGTATAAGACTATTATTTGGAACAGAAGTTTTATACGGATATACATCTGATGAAACTGAAGCAAATCTTTTAAAAATTATAAATGAACTCGCCTTGGCTAAAAACAATGGGAAAAAACAAACTAAAGACTTAATATCATTACAAAATAAAGAAATTCACAATATTCACCCTATAAAAAAATATCCAAAAGATGTTATACCATCTCAAAAATTATTACTCTTAAAAAGAGCCGATGAAGCAGCAAGAAAAACTGATTCAAAAATAATTCAAGCGTCTGTTAGAATTTTAGAATCTGTAAGACAAATAGAAATATTAAACAGCGAAGGTCTTTCTGCTGAAGATAAACAAACCAGATGTCGTTTTATAGTTTCTGTAACGGCAGCAAATGAAAATGAAAGGTTCGAAGGAACAGAATCTCCCGGAGAACAACGCGGTTATGAATTTTTTGAGAATTTAAATATCGAAAACTATGCTGAACAAGCCGCGCAAAGAGCTTTATTGATGTTAAGCGCCGGATACATAGAAGGAAAAAAAATGCCGGTTATTTTGGGTAACGGTTTTGGAGGGGTCATTTTTCACGAAGCATGCGGACATCCGCTTGAAACTGAGTCTATTAGACGTTCGGCTTCGCCTTTTACGGGAAAGCTGGGCCAAAAAATTGCCCATGAAGCAGTAACTGCTATTGATGACGGGAATATCGTTAACTCTTGGGGCTCTATAAACATAGATGACGAGGGCCATTTAGCGCAAAAAACTATTCTTATAAAAGACGGTATATTGAAAAGTTATATGTCAGATAAAGTAGGAGCAATAGAAGTAAATGTGCCGCGTACCGGCAGCGCACGCCGCGAGTCGTATAAATTTTCTCCGGTTTCTAGAATGAGAAATACTTATATTGATAATGGTAAAGATAGTATTGATAATATGATAGCCTCTATTGATTTTGGATTATATTCAAAAAAAATGGGCGGCGGCTCTGTTGATCCCGCGACCGGAGAGTTTAATTTTGCTGTTTCAGAAGGTTATATAATCAAAAACGGAAAAATTGATAAACCCGTAAGAGGCGCAACACTTATAGGCAAAGGTCATGAAATATTACCAAAAATTTCTATGGTTGCAAACGATCTTGAAATTACAGCCGGAACCTGCGGTGCGTCATCAGGATGGGTTCCTGTTACTGTGGGCCAGCCAACAATAAAGGTTGATGAAATTTTAGTGGGGGGTAGATAATGCTTTTAGACGAAGCGTTAGAATTAGCAAAGAAAGAAGCGCAAAAACAAAATGCTGCTTTTGATGCTGTCGCGGTGGATAAAAAAGATATAGGGCTTGAAATATTTCGCGGAAAAGTAATTCAATCTGAAGTTGCTCAATCAATGGGGATAGGGGTTAGAATATATAAAAATAAAAAAATAGGATACTCATATACTGAAAAAATAACACCTGAAAAAATTACTGAGACCGTAAATGACGCTGTAGAAAATGCCAAACTTTCTGATAATGTTGAAATTGAAATCCCCTTTTTTGAAGAGACCACTGCAGGTACATTAAATTTATATAATCAAGAACTTGACAACGTAAACTTTGACACATTAAAAGATATTGGGCTATCTTTAGAGCAAAAAGCATATGGTACAGATAAACTTATTACTAATATTCCTCATTTGGGCTTGGTCAAATTAAAGAAAAGAAAATTATTTATAAATTCTGAAAATATGAAATTTGACTACATAGAAAATATGGTATCTGCCGGTTTAAGTGTATTTGCAGAAAAAAACGAATCTGCAAAAAGTGGTTATTACGTAAGAGGCGGCAGAAATATAAACGTATTTGATACTGATCTTATGGCAAAAGAAGCTGCCAATAGAGCGATAAGTTTACTAGGGGCAAAACCAGTAAAAAGCGGCCAATATCCTGTTGTTCTATCTAACCGTACAGCTTCTCGTTTATTTTCAATGTTTTTATCATCTTTTTATGCAGAAAATGCACAAAAAGGCCAGTCAAAAATATCTGGTAAAACAGGTAAAGAAATAGCCGCGAAAACTTGTAATTTAATTTCTGACCCCCATATAGAAGAAGGTGCTTCTTCGCGTCTTATTGACGATGAAGGTATACCAACTAAGCCTATATATTTAGTAAAAGATGGCGTATTAAATTCATTTTTATATCATCTTGAAAGCGCGGCAAAAGAAAATAAAAAAAGTTCCGGCCACGCCCAAAGAGGCTATAGTTCACAAGTGACAACAACCTGCTGGAATGTTTTATTAGAAAAACAAAACTCTACCATAGATAACTTACTTAACGCAAATGCAAAGTGTATATACATTACTGAACTTGAAGGCGGCGCGGGATGCTCGCAAATATCAGGAGAAATATCCATAGGCGCCCAGGGTTTTTATATAGAAAACGGTGAAAAAGTACATCCGGTTGATGAAATAACTTTAAATACAAATTTTTTTGATTTGCTTAAAAATATAGAGAGTATTTCAAATAATTATGATGACAGTTTTAGTTCCGTTAAAATTCCAGACTTATTAATAAAAGAAATATTTGTAGCGGGATAGAATTTTAGGCCAATAAAAGTAATATTATTCTTGCCAATTAGAACTATTCTTTTTTCTTAACCATTGTTAATTAACCGTTGACAACTATTATGAACAGCGGGTATAAAAAATATTTTATTCTTTTAATTCTAATATTTTTTTCTCTTCAGAAAAATATATATTCAGAAAAAGTAGAGAAAGAATACAATATAAAAGCCTACTTTATTTATAATTTTATAAAATTTATTACCTGGCCCAATATTGAGAATTCAAAAACTTTTAATATTGCGATATTAGGCGAAAACACAGAAATAGAAGCTCCATTAAAAATAATAGCTTCCCAAAAAACAGCAAAAGATATGCCAATAAAAATTGATATTTTAAGTAAATTAGAAAATGTTAACAATAGCTATCATATTATATTTATTCCAAAAAATAATTCTGAAAAACTTACAAAAATTCTAAGAATAAAGAATGAGAGCCCGGTTCTTATTATATCAGAAAAAAAAAATATGATTTCTTTTGGTGTGGATATCAACTTTCTTTTATTAGATAACGCTATTCGTTTCGAAATAAATTATTCATCCCTAAAGAAAAGGAATATAAAAGTCAATTCAAATTTATTAAGACTGGCTACAACTGTATATTAAGGGGGCTTATGAAAAATAAAAAAATATATAAAGTATATTTGTTAATCATGATTCTTTACTTTCCTTATCAAAATACTTTTGGTCAAGAAGAAAATCTTGAAGAGAAAAGTTCCAATATACTTGAAAATAATAATACAAATATGCAACAGGAAATAATTGATACTGAAATGCAAAAGCTTTTATTAGAAGACTTGAATATATACGACTTAATGAATCGCGAAGTAATCTCAGCCGCAAAGAAAACACAAACGTTGAAAAGAGCTCCAGCAAATATTATTATAATAGATCGTAAAACAATTATAAACAGAGGCTACAGGCATTTAACAGATATTTTAAGGGATCTTCCGGGTTTTGATGTAACCATAGGGCAACCCTCAGGAGAGTACCCTTCACATATTATTTTTAGAGGAATTTCAGATGTAGGACAAACAAAATTATTAATACTTGTAAACGGAATTGAACAAAATGACGTTTCAAATGGGTGGGTTGAGAATCTTGGGTATGATTTTCTTTTTGCGGATATTGAAAAAATTGAATTTATCAGCGGCCCAGGGTCATCATTGTATGGCAACGAAGCATATGCTGGCGTTATTAATATTATTACACGCTCTAAAAACAATATATTTCAAAAAGACTCTTCTTTCGCCTTTGAAACAAATAATTATTACGGCTCATATAATACAATAACACCAGAAATTCTTATTGGTTATAAAACCGAGAGTGGGTTATCTTTTTGGTCGTCTGCCAGATGGTATTATTCTGAAGGCGATGATGGCAAAGATAGATACGATCCTGGAAACTATTTTCACAACAATTATGAACCCGATAAAGTAGATACTACAGAATATGGAACAATAGATAATGAAAGAAATTCAGATGGAAGCAGAAAAAAACTTGAAGACGGATTTAAAACAAATATAAACAATATATATATCAGGTCACATATTGAAAAAGATACATTTAAAATAGGTTTTAATTATTGGCGACGCAATGAAGGTCTTGGCAGTGAAGTACCCGGCTATGAATATTTTGCAAATGATAAAAACTTACCTTTTAATGTCTTACATGAGGGATACACCATTTATAACTTATATCATCATGATATTAACGGCAACATATCATGGAACTCAAAATTATTTCATAGAAGTACAAAAATATTACCTGATACAGAATTTGTATACACATACAAATACCAAAGTGTAGACAATGGTATTAACCCGCCTGTAAAAGATAAATCAAAAAATTATCATGGAGAGGGTTTTACCACAGGAACAGAACAACAAATTGATTGGTATATTACCGGTGATAATGAACTAACAATGGGATTTCAAATAGAACGTCAAATAGAACAATACTTTGCCATTGCCTTGGGACAAAAAATAAATACAAGTAATAGTATAATAGACTCTACATATCCAACTGAAACAACCAGCATGCAACCGGTTTATTATACTAATGAATACGCTCTTTATCTGCAGGATGAACACAAATTTTCTGACAACCACGCTTTAACGTTTGGCATTCGTTATGATTATAATAGTGAATATAAATATTCAATAAACCCCAGAGCCGGATATACCGGAGGTATAGGAAAATCTTTTTTATATAAAATACTATACGGTGAAGCCTTTAAGGCCCCTACAGTTTTTGAATTATATGATGAATTTAGGGGAAATGAAGAATTAAACCCCGAAAAGATAAGAACTTCAGAGTTAGAACTTAATTATTTATTTGGTAAAAGCGGTTTAATTAAAATGAATATTTTTCACAGCCGTCTTGAAAATTTAATAACAATAGCTAAAAATTTAAATTCTACTACTTCTTTGTTAAAACCTGATATCTATCAAAATATTGGTACTACAAATATAACCGGTATTTCTATTGGTTTTAATTATGATATTATTAATAATTTATCTATATATTCGCATTATTCTTTTATCTTAGGAAAAGACTTAAAAAAAGAAATAGACAATATAGCTAAGCATAAAATATTTTTCGGATTTGATTATTTATTATTAAATACTGTAAATATAAATTTATCAGGAATTTGGATAGGACCCATCAAAGCTCCCGAAACAAATAAATATTTTTATACTAAAAATATTTCAGATGTCAAATATGATTACGTAACCGAAAAAAATCCTGATGGCTATCTTGACAGTTATACTCTTTTGAACCTGACATTAACGGGAAATAATTTTTTTGGCGAAAATATAAAACTTGAACCGCATCTTATAATTAAAAATGTACTTAATTCAAAAATAATTACACCGGGAAGACAATCTGGTTCTGGCATAAAACCAGTTGATACAATTCAACCTACTATTCAAAATCCTGATGGATTTATACCTGCTTATCATCCACAACCTGGTATTGAAATATTAATAGGCTTTAGATATACTTTATAGAATAATTTATGAATCATTTGAAAAATATTTTTGATAAACTACCATTAAGAAATAAACTGATATTAATTCAATTTATTACTATTTCTTTCGCCCTGATATTGTCAAGCGCCGGATCTGTATATATTTACAAAGAAATTGCCGAAGAGAAACTTAAAAATAGTATTAAATCTACGGCTCATACAATAGCAGAAAACTTAGCCGCTACTTTAATTTTTAACGATAAAAAATCAGCAGAATCAACTCTTATAAATTCATTGGATGAGCATAAAGGCATATTAAAAGCGTGTATATATACTTTTTCAAACAAGCTTTTTACTTCATATAAAAGTATTAATGAAAATACAATTCAATGCAATAAAGATAGAATTATAAATGACCAATTTATAACGTCTTATAAAGATCAGAAAATTTTTTATAATACTATCATTTCGTTTAATTCAGAAGTTGTAGGATATCTTCAATTAATTTCAGATAGAACAGAAATTAAAGAATCCACATTGCGCTTTTTTGAAATTGCGCTGATTGCTTTTATTGTTATGATGATAATTTCTTTTTATTTATCTTTAAAAGCAAAAGATTTAATTATGACGCCTATTAAACAATTAACAAATTCTATCGTACAGGTTTCAAAAGAAAAAGATTACTCCCATAACATTAAACATATGTCTAAAGATGAACTGGGCATTCTGGCTAAAGAATTTAATGAAATGCTTTTAAAAATAAAGAAAAGAGAAAATTCTCTAAAAAAAAATCGAGACCAATTAGAAAAAAAAGTAATAGAAAGAACCGAAGAACTTCATAAAGCTACAGAAAACGCAATTCAAGCCTCTAAGGCAAAATCAGAATTTTTAGCCAAAATGAGTCATGAAATAAGAACACCAATGAATGCAATTCTGGGGTTTGCCGAAGTATTATCTGAAGAATTAAAAAGATCAAAAAATAAAAAATATATTTCATACATATTATCAAGCGCCAATTCTCTTTTAAATATTATAGATGATATATTAGATTTATCAAAAGTTGAGGCCGGTAAGTTAGAAATTAAAGAAAACATTATAAATTTAAAAGAAATATATGAAGAAACGGCCCTGATGTTTGAGACGAAAATAAAAGAAAAAAATCTCAAACTTTACATCAAGCATGATTCTAAATTGCCAAAATTAGTATTACTTGATAACGTTAGAATTAAACAAATATTGATCAACTTATTAAATAATGCCATTAAATTTACTGATAAAGGCTTTATTGAACTTTCTACTATAGTAGAAAATGGCAAAGAACCATTTCAGAAAAATTTAACATTAAGCGTAAAAGATACCGGTATTGGTATACCAAAAGATCAACAAAAAAAAATCTTTGAACAATTTACACAAAAAGAAGGTCAGGATCATTCAAAATACGGCGGTACTGGCCTAGGTCTTTCTATAATAAAACAATTAGCAGCTTTAATGGATGGAGAAATTATATTAAACAGCACCGTAAATAAAGGAAGCACTTTTTCTGTCAGATTAAATAACATTTTTTATGTAAGTAAAGAAGTAAAATCAAAACAAGTTCAATTAATTAAAAATACAAAATTTGAAAATAAAAAAATATTAATAGTAGATGACGTAGAAGGCAATAGAAAACTATTAAAAGCATATTTTAATAATTCAAAAATATCAATAATTGAAGCTGAAAATGGCAAAAAGGCCATTAGTTTATGTGAAAAAGAATTACCAGATATTGTATTAATGGATTTGGTTATGCCCGTAATGGGAGGTGAAGAAGCGATAAATATTTTAAAAAATAATAATAAAACAAAGAGTATTCCTATTTTAGTTTTAAGCGCTAGCGGCATGAAATCTGATGAAGAAAGGCTTAAAATAAAATGTGATGGCTATCTTACAAAACCTATTAATAAGAATAAATTATTTTTAGAAATTGATAAGTTTTTAAATTAATCTCTAACGGGTAAAACCAATAAACTCATAGGATCTACAAAAATACCCCGAATATAAATAAACACATGCAGATGAGCGCCTGTAACCGCCCCTGTTTCACCAATAGACCCTATTTTTTCTCCCGCTATTACTTTATCACCTTCTTCAACAAATATTTCATTTTGATGCATATAGCCAGAAAAAAATCCGAGCCCATGATCAATTAAAGTATAATTACCTTCAAAATACATTTTTTCAGCTATAACAACTTTACCATCTGCCATTGCATAAATTGTTGTACCTGTTTTACCGGCAAAGTCTAAACCTTTATGAATTGAATTTTTGATTTTTGATTTTATCTTTTCTTTACCTTTTCTTTCATACCTGTATTTTAATCTTTTTGTCCAAAACTCTGAGCTTATGAGATGATTTTCTACTGGATGATGTAGTCTCGATTTAACTGTATCTTCATTTCTTTCTCTAAACACTTTTTTCTTTTTTTCTCTAGCTCTTTCAATCATTTGTATAACTTCTGGTTTTTTTAATTCATCTAAATCTGAATATTTTCCCAGTTTTAATATTGTTTTAGAGGTTTTAAACTGTGTCTTTTTTATTTTTACTAAGAAAAAATTTTCTTCTTCTCTAACATGTTTCTTATTTTTTATAATTATTTTAGCTAAATCTTCTGAATACTCTGGATGTATACCCATAAAACCCCTATAACCCCATGAAAATCGGCTAAGAGGAATTTCTGTATTATTAAAATAACATTTAATTTCATCTAATTGTTCATTGGGAATTATTTCAATATATATGACTTCACCCTGAGAAAAACTTTTTGAGAATAAGTAAACATTGTAATAATTTCCTGAAAATAATATTCTTTCAGGCTCTGCTATTTCAAAATTTTCAGGGTATTTTTCTTTATTTTGTATTAAAGAACTTTCCCATGCTCTTTTTGTTTCGTCGTTACTTAATAGTTGAAAATCTGAATGTTTACAGTTTTGATCTAGTAATAAAAGAAATATTAAAAATAAGTATGGCTTTTTTTTATTAATTTATTGACTCCAAAAAACGCTCCGCTTCTATCGCGGCCATCGCTCCACTGCCGGCTGCTGTTATTGCCTGTCTATAATAATCATCCTGAACATCGCCAGCGGCAAATACACCTTCAATTTTAGTTCTTGTTTTACCCTCTATTGTTTTAATATATTTTTTTTCATCTAAATCAAGCTGTCCCTCAAAAAGCTTTGTATTAGGATCGTGACCTATAGCAACAAAAACTCCCTGTAAAGGAAAATCTACAATACTATTATCGCGAACATCTTTTAATTTTACTCCTGAAACAACACCGGTTGACTCATCGCCATATATTTCTTCTATTAATTTAAACAAATGAAATTCTATTTTTGGATTATTTTGAGCCCTCTCTACCATTATTTTACTGGCTCTAAAAAAATCTCTTCTATGAAATACATTAACTTTAGATGCAAATTTTGTTAAAAATAAAGCCTCTTCCATAGCGCTATCGCCGCCGCCCACGATGGCTACTTCTTTATCTCTAAAAAAGAACCCGTCACAAGTGGCACATGCCGAAACACCTTTGCCCTTATACTTTTCTTCAGAAGGGATATTTAAAAATCTTGCTGTCGCTCCGGTTGCTATAATAACTGAGTTTGATGTATACTCCTGACCGCCTAATTCAATTTTAAAGGGTCTTCCGTTTAAAAGCTGGGCCTTTTCAACATCTTTTGTTACAAGTTTCGCGCCAAATTTTTCGGCTTGCTTTCTAAACTGCTCCATCAGTTGAGGACCGTCTATTCCTTCAGGAAATCCCGGAAAATTTTCAACTTCAGTTGTTATCATTAACTGGCCACCCCGTTGCATACCTTCAAACACAATTGTTTTCAAATTCGCTCTGCCACAGTAAATGGCAGCGGTGTATCCCGCTGGTCCTGAACCTATTATAATTACGTCATAGTGATTTTCATTCATAAAGACAAAAAATAAAGATATGATAGTTTGTCTAAATATTTTTCTATTAAAGTAAATAAAAAAAAACCCGTCTGAATTCAGACGGGTCATATATTATTATTCAATTAAAATCCGCCGGCGTCCTACTCTTCCGGAGAGCGAACCCTCAAGTACCATTGGCGATGCAGGACTTTACTTCCGTGTTCGGGATGGGAACGGGTGTTTCCCCTGCTCTATAGCCGGCGGAAAAATTAATGCGTTATATGTTAATCTTGTTAACTTTAATTTACTTCTTTATAAACATTTAAGCTTACTTATCTTTTTTCATAACTAAACCATAATATGGTCAAGACTCACGACCGATTAGTATCACTCAGCTCAACATGTTACCATGCTTATACTTATGACCTATCAACCTGATATTCTCTCAGGGGTCTACAGTCGTTGGTAAACCCAACGATGGGAAATCTTATCTTGAGGCAGGCTTCCCGCTTAGATGCTTTCAGCGGTTATCCCTTCCAAACATAGCTACCCGGCGGTGCCGCTGGCGCGACAACCGGTACACTAGAGGTTTGTCCATCCCGGTCCTCTCGTACTAGGGACAGGCCCTCTCAAATTTCCAACGCCCACGGTGGATACGGACCGAACTGTCTCACGACGTTCTGAACCCAGCTCGCGTGCCGCTTTAATTGGCGAACAGCCAAACCCTTGGGACCTGCTCCAGCCCCAGGATGCGACGAGCCGACATCGAGGTGCCAAACCGGGCCGTCGATATGGACTCTTGGGCCCGATAAGCCTGTTATCCCCGGAGTACCTTTTATCCGTTGAGCGATGGCCCTTCCATTCGGGACCACCGGATCACTAAGCCCTACTTTCGTATCTGCTCGACCTGTATGTCTCGCAGTTAAGCTCCCTTATGCCTTTGCACTCTACGCACGATTTCCGACCGTGCTGAGGGAACCTTAGGGCGCCTCCGTTACTCTTTAGGAGGCGACCGCCCCAGTCAAACTGCCCGCCAGACATTGTCCCGATATAGGATAACTACACCGGTTAGATTTTCAATCTTGCAAGGGTGGTATTTCAAGGATGGCTCCACCACAGCTAGCGCCACAGCTTCAAAGCCTCCCACCTATCCTACACATGCAGGACCAAAGATCAATGCCAAGTTACAGTAAAGGTTCACGGGGTCTTTCTGTCCTACCGTGGGTAGCCCGCATCTTCACGGGCGCTACAATTTCGCCGAGATCCTCGTTGAGACAGCCCCGCAGTCGTTACACCATTCGTGCAGGTCGGAATTTACCCGACAAGGAATTTCGCTACCTTAGGACCGTCATAGTTACGGCCGCCGTTTACTGGGGCTTCGGTTCTAAGCTTCGTCTAAAAGACTAACCTATCCCCTTAACCTTCCAGCACCGGGCAGGTGTCAGTCCCTATACTTCCTCTTGCGAGTTAGCAGAGACCTGTGTTTTTGGTAAACAGTCGCCACGAGCTCTTCACTGCGGCCCCTTCAGACTCCAGGCGCAGGCCCTTCATCTTAATGGGGCACCCCTTCTCCCTAAGTTACGGGGTTAGATTGCCGAGTTCCTTAACGAGGTTTCTCTCGCGCACCTTAGGATTTTCTCCTCGCCCACCTGTGTCGGTTTCGGGTACGGTCGCACAGCTTTGTCCCTTAGAGGTTTTTCTTGGCAGTGTGGAGTCAAAGACTACCCCACGCCCGAAGGCAGGGTCGACATCAGCTCTCAAGCTCCGGAACCGGATTTGCCTAATTCCATCATAGCCCTACAACCTTGTCCGGAGAACCATCTCTCCGTACTTTTATCCTACTGCGTTACCCCATCGGTCAAACCTTAGCCATGCGGTACAGGAATATAAACCTGTTTCCCATCGACTACGCCTTTCGGCCTCGCCTTAGGGACCGACTAACCCTCCGCGGAGTTACCTTGCGGAGGAACCCTTGGGCTTACGGTGGGCCGGAATTTCACCGGCCTTATCGCTACTCATGCCTGCATTCTCACTTCCTGCCAGTCCAGCGCTCTTTACAGTACGCCTTCACCCCAACAGGAACGCTCCTCTACCGCGTTTACTAAAAGTAAACACCCGTAGCTTCGGTACCAGACTTAGTTCCATACATTTTCGGCGCTGAAGCCCTCGATCAGTGAGCTATTACGCATTCTTTAAAGGGTGGCTGCTTCTAAGCCAACCTCCTGATTGTCTTAGCGCTTCAACTTCCTTTTACACTTAGTCTGAATTTAGGAACCTTAGCTGACGGTCTGGGTTGT
This sequence comes from Spirochaetia bacterium, assembly GCA_029880285.1. Lineage (GTDB taxonomy): Bacteria > Spirochaetota > Leptospiria > Turneriellales > JAOUOS01 > JAOUOS01. The sequence goes on from JAOUOS010000006.1 coordinate 123,301, forward strand.
TTCCCTCTCGACTATGAAGATTATCCCCCACAGTCTCAGTGCCATACTTAACGAAACGGTATTCGTAGTTTGCCTGGGTTTGGTAACCTGGTAGGGCCCCTAGCCCAAACAGTGCTCTACCCCCGCATCGAAACATATAACCCTGCACCTCAATGCATTTCGAGGAGAACCAGCTATCACCGGGTTTGATTAGCCTTTCACTCCTATCATCAACTCATCCGAGAATTTTTCAACATTCACCGGTTCGGACCTCCATCTCGTGTTACCGAGACTTCATCCTGGTCAAAGATAGATCACCCGGCTTCGGGTCTACTACATGCAACTTAACGCCCTATTCAGACTCGCTTTCGCTTCGGCTCCGGAATTTCGATCCCTTAACCTTGCTGCGCATAGTAAGTCGCAGGCTCATTCTACAAAAGGCACACAGTTAGGCATATCCGAAGACATAGCCCTTCTATACCTTGTAGGCATACGATTTCAGGTTCTATTTCACTCCCCTCCCGGGGTGCTTTTCACCTTTCCCTCACGGTACTGGTACACTATCGGTCACTGTCTTGTATTTAGCCTTACGAGATGGTCCTCGCAGATTCCCACGGAATTTCACGTGCTCCGTGGTACTCAGGTATTTGCCGGGAGACCAGAATATTTCAAATACGGGACTTTCACCCTCTATGGTGCGCTATTCAGACGCTTCTTCTATACTCTGGCTTTGTAACTCCCTGAAGACTCTGAGGCATCTTCAGGCAAACCCTACAACCCCGACCTTACATCGCCCTCAGGCTGTATCATAAGACCGGTTTAGGCTAATCCCCTTTCGCTCGCCGCTACTTAGGGACTCGCTTTTGCTTTCTTTTCCTTCAGGTACTGAGATGTTTCACTTCCCTGAGTTTTACTTTTGACATAAGTCAAACCTACGGGGTTTACCCGTAGAGGTTTCCCCATTCGGAAATCCCCGGGTCAATGCTTGCTTCCAGCTCACCGAGGCTTATCGCAGGTAACCACGTCCTTCATCGTCATACAGTGCCAAGGCATCCATCGTATGCCCTTAATTACTTGACCATATTATGCTTTATTTATGATAAAGCATTTGCTAACTATTTCTCATAGTTAGCGCATTTTCGCTTTTTTATCCTAATTGGTACGCTTAAATTGTTTATAAGCGTTTTACCCACAATTTCTTTTAACAGAAATTATACATATAACAATTTTTTTATTTCAAACAGCTTTTATATCCCATAAACATAAAAGCTAATTCAATTATAAATATAAAAAATATAATTGCTTTGGAGGCTAACGGGATCGAACCGATGACCTCTTGAATGCAAATCAAGTGCTCTCCCAGCTGAGCTAAGCCCCCATTTTTTGGTTTTAGCGAAGCTGCTAGACAGCTGATACCCAAAGGGTTTGCCGCCAGGCTGCTAAGCCCCCATTTGCTGGGCTTTACTTCAGTGGTTTTAACTCATTTTGTGCTTTCTAATAAGTGTGGGCCTAGATAGATTTGAACTATCGACCTCACCCTTATCAGGGGTGCGCTCTAACCAACTGAGCTATAGGCCCATATTTTACTCTAAGCTCAAATAACTATTTTCAATTTTATCTCGGTCACTCTTTGAAAAGCAGACAGCAGGTCTTATTTTGCAGGGTACTTACCTTGCATCACTGCCAAACAGCAGTGCCAACTCTCTGCCATGTTGACTATAAGCCAACACACAGATTCTCCTTAAAGGAGGTGATCCAGCCGCACCTTCCGGTACGGCTACCTTGTTACGACTTCACCCCCCTCGCAAACTTCACCTTGATGACCTGCCCCCCTTGCGGGTTAGCGCAGTCACTTCGAGTGCCGCCCACTCGGGTGGTGTGACGGGCGGTGTGTACAAGGCCCGGGAACGTATTCACCGTGACATAGCTGATTCACGATTACTAGCGATTCCAGCTTCATGCAGTCGAGTTGCAGACTGCAATCCGAACTGAGACCGTTTTTCTGGGATTTGCTCTACCTTGCGGCTTAGCTACCATTTGTTACGGCCATTGTAGCACGTGTGTAGCCCCGGACATAAGGGCCATGCTGATTTGACGTCATCCCCACCTTCCTCCGACTTTTTATCGGCGGTTCTCTGAGAGTGCCCAGCTTAACCTGATGGCAACACAGAGTAAGGGTTGCGCTCGTTGCGGGACTTAACCCAACATCTCACAACACGAGCTGACGACAACCATGCAACACCTGTCCATCAGCCTTAAAGGAGGGTGTATCTCTACGCCTGTCTGATGGATGTCAAACCCGGGTAAGGTTCTTCGTGTATCGTCGAATTAAACCACATGCTCCACCGCTTGTGCGGGCCCCCGTCAATTCCTTTGAGTTTCACCCTTGCGGGCATACTCCCCAGGCGGTGCACTTAATGCGTTAACTACGGCACCGAAGGCGTTGAAACCTCCGACACCTAGTGCACAACGTTTACGGCGTGGACTACCAGGGTATCTAATCCTGTTCGCTCCCCACGCTTTCGCACATGAGCGTCAGTACCCAGCCAGAGAGCCGCCTTCGCCACTGGTGTTCTTCTCGATATCTACGCATTCCACCGCTACACCGAGAATTCCGCTCTCCCCTCTGGGACTCAAGACTACTAGTTTTGAATGCAAACTTCAGGTTGAGCCTGAAGGTTATACACCCAACTTAATAGTCCGCCTGCGTGCCCTTTACGCCCAATAAATCCGAACAACGCTTGCCCCATACGTATTACCGCGGCTGCTGGCACGTAATTAGCCGGGGCTATAGAGTGGTACCGTCATCATGTACCCTTGAGGAATACACTTATTCTTCCCACTTTAGCGAGGTTTACAACCCGAGAGCCTTCATCCCTCACGCGGCGTGGCTGGATCAGGCTTGCGCCCATTGTCCAAGATTCTTAACTGCTGCCTCCCGTAGGAGTCTGGCCCGTGTCTCAGTGCCAGTGTGGCCGATCACCCTCTCAGGCCGGCTATCCGTCGTCGCCTTGGTAGGCCATTACCCTACCAACAAGCTGATAGAACGCAGACCCATCCCAAAGTGAATGTTGCCATCCTTTACCCTACTGCGTAAGCAGCAGGGGCTATGGGGTATTAGCCCTAGTTTCCCAGGGTTATCCCCCGCTTTGGGGAAGGTTTCTACGTGTTACTCACCCGTTCGCCACTCGTGTTTCGGCCGAAGCCTCATTTTCACCGTTCGACTTGCATGTTTAAGACCCGCCGCCAGCGTTCGTTCTGAGCCAGGATCAAACTCTCCATTATAGAAAGTTTAATTT